>NZ_AWFF01000066.1 GCF_000682755.1 Hyphomonas beringensis
CATACATCATGACCGCGAGTTGGATGATTTCCGGTGATGTCTTGAAGTAGCGGAAAGGTGATTTCGTCATTTCTGGAGCCTAAGCACCAAAATGCGCCGTCTCAAGGCCAGTTAAAATGACAATGCCTCACCGCAAGCTGGATGATTTCGGGTGACGTCTTGAAGTAGCGAAACGGCGATTTGGTCATTTTCCGAAGCTACGTTTCCGAATTCACTCCTCAACCCCGGTTCCGCTGACAATGCCAGCGGGACGCGTGGGGCTCGGGTCACAATCTATAAATCCACGCGTGCTCGTAAAAAAAAAGGCCAGAAAAAAGCTCTGATAGTTTCGGCTACTGGATTGGTTTTGTCCTTAAGTTGCGTTACATGCGTTCCTAACTGGACGCAAACGTACAAATAGAGAAGCCCAACCGAGCCACCAAGCAAGTTTTGCAAATGATCATGACCCGGAGCATCTGCAGTTTTAGCGCTCCATACGTTCGACATAATCAGCAATGCGGGAATGCCAACCCACCCTATCGCAACGAAAGCGCGCGCGACAGACCCTCGCTTCCAGTCCAAATTCAGCAATGCGGAAGTGGGCCAAGCCAATACGAACCAACCTGAAACAATCAATAAGCAACTGCCTAGCATCTCGGAACTCCGAAAAAGTAGCAGGCACAACGACGCGACACCCATGATACACGCTAGGAAAATCATGGTTCGAGGGCTGTTATAAATTGTTCTGGACATGCTCTACTCGCATCCGCCATCGTCTTTGTCGGGTATTTTTGCACCCACTTCAAACTCGCCACCAAATAGGAGGGCGCCACCTCCACCGACACCCAAAAATCCTTGGGGCTTGGAAAAAGAGACTGGTTGATCGGCAATCTTTTCTCCGGCAGGAATATCGGTGCCAAATGCCCCCTTCCTACCGTATGAACCGCCAATGTTTGCGTTAGCCAGCCCGGCGGTTCCCGTGACCCCTTGAGTGGATGAGAAAACACTACCATTGCGAAGAGCTTCTGTGCCGACATCCGCTCTGACGGATATAAGGTCTAACAAACTCTCAGCCTGAAGCGGTCCAAGTTTACCTTTCACCCCAACTTGCGCTCCTAGGCTGCCCTGAGCATTCACGACGACGCACTCCCTTACAAAGGTGTTGGCAACTTTGGCTAATCCCGGCACCGAACTGTCCAACTCTTCGATTGCTGCACCCTTGATACCCGTGACGAACTGGCTAACCTTCTGATTTATCTTTTTCCTGACTCCGCGGACCACCACTACTGCAAGCCTCCTGACTTCATCCTGGGGGTCTATTTCCATCCCCGTCGGATCCGTCGCATTCAGCGGATCGCTTGCGACATAAGCATAGAGGTTCATCTGATCTTGGTACCCGATAGGGTCGGTCTGCAGGAACCTGCCGAGCTCTGGTGAGTAATAGCGGGCCTTGTAATAATAGAGCCCCGTCTCGGCATCGAGCTTTTGCCCCGTATAGCGGAATGGGAACCCAGCAAGGCTTCCCCCGCTCTCTCCCCAGGCAGAGTAGGTGTAGCTATCCGTCACTGAGCCAGAAGCATTTGTCAGACGGATGGCAGACCCCTGACGATCTGCATGCACCCAGCGCTCCTCACTGCCGCTTCCTGGATAGTCCAGCATCAGGAACGCCTCGTCCACAGAGCCTGGCAGACGCACATACCGTCGCAGCAGAGCAGAGCCGACATATTCGGCGATCTCCTGATCGGCCGCAAACCCAGTGTCCTCTTCCGTCAGATAGCCAAGCCCGCCCATATAATAGAACTGACTGAATGTTCCCCCGGTCGTCTTGGAAGACCGGGCACCATCGGCATAATAGTCATAGCTCGCAACTGTGCCTCCACCATCAGAGACAGACCGCAACACATTCTCCGCATCATAGCCGAAGGTCAGCCCGCTCAGGCCAGACAAGAGGTTGCCATTACCATCATAGGATAGCGCTGTTCCAGCCACATTCGTATACTGGTTCAAGCCATTGACCTGATAGGCCGTATCCGGCGTATCAGGTTGCCATATCAGCGATGGATCGGACACCGCCTGCGACAGGACCTGCCTGACCGCATTATAGGTATAATCATAGCCGATCTCGGCTGCTGACGTGTTGCAGGATGACGGCGTCGTTCCGCTCAGATTCCAGTCATGACAGGTCAGGTCGCCCCGGTCGCTATAGTCAAAATGCGCAGAAGTCCCATTCGCATAGGTTACAGTCTTACGGCGCGAGAGCGTATCATAAGCCACATGTGCCAGGGTTCGGGACGTCCCATTATTGTCATTGGCATGTGTCACCCGGTTCAGGGCATCATATTGGTAATCTACCACCCAATTATCCGGATAAGTCAGCCGCGTCAGATTGTTCGCCTTGTCATACTGATAGGAAATCGGACGGATGCCATTATGCTTCTGCCAGTTTATGCGCCCGATCGCATCATAATGATAGCTCAGCGTCATCCCGTCATGGGTCGCTGTCAGTTTCCGGCCAGCGGCATCATACGTATAGGAATGTGTCACCGTACCCCCATTGGCCGTATGCGTCGGTGCGCCGGGCACATTGCGGCTCAACAGCCGCCCAAGGGCATCATAGGTATAATCAATCGTGCTTCCCGACCGGGTTCGCTTCGTATCCGGACGGCTAAACACATCATAGACCACTTGCTCGTAATCCGTGGTCGAGCTTACCCCCGCCTGTGTCTTGGAAGGAAAATAAATATGCGTCTGCCGGTCCAGGGCGTCATAGTCATATGTCGTCAGATTACCCAGTGCATCAGCGACCGTTTTGATTTGGCCCGTAGGGGTGTAGGTCATCAGCCTGTAACACTGCTGCAGATAGCTGACCGGATCATAATTTGCCCGCATCGTCGCACAGTCCAGCGTTGAGCCAGCCCCTTGCGTGTTGCCAACCCAGGCCTTGATGATCTTTTCCGGGCGCCCCATCGCATCATAGACGGTACGCGTTTTGCGCCCTTCTCCATCGACCGTAACGATGGGCCGGTCTGCCGCATCGTAATAGGTATAGGATGTGTCTCCATCCGGATCCTCGACAGAATAAAGCCGGAGAGAGCTATCATAGGTGTAGGTCGTTGTCGCAGGCCCTTGCGTCTCTGTCAGCTTATTACCCCAGATGTCATAGGTTATGCTCATATCCGCGCCAGCAGGATAATCGATCAGGACCGGCATAGCTTTTTTAGAAGTGCCATCCTCTGGCTGCCCATAGCTCAGATAGCTTGTCGTCGTGACATTGCCACGAGGATCAGTAACCTGGACCCGATTGCCAGAGAGATACTCAGTACTCGTCTCTGCAAAAGGAGCAACCGTCTGGGACTGCGCCACAACTCGCCCGAGCGCATCATACTCCGTCTCGACACCTGCCACTGAAGTGGAACTCGTAGAGAGATAAGATTCAAACAGAACCCGGTTAAAGGCATCATACTCCCGCCGGACAAAAGAATATGCCCCTGTCGCAGTATCCTCTTCCTTAGTGAGCAGAGGGCGCAGCCGAGCATCATAAGAAATTGTAGACTTAAACGCCCCTTGGGTAACCGTCTGGGTCAACCCATTTGCGTTATGAGCATAGGCGATGTTCGTGTCAGCCGCCGCGCCATCATTCTTGGGTGGAATAATCTTCGTCAGCCTACCTACGGGATTGTACTCGTAAGAGGTGGTGTATTGATGTGGATTTGTCTCACTCAGAACCCACCCATTCCTATCGATACTTCTGGAATAAGTCGCCGAAGCATGGCTACTGGTGGACGGTAAAATGACAGAGCGAGGTATCCCTCGATTATAGTCGAAAATTGATGTAACGGACCCCGTAATATCAGTCATAGACTTTATTTGACCTAATGCATCACCATCGACCGGATCGCTGGGATTTGTATGATACGTATAGGTCATCGCAGGTGTCGACTGGTTAAATAACTTGATCCACACTCGACGCCCCTTGGCATCATAGCCATGCTCTTCAAACCTCTTGCTATTCCGGCTGAGCGTCTTGCGAAGTCCTAAAATCCAATCATCCAAATCGTGATGATAAGTGATAACATTTAGCTGAATGTCCGAGGGCGCGAGTGAAGAATACCGCTTGATCTCAACTGGCTCTCCCCAGCTGTATGATGGAAGATCGCGGTCGATATTAAACTTAAACTCTGTCACATATTCATCAGTAGTCGTACTTCCTACATTCGGATATGTACGCGCGACTTCAGTCAAGATTGTGCGATCAGATCGCTCACTTATCGGCTGCATACTGGTCACAAACATATAGCCCGCATCGACTTCGCGAAGATACTCATAGGATGTCTTTTCAATCAAATTCGCAGCACTCTGGTTACGAAACAACTCCGTCTTGGCAAGCTTCCCTGGAGCAGTCGGCCCTGACGTCGTTTGATTGTCGAACCCATAATATGAGTAACGCAGCATCGAGCCATCCGGACGCTCAACATCGGTCTGATTAAGCCAACCATTGCTGGGGGAATTGTCGATATAGGTATAAGACCAGCTAGAATTCACCCCATTGAAACTCAACCTTTTTTCAGACACCGCCATTACATGCGTCCAATGAGCCGCCTGCCCTCCCGTCGGAGTTGTCTGGTATGCGGCACAATATTGCACCGGTTGCGATCCTGTTGCGGACGCCATCTGCCTCACAATTTCTTGCAAAAGAAATATGCCTGTTAAGCCATCAGGATGAGTCACTGAAACCGATTGGTCCTTCTGCCGACAATTTCCAGTTCCTGAAACGCCTTTAGCTTGCATTCCCTCCAATTGGTACGTCCATTGGCGCCCATCCGGTCGCATAACTGACTTCAGCGTAGAAACATATCGAGTTCTATGGTTTCCCGCTGTAGAACTGTCATCAAAGACTTGGATAGGAACTTGCCCACCGTAATAGTATGTCCAAGTACGCGCATCGGAAGTATTGGGGTTAGACGTTACGCTCTGGACAAATATACTCTGCGGGTAGTTTGGGTCGTAATTCAGCTCTATCTCGCGTCCATCATTGGCAAGAATTTTCACCAGCCTACCATTCGCGTCATACGTGTAAGAGACTGTATTACCATGGACATCAGTAACAAGGGATGCGGCAAGAAATTCATCGCGCATAATCTGTTTTTTGTAGCGCATATGAACAAAACTGCCTCCCAAGTATTCAGGAGACCATGAGCTTTTCTCTGAAACGCCTGGGCGGCTAATAACCTTATCAAAACGGTATGTACTTCCATCTGGACTATGCCCCAAGAAGCCCTCCGTTCCCGCCCCATCAACATTTGATAGGCACTCAAACCACCAGCCATCCGTCGTGACCTTAACAGCTTCCGAGGGCCAAACACTCCCCTCAGGGTTTTCGAGAAGCTGGCTATTTGTCTGTCCAGGCACGTCAACAAAAACACCATTACTATATGATGATGGCCAAGCACCAGAGGCTCCAGAACTTTGACTACCATCAGGGTCTGGCCCTCTAGGTAAGGTTGACGAAAACGAGATGCTGCAACGTTGCTTTGCCCATTCTGGGTTCTCCCAAGATTGATACCTGTTCCGATCGAACAACTGAGTTCGTATAACCGGAACCGCAAGCGACCAGTCTTGAAACTCATTGCGAAGCGCACGGCTAGCATTATAACGACGCCGAATTTCCACAGGAAGTTCTGAATTTCCAGGCAGAGATACGTCAACCTGTTCAAAGGAAAGAGCTCCACTCAGGGGATCTATAGAATCACCCAGAAGATTCTCTCCCAACGCATCTATTTCATGGGAGGGCTTCCACCTTTCCGTCCAATCTACCTCCAATCGAAACCCTGTGTCTTGTCCCTGCGCGGAAGCCAGCCCCACGGCAGAATTTACGTATACGAAAACAATGCCAAGACACACCCAAGCTCGTAAAAACCTAGTCCAGCGCGCACTCGATAGACAATCGATCATCTTAATATCCTACCCAATACCAGCAGACCTAAAAAACCGCCAAGGCCACATCAGCGCTGATCGCGCGTGGCTGCATTAGCAAGGCGAGGACAGCCCTACCGCCGATTTCCGCATCAATTTCAATATTGTCGATTTTGCTCGCAGGTATCCTGCTCAGCAAACGAGCCGCTGCATACAAATGCGAAGTACAAACCAACCACACTGAGGATTCGATAAGCCTTACCAAGTTCTGAGTTAAAGATATTCTCATAACCAACCTTAACAACGCGATTTCACAACACACCAAGGCCCAGACTTTTTATCCGCCCCCTGAATTACAGAAGGCAAAGTATGCCTCTCACCTCAGTCACACTCAACCCCAAATGGATAGATTTTGAAAATATCTCGATGAAGTCTGTGGACAGCGTCCCAGAAAAATCTATTGTCCACTGACTATGCACTGATTGCCCCATGAGGCGGACAGCATCAAATGTATCCGCTACGATAAAGGAAACATGATATGGTGAGGAAAGTCTGTCAGCTCAAACCGAAGAGTTTTTTCCAGAGCCAAAAGTAGCGCTCATACTATCGTTGGCTTTATATTGCGCGCCCGAGGCATTCGCAGATCCATCTTGCCCCTCCCCTCCTGAGCCAAACACAAATCAGATCAATTACGCCTACGATGCCTTGGGCCGCCTGGTCCAAGCTTGCTAAGATGATGGAACTATAATCACCTATACATATGACAGCGTCGGCAACCGAACGCAGGTCGAAAGCAGCATCTCGTCGTCCTCCGGAGTAAAGTTTATCGTTATCCCTCTTGGAGAGGGATTTGCTTTCATTCCAACAAGCGAGCAATAGAAATGAAAAACAAAAAGCGGCTTACTAGAAAGCCACACGACACAGGAAAACGTTCCATGGAAAAAAGCGCCAACTTATTAAGTGGTTAAGTCATGGGCTTGCCTCGGTGCTTTTCGGGGCCTCGGCGACGGCGCTTCTACCAGCCTCTGCCGGCTCCGGTAGCGGGCTGGTCGAGCAGGTTATGGTGCACCAAGGAAACTTACTCTTTTTTCAGATGGAATTTCACTCCAATGCGCCTAGCTGCGCGGTACAACCACTACAGTTTGCAATTCGACTTGATTCCGACACTGGAAGGGCAATGCTCGCGCTTCTGCTTTCGGCCCAGGCTCAAGGAAAGCCTTTGGAAGTAACTGGAACAAACGCGTGCACCGATTGGGGTGATCGCGAGCAGCCTTTATATATTTGGATTAACAGCTGATCGCGTAGCGGTGCGTTCGCTTTCTGCGTGGTGTCACAGCTCACGCAATTCACTAAGTAGGTGATTACGTACGAAGCAATAAGCTGAAACGGCCTTCTTCGAGACGACGCAGGCCCGAAAAGCGCGCCATGGCTAGCTCTCACCTACGAAGATCATCTGTCTCGTTCATTGAACGGATGACAAGATCTTTGAAATACACACCGCATACATACTACTGTGCTTGCATCCCAAATGAGCTGATTATGCAAGACCGGGCGTCATCGTATCGGTAATAGTAGATCTGGACTTCGCTCCCGGATAGTTTAGCGCTCAACATCAGAGACCAAAAACGATCCCTGTCTTCATTAGATGTGCCTGCTGGAAGGTTGAGAGCACCGCTTGCGCAATTGGAAGGTGTGTACCAGAGCACGACATTGTCGTTGATGTAGTTTTCAAGTAGCCAGTCAGAAGGATCATCTTGGATGAGCGTTAGCACTTGGGCATTTGCAAGAAACGGGAATGCCAACCAAACGCTTATTGCGAGAAGCAATGAACGCCAATGGTAATTTCGAATAGAAAGCATGAACTAAGTTCCTTCTGCGGCGAATATATTGAATAGGCATTTTTCTTCCGGACCATGAAAGCGCGCCTCAGCACATTTTCATTTTAAGATGAATACAGATTCTCCCATTAAATTAAATAGAAATGTGGTGTCAGATGAATTTTGGAAACTACGTATGCGCATGAAATGTGACATCGCTCGTTCTCGTCGGCGGAACGATCAGCGCAAATTCTGAGCACGATTGTTGAGATGCCGACCAGTTTCCTGGCGACCTTTGCTTCCAAGTACTTCCATGGCAGTTCGAAATGGCGGGCATCTATCCGCCACCATGACGTCAGGATTACCATACAGCATCATTGCTATCTTCAGAAATCTCAAAGCAGACGCCCTTGTCCGTCGTCGGGTGCTTAGATATTTCAGGCTGCCCGACTTAAGGAGGGGCTGGCGCATCTGGGTTTGAGTTAAGCAGCGGAACATCGGGAGCAGTGCCAGGCTCAAATCTCTACGTGACGCCGCTCTTCTCGAATGGCGCGAGTTGGCCGTTGCCTGAGGCCTGCTCGTCCGCGACAAGCGGAGACTGGTCGAGTTAGTCTGACAGCACCCGGCGGCAAGCTAGGGAGCAATGAAGCCAGAGGCGACGGGCCGTCGCGATGCACTTCGGTCCATTGTCGGATCCCGGGCGTTTGGGGCTTCAGTGCCGGATGCATGATTCAACGCGCCTTATTTCCATTTATCAAAATGGTTGCGATTTTCATCTGCACTTCAGGTGAAACGCACTCGCACCTGAGTCACAACATTGAGGCCTTACTGATCGTGAAAAAGCCGGGGCTGGCACACTGCCCCTCAACAGTTACTTGAACGCCCATAGCCCGTGCTTGCATCAGTAAGCTAAGAACAGCGCCGCTACCTATCGCATCAGATTGAATCCGCGCCCAAGTCGCACTGGGGCAACTTGCGGCGCCCCAACCACTTTGAACGTGGAAATAGTAAATAGCTAATCCATCGACATCAGTATCAACTTCGATTTTGTCGACGAAAGCAGCCGGAGTCCACTCCGCGGAGGCTGACAAGGGCCAGGCAATAAAAAACAAACCGGCCAGAAAAGTCTTAAACATGAGCTTGCGCCGCGTGTCAGAAATTGGCTCCCGAATGAGCTTCAATATAGTTTGCCTTGATAATTGCATCTCTATTCTCTCGCTTAAACTCGTCCTACAATCGAAAAGCTGCCTTCCTTGATCGGCACTGTTCCGCGCTGCCGGATGCCTCAATGGTTATCTGCACACCTACCACCTCGCGCAACCGAAGTCCGCTTTGGTGCCCGGACCGCCTCTGAGACCAAACAACTCTAATACTTTTGTTTTCTTGAGTCGATCGCACATTCAACCATTAATTGCCCCCTCACCTCTGAAATCTTAGCGCCGGGAGAAGGTATGTTACACTTACCTGTCAAGAATGCTCAAATTCCGCATAAATCCCGCAACGACGCCACCCCCGGTTGCCCCACCATTTGCATTCACCTATAGTTCCAGAAGTTGAAAGAGAATCGGCCATTGCCATCCCGAAGTCGGGCTCTATCTGCCATAGTGAACTCGCAAATGAACATCCGACCCCTCTTGCTCGCTTCGATTATTCTGCTTGCAGGAGCGCATTGTGCCTATGCAGATGAAGCATGTGAAATACCCGCAGAAAATACCAACCAGATAAACTACGCCTACGATGTGCTGGGCCGCTTGACCCAAGTCTGCTATGACAATGGGCGTGTGATTTCTTATCAATACGACAGCGCCGGAAACCGCATAGAGGTTAGCGTGGTCGGAGGTCCCCCAAAGAACGACACTACTGGCGTCCTATACATAACGGTCCCAATATCCAATGGGTTCGTTTTCATTCCAATTTTGCACTGATTTGGGTGCTGTCAGACGAATTCGAACCAGTCTCCGTTTTTCGCAAACGAGCAGGTCTCAGGCGGCGATCAGCTCGCGCCACTCGACAAGAGTGGCGTCACGTAACAATTTGAACCTGGCCCTGCTCTCGATATTCCGCTGATGATTGA
>NZ_AWFF01000067.1 GCF_000682755.1 Hyphomonas beringensis
GTCGGAGCGATAGGATTCGAACCTACGACCCTCTGGTCCCAAACCAGATGCGCTACCAGACTGCGCTACGCTCCGGACTCCCGTAATAATGAGGTCGCGCTACGGCGCAAGCCCCTTTCAGCGGTAATATCAGGGTTTTGGCTGAAGTCGGCGCACAAGACCCTCTTGTGCAACACTCGCAACAAGCTGGCCGGACTGGTTAAAGATCTGCCCGCGATTGAAGCCGCGGCCCTTTCCGGCAAAGGGACTGTCCATGGAATAGAGGTGCCATTCATCAAACTGGATGGGCCCATGCAGCCACATGGCGTGATCCAGGCTCGCTGACATGAGCTTTTTATGGTGCAGCCAGGTGATGCCGTGCGGCCGGTAGCAGGAGCTGAGAAGGTTCATATCGGACGCATAGGCCAGCAGGCAGTGATGCAGGGCCGGGGAGACATCCACCGGACGCGAAACACGAAACCACACATGGTGGCGGTCGCTGGAAGGCTCTGGGCGCAACAGATCCAGCGGTTCGACTTCGCGAATCTCTATATCGCGTTCCCGCGTGAATTCATCCCGCATGGCTTCGGGCAGCGCATCGGCGATTTCCACGCGGCGTTCCCGCAGGCTTTTCAGGCCTTCCGGGCCGGGCACGTCCGGCATGTCATGCTGGTGCTCCCAACTGTCTTCATCGGTCTGGAAGCTGGCGGCCATATTGAAGATCTGTTTACCATGCTGGATGGCAACGACCCGGCGCGTGGTGAAGCTGCCGCCGTCGCGGGCATGGTCCACCTGGTAGATGATCGGCACTTTCGGGTCGCCCGGGCGGATGAAATAGGCGTGCAGGGAATGGCAGAGCCTGTCCTCGGGAACGGTGCGATAGGCCGCAACCAGTGACTGGGCAATCACCTGGCCACCAAAGACACGTTGGCTGGCCCGCTCATCCGGGCTCTGGCCCCGGAAAAGGTCCAGTTCAAGACGCTCAATATCGAGCAGGTTGAGCAAGTCGCCGACGGGGTCTGTCATTATTATGGTCTCCGAATGTGCATTGCAGCGATTAGCAGGCGATACGGGGGATGCAAACCACGCATTTATCGGAAAACCTTCAGTTTTCCCCAGCATGGTCACGACATGTTCACTACCTCAAGATATACCCTTTCTATGGTTAACGCTGCTTCCCTCCAGAAATATCTGCCGAAATATGACTCCTTTTCCGCCATGCGGAAGGATCTCGACTTCCTGCTTTGCGTCTACAGGATGATCAAGCTGACCGGTTCGATTGACCCGGACTCAAAGCAATTGGTCGCCGATGATTTCGAAGACAGCGTCGACAAGCATTCCGATAATGTCGCGTTCCGGTTCGAAGACCAGCTGTCCACCTATGCCGAATTCGATGCGTTGGCGAACCGCGTAGCCCATTGGGGGCTGAAACAGGGCCTGAAGTCTGGAGACAGCGTGGCCTTGTTCATGGAGAATCGGCCGGAATATGTCTCCATCTGGGTCGGGCTGGCAAAGATTGGCGTCGTCACGGCGCTGGTGAACCACCATCTGGAAGGTGAGGGCCTGACCCACTGCATCGATATTGTCGAAGCAAAGCATATCATAACCGGCGCTGAGCAGGACACTGCGATTGAGGCGGTTCACCCCGATCTGAATGGCGCGCCAGAGATCTGGTCTCTGGGCGGTGCCTATGGCGAGGATTTTGAGACCGTTCTGGCGGACATGCCAACGACACGGCCCGGCCGCGAGCATCGCGCTGGCCTGCGCGGCAAGGATTTATGCCTCTATGTTTACACGTCCGGCACGACCGGCTTGCCCAAGGCGGCGCGGGTCACGAATTCACGTCTGCAGACCATGCTGCGCACCTTCATTGCGCCATGCCAGACGTCGGCGCGTGACCGCGTGTATCTCACCTTGCCGCTGTATCATGGGACGGGGGGCATATGCGGCATTGGCGTCGCCATGATGACGGGAGCGAGCGTTATTTTGCGCCGGAAGTTCTCTGCGAGTGCCTTCTGGGATGATGTTTCCGATTATGGGGTCACCACGATTGTCTATATTGGCGAGCTGTGCCGCTACTTGCTGAACCAGCCGCCCCACCCGAAGGAGCGTGCGCACAGGATCCGCACGGGCTTTGGCAATGGCTTGCGGGCCGAGATCTGGAATGAATTCCGTGAACGGTTCAACATTCCCCAGCTTTGTGAATTCTACAGCGCGACCGAGGGTAATGTGAACATGCTGAGCTTTGACGGCACGGTGGGAGCTGTCGGGCGCATTCCGAAATGGCTGGACTGGAAGTTTGACCATATCGCCTTTGTCGAGTTCGACGTAGAGGCCGAACAGCCCGTGCGCGGGGAAGACGGCTTTGTTGTCCGCGCCGAACTGGGCGAGCCGGGAGAAGTTCTAGGGCGGATTGGCACCAAGGACAATCGGTTCGAAGGGTATCACGACAAGAACGCCACCGAGAAAAAGATCCTGCACGATGTGTTTGAAGAGGGAGATTCCTGGTTCCGGACTGGCGACATCATGCGCAAGGATGAAAACGGGTATATCTATTTCATTGACCGTATTGGTGACACGTATCGCTGGAAGGGCGAGAATGTCTCCACCAATGAGGTCAGCGATGCACTGTCTCATGTCAAAGGCATCGCGACGGCCAATGTCTATGGCGTATCCATTCCGGGGGCGGATGGAAAAGCCGGTATGGCGGCTATCACGCTGGGCGGTGATGTGGACTTTGAAAGCCTGTACTACGAGCTGTCACAGAACTTGCCATCCTATGCGATTCCGATATTCCTGCGTATCCAGCGCGAGGCGGATACGACCGGGACGTTCAAATTCCGCAAAGTGGAGTTAGTGAAAGAGGGCTACGATCCTGACAAGGTGGATGACCCGATCTGGATGTACCATCCGGACAGACGTCAATATGTTCCGTTCACGCAAGACCGCTATGAATCCCTTGTGTCCGGGGCATTCCGTTTCTAGAGGTCAGGCCACGTGGCCCATGCGCTGTTCCAGTCGTGTCGAGAACCACGAAATGATGCGGCGCCACAGCTCGTCTTTCAGAACGGCGCCTTCAACATCATGATCGATTGACGGATTGTCATTGATCTCGATGATCACGACACCCTTGTCCGTCTCTTTCAGGTCTACGCCATAGAGGCCATTCCCGATCAGACGAGCGCCGCGCACAGCGGCGTCGACGACAGCCGGCGGGGCATCCTCAACCGGGAAAGTGGTGAAGCCGCCCTCAGTGGTCTTGCCATCAGGGCCGTGCTTCACGATCTGCCAGTGCCCACGCGCCATACGATACTGGCAGGCATAGATGGCTTCACCATCCAGCACTCCAATACGCCAGTCATATTTCGTCGGAACGAATTCCTGCGCGATGATCAGGGCCGTGTCCTTGAACATCTTCTTCGCGCCATCACGCAATTCCTCAAGCGATCTGGCCTTCACCATATTCGTGCCGAAGGAGCCATCTGGCGTCTTCAGGACGACAGGGTTTCCCAGCTTTTCGAACACAGCGGCGAGATCGCTTTTCTCATCCAGAATTTCCGTGCGCGGAATGGGAAGGCCGGCCTTTTCGAGGATCTCTTTCAGGTACACCTTGTTTGTGCAGCGGATCATGGAATGCGTGTCGTCTATGACGGGCATGCCTTCCTGTTCTGCGCGGCGGGCGAACTTGTAGGTGTAATTGTCGATCTGCGTAGTGGCGCGAATGAAGAGCGCATCGAACTCTGCCAGGCTGGTCAGGTCGGATGGCTCGATGGTCTCGACTTCAACGCCCATCTTGGCGGCAACATCCGCGAGGCGCTTGATGGAGGCGGGCTTGGAGGGGGCCGTCTTTTCCTGCGGGTCGACCAGCACGGCAAGCGCCCACTTTGCAGGGGCCTTCGTCTTGGGCTCACTGATGCGGCCGCTGGTATAGGCGGCCATCGCCTCAAGGAAGAAATCCCGGCGCGTACCTTTCAGCTTCTGCGGCGGAACCATCCGGACACGTCCAATGCCGTGCGGCGCACTCGCGTCGAACTCAACCTCCAGCGCTGGAACGCGGAACCAGTCTGAGACTTCGCGGGCAAGCTTTTCATAGCCGGGCGTTTCCGGCTTCGAAAAGGCAACGAACAGGCTGTCGATCTCCTCGGCACCCTTTGCGCGCGCTTCACTCAGGCGTTCGCCAAGATCGGGCAGGGCGTGCTTGTAAAGGCCTTTGGCGGACAGCTCGACCATGGTCTGTACGCTGGGGCTGACGCGGTGGCCGCGCGCCTCTGCCAGCAGGGAGGCGTAATAGCCCTCCGACTGATAGCCATAGGACCGGCAGAGGTTCAGAATATACGGGCGCCGGCCTGAAAACAGGGCGGGTTTGGTGATGTAGTCAGAGACTTTCAGCACCTTGTGGGGAGTTTCCGCCTGACTGATGTCATTGGCGGTTTCAACGAGTACGACCCAATCGGTCATGTTTCCTCTCTTGAGAGGCCGGTTAGCGGCTTCTCCATTCTAAGTGCGTCTTCCCCATCAGGATAATACGCTGCGGCGCGCGCCATTACGCGATATCCGTGCCTCTCGTAAAGACGTATTGCGCGGGAATTGGTTGCGCGGACTTCAAGGCGCATATGGCTGCAGCCTTTCTGCCTTGAAATGTCTTCGCATTCCGACAGCAGCGCGGAAGATAGCCCGCTGCCGCGCGCGCTTTCTGCGACGGTGATGGAGTAGAGCCGGGCGACCTTGGCACTCTTTCGGAACAGGATGACGGCTGCGCTGGTCAGGGCGTCGCCTGAGTCGCTCACCAGGATTGCGGAATTGCCGCTCAGCAGGCGCCGCCAGGTTCGGGCTGAGAAACGGTCTTCTGGAGGAAAGCTGCTTTCCAGCGCCGTGAGCGCCCCGATGTCGTCTGGTGTAGCAGGGCGAAAATAGGCCATGGCGGTAGCCTACCTGACCACGACCATATCATCGCGGTGGATGATGGCGGGGCGGCCCCTATAGCCGAGGATGGCCTCCACCTCTTCGCTGTGGCAGCCAATGACGCGCTGGATTTCCGATGAGCTGTAGGCGGTGACGCCCTTGCCGACTGTGCGGCCAGAGGGGGCGTTGAGGGCAACTGCCGCGCCGCGTTCAAAGCTGCCTGTCACGCCAGTGATGCCAACGGCCAGTAGGCTCGCGCCGCCGCGCAGCGCCTTGGCTGCGCCCTCGTCCAGGGTGATTGAGCCTTCAGGCGTCAGATGGCCCGCCAGCCAGGCCGCGCGGGCATTGGCGGGGGTCGTGGCTGCGGAAATCAGCGTGCAGCGCGCGCCGCTCTCAATGGAGAGGAGCGGATGCTCGCGGTTGCCAATCGTGATCAGCGTGGAACAGCCCGCCGCATGGGCGATACGCGCGGCGGCAAGCTTGGTCGCCATGCCGCCAGACCCAACGCCTGCCTCCGCATTGGCACCTGTGGCCATGGCGTCATGCTCTGTTGTTAGCTCATTGAGGTGCGGGATATGCGTCGCGTCAGGGTGACTACGCGGGTCGGCTGTGTAGAGGCCGTCGATATCCGATAGCAGGACCAGCACGTCTGCACCCATCATCTGCGCGACACGGGCGGCAAGACGATCATTGTCGCCATAGCGGATCTCGTCTGTCGCCACCGTGTCGTTCTCATTGATGACTGGAACTGTGCCCGCCTCCAGCAGCGTCTCCAGCGTGGCGCGAGCATTCAGCCAGCGGCGGCGATTCTCTGTGTCGCCCAGGGTGAGCAGGGCCTGGCCGATGACGACGCCGTGCGGTTCGAACGCGCCGCCAATGGCAGACATCAGACGCAGCTGGCCAATCGCGGCAGCGGCCTGTTTCTGGTCCAGACGTCTGGTGCCGGCACTGCCGAGGCTGGCCCGTCCAAGCGCTACGGCGCCGGAAGACACGAGAATCACCTCCAACCCGCGCTCGCGCAGACCCACAATGTCTGCGGCCAGCTTCTCCAGCCAGGCATGGCGCGGCGTGCCCTTCTCCGCCACGAGGGCAGAGCCGGTTTTCACCACAATACGCTTGGCGGAGGCAAAAGGCGTGTCAGTCATGAAGCGCAGCGATACACTGGTGTGGCAGATGCCGGAAGAGAAAATGAAGCCGTTGACAAGGCAAGCCATTGCCCGTCACGAGAATGAAAACAGAGAGGTTTTTCGCCATGCCCCAGTTCGATATGATCCTGCTGACCCCTGCCCAGGCCCAAGGTGCCGATGTGCTGGAACACACTGCGGGCTCGCCCGTGCGGGAAGGGGGCGGTGACGAAACCTATCGCTGCGGATCGTGCAAGACGAAGCTGTTGGTGAATGTGGCGCATCATGATGCCCATGGCGTCGTCGTGAAGTGTGGCAAGTGCGGACGGCTCAACACCGAGCCGCACCACCATCATCATTAGAGCGGCGACCAGTTATCATCTTCCGCGTCTGCCTCGGCCTCTTCCTCAGCGAGGATGCCGAGATGGCGCGAGATGGCTGACAGGGCCTGTTTGACGCCTTCGCCGGTTACACCGGAGATGCGCAGCGGCTCTCCATCATACACCGTCTTCAGCTTGGCCATCTGCTCCTCGACCATTTCCGGCAGCAGCGCATCAATCTTGTTGAGCGCGACAATTTCCGGACGCGCGGCCAGTTCGGAATCATAGGCCTCGATCTCTCCGCGAATCGTGCGGTATGCGCCGGCCACATCGTCCTGCGTGCAGTCGATCAGGTGCAGCAGCACCTTGCAGCGCTCGACATGACCGAGGAAACGATGGCCTAGGCCTGCGCCATCGGCGGCGCCTTCGATCAGGCCCGGAATGTCTGCCAGCACGAATCGGTTGCCGGGGCCCAGATCGACCACACCCAGGCCGGGGTTCAGTGTGGTGAACGGGTAATCGGCAATTTTCGGGTTTGCGGCCGTCACGGCGCTCAGGAAGGTAGATTTGCCGGCATTCGGCAGACCAACAAGCCCGGCATCGGCAATCAGCTTCAGACGCAGCCAGATCCAGCGTTCCTCGCCTTCCTCGCCAGGATTGGCGCGGCGCGGAGCCTGATTGGTGGAGGATTTGAAGCGCAGATTGCCCCAGCCGCCATTGCCGCCCTCAGCCAGCAGCACGCGTTGGCCAATCTCAGTCAAATCCGCAATCAGGGTTTCCTGGTCTTCTTCGAAAATCTGAGTGCCGACAGGCAGTTTCAGAATGACATCCGCGCCGCCTGCGCCGGTGCGCTGCTTGCCCATGCCATGGCCGCCGCGCTTGGCCTTGTAATGCTGCTGGTAACGATAGTCGATTAGCGTGTTGAGGCCTTCCACGGCCTCCGCCCAGACATCACCGCCCCGGCCGCCATCGCCGCCATCCGGGCCGCCAAATTCGACATATTTCTCGCGCCGAAACGAGACACAGCCGGCACCGCCGCCGCCTGACTTGATGTATACTTTGGCTTGGTCGAGGAATTTCATGTCTGTTCTCTTACGCGTTTCAGCCGATACGCGCCATGTCTACGTGATCAACGATTTCGCCTCGACCCATGCAGAAGACGCGGCTGCGGTCTGCCCTCATGAAGTCGAGCTTTTCCAGTACGCGGCCTGAGGCCGGATTGTCCTGGAGGTATCCTGAGACAAAGGCTTTTTCACCCTGCTGCTTCAGCCAGCTTATGAGGGCGTCGGTGGCCTCCGTCATGAAGCCTTTGCCCCATTTGTTGGGCGACAGCCAATAACCGATATTGAATGGCAGGCTCGTCTCTTCCCGCTGGCCGCTGGTCACGCCGATCAGCTCGCCATGCTGGGTGATGGCAAAGGGGTGCTTGAGGTTGGCTTTGCGGCCCTGATCATGAGAGGTGATCCAGGCAAGCGTCTGGCCGACATTCTGATGCGCCGGAATACGCGCCACCATGCGGTATATCCGCGGATCATTGACGAGATCCGTGATGTTGCCTGCGTCTTCTGGCCGAACGGGGCGCAGTATCAGCCTGTCTGTCCTGATTTCCGTACTCATGCCATGACTCCTCCTTGAAGCCGAAGCGGGCAGGGGAGGCAAAAATAAAGGGGAGACAGTGGCCTGCCTCCCCTTGGAAACTGATCGTCTGAAGCGATCCGGCCACGTTCCCGCGGCCGCGCTGTCAGCCGCTATTCTGCTGCTTCCGCGACCGGTACAATGTTTACGTACAGACGGCCACCGGCCTTGCGCGTAAATTCGACCTTGCCTTCGGAAAGCGCAAAGAGGGTGTGATCGCGGCCCATGCCAACGCCTTTGCCCGGCCATTTCTGGGTGCCGCGCTGACGCACGATCACGTTGCCCGGAATGACATGCTCACCGCCAAATTTCTTGACGCCGAGAAACTTCGGGTTTGAGTCGCGGCCGTTACGGGACGAACCACCTGATTTCTTATGAGCCATGAGTTGCTCCTGATCCTTTAGCGCAGCTTGTATAAAGCTTTATGCGTCCTTAGCCAATTCCTGAGCCTGGGCAACCCAGTCACCCTTCTCGAACTTACCTGCAATGCTAAGCTCTTCTTCGAGCTTGGCAATGTCAGCTTCGGTGAGGGCAGCGACTTGTGCGAAAGTCGTGATGCCAGCGCCGTTCAGCTTTTTCTCCATGGCCGGACCAACGCCGGTCAGCTTTTTCAGGTCGTCTGCACCGCTAGCAGCAGCCGGGGCCGCTTCAGCCTTTGCAGGCGCTTCCTTGGCCGGAGCGGCCTCAGCTTTCGGAGCCTCTTCCTTCTTCGGAGCGGCTTTTTTGGCTGGTTTCTTGCCGTCGGCGCTGATGCCGGTGATGGTGACGACCGTCAGGTGCTGACGGTGACCCTTCGTACGGCGATAGGTTTGACGCTGACGCTTTTTGCGGATGATAACTTTATCACCGCGCGTCTGCTCAGATACTTCGCCGAAAACGGCTGCGCCTGACACTAGTGGGGCGCCAACGGTTACGTCGTCGCCATTGCCCACCATGAGCACGGAGTCAAAGGTGACATCCTTGCCAGCTTCGGCATCCAGTTTTTCGACGGTGATCGTGTCGCCTTCCGCGACCTTATACTGCTTACCGCCTGTTTTGATGACCGCGAACATGGGGTCTCGTCCTTCCGGAATGCTAATCGAAATAAATTGCGCGCGAAGCCGTCGCCGGTTCCGCGCTCGAAGCGGGGGGTAAACACCAAACAAGCCGCGCTGTCAAATATGATCTTCAGGCGTTTTCAGGTGCTTGCACATGGGCCTTATATTATATAGTGCAGGCAGCCGTCCACGGGCCCTGCGGAGAGGTGCTAGAGTGGTTGAATAGGCTAGTCTCGAAAACTAGTGAGCTCGCAAGGGTTCCGAGGGTTCGAATCCCTCTCTCTCCGCCAGCCACCCTCGCATACAGAGAAAAGTACCGTCGCTTCCGCGCAAAGCCCCACACACCGCGGGCTTTGGCGCCAGAGCGGCGTCTCCGTTTTCCGAACAGGGTAGACTTCAATCCCGAAATCCGCCGCCGTCTCCAATTGCCAAGTGCAACAGTATCCTCAGGTCCGATTTCCCTGATAACCCGCGATTTACAGGGA
>NZ_AWFF01000068.1 GCF_000682755.1 Hyphomonas beringensis
CGGAGCGAACGAACCCCATTCGGTCTACGTTGACCCAGCCCGCCCGCGAAACAGCGTCAACGGCCCCGTTAAACCGTATCCAAACCTGCGACCGTTTCCCGGAAAACCCTGTTCCGACGCACATATCACAGCGCTCCGAAATGGAGTGAAATACCCGAAACATCAGGCCGGAGGTGGCGTCAGTCCAACGCAAACCAGTCTCCATTTTTCGCGGACCTGCAGGTCTTAGGCGACGAGAAGGTCGCGCCATTCGCGAAGAGCGGTGTCACGAAGCGATTTGAACCTGGCCCTGCTCTCGATATTCCTTAGATGATTGAAGTGATTGTATACTGAGGAGTGGGTCGACACGAACTTCTGCAAACTTCGCATACGCCGGAAACGGGACATAGCGCGCTCCCATCGTCGAAATGGTAAGTGTGAGTTCTCTCCGCGATTATTCAGGTGACGTCTTGAAGTAGCGGAACGGTGATTTTGTCATTTCCTGACGCTAAACACCTGGATAGATCACCTCAAGGCCGATTCCGCGGACAATGCCCCGATACGCAATGACATGGCATAAAATCCTTTTGTTCGTTCAGATAATGAGTTTCAGGCTTTAGCCCGGCTTGTCGCTCAGGTCGCTTCCTGAATGCAATGTGTTATTTCATATAACACTTTTTAAACTCATTGTCCCGATGCCAACCATAGAACATTTTTATGCGACAGTGGTTTCAATCCCAGGACAGAAATACCACATTACGTTGAATATATATGTATTTATGTCTACCCACCGCTGCGGTTTCGTCCCCCCGGAAAAGAGGGCTTCCAAATTTTTGGATTGACAAATATCGTATCCACAACAGAATAGTGTCAACAATTTTGCCACTTTTATGTGGCAAAATTAAAAGTCCGGGGATGGGACATCCAAGAGGAAACTGACAACGTGCGACTGACAGCCTACACGAACTATGCACTCCGGACGCTGATGTATTGTGCCCTGCACCCTGACCAGCTGGTGCGTATTCAGGATGTCGCCAACTCGCACGGGATTTCCAAGGCGCACCTTCTGAAAGCGGCCCGCCAACTGGGCCAGCTTGGCTATCTTGAGAATGTTCGCGGCCGCACCGGCGGTGTCCGTCTCGGCCGCCCGCCCGAACGCATAATCATTGGTGAAGTGGTTCGCCACACGGAAGGCGATACGGAAATCGTTGAGTGCTTCAATCCAACGACCAATACCTGCCCGCTGATTGGCGTCTGCAAGTTGAGTACGCTGTTCCGCGCGGGCCTTCGGGCCTTCTTTGCCGAACTGGACAAGGTTACCCTTGCAGACATTGTTGCAAACGGACCGGTCTTGCTGGAACGGCTTGAAAGCAATCGCGAGGCCCTGGAGACGAGCGACTAATCGGCTGCCGGGTCTTCGACTTCAACCGCCTTGTAGCTGCCATGGCAGGCGACACACTTTCCCATGGCATCGCTGACGACCAGCTGGAGCTCGTCCATGTCTGCTGTCATTGCCATATCCGACATGGTGCCGAAATCCTGACGAAGCGACCGACCGAGCACGCGGAAACCTTCCGGGCTCTTCAGTTGCACGGCCTGCCCCTGGCCATTGCCACGCCTCAAGGCCCCCGCCGCATCGCGGATCGTTTCCCGGTCTTCTTCCGCAATGGCACCGCTGATCGTCTGCAGCCCCTGCAGGAAACCAAGCATTTCATCACTGATATGCATCCGGTCTTCCGCCGTATAATAGAGCGCAATCCGGCCATCGGCCGTACGTTCCGGACGGGCCGTTTCGGTCGCCAGTTCATCGAGCTCTTGATGCGTGGAAATAAACCGCATCAGGCCGACACCCATGATCAGTCCGAAAAAGATCCAGCCAAAGACTGCCAGCGTCTTGTTCATGTCTGCAGCACTCCTTTCAGAAGCTCAGAACGGTCGCGCCCTCTGCCGTGAAAACAGACGCAATATCGGGGGGCGTGGCCACGCCTATCCCGTCTTCCAGCGCCTCTGCGCCGAAGGGGCGGTTGGGGAGGTAGATGGCACACACGTCGACCTTCACGCCTTCGGCCTTCAGGGACCGCAACAGGCCAGCCGGACTTGCGCCCTTCGGCTGAAGCGGTGCCAGAGCTTCCGGCGGCGGCGATTTAAGGGCGAGATCGCCCGCAGCACTGCACAACAGAATCTGCGGTGTCACGCCTTTCGCCATCGCCGCCTTCGTCAGCACCAGGGCCATCAATTGCGTTTCTGCATCGGCGCTGGTCAGGACGGTGAGCATCGCATGGCCAGCATCCGCTGCCGCCGCGGCTGGCGGCGTGTCAGCAACCGCTGCACACGCCGGCAGCACCAAAGCTGCACACGCGACCAGAAATCCGCGCATCAATCGATCTCCAGATCGTTCTCACCTGCTTCGCCCATGAACACTTCGTTCCACATGGCATTGAGAATGCCGAAGGTCAGCGCGAGGCCGAGGCCAAGAATCCAGCTGAAATACCACATATCGTTTTCCTTCCGCTTAGTACGTGCCGGCGGCGTTTGCCTCCTCTGTGGTCAGACGACCCCAGAGGACTTTGTACACCCAGGCTGTGTAGGCCAGAATAATTGGGACAAAGATCACCGTTACGATCAGCATGATGAACAGGGTGAGATGGCTGGATGAGCTGTCCCATACCGTCAGGCTGGCGTTCGGGTTGATTGAGCTGGGCAGGATGAAGGGGAACATTGAGGTCCCCACCGACGCAACAATACCAGTTGCGGCAAGGCCAGACCCGATCAACGATAGCGCCGCTTTGCTCCGGAGGCCAAAGAAGGCCAGAATGGCCCCGATGAAGCCGAGTGCCGGTGCGAGGATCATCCACGGATACTTGCCGTAATTGGTGAGCCAGGCCCCCGCTTCCACAACGACCTCCTTGCGCAGAGGATTGGCCACGCCGTTCGGATCAATGTCCGTCACGATGCGGTAACCCATGCCCGCCATGGCGAGCCAGACTCCAGCTGCTGCGTAGAAGACGATGACCAGCAGCGCGGCAATCTGGCCGAACTTCGCTGCCCGGTCCAACACAGGCCCATGCTCGATCTTCACGACCAACCAAGACGCCCCGTGCATGACAAGCATCGCCACCGAAGCGAGGCCGCATAGCAAGGCAAACGGATTCAGCAAGCCCAGCAGGCCGCCCGTATACGTCGCCCGCAGCGTGCGGTCGATATCGAACGGGACCCCCTGCAGAACATTGCCGAGTGCCACGCCGAAGATCAGGGCAGGAACGAAGCCGCCGACGAACAGCGCCCAGTCCCAGGAGCGGCGCCAGGCGGCACTTTCCCGTTTTGACCGGTACTTGAACCCCACGGGTCTCAGGATCAGCGCGGCCAGCACCACGAACATGGCGAGATAGAAGCCGGAGAAACTGACCGCATATACAGAGGGCCAGGCTGCGAACAAGGCGCCACCGGCCGTGATCAGCCACACCTGGTGGCCTTCCCACATCGGGCCAATTGAGTTGATGACGAGACGCCTTTCCTTGTCGTTCTTTGCTACGAAGGGCAGCAGCGACGCGACACCAAGATCATATCCGTCTGTCAGGGCGTAACCGATAAGCAGTACGCCGACGAGGCCCCACCAGAGGACTTTCAGCGTTGCATAGTCGAGAGGAAGTTCCATTGTCCTGTCCTCCTATTTGTCAAATTGGATGGTGCGCGGACGGGCCGGCACGGGTTCATTGTGAGTGTCAGGGCCACCCCCACCCACACCCTTAGGCAGGATGCGAGCGCCTGGGCCGAGCTTGACGGCACGGATCATCAGCGAGATCTCGATCACCGCCAGCGTGCCATAGAGCAGTGTGAAGCCGGCCATGGTCATGATGACCTGCGTCACCGTCAGGCCGGAGACCCCCATGAAGGTCGGCAACACACCGTCGATGACCCAAGGCTGGCGTCCGACTTCAGCAAGAACCCAGCCAAGCTCCGCCGCAATCCAGGGCAACGGAATGGCAAAGAGTGCCAGATATAGGAACCAGCGCGGCACATCCCGCTTCAGGCTCACAAAATAGAAGGCGAGGGCGAACATTGCGATGAACAGGAAACCGAGCCCGGCCATGATGCGGAACGAGAAGAATGTCATCATCACATTCGGAACAGTGTCCATGGCAGCTTTCTCGATCGTCGCGCGATCAGCGGTTGCCGGATCATCGACATACCGTTTCAGGAGCATGGCATAGCCAAGATCCGTCTTGGTCTGTTCGAATTGCTCGCGCGCTTCGACGTCGTTCGGGTTCTCGTTCAACGCTTCCACAGCCGTGTAGGCACGGATCCCGTTTTCGATCCTGTCTTCCGCAACTGCGACCAGTGGCAGGATACCTTCAACTTCACCGTCCAGCGAGCGGGTCGCGATCAGGCCGAGCACATACGGGACGTGAATGGCGTATTCGGTCCGGTGCTCTTTCTCATTCGGAATGCCGATAAGGGTCAGGCCTGCTGGCGCAGGCTCTGTTTCCCACATGGCTTCCAGGGCAGCGAGCTTCATCTTCTGGTGATCCGTCAGCGCATACCCGCTTTCGTCCCCAAGGACGACGACCGACAGGGCTGACAGAAGCCCGAAGCTGGCCGCGACCGCCATTGAGCGTTTCGCAAGACCAAGGTGCCGGTTCTTCAGAACATACCAGGCAGAAATACCGAGCACGAAAACCGATGCCGTCACATAACCGGCGCTGACCGTGTGGACGAACTTGGCCTGCGCGACCGGATTGAAAAGCACTTCCATGAAGTTAGTGACTTCCATCCGCATCGTGTCCGGATTGAACTCGGACCCAGCCGGGTTCTGCATCCAGCCATTGGCGATCAGGATCCACAGGGCAGACAGGTTCGAGCCCAGCGCCACGAGGAAGGTAACGAGCCAGTGGGCCGGACGGGACAGCTTGTCCCAACCGAAGAACATCAGGCCGACAAGCGTCGCTTCAAGGAAAAAGGCCATCAGGCCTTCAATCGCCAGCGGGGCACCAAAGATGTCGCCCACATAGTGCGAATAATAGGACCAGTTCATCCCGAACTGGAATTCCATAGTAATGCCGGTGGCGACGCCGAGAACGAAATTAATTCCGAACAGGGTGCCCCAGAACTTGGTGGTGCGTCGCCACACCTCCTTGCCGGTCATCACATAAGCGCCTTCCATGACCACCAACAGCATGGAAAGCCCCAGCGTCAGTGGCACGAATAGGAAATGGTACATGGCTGTCAGCGCAAATTGCCAGCGCGACAGGTCAGCGACTAATAGTTCAGGCATGGTTGTCTCCTGACCACATGATACTGCGGTCTCTCGTCTTCATGTCGGCAGATTTATGCCTGCCAACCTAAACAAACGATAGCGCAAAAAGTCGCATGCAATATAACACTTATAAGTCATAATTACTGAATATGCCGGAAGACACTGAAAATTCTGAAAAAATGCGGACGCGCAGTGCGCTCCGGCTCTGGGCAGGCGCATCGCAGCGCGCGGTCAGTCTGGGCCTTGCCTGCCAGATTCTGGCTATGGCGGGATGGATCGCCATCGCCTGGGGCATCGGCCACAGCGTTGCTGCCATCGCCGCTGGCCAGCCAGCCGGTCCGGGTCTGCCGGTCGCCGCTGTGGGCGTGCTGGTCCGAGGCATATCGAGCTGGCTGGGAGACCTTCTTCTCGCTCGCGCGGGACAAAGGATGGTGAATGCCGCCCGGGCGGAGATTTTCGAAACCTTGTCAAAGGCCGGGGCCGGTTGGCTTGGCGGCGCTGACGCTGGCACCCGCACAGCACAGATCATCGACCGCACGGCAAAACTCGAAGGGTATGCCGCACGGTGGCTGCCCGGCATGCGCCTCGCCGTCACCGGGCCCGTGATCATCCTGATTGCCGTCGCGACCCAGAGCTGGCTGTCCGCCGTCCTTCTGGTCGTGTCGGTCATGGTCCTGCCGGTGTTCATCTGGCTGACCGCCAGCGAGACCGCCGCCCGCGCCAAGGCCCAACAGGCCGCACTGGATGATCTGTCCGGCGCCTTCCAGGCACGCGCGGCGCAGTCCGGCCTGATCCGGGCGTTTCGCGCGATCCGCCGTGAGACGGACAGTCTCAAGGACGCTTCCGAACAGCTGCGCGACCGCACCATGGCCATCCTGCGCGTCGCCTTTCTGTCGACGGCCGTGCTGGAATTCTTCGCGTCGGTCTCCATCGCGCTGGTCGCGGTCTATATCGGGTTCAAATTGCTGGGCGTCTTCCCGTTCGGCACAGGCGAAACTCTGACTTTGGCCGAAGGCCTGACCGCCCTGATCCTGGCGCCCGAATTCTTCAGCCCCATCCGCAAGCTCTCGAGCCTGCACCATGATCGCGCGGATGCCAGCGCCGCCGCTGGCATGCTGTCAGAGTGGCTGGCCCATCGCAGCGATTTCCCGGTGACAAAACTGCCGCCGCTCGAAAACGCACCGGTCATCACATTCGACCAGACAGCCCTTGGCTGGGGCAATGGCAAAACAGCCGTCTCAGACCTGTCCTTCACAGCCCGCCCCGGACAGGTGACCACGCTTGCCGGGCCATCCGGATCCGGTAAGTCGACCGCCCTCCTCGCGCTGATTGGCCGGGCCCGGCTGACGGGCGGTGAGATACGTGTGGATGGGCAGACGTTGCAACCCGGCGAAAGCCTAGCAGACTCCATCGCCTATATCGGCCAGACGCCTTGGCTGATGGAGGGCACAATCCGGGAGAACATCGCCATTGCCCGGCCTGATGCCGGAGCGGACGAGATCGAGGACGCAGCGCGGCAGGCAGGCATTCTCGACTTTGCAGACGCGCATCGTGGCGGACTGGAGCAAAACCTCGCCCGTTTCGGTGCCGGGCTGTCGGGCGGCCAGCGCCAGCGGATAGCCCTCGCCCGCGCGCTTCTGCGTAACGCGCCTGTTCTCCTGCTCGACGAGCCGACAGCGCACCTGGACCCGGATGCCCAGGAAGACTTTCTACGCAAGCTGAGAGACCTAGCGACGGGCCGCACACTCCTTGTGGCCAGCCATTCGGACGCCCTGATCGCCGCGTCTGACGAAGTGATATGGTTGCAGCCACAACGCACGCTGGAGGAAACGGGATGCTGAAGCTCTGGCGTCTACTCGGCCGGCCCGGAAAAATCCGCTTTGGCCTCGCTTTGCTCCTGTCGGGCCTTGCAGGCGCGTCGAGCATCGTCCTGCTCGGTCTGTCCGGCTGGTTCCTGACCGCAGCCGCCATCGCAGGCTCTGCCGGGGCAGGATATGTCTTCAACCATCTCTACCCCAGCGCAGGCGTGCGCGGCGCAGCCTTCTCGCGCGTCCTCACCCGCTATGGCGAACAGCTGATTGGCCATGATGCGACACTCAGCCTGTCGGCCGTCCTCCGGCCTCAGCTATTCGCGGCCAGCGCGTCGACCCAGCGCGGCTTCACCTCCATGCCCGCACGGGACCTCAGCATGCTGATCGATGACGTCGACGCAGCAGAGGCTGGCTTCCTTCGTGTCTACAGCCCGGCGGCCGCGGTGATCGCCGGCATAGCCGTTGCGCTTGGCTTTGTCTTTGCGAGCGACTGGATCAGCGGTCTTCTGGCATTGGCCGCTTTTCTGTGCACAGGCTGGGCCTTCCCGGCCATGGCTGTTCAACGCTCCCACCGCGCAGCCGACGCGCATTCGCGGCAAGCGGAACTGGCGCGGGAGCAAACCTCCCGCCTTGTCGAAAATGCAATAGAACTCGATATTCTCGGGGCGATGGGCCGTGAGACGCGCGTGGCGCAGGCGGCACTGGAACAACAGGTCTCCGGCCGCGACGCGATTGAAGCGCCCTACCGCAATCTCGGCGCAGTCACGGCTACCGCTGGCCTTGCACTGGCGCTGCTGGTCCTGTGGCGAGCCGCCGAGGCGCAATCCAGCATCGCGATGGCCACCGGCGCAGCGCTCGCCCTGATGGCGGCCTTTGAATCCACGGGTGCGATGTTGAAAGTCTTTGATGCCCGCGCCCGCTCCAGTGTGGCAGCCGAGCGACTTGCCGCCCGCCTGCAACCGGCTGAAGCCAGTTGGGATCCCCCCCTGGAATCGGCGTCCTCGCTGGACAGCCTGTTTCCGGTTTCGGCAAATGGCCTGATGGCTCAGGCGGCGTCCAATGCGCCGATGATTGGCCCCTTGAGCTTCACCATCTCGCCCGGAAAACTGGTGCAGCTGGTCGGACCGTCCGGCAGCGGCAAAACAACCGTGGCCGAAGCGATGATGCGGCTGCATCCTGTTTCACCCGGCATGCTGTCCTATAATGGCATCCCGGCAGAGAGCACACGCATCGCAAGCGTTCTGGCCCATGTCGCGATCAGCCCGCAATTTCCCGCGTTCCTGCCCGGCACACTGACTGACCAGATGCGTCTCGCTGCGCCGGACGCAACCGAGGATGAAATCCGGAACGCCCTGCGCATCGCCTGCGCTGACACGTTTGTTGCCGCCCGGCCCGAAGGCTTGGACGTTATGTTCGGCGAAGGCAATCTGCCGTTCTCCGGTGGAGAGTTGCGCCGCATCGGTCTTGCCCGCGCCCTGCTGGCAAAGCCAGAGATCCTGATTATGGACGAGCCCTTTGCCGGGCTGGAGGCGGACCTCGCCCGGCGGCTGGCCGTGAACCTCGATACCTGGACAACCGACGCCCCCCGTGCCCTCGTCGTTCTGGCTCACAAACCGGTGGACGCCCTGTTCGATGGTCTGGCCACCGAACAGGTCCACATCCACGCCTGAATAGGTCAGGGTGAAAGCCACATTCGAACCGTCGGTACAC
>NZ_AWFF01000069.1 GCF_000682755.1 Hyphomonas beringensis
CTGGATTGGTATTGAATGAAGCAAAGCACGCGCCAATTTTTAGTTGCGGATATTTGCTGACCGTGGTCCGTTCTCGGCGCGGTTGTTGAGGTGCCGGTCAGTCTCTGGGCGACTTTCGTTTCCAACGGCTTTCATTGCGGCCGGATATAATCGACATTTGTCCGTCACCACGACGCGGGGATTCCCATGTCGCTTCATGGCTTTCTTCAGAAATTTCAATACTGAAGCCTTATCCCGGGCCTCAAATCAATCTTGCAGAATCTGGCAGTTTTGCAGTCCCGGCATCAAGGCGCTGATCTTTCCGGCCCGTTTCGCCTGAGCCGACACGATCCTGGATTTCATGCTCAAGGCCCAGTATGGTCTGGAGCTTGTCCGCGCACGCGACCATCTGGTGCGCAGTCAGGGTGCCATGGGTCCAGAAATCCTCGACCCCGTAAGAGGTTGCGCCGCCTGACCCGAAAACCCGTCGGCTATGGACCATGCGCATGTCTTCCAGCTCGGCAGCGGCCAGTTTGGGCCATTGGATCAGTGCGATCGGATCAGTCGAATCTGTGCCGTCGCGGGCAACGCCCTCAACCTCCCCGCTGAGGAAGAACTCCATCCGGCGCACAATCGTCCACCCCACCATGAGGAGGCTGTCGATCACCTGCCCTGTGGCAAGGGAAAGCCCGGGCGCGACGAAAGATCCACTCGGCAGGATTCGAGCCTCGCCCTGTCCGGTCTGGCCGATGCGGGGATTTGAACTCGGTTGGTTCAGGCTGTGAAGAAGTTGCCGGGCAAGCCCGGTAATCGACTCGTGAAACGCGAGGAGAGTTTGGGGAAATGCCCGTACCGAGACGGGGGGCTGAAGCGATCCGGGAGACGGAAACCGGCTTGGCTCTGTAACATGGGACTGGGCAGCTGCAACGCGGTTTGGCGCCGCATGGGTCAGCAGGGCATCATTTGCAGGAACGTATGCGAAGAAGCGCCTCGAGGCGGTCAGATAGCTGTCCCAGACCTGCGCCAGTCGGGAAAAGGCGGCCAGCGCAGTTCCGATATGGATGAAGGCTCCATTGAGCAGCGCCATGCCCTCGCCCGGCTTCAACTCGTAATCCGGCCGATGTGACAGCACAGCTCGCGCCCAATAAGCTGCCGGGATAACATCGCCGGATGAGTAGGTTGCTCCCTTCGGAATGTCCGGCGCAAAATCCGGGTCTCCTGCGAGATCGAGAAGAATCTCGTAGAGATCCGGCGAGATCAGGCTGCCCCCGGATGCGATCGTCCGACATTTCGACAGATGGATAAACCGGGCCGTCTCGGCATCAACAAACTCCGCCTGCGGAAGGCAGTGATTGTCTATGAGATTCCGCTGGTATGAAGCGGCGTAGCCGGCAGGCATGGGTTCGCCTTCCCTGTGACCGGGCAACGTATTGACTCCATAAATGCGGGGCGGCACGTCACCCTGCATGATCTCGGTAAAACGATCATATTGTGCTGCGATACCCTGCTTCGCCGCGACAAGCTCCACAGACAAGTCACCCGACTGCACGGTCGCGATCCATTTGGACAGGAGACTAATCTCGTCGGAATGAGGCATAAAACGCTCCGAAGATAACAAGAAGTAGGATGGCATTGAAGGTCAGGTTGATATCCAGCCACCCAAACAGATCAACCAGGCCGGGCACTTGCCCCGGCTCGGGGCGTTTCACATAGCCGAATATATCGAGCACAAAATTGAAGACTTGCGTGGCACCCAGGACGAATAATGCAAATTGCAGGAGGCGCCGATCCGTTTTCGCGACCTGGAAGGATTTGCGGTCCAGCCGTGAGCGGACCAGTTGATCACGCGACCTGAGCGCATCTGCGAGACGGTCCATGCCGAACGTCTTGAACAGGGTTTCAAAATATCTCCTCCGGGGCCCCTGAAGTGATATCTCGGCATCCCTCGCCTCGTTGAACACATAGTCCACAAAATTCTCCATGCGATGGAACCGCGGAATGAGCCGCTCGACATCACGCCGGGTCGTCGCCGCTGACAATGCCCGATATACTGAATTCTGATTATCATTCAGCACGTCCAGGATGCAGTAGAAATATTGAGCAATCGAGGACGCCTTCAGGAAAGCATCGAGATCTTCGCTGTTTCGGACGATGCTTGAGCCTGTATAGACAAGCGAGCCATCTCGCCCCTCGGTCCCATACGTCCGGATTTCATCCAGTCGCAATAAAGCGCCGAGCTCGGGTCGCCCCGATTCATTGTCATCAAGCTGATAGACGCGGTGCGCCCAGAAAAAGGGAGACCGGCTCTCGTCCCATTTCGGAAACGGATGATCGTTCAGATCAAAAAATATCTGATATTTTCGACGCGGGCGCATGAGAAAGGGTTTGTGAGGCCAGTCTACCTTGCCGGCCTCGAGCCGCTGGATCGCCGGCAGAATGAGGACATTGTTGAGCGGCATGACGAGGGTTTCAGCAAATTCTGACAGGTGACGCTCGAACATGTCTGCTGTCCAGGTTTCGGAAAGCCCCTGCATGTTCACCTCACCGACCAGGCTCAGTATGGCAAGCGTGTTGTCATAGACCTCGACGCGGGCGCTATGGATGGTGAGTGGCGGCCCCTGCCTGTCGGACAGAGTTGTCTCGTCTGATGCAGGCCTCTGGCTCTGCTCTGCAAGCCATTTGTCAGACAGATCAATTCCAGCAATCGGCCTCGAAAACCAGGGCAAGACGTCATCCGACAGGGATTTGAGAACGCCCGGTCGATCTCCGGCAAAGATGCTCAAAGACCCGACAGCCTCCAGATCATCAACCGACTGGAATGCCTGCTGCAGCGCGATCTGTGCGTCCTGTCTGTGGACCCCGACGATTTCGGACTCCAGATTGAGAAGTGTTCGAAATGGAATCGACAATCCAAATCGCATCCGCGTTTCTCCCAGAGACTTGATCCATTATTTTTTCAGGCCCTTTTGACAGCCTAGCCGGTTTTCGGTGCTCGGGAAAACCCCCTGATCTATCAGGGCTGCGCACTCAGGTTCGTGCGCATCTAAGACAGCTGGCAGCGCTCTGAAAGGTGGTGTCAGACTAATTCGAACTGACCTGATCCCCGATTTTTGGACCACTTCCGTGAGGGCAGACCAGATTGCGCAATGACAGCGGGAAACGGACAGACATCACCCCGCAAGCTGGATGATGCCGGGCGACGTCTTGAAGTAGCGAAAGGGTGATTTGGTGATTTCGCAAAGCTACGCCTCCGAAATCACCTCCTCAAGACCTGTTTTCATGACAAGGCCGCGCTAGGCATTACGAGCCATAAGACCGCCATCGACAGGCACGACTGTTCCAGTCAGATACGTCTGTGTTGGAAGGCTCATCGCGAGGGTCATCTGTGCCACTTCTTCCGGACCGCCATAGCGTTTGAGGGCGGTGCGCCGCTTGGCAAAGATCACCTTGTGATCAGCCGGCACGAAGGACGTCATCGACGTATCAATGGGGCCGGGGCAGATGCAATTGACCAGGATGCCTTCCGGGCCAAGATCCACGGCCAGCGCCCGCGTCAGTCCGGCAACCCCCGCCTTGCTTGCAACATATGCGCTGTCGAGTGGCGTCGCCCCGAGTGCTTCGGTGGAGGCGATGTTCACGATCCTGGGCGACTCGCTCTTGCGAAGCCAGGGCAGCGCGGCCCGGACAATCTTCTGCTGCGCAGTAAGATTGATACTGATCATCCGGTCCCAGTGCGCGTCATAGTCCGGATCATCTATGGCCAGGAAGCCTGCGATTCCGGCATTGTTCACGACAATGTCAATGCCCCCGAACTCTGCTGCGACGCTTTCTATAACGGCGGGGATATTGTCCGTGAGGGCAAGATCGATTGGCCAGCACTGTGCCGTGCCTCCTGCTTCCGTAATCTTTTTTAGGGTCGCTTCAAGACCATCCTTGTTCCGGTCTAGCAATGCGACCGTGGCACCGTTTTGGGCAAACAGAACGGCCGTTGCCGCGCCCATACCGCTACCGGCACCTGTGACAATAGCAATCTTCTTGTCGAGCTGGGTCATGTAAATTGTCCTTGTATTGAGTGAAGCAAGGCTGTCGGGAGGAGGTCTTCGGACGCGACGGGTGGTGGCGTCTATTTATTGCCATACGGTTCGGTTTAATCGGGCATGAGCCCGTTCAATCAGGGTCACGGATGTTTCGTGGAGAGTTTTGCCAATGGCCCTGGGCGCGGCGCCGCTGAATGCGCGCGCATATGTGCCCTCAAGGATGATGGCGAGCTTGAAGCAGGCGAGGACGATGTACCAATCGATATGTGAAAGGTCGCGTTGAGAGCGGTCTGCATATCGCTGGATCATCTCATCAATCGTCGGAAATCCTTCCCAGGGCTCCACCACCAGGACCGGCAGGTCCCGCCAGGCAGGATCACGCCATGTACAGATAACCCAAGCCAGATCGACCAGGGGATCGCCAATGGTGGAAAGCTCCCAGTCTATGACAGCCGCCAATTGCGGGCCGTCATTCCGGAACATGACATTCCCGATGGCGTAGTCACCATGCATGATGCCCGGCTTGAAGTCTGGTGGCAGATTGGCACTCAGATAGTCCGCCAGCGTATGAACATCACCGAGTCCCTCGCCGCCGGGCCATCCTTCGTGCTTTGTGTAGCTTTCCAGTTGAGACATCCACCGGCCGGCCTGACGGGACAGATAGTTTTCTGGTTTACCAAAGTCTCCCAGGCCGAGGGCTTCATGATCCAGACCGCCAAGCTCAGCTGCGGCGTCCACCATGGCAAACCCCATTTCGCGGCGGATCTGCGGGCTTGACCGGTGCAGCTCAGGTAGGCCGGTCACGGCGTTGAAGCCATCGACCGCCTCCATCAGGTAGAAGGTTGCGCCCAGCACATCCGGGTTATCGCAGACCGCGATAAAACGGGGGTGAGGCACGTTCGTTCCCGCAAGAGCGGCAAGCACCCGGGCTTCGCGTGCCATAACTTCGTTGGCTTTCGCGCGAGGGGTCACGCTTGGCCGACGCAAGACGAAGGGCTCACCGTTGCGCTCGAACTTCGCGATAATGTTCTGTGTGCCGCCGGCAAGTTGTGTGAGGCCGGTGATGGGACCTTTTCCGATCCCATTCGTATCCATCCACCTCTCAAGTCGGACCTGATCGATACCCGGCACCGCTGGACTGTCCATTCCCGGTCCCTTTTCTACAAGAGCAAACCGCCATCCGCGACGAGCATCTGACCCGTCATGTAGGATGACAGAGGAGATGCAAGGAAAAGCGCGATTGACGCCATTTCGTCAGGCGTGCCGAACCGGCCCATGGGAATGCGCGACATGGCGGCATCCTTGTGCTTCTCGTTCTCCGTTGTCTGCGCAGTCATGCGCGTGGGGATGAACCCGGGCGCAAGCCCGTTGACCCGGACCCCCTGGTGCGCCCAAGCCTGGGCAAGGGTGCGGCAGAGCCCGTATGCACCCGTCTTGGAGGCATTGTAGGCCGGGTTTCCACGTGTCGCGTGGAATGCGGCCGAGGAACTGACGATAATCAGTGAACCGCCGGATTTCTTCAGATGCTCATGGAAGCGCGTTGCGCAAGCCATCAGGCTGTTGAGGTTCACATCAACGACACGGCGGAAGCCATCCATTTCATATTCCTGCCGGTTGTAGAGTACCAGTCCCTGGGAAAGGACAAGGACATCCAGGCTGTCAAATTCCGCCTGATAGTCACGGACATGGTCGTAATCCGTAGCGTCCATTGTCTGGTAGACCATACCGGAGAGGTCGCTGTCTTCTTCCTTGTCATAGTCTGCCGCGTTCGGTCTGGTTCCCCAGACCCAGACCTTTGCGCCAGCGTCGCGAAAAGTGCGGGCGGTTGCATTTCCAATGCCTGTCGTGCCGCCAACGACGAGAACCGTTCTGTTGGAAAAATCGAGTGGATTGTTCATTTCGTCACCCCTGATCAGCTAATGCCGAATTTTGCCTTGGCGCGGGCTTCGCGTTTGTAGGCGATATATTCAGGAAAATCGGAATCTGCCGGCTCGACTTCTTTCAGGGCCTCGCGTGCCACGACCAATTTGTGTACCTCCGTCGGTCCGTCCGCGAGGCCGACATGATGACTGTTCACCAGCGCGGCCGTAAACGGCATCTGTGTCGACAGTCCTAGGGCACCGTGCAGATGAAGGGCTCTTGCAGAGATATCATGCAGGATTTTCGGCATGATGGCTTTCACGGCAGAGACATTGGCGCGGATGGCTTTCCAGTCATGTCCCTGATCGGCAAGCCATGCGGTTTCCAGCACAAGCAGGCGGAACTGCCGAAGCTCAATCCAGCTGTCGGCAATCTTTTCCTGAACCATCTGCTTCTGCCAAAGCGGCTCGCCTTTTGTTTCCCGTGATTTGACGCGTTCGCACATCATGTCATAGCACTTCGTTGCCTCGGCGATCGTCCGCATGGCGTGATGCATGCGCCCCCCACCCAACCTTACCTGTGCAACGACAAAAGCGTCTCCCCGGCCTCCCAGCATGTTTTCTTTCGGTACACGCACATTATTCCACTTCACGTGACCGTGCGTGCCTTCCGGCTCGCCGTGGAAGGTGTAGTCGCGGACAATCTCGATTCCCGGCGAGTCAGCCGGGACAATGAACATCGACATACGGCGATGGAGGTTGTTTGCCTCCGGCTCTGTAACAGCCGCAATGATGTAGAACTCCGCAAAGCGTGCATTGGAGGCAAACCATTTCTCGCCACTGATGACCCAGTCATCCCCATCCTGGACTGCCATGGTCTTCACCATGGTCGGGTCAGCTCCCCCCTGGGGCTCCGTCAACGAGAAACAGGAAACGATCTCATTGTTGAGCAGCGGCTTCAGATACCGCTCCTTTTGCTCGTCCGTTCCGTAATGGGCGAGAATTTCAGAGTTCCCGGTGTCGGGCGCCTGTGCGCCGAAGACGATCGGGCCGAAGCGTGAACGTCCGAACTGTTCGTTCATGAGGGCCAGCTTGAGCTGGCCATAGCCCGGCCCCCCAAGTTCCGGGCCCAGGTGGCATGCCCACAATTTACGTTTCTTGACCTCTTCCTGGAGCGGTCGAACAAGCTTTTCAAACAGCGGATCTCTAATATTCCACTGACTGCCCAGCACGTCATCAAGGGGTTCGACTTCTTCCCGCACAAATTCGGAAATCCAATCAAGCTCGGCCTGGAACTCCGGCTCTGTCTGAAATGACCACATAGGCATTTCCCCTTTCTGAAACGATAATTTCTGGCCTTAGCTATCAATCGTGGGGGCAAGCGTCGAATTTGATTTTTTTTGCCAATTAATAGGATTAAGTTATAAGAAATCATCGGCCGGAAGGAGTGCCCGTTGGACTTGCATGCCACACCATTGAGGGCGTTTCTGGCGGTTGCGGAGGCGCAGTCTTTCACCCGGGCAGCTGAAGAACTGAACATGTCGCAGCCAGCCTTGTCGGCGAAGATCAAGGAGCTTGAGCGTCGGTTGGGCTTCGACCTGCTCAAGCGGAGCAAGCGCCATGTGGAACTGTCGCCGGGCGGGCGCTCATTTCTTGCGCATGCGCGGCGTATGGTCCTCGAAACCGAATGGATGCATCAGAAGATCAGGGATATCCGAAAGAATGCGGTGAGGATCGGTGTTCCCTATTATTCATCAAACATCCCGGCACGTACCGGGCTGACAGATGATTTCATTGCCAACCATGGAGCAGACGGCATCGAAATCATCGGAATGAGCCATGACCGGCTCTACAGGGCACTTGCGTATGAAGATATCGATCTTGCACTCGTGCTGGAGCCTGAAGAGCACTGGTTTGATTCCGCAATCAGCCCCGCAGCCGAGACCGATCTGCGCGGACATATCATCGAGAGCCGTGAGCTTCAGTTATCCGTACCAGAATCGAGTGACCTGTATGGAAAGACGGTGATCAGGGCCGCCGACCTGGAAGGCCGCTCAGTCGCGTCCATCAGCCGTGTTCACGGGGTGGCTCTATCTGAGGGCGTCGCCCGCTTCCTCAATGCGCACGGTGCCACGCAGTTTAAACTGCCAGAAGCGAATGCAGTATCAACTCTCCGGCTCGCACGACGGCTTCAGGTGCCAGCCATCTGCCTCGGTTGGTTCACGGAAGATACTGAGACCTGCGGGCGCAATTCCCGGCCCCTTCCATTTGAAGAGGGCGGGATCAAGACTCATTTCGTCATCCGGCGCCGGTCAGATTCGCTTCGGCCGCTCGCAGAGACATTCTGGACAGAGGCAACGAGGTGCTAACCTGTGCTGTCAGACAAGCTCGAACCCGTCTCCATTATTCGCTTAAGACC
>NZ_AWFF01000070.1 GCF_000682755.1 Hyphomonas beringensis
CTGTTGGGCGGGACGCTGGGCGGCGGCATTGTGTCTGGGGATGATGTGACGCTGGTGCGTCCTGCGACAGGCTTGTTTGCGAACAAGAATGTGGGCCAGGACAAGGCGGTTATGGCGTCCGGTTACGGCCTTGCTGGCGCTGAGGCGTCCAATTACCGGATCGAGGACCCGGACTATGTGACGGGGACGATCATGGCGAAGACGCTGACGATTACGGGCGTTCTGACGCCGGATGACCGTATCTATAATGGTCTGACGGGTGTCATCCTGACGGGCGGGGCGCTGGACGGCGTTGTAGCTGCAGATATGACTGCCGGCAGCGTGACGCTGAATGTGAGCGGCGCGACGGGCGAGATGGATGACAAGAATGCCGGTCTTGGCAAGACGGTTACGGCGAGCGGTTATACGCTGGAGGGAATGGACAAGGACAATTATGTCCTGACCCAGCCAACAGGTCTAACGGTTGATGTCGCGAAGAAGACGCTGACGATCATGGGTGTGACTGCAGATAGTCGTGTCTATGATGCTACGCGGATAGCCTCTGTGCAGGGCGGCACCCTGGAAGGTGTCATCGCTTCCGATGAGGAGTCGGTCGTACTGGAAACTGCGGGTCTCAGTGCTTTGTTTGCCGACAAGAATGTGGGTGAAGCCAAGACTGTGACGGTGAGTGGCTATGAACTGTCCGGTTCTGAAAAGACAAACTACACTTTGGTCCAACCTGAAGGGTTGAACGCGGACATTACCAAGGCCACCCTTTATCTGACCGGGCTGACGGCTGAGAGCCGGGCGTACGATGCGACGACAAGTGTCGATATCAACCGTACTGGATCTCTGTCGGATGTTCTGCCCGGCGATGACGTGAATATTACTTATGGTGTTGGAGCTGTTGCCGACAAGGATGTTGGAGACAACAAGTTGGTCAGCCTGTCCGGATTTGCCCTGACGGGTGTCGATGGCGAGAACTATGATGTCGTATTGCCAGATGACCTTACCGTCGCGATAGTCCCGGCATTGCTGACGGTGAATGTACTTGATGCTAAGCGAAGCCAAAATGACCCTAACCCGGTATTCGAGTCTCAAATTACGGGGTTCGTTCCTGGTGAGGACGAAAGTTACGTTAGCGGACTATCATACGAGACGGACGCGACGGCGGAATCATCCCCTGGTGCGTATACTATATTTGCGGATGGAGCTTCTGCGCCAAACTACGAATTCACCTATGTAGATGGTACGCTGACAGTTACGGCCGGGCTAACAGCATCTAGCCCCATTAGCGACATTGTCGCTGCGGCGGACCCTGCTCAAAGTGTAGATGCGAACGTGGATGTCATCACTGCAGATGCCTTTGCAAGTGAAAACCCGTTAGGTGAGGCGGTGGCAAATGTCCAACTGCTTGTAGAGATGTTGGGAGGCCTGACCGCAGAGGCTACACAAGAAAACAGTTCGGTTTCAACTGCTGGCCTCTTGTCGCAAGAGCCCGATTTTATTCGTCCCTCATATGATGACTTTACATTCGATACTGATCCTTCCGATGAAGTAATTCTGATGTCTGATGGAAGTGGGAGCGCTCGTCAGGTTGCCGTATCTGTCACTTCCGATAGCGGTGACCAGGGTCTCGATGAGTTCCTGTTCGGCTCGGCAGCTGAGGAGGGGCTATCAGGGAGCTCCCGTCAGGTCGCGGCATCCTTTCAGGATAGATCTTACTGGGGTGCAGGTGAAGACCAGGATAAAGGTCTGGTTTATAAGAAAATGAAGCCGAAGGTGAATTTAGGTCGTTCAGAAGACGTCTATTACGTCGGTTCTGCGTTATAAATTTTGCGTGCACAGTGAACATGCTTGGCGATCTGGATCGCTTCTGAAGTACCGTAGCCGCGATCACCTATGATGAGCTGAGCACAGACGAGTTCTCGGTAGCGGCCTTAGAGGGCCACGCGGGGAAGGGCTGCGGCCCTGGCAATGTTCTGCCGTTGGCCTGTATCTCGCATAAAGGCAGGAGGGAGCTGCATTTCGCTCCGAAAGTGTTTAACTTAAGTGTTAGGCGAATGCGCATACGCTAGTGAGCACCATTAAGCTATGTGCGCGATTTCTTTTCCAGTGTTCCTGGCTGCGCATTGCCAGCCTGCTCGACGCTCTGCTCCATTTTGGAGAAGTAATACACCGCATTGACCGGTGCATTCGCCACACGGAGGATTTTTAATTCATGAGATATTTCAGTCGATTCTGTGCGAGTTCACCGGTGGCCGAAAAGATTCTTATCTGAAATGGTGCTCTGTATTCGAAGAATGCTCCGGGGCGGAGTAAATGGGAGTTCTGTCTTAGTTATTCTTAGTAACTTCCAGCGGATTTTCTCTAGTTGAAACGAAGTATTTCTAGAGGAGTGCGGAAAATGCTTAGCATGATGAGCGGGTCCGGACGAGAGGTCAGTCTGGGCGGGTGTAGCGGGCGTGTGCGGAAGGATCTTGTTCGGTGGACGGCGCTGTGGGTCGCGCTTGTTGCTCCGGCGGTGGCTCAGTCTTCTTCGGGTGTTTCTGTCGACCCGCTTGAGCGGACAGGGCCGGTGTCTATGACCCGGTTTGAAGGTGGTCCAGGTGAGTTGCCACCGACTCTTGATCCGAGCCGTTTGCAGGGTAACTTGGAAGAGGCTCCCGAGATTCGGTCGACTCCACAGGAGTCCGTGCCGCTGAAACGCGAGACACTGACTCCGGATAATGCTGACCAGGTAACTTTTGTGTATCGGGAAATGCGCATTGAGGGGGCAACTGAGTTCAGCGATGATCAATTGCTGCAAGCTTGGACACTAACGGACGGTGAGACCGCTAGCGTTGCAGATATCTTCCGCTTTGCCAACGCCATAACAAGTATGTATGCGGAGGCGGGATACGCGTTGTCCTTTGCCGTTGTTCCTGAGCAGGATGTCGAGAACGGGATCGTAAACATCCGCGTTGTGGAAGGTTTCATCGACAAAATTGAGTTTTCGGAAGCAAAGAGCGACAAGTTCTCCGCCAAGGTTAGCCGACACAGGGCTGAAGCCATTCTCTCTAGGCTGGTCGGCTCCGGGCCATTGAAGACGGCGGATCTCGAACGCTGTATACTGCTCGTCAACGATCTTCCGGGCTTGAAGGTTGGAACCACTCTGGCGCCTTCGACAACCCCGGGAGGGGCCATTCTGGCAGTAGACATCAGAGACATCAAACCGTTGAGCGCTTCTGTAGACTACAATAACTATTTGCCGGACTCATTCAATCGCGATTCAGGCGGTGTCACGGCATCCGTTTCCGGTGTGCTCACGGGGTCGGATCAATTCAGTATCTCGGGGTGGAAGAGCTTCACGCAAGATGCATATTGGAGCGCTTCCGGAGAGGGGTCTATAGGCATTGGCAACAATGGCCTACGGGTTGGCGCGTCGTACGGCTATTCGAATAGCGAACCGGATGATGCATTCCTCACTGCACTGGAGTATTTAGGAGAAACCAAGCGTGGTCGAGCTTGGATGCGCTTCCCGCTGATCCGGTCGCGAACGCAGAACCTCACTCTTGAGGGAGCTCTGATTGCCAACAATTCCCGATCAGAAATTCTTGCGGATACGTTAGTAGATGATCGTCTCCGATCAGCAGAGGTCTCGCTCGCCTATGACTTCGCTGGCTCAGCTCGAGCTATCAACTATATTCGTGTTGGGGCCGAGCGTGGAATGGATATATTTGGTGCTCAGGGTAATAGCCGGGCAAATGGTCAACTTGAATACACTAATATTAATCTAGATCTCCAGCGCACACAGCCGCTTTGGGATGTGTTCTCAGGAAGTGTCTCTATGCAGGTCGGGTTAAGAGGTCAGGCAATGTTTGGCCCGGGCGGACTATTCAGCGGTTCTGAGTGTGCTTACGGGGGGCGCCGTTTTGGTCGGGCGTATGATTCGGGCGTTCTGAGCGGAGAGCAATGCGCACTCGGCTTTGGTGAAATGCGCTGGGATGGACGCGTAGGTCCTATTCAGGCGCAATTTTATGGTTACGGCGATGGTGGATACCTTTGGCAAAAGGGGCAGCTTGAGGCAGGTCAGCTGCGTGAGCGCTCAGGTGCATCAGCAGGCCTCGGGATGCGTCTGCATGTCACCGATTCAGTAAGTGCCGCGGTCGAGGGGGGGTGGGCCCTGGGCTCACCGACCGGTGTTGTCTTGGACGAAGACTTCAAACTCAACGCGAGTCTCAGTAAGCGATTCTAATAGTGCGAGGTCTACTTCGTGCTGGATGCTTCTGCTAAAGATATGGGAAGCGGCGGTACGTCAGGCCTCGTGGAAAGTTGGTCTGCGCCTTGTCTGTCTTTTACGGATGACCCACCAGATGACTAGTCCGGTGGTTTAAGGTGCCGGTGTTCATGCTTCCGCCTTCCATGGTGAGGCGCTAAGCACTGTTGGCGAGGCGCTTTTGCAGCGAGTGATGTATCGTCCGTCTAGCGAAGAGTGCGCTGATCCTGTGACCTGCCGGTGCTCTAAAGCTCCCTACTGAAAACGATATGGTTCATTTCGGATTCAATGCCTTGCGCGAAGATAATGTCGTCTTGAGTGAAGCTGGAGCCTAATCCTGCATCAGCTCTTATGAGGATAATCCCTGTAGTTATTCGAGCAGACGTAGGGCTTGCTTTCCAGTCGCGGCAGAGAGCACTCACCCACTATTGCCCAATACTTAGTCCGATCCCTGAGTTAGCTCCAAAATGGAGTTTAGTGCATATCGCCGTTAACCTTTAGTAATAGGTTCGACTCGATCCTTCAACTCGAAAGAGGGGTGGGCTGAGCCAGACTCGGACCGAGTTGATGGCAGCGACAGGCAGGTGAAGCTGTGTTGGCGATGATCACAACTAAACGTCAGTAATCGTAGGAATGGAGTTTTCAGGCGTGCGAATGGAATCGGGAGGATCTTTCAGGCGAGAGCGATGCGTGACGCAATCATTGAGATTCGCGCCATTGGCGATCCTTGCGCTAGGAATGGCGATACTCTCTGCAAGCGCTTCGCCGTTGCAGGCTCATGACGAGCGAATATTTGGTGACTGGGTGCTGATGTGCGTTTCAGATCAAGAGGCGCAGGGTATCGTGCCATGTGAAATTGTCCAGGCCGTCTTTGAGAGAGGCGGTGAGGTGCCGGTTCTTCGGTTAGCGTTGGCATATGCGGGCGATCGGGATGTATTTGGCATGCATATGAGCTTGCCGGCCGATACTCAGCAGTCTGCCGGTATTGTAATGCGCCTGAATGCCGAAAAAGATTTTGAATATGTTGTCTCATCCTGTGATGCGAGCAAGTGCGTCGGTATTGATATTCTCTATCCTGATCAAATTCTCGCTTTGACGGCAGCGGATAGCGCCTTCGTTGCCACGGTGCGGGCTGATGGGTCATTACGGCGTGTGCCTATCTCACTCAGAGGACTGGACGCGGCCATCGAGGCGGTGACAGAGCGAAATCTGGCTTGGGCGACCATGAGGGCTGACTATGCGGCAGACTAGGCTTGTCCAAGAATTCGAAAACCCTCAACTAAAGATAGGAAAAAAAATGAGATATGCGGCAAAAACATTAACGGCGACTCTCGCGTTATCCGCTTCCTTACTCGTAACAGGTCTTCCGGCATCTGCTGAGCTGTCTTCAGCCGACACAGAGAAGTTTGGAGATTGGGTGGTGCGATGCTCCGACCACGCTGGCTTGCCGCCATGTGATATGGCGCAGGCCGTTGCCGATCGTGAGACTGGTGCGCAAGTGATGCAGTTCTCGATCGCTTATGCAGGAACGGAAGATACCTACGGTGTGCTGATTAAGGCACCCCTGGGCGTTTTCCTGCCGGCAGGTGCAGCTATTATCGTAGATGGAGAGTACGCCAAGAAAGACATTGAGTTCGCCCGTTGCGACCGGGATGGGTGCTACGTCGAAAATGTGATGCGTGCGGATGACATGACGGCTTTCAAGGCTGAGGTTGCCGGCGCATTGGTCATGGTGTCTGCCGACGGCGACCTTATCACTCTGCCGCTCTCTTTCGTTGGGTTTCGCGAGGCGCTGGATGTGATGAGCGAGCGTAATAGGATTTGGGCGTTGGATTCCTGATTGTGTAGAAAAAGAAAGGACTGAGCAATGACTAAAGATAATCAAGTTGAAGCAGACCCGCAGGCGGCGTCTCTCCCCGCATTCTACAATTCGGTGACCCCGCTATTCAGCAAGGCTCACGAAAAGTATAGGTTCGATGGAAGAAAGGACTATGCTTTTGCGGCTGATGAGGCGGCCGTCATGTTGATAACAGACGAGTTCTCCTCGGCGCAGAGGGATTATCCTATTGTTTTTAGCCGTGACGATCAGCCAATGCCGGTTGCGCTGACTGGGCTTCCAGGACAGCACAATCAATTCGTATCTGCTCAGGGCAAGTGGAGGCCGGAGACTTACATTCCCGCCTATATGCGCCGCTACCCATTTATTCTGGCGTTCGCGCGGCAAGGTGCGAGCGAACTCTCACTCTGCTTTGATCCATCCAGCAAGAGTGTTTGCGAGAGCGACGAAGGAAACCTCTTCGTCGATGGTGAGCCCAGCTCCAGAACCCAGCGCATCCTTGAATTTTGCTCCGCCTACGAATTGGGAATTCGAAAAACCAGGCGCTATATGGAGACTCTTGTGGAGCTGGACTTGCTTATGGATGCGCAAGTTGACGTTAGGCTTCCAGGTAAGGAGCCAACTGTGCTCCGAGGCTTTCAGACCATTTCCGGTGAAAAGCTCAAGACCTTGGAGGACGACAAGGTATTGGAACTGGTGAGTAGTGGCGCGCTTGCTTTGATCTATGCTCACCTTTTTTCATTGAAGAATCTGGAACGGTTGGTCCGAAGCTCGATGGTTCAGGAGGATAAAACCAAGCGGAGCAGGCCAAAGACTCAGGCCGCTGCTTGATATGCTTGCCATGAAAAGGTTGCTGATCTGTCCGCACCATTAGGGTTTGGCTGACGGCTTCTCCCAGAAAAATCGGACGGTCTGCACTTAGATCGGTGAAGCTTTTAATAAGATGGGACCGGGCCGATGCGAAAGACAATGAACAACGAGCGATCCGAAAAGATAGTTCGCAGCCTAGAAGGTGAGTGTCCGATGTCTCCGCCTGGCCCCCAAAAAGGACGTGTTCCAGTGAGCAAGCAACTGAGTGCGCGGGAAAGCCCCAATTTTAAGCCGTGCCGATTTGCGGGTCTCCATGGCCCAAGGTGTATTCAGTGCGGAGGCTCATCGTCCTCGGGGTGCGGGTATAATGATTTGCCTGACCCTGGCACCCTTTCCGAGCTCGTCGAGCAGGAGCTCCCCAAATGGAGGGCGATTGTAAGGGTGTTGGAGGGGGCGACCCGTGATTCTGATGACCTTCTGGAAGAATTTCTGAAAGAACTGATCAGTTTGTCCACGGAGTTGTGTGCGAGTCTGCGTGTTCGGGCTGATGTAACAGAAGAATTTCTACTTTTCATGAGGGGGAGGCTCTCCGCGCGTGTGGAATCTAAAATAGGGGATGGCGCATGGGGCTCCCAAATTGAGAGCTACGACGACTTCGAAATGCGAGCGCTCCTGTTTCTGTTAAATAATACGACTACGAATAAATTTTATAAATGAGGTTGATGATGACGCGGGCAAATTTGAAAGAGACGACGGGTGTACTCAGAGCATCGCTCTTCTCGTCCAGCAGCATGTATGGCGTGATGGGGGTGGCCCTGTTGCCATTGATCGCGCCCTCCGCGGCTGCCCAGGTCTCTGCTCAGGCCGTTCTGCCAACGGATGGTGTCGTGACGGCGGGGAG
>NZ_AWFF01000071.1 GCF_000682755.1 Hyphomonas beringensis
TCCCGCGCTCGTGAAGCAGGTCTTCGACATTGCGCAGAGACAGCGGAAATCGGACATACATCATCACAGAAAGTTGGATAACCTCAGGTGACGTCTTGAAGTAGCGGAAGGATGATCTAGCCATTTTCTGAGGTTATATACCAAGATTGTCCACCTAAAGACCGGTTCCTTTGACAATGCATGGATTTGAATATCTGGCGATGAGACCAGCCCACATAATCATGTGGTTCCGCGAACAAGGCAACCATCGTAGATGTCGCGGCATGCTCAGGAATCTCTTTGCCATTGTCATCTGGAGTCTGGCGTCTCTTAGCCTGCCTGTTCCAGGCGGTTACGCTGAACCGCCACCAAAACAAACAGAGGCCTTGGGGCTTACGTTTGGACCGGGTGCGGAAAAAGACACCAATCAGAAAGGGGGAGATGACGAATTTTTTAGCGCCTCCTGCGGATCAGACACAGAAAATCAGCGCCATTGTGATCCTTATCACGGCGACACCAAATGCCATCTGGAGAGACCGTTATTGTGCTTTCGGGATATCGACGCACCCGTGCCGGAAACACTGGGCGACCCGCTTTACTGGACAGGGGGAATTCTCGCATCCACCCCGCCTCAACCAGGAAATCGGTTCAAAACGCTGGCAGATGCAAATGCTTTTTGCGCTTCAACATTCGGAGAAGGCTGGCGTGTGGCGAGCTTTCATGATGGAGGTGGCTGGACCCTCAAAGGCTATGGTATACCAAGTTACGGAAACTCACGGGTCTGGATCGATATCAAGGATCAGCCTGATGCGACGTGTTGGTCCAGATAAATCCAATTTTCTTTAGACTTCTGAAGTTCCCAGCAGATACCCGAGGGAGTGTTCTCACTTATGTCCAGATGGACAATTATTATTCTGAGCCTCATGAGCGCTGTCATTTCAGGTGGTGTGGTTGGTGGGCTGTTTTTGGTGTTCGGGCAACACAGCGGAGCAAACAAAGCTGTCGGCCCTGATCCTTATGGCGCGGGAAGCGGCTATCGAGCTTTGTTGAATTTTCAGTGTCGTTATGGCCAGACCAAGCATATTCTAATGAACGGCGTTGACGACAATTTTCAGGTCAACACCCCTGAGCCATCGAGAAATAGCGGTCGTTTATCCGCGTATCCGGGCCATTTTTACAACTTTCCTGTTCGGCGACAATATGATGAACCCGGACAGGACAAGGTTCTGATTGATTTCTTCGAGATGCCCCCGCGTATATCAAGCGGGCTGTTCGTTACCCGCATCGCCGAGCCAGATCGAGAAAGTAATGACTATCTGGCGCTGGGAGATCTTAGCCTCCCCGGCCACAACGGTGAGTTCTACAACCCCAATGCATTTCACAACCAAATTCAGACCCTATCTGATGTGCCGGGCTGGAGCAGGACACCCGACAATGTGTTTTCGGCACGCCTGAAAGACATCAGGTTCAAGTCCAACGATCCTGACAGAGATTATGGTGAATTTCGGGAATACTTCGACCTTCTGTCTTTTTTGCAGAAGGATGATGGCCCTGTGACTTTGGAAATACTGTTTTACGACGACACAACCGCAGATTTCTCGGCGATGGCTGTCTGCTCAGAGCCCACCCAACCCTCGGGGCTAACTTTTGCACCGTACAAACCAACAAATGACATTAGAGTGGATTTTCAGTTCCTGTCCTGTAATGGTGTATGGACCTCTCCGCACTGCAATCCGATCTACGGAGACAGACTGTGCAGCGATGCCCTGCCTCTTGCCTGCTTTAAAGACACCAGATCGTCAGTGCCAACCATGTCCACCGACATACCATTAGACGTCAGGGTTTTTATCGCCGATTTCTGGGTTGGCGGGGAGATAGATTTCACGCCGCCCGTCAGAGGGGATACATTCGGTACACTCTCAGAGGCCAACGCCTATTGCGCAGGACAGTTAGGCGCAGACTGGCGGGTGCTTGACTATCATCAGGGCGGTGTCAGCGCTGTGGCTGCCCCTCGGTCAGCACACGCCCCGGAGGACAGGGTATGGATCGACATCAAAGACCAGCCAAATGGAACATGCTGGGCGCGTGATACACTCCCCTCAGCCGATGAGGCATTGAAGTGACCGAAATTGTCAGGGTTGGCATTCTGGAAGACAATTTCAGTATGCGTGCGCATTTCTCAAAAATCGTTGCGCGTTCTGAAAAACTGTCACTCGCCTTTGCCGCAGAAACCCTTTTAGAGGCGCGCCAAATGTATCAGGCGCATCCAAGTGATATCTGTCTGGTCGACCTGCAGCTTCCTGATGGAAGCGGGCTGGATTTCGTCGCCGATCTCCAGGAAACAAAAAAAACAAAAGCGCTTATTCTCACCGTGCTCGGAGATAAGGTCAGCGTGCTGGCTGCTTTGCAGGCGGGAGCGCAAGGATATCTGTTAAAGGATACGCCGCCCTCACAGATCGAACAGGCCATTGAATCAGTAATGTGTGGTGACAACCCGATCAGTCCCCAGGCGGCAACCCACCTTCTGGCACTCCTGAAAACCACCGCCGAGACCGAACCTTTGCTCCCAGCGGCAGCGGAAAGCACTATTACACCACGTGAAAAGGACATCCTGGTGATGTTCTCCCGGGGCCTGTCCTATCAGGAGACGGCAGACGTACTGGAGATAAAGCTCAACACAGTCAGGGAATACACCAAGTCCATTTACCGCAAACTAAGCGTGCATTCACGCAATGAAGCGATATTCGAAGCGCTTCAGAGCGGCCTGATCGACATCAATCCGTGACAGGGCTCTCCCCCTGTTTTCAGGTTCGACCGTAAGCTGTATCCGCACTCCCCCCGACGCGCTTTCACAAATATCCAGCTTCCCGTTTAGCACCCGGGCCCGGTAACGCATATTCTTGAGGCCCTGACCTGCATCAGGGTCACCGCCTGTCGCAAAACCAACGCCATTGTCCGCAATGGTGATCACGAGATCATCACTTTCAGTCTCGCGGCAAATAGAGATAGACAGCTCGTCGCAGTCGGCGTGACGCATTGAGTTCGTTACGGCTTCCTGCATCAGCCGATATATGTTGAGGATGGCCGCGGGGCCGAAATATGTCGGAACAAACGGATCAGACTGCTCCCATTGCAACGCGATACCTTCGGCAATGAGCTGCGCCTGGGCGCGAGCCTTGAAGGTAACGAGCGCGCTATCGAAGGACCCTTCAGAATGATCCATGGAGTCGACGATCAAGCGGAGGTCATTGAGACCATACTGAAGGTCATTCTCAATTTCCGCCGAACTTATTTCACCACCGCGAACCCGCACGAGCAGCGAGAGAAGCTGTCCACCAATGCCATCATGAATATCACGGGTCAGACGCTGGCGTTCTTCAAGTCGCCCTTTTGCTTTCAGGCCTTCCTCAATCGCAGCTTCCTGCGCCGAGATAATAGCTTGCTGCCTGGACACCACTTTTTGGAGTTCCGCCTGCGATCGCTTGGCAAGACGCCTGTCCTCAAGCAATGACGTCAAGCCTACGTACACGCCAAACGGGGCGAGCCCGGCCACGATAAGATAAGTCAGTAAATGCGCCGATGGCGGTCGCTGGATGGGCAGAAGAAAGGCGACTGCAATCAGGCTGGATGCGATCCCCAACCCCCACAGACCGAGGAGTACAGGTCGATCGCCCATGGGCAGCCATCGCAAAAGACCAAGGCACGAAAGTCCCATTATGCCATACGTCGCAAGCGCGAAGTCTGTCTGCAAACCGGGCATGGGCAAGCGGTGCGCCGTGCTCAGATACGCTAAAACGATGAGACCCGAACCGATCAGCATTAATGGAAGGTAGACGCCAAACCTAGCCCTGACGAAGAAGCCCGCCGCGGCCAAAAAGACAATGACTGCCCCGGTCGCAATCTGGACGAAATGCAGGACGTTGAGCCAACCAGCCTGTCTTGCCTGCGCCTCAAGAAAATCATTTCTGCGACCAACGAAAAGCTCAGGTAACCCTGCATATGAGCGGTCCGGGGTCACAACAATCGTCAATCTGTTTCTCCCGGACTGATAGGCAGCGACCGGAATATCCAACATGATATAGCGCCGTGCCAGACCGGGAAAATGGACATTTGCGTCTGTGTCCGTGCCAAATCTGACACCGTTCATATAGACTTCTGCTGCACCGCCAACATAGGGCGCAAATACCTCACCACCCTGTGGCGGGATCTGGTCTACCGTGAAGGCATGAGTGTACTGACGACGTGTTCTCATGGGAATTTTAAATGCTGAGTTGAGGTCATAGACTTCCTCATTCACCTTTCGCCGACGAAATGGGCCCTGGCCCGAATGCGGCAGGACACTAACCTCTTCAGCTTCAATCTTTTGAGAGGAGAGGTCTGGGAAGCGGGGGGCAGCACAAATGAAACACAGGGCCATCACAGCGGCGACACTTGCAGCCATCAGTAGGGTGCCAATCAATGGTCGGCGTCTGTTTTCTGGAGCGTCTGAAGCTGTTTCCATTGTGGTCTGATAGCAGACTTGGCCATCACACCTATAAGCAAACACTCAGGTTTCGCGCTTTGCCACATGATCATGTGAGTGTGCCCAACAGCCAGTTCGTTATGCGTGAAGGACGTTAAGAACAACAGAACTGGAAACACGATGACGAACAAACGCGTAATCACAATCGCTTCAACCAGCATCATAACCGCCCTATTGATGAGCTCAACGGCTAATGCCCAACAACTTTCAGGCAATGTGCTAACCAATGGTGGATTTGAAGACGACGTCATGCCCTCGTACGGTAACCATACGACCGTAAACCAGAACAACCAGCCGACTGGCTGGACGTTTGGTTCAGGCGATCAGCCGAATATTGTCAAAGTGGATGGCCCCGGCGGGCAGGCAACATGGTACACGACCGGACCGGATTCTGATGCGACAAATGCCGGAGCTGGCGTTGACCGCCAGTATCTGGATATCGCAAACGGTCGGAACAATTTTTATCAGACTTTCACCCCAGAATGCACAGGTGAAGTCAAATTCGGGGGCGCGTTTTCCAATCGCGGTGGCACAGCAACCGGCTCAATTTCCATCAGGAATGGTGATGGCCTGAACGGGAGTGTTGTCGGGCAGACCAATACAGTGACGGTTGCCGGTGGCCCTCCTGTGGGACGTCCATGGCTGCCAGCAGATTTCACAACAAATGTAGTGGCAGGTCAGACGTATAGTTTCGTAGTCGATATGAACGACGAAGCGAATTTCGATGAAGGCTATGTGAAGTTCGTCAAAGGTTGTGGCGCTAATCCACCCGACGGTGGTGGCAATACCGGAAGCTTGACCGGCAATCCAGGCATGCCAGCCGGTCCGCTCATTGAAATGGAACTGGAAATGGCCGATCCGAACATATTCGATGTGCCATCAAATCCGGACCTGCCAGGCTGTTGCTCACCCTGGACCGAAGACAAGCTGAAAAGCTCGCTGAAGTATCAGGGCACCGGAAATATCACGGATCCGTACACGCTTCACTACAGTCCGGATGCGTCGATCAATGTGCAAATGGAAGGCTATATCAACTATCTGCATGCCCTTGATCCGGGTGTGACCTCGATCACCGTTAGCTTCAAACTGTATAACAAAGGTCAGAATCCGAATGCGCCAGGCCTGGGTACTCAGCTTGGCTCTGAGCATTCTTTAACCTGGACGGCAGGCGGGTCCTCAGTGCCATCAAACGGCAACGGAAACTTCTTCAGCCTTCCGTCTCAGGCCATGAACATCAACAACTGGTATCGCGTCCAATCCAGTGTGTCGCTCAATAACGGCAAGGAAGCCTTCGGCAAGGAATGCGCGACTAGCGACTTCATGATGAACATCGAAGTCAAAGGCTCCAACATGAAATCGTCGAATGGCAGTGGCGCAACGCTGAAAACAATCGAGAACGGCAAGATGATGAGCAAGAAATTGGAGACAGCCTCGAAAAATACGCTGGAAGGGAAATTCCCCACCCGGAAAAGCTCCGGTGTCCAGCGCAGAAACTAAACCAATACAGTCCCTGTCTTCTTAGCCCACCTGAAAGAGCCGCCGCTAAGGCGGCTCTTTTTTGTTGGGACCTCAGCCTTCGGGTCCCTGACGCCTCCAGCTTAGCTCCATAAGGTGGTGTCAGACGAATTCGAACCAGTCTCCGTTTTTCGCAAACGAGCAGGTCTCAGGCGGCGATCAGCTCGCGCCACTCGACAAGAGCGGCGTCGCGTAACGATTTAAACCTCGCCCTGCTCTCGATATTCCGCTGATGATTGAGGTGGTTGTATACAAACGAATGGATTGAGGAGAACTTCTGCAAACTTCGCATGCGCCGGAAACGGGACATCCCCGTTCTCGTCGACAGAATGGCAGGTGAGAATTTTCAGCGCGATTGTTCAGGTGTTGGCCAGTCTCTTGGCAAATGTCGATCCCTCGCTCGTGGAGCAGGTCTTAGACGTTGCGCAAAGAGAGTGAAAATCGAACGTACATCATGACCGCAAGCTGGATAATTTCGGGCGAGGTTTTGAAGTAGCGGAACGGGTTCTTGGTCATTTTCCAAGGCTAAACGCCCCCGCCCTACGCCTCAAGCCCGTTTGCTCTGACAATGCCCTACTCAAGATATGGGAGTACGAAAGTTACAGTATATTAGAGATGGTGAGCATGGCGTTCAACTTTATGAATATGCAAATGGAACACGTAGTCAAATGTTGAAATTGGAACGTTTCTATGAGGAAACTCGACCTGGGCGGCAAAATCTGCAGCCGTGGGCAGTTGACGCATGGAATTCTGGATTAGGACGGGTGCGATGATTATAATATCGGGATATTATCGTGGACCAGAACTGAAAGGGGCCCGGATTTCTGATGCTATAGGTACGGCAATAAAGGCTATGGAAAGGGCGCGCAAACCAAAATACCAAGGTACACTTGGAGAGGTTCCCCACGTGAATGCGGTTTTTGTCGTTGAGGGTTCACTTGGGAAGCCGGAATTTAATGATATGCAGGTTGGCCCCTACAGCCGGAAAGACAAATGCCTCCAGGTAGAGATTGCAGTTCCGCAGTCAGTCATTGATGAAGGGAGGCTACGGGATGCCATTGTACTTGGACTAAGAGGTGCCAATGCCGTGGCGTTTCACTTTTTTGATGAAAAGGGCATGGAGTTTCCGCTTCGAGATGCAGAGGCTCTCGTTACACGTGTTGGCGAGGAATTAGGAGAATTTGCATAGCTAGGTGGGGTAGCCCACGCGGAGCGATACCCACAGCGCCTTTAAAAGCGGATACGCCCGTACCTATCCCTCACCCCCCTGCTCTGCCCCACAGGGGTGGTCCACCGGTTTTGTTAGTCCGGCGGTTTTCACGTAGCGGCGTTCATGCCGCTAACTCCTCACAGTAAGGCGGTATGAACGCCGCGGGCAAGATGGTTTGTGGCGCAGGTGGCCGGTAGCCCAGAGAAGAGTGTGGGCGCGCGGTGTTGTAGTGCCGCCGCCAGGTTTCG
>NZ_AWFF01000072.1 GCF_000682755.1 Hyphomonas beringensis
GTGTACCGACGGTTCGAATGTGGCTTTCACCTTTCGGAAGAACCCGAGCCTGTTGAGAGTCGACTGTCCGGATATGTGGGTGGCGAGGCTACAAAATTCGGTAGGCATACATTGGTAATCTAGAGTAATTTCATTTCATCTCTTTGATTTCCACAGCTTTGTGGTTTGCAACCATCGGTAAGGATTGATTTTCTCCTCGAAACAGAAAGACTCTTCATTTCCACGCCGCTTGAAGCAGGCAAAACGAGCACGCCAAGCAAAGCAGACACTGGAAGTATTGAGGGGGTGCTATGTCAAGCTGGCCGATAGGAAAAATCGTACCGAATTTTTTGGCGCTGATTACAGCAATTTTCCTGTGGTCTTTTCAGGCGCAAGCTCAGAGTGGTCTGCCGGACCTGTCGGTGGATGATCTGCCGCAGATTGATCTTTGGGGGCAAAACCGAATTTCTGATGAAGACTTGGATTTCGGAGAATCGATAAGTCTGAACAACGGTGAACTGTCTTTTCTGCAGACAGATGTTTCCCTTCCCGGAAATTCCGATCTTGCCGTCTCATTCGGCCGTAGAATTGGTAATACCGGGTACGTTGCAAGAGGTGTTCTAGGAAGTGTCGGTATAGGTTCTAACAATCATGCAACCGGAGTTGCCTACAATAGCTGGGTTGCTGACATTCCGATTATCACCGGTGTGGCGAAAGGGGGCTCAGCTTACAACCAGCCTGAAGATATTCCTTATCAGGGTGGGAGGCGCTTCTTGGGGTGGACCGGCATTTACATGTCCATTCCAGGCATGCCCGTAAAAAAACTGAGTTACGCTATGTCGTCTACTCCCGCAGAAGCTCAGGGGTATCGGTATGCGACGGAAGACCACTGGGTTGTAAAACGCTTCGAAGGGACCGATCCAACGTTTGAAGCGGTATCTCCAGAAGGAGTGAAGTACACTTTCGATAAGGTTATAAACGATGCGTACAACTACAGCAAAGGCGGAGGCATTATTGCCGCCACCGAAATCTCGGATGTCCACGGCAATTGGGTAAAGTTCGAGTATTCGGGAACCAAGGTTACACGCATCTACTCGAACGACGGTCGTGAAATCACAATTGCCTACGTAGCCAACAACTTCCAATATGGTGAGGATGTCGTTCAGACTGTCACTGCGAATGGCCGCACATGGACGTACAGCTACACATCTGGAGGCGATCTCTATAGAGTGACGCTCCCGGACGGACGGTACTGGAAATTCAATGATATTGGTATCCTTTCCGCCAGGATCGCTAAATGCAACAAGCTTGGGGTTGCGTCCCGAACGCTAACCGTGCGTCACCCGTCCGGAATGTCTACTCAGTATACGTTAGAGAATATCCATAATGGGCGGATTATCATGGAAGCGGATATAGATACCGTTTACACATATCCCGCTGCGTTCAAGCCTACGACTTGCGAAAGTAAAAAGGTATTTTACACAACAACAGGTGGTTATACGAGTGAGGCGTCTTGGCTGAGCCTTGGCTTCGTGTCGCATGCCGTCAAACAGAAGGTGGTCAGCGTTCCTGGTGCTGCCACCTGTCAGTGGACCTATTCTTACGATGAAGACTTTGGTGCGTTCAAGCAAGCGCTTGGATTGCAGCTGACTAAATCGAGAACGATAATCCGGCCTGACGGGAATAAGGAAGTCTACCACATTTATCGGGTCGCGGACTGGCGCGAAGGTCTGGTAGAGAAAATAGAGAAAAAAGATTCCTCAAATGCCGTGTTAGAGACGGTGGCCCGTACTTATCAGAAGGGGCCGTCCGGACTCTATCAACCTGTTCCCGTGCACCCGACCTAGTATCAATACAATAATCATCAGGAAAACGCTAAATTGCTGATGATCGAAACGGTCCAGCGCGGCAACGATACGTTTTCAACATCTAACGCCTACAATGCAGACGCTTCTCTAAGTTCATACGATTATGAGTCGCCTTACGAAGTTATTTTATCCAGCAACCTCCAGCCAGAACAGCGCGTCTTCGAATATGACTATCAACATGATCCGGTGAAGTGGATCATTGGCCTTCAAAAGACGGTCACTCAGAACTCAAAGCTCCTCGAAACATTTATCTACAATTCGAACGGGCAGATCGAAACACACAAGAAATTTGGCGCCGATTTCGAGGCGTATACCTACCATACTCATGGCAATCAGGTAGGGGCCCTTGCAACTATTACCAACGCCTTGGGGAACATAACGAGTTTTGACTCTTATAAACGCGGCAAACCGCAGCTTGTGATAAATCCAGACACGACAACCCGGTCCAGCGTAGTCGATGATAATGGCTGGACATCTTCTGAGACAAATGAGCGTAGGTACACAACGAGCTATCAGTACAATTTGGTCGGCTGGCTGATAAAAATTGTTCCACCCCAGGGGAATGGAGCTGTGGCGGACGTGGACGCCACCTATTCCATTGTTACCGACGGCATTGTTCAAACCATCACGCAGGGTAGCCTGGAAATAACCAATCATTATGATGGCCTGTTCCGGCCATTCCTCACAAAGATTGAGGATACCTCGCGTCCGGGTACGGTTTCTTATCAGAGTAAAGAGTATGATGCTTTAAATCGGGTTGTGTTCGTGTCCTTTCCATCCGCTACATCGGTTGCAACGGCAGGCTTGGAGACAGATTACGACGCGCTCGGTCGACGAACGGAAGTTCACCAGACGGTGTCGCCCTTCGCTTCGGTCACCCGGGATTACCTGAATGGAAATAAAGTCCGCATCACCGATCCCAGGGGCAACCAAACAACAGTCACCTATCTCTCCTATGGCCTGCCGGATGAAGAGCTTCCAAAGCTCATCGACTACCAGGCTGGGGCAGATGCCATTCTGACCTACGACATCTGGGGCAACAAGCTAACGGAGACACAAGGGGCAGCGAATTCGAGCTACACCTACGATTCTTCGCTACGTCTGTTTTCGGTAACGGATCCGGACACTTATACATCTTACACTTACTATGACGCAGTAGACCGGCCAATCGTGCAGATTGATGGGGCGGGTCGTAAGACGCGGACGGTCTATGATTCAATGGGGCGTCCTGAAAAGCTCATCAAGGCCTGGGCGGGCAATAATGGCGGGACAGGATCTACACTCGACTGCGCTGCAATGCGCGCAAGCTACGACCCATCCTCTTATCTACAGCAATGCTACAAGTTCATCAGCTATACGCCGACCGGCAAGATCGATGCGATTACGGATGCTGGCGGGAACGTTACCACTCATGCCTATGACGCGTTGGATCGGCTGACACACACCCACTTCCCGTCGCCGACACAGACTGGGAAGACCTCCACAACCGACTATGAACGGGTCGTATACGATGTGTTCAGTCGTCCGGATACGAAGCGCACACGTTCGGGCGATGTGATCGATTACACGTATGACGCGCTTGGCCGTCTCGTGGGCCGTTATGTGCCGGGCGCGCCGACCCACACAGCGAATGGCGGCACGGTCACGCATTCATATACTTATAACGCGGCGGGCCGGAAGCTGACCGCTGTGCATGATGGGGTGACGCTGAGCTATGGCTACGATGCCATCGGCCGGGTCGAGTGGCAAAAGCATAATGGCACGCGGCAGGTTTCGTACAGCTATGATGCGGCTAACAATCTCAGATATCTGACCTATCCGGACAATTGGTCCATTGAGTACCAGTATGATGCGCTCAACCGGGTGACAGATGCGATTGAAAACAATGGCATACCGCGGACCTTTGCGCACATCGATTATGACAATCTCTCCCGACGAAAGAGTATCACTTATGCCAACGGAACCTCCTCTTGGTTCGATTACAGCGACCGGGGTGATCTGACCTGTCATGATTGGAACCTGACCGGCACGAGCCCAACGGCCTGCGCTTCAAGTGTCGCAGAGTTGGAGTATGGCTTTACATATAATGGCGTAAGCCAGGTGCTGACGCAGACGGTCTCCGATCCGTCGATGATCTGGACCCCGGATGTCTCGACCACCGCCTATCAGCCGAACGGGCTCGATCAGTATACCAGCATCGGCGGGGATGCGATTTCCTATGATGGTAACGGCAACCTCATCGCCGGGCTGAACGATCTCACCTTTACCTATGATGCGGAGAATGTGCTGCGGACTGTGGCTGATGCCGTCGGCTACAATGACCAGATGAACCTCTACGCCTATGTCGGAAATGACCCGGTGAATGGGACAGATCCAACGGGGATGTACTGTCTCATTAAAAATACATTTTGTGCACGGAAAGAGAGATATGAGATATGGTCTAGAGATCCGAAGTTCAAGAAAATCACTGTTTTTCCTGCGGCTGCTGCGAGTACACTCGATATATTGGATACGCCACGCACTTTCACTGGTCTGTCAAAGTCAACGGTACAATGGTTAGAGACACTCTCTTGGGAACTGGAAAAGAAGAATGTGGCCATCTTCAAGTCACTGAAGGCAGGCGAAGCGGTTCCAAGCATAACAGATGCCCCGGATGGTATCGATCGGGCGTTTGTTCGATACGAACAAGGCCAAGTTCAACAGATGCTGGATGAGCTGAAGGATCGAGATGCTGAACAATACAAGCAGGTGGTAGAAGAACTAAACAGTTTGTTCAAAAATAGGGGGTGGGGTTCTAATGTTGTCCAGTCTGCAGAAAGGCATCTTGGTCGTGGAATTGACTTCTCGAAAGAAGGAGACCGAAGAACTATAGGGTACCGATCTGTACAAATTGAAGCTGCATTTTCCTGTATTTATGGGGATGCCTGCATTGCTCAATCGTTAATCCCATGAAGATTTTTTTTGGCTTACTTTATTTGCTGGCGTTTTGCATTATTTTTACTATCGCGGATGTGGAAGCTTATTTTGAGCGGAGTGCTGATCTTCAGGATTGGACATACTTATTATCATCAATTTATTGGTCAGCCAGAATAGTATTTGTAATGGGTTGGATTACCTTACTGCCTGCTTGGCTGTTGGCTTGTCGCTCTCGACTTATCCGCACACGTTCGTTAGTACTTTTTTTGGGACTACTTTCTGCTTTCCTTCCTGTCTGGACAGACCTTTTCCAGCCCAATGTTTTTTCGCTAATTGCGCTAATTGTTGCAGTTGCGCTGACGGTTTTGATAGCAACGATATTGCGAGTTTTTGATCAAAAAGTCTGATCTCTTAAATTCCCGGGTGCGTTGCCTTTTGCGGTTTATTTAGTTTATTTGTTTGAATAGCCCCGCGTTTTCTAGACGCCTTCGGTTTTCATTTCCTGCTGCCGTTCAAAGTCGACGGGTGACAGCATGGCATTGTCAAAGGAACCAGGCTTGAGGTGAGCAGATCTGCGTTTAACCTCGGTATATGAGCAATAACCGGCATTGTCAGCGGAACCGGGCTTTAGGCGTAGGGCAGGGGCGTTTAGCCTTGGAA
>NZ_AWFF01000073.1 GCF_000682755.1 Hyphomonas beringensis
CATTCGTCTGTGTACAATCACTTCAATCATCAAAGGAGCATCGAAATCAGGGCCAGGTTCAAATCGCTACGTGACGCCACTCTTGTCGAATGGCGCGAATTAGCCGCTGCCTGAGACCTGCTCGTCCGCGAAAAACGGAGACTGGTTCGAATTCGTCCGAAAGTACCTGCCACGTGCAGTCAAGAAAAACTATTCGAAATTTATCAGAATAAGGTTGACCTTCGAGCCGTTTGCATTTGACTATCCCGCTAAGGTTGAAGAACTCTCTGGGCAAGCCGCGCTGTAGAGAGGCACCGGCTTTATTCGGAGGAGATCGAAATATGCCAAAGCGAGCAAGTTCCAGGTGTTTCTATTGGATAATGCGCAAGGCAATCCCGGTCAGGGTAGCCTTGTTTACATTGATTGGTCTGACGATGAGTTTTTCGGCCCTTGCTCAAGGCGCTTACTGGCAGGCCGTGAATGAGGAAGGTTTCTATGAGACACCGGAACAGGCCTGTTATGAATCTCACCAAAGCTACTCGGCGAATTCTGATCACGATATAACGCCAAATTATTATAAACTGAGTTACAGCTATAAAACGGGCGAGCCGACGAGTATGGTTTGCGGATGGGATAGAGGTGAACCAGGATATTGGGGAACAACTGGCTTTACATTTCTTAGGTGTCCCGCGGGTACAAGTAAGACGGATGATGACAATAGATGCGGGGAGCCAGCGCTCAATAGTTGCGAAAAGGCCGGAAATCCCATTGACATTTTATCTGGTGCCAAAACCCAGACGGAAACAGATTTTGTTGTTGGAAGGGGAAGACTGAAATTTACGCGAACTTATAATAGCAACAAAACCGATGCGACGGCCCTTGGGAAGGGGTGGTCGTCGAACTTCCATCCTCAAGTTGGTGGAAATTTCGACTGGTATTATGGCTACTTCACATATCGGCTGGAGTCAGGGCACTATATTCGTTTCCGGTTGAAAGGGTTTGGCGCGAACGCGGAATGGGTGCTCGCGGGCGTGCGACCGAATACAACATCGTTCAGTGTTTACTCCCCTCGTAACGATCTGGCGGGTTATGACCTTATACAGAACTCCTCGACTTCGCTGACTTTGAAAGAGCCGTCAGGCGTAGAGCGAGATTTTGTTTTTCCCAGCGCGGCATCTTTTGACATCAATCTTTCTAAAATCAGATACCCTGATGGATATGAGATAGACCTTGTTTATGATGTGGACGGAATGCTTGAATCAGTCACCGACACCGATGGTTACACTATTGGGTTTGCATACAATGACAAAGGAGAATTGAGTCAGGTCACTGCGCCAGACGGATCCATCTATCGCTATGAGTATGAGCATTGTCCAACAGGCCATTGTCTTGGGGCTGGGATTTCTTTTGTCTTGAATTCGGGCTGGATTCACTATGCGGCCCTTTCGAAAGTTATCTACCCGGACGATACACCGCTAACGGATGAAGATAACCCGGAAGTTACATACTTCTACGAAGATCCCCAGTATTACATACATCTCACAGGTCGTGCGGATGAGCGCGGGATTCGGATGCGCTGGTGGGACTATGAGTGGGGCGGTTCGGGATGGCGGGCTATATCAAGCGCTGGGCCGGAAGGACGCGAAAATACACTCATAGAGAAAACACCAAACCTGCCCGAGGTAACAGTCACCAATGCCTTGGGAAAGGAAGCCCACTATACCTACCAGAATATCGGAAATGCAAAGAGATTGATCTCGATAGATGGTATGGTCTCTCCCAATTGCGCTGCTTCAACATCCTCTGTGGGTTACAACTCCTATGGATTGGAGACGTCAAGAACAGACCGAGAAGGGCAAGTGACAACACGTATCGTCGACAGTTCTGAGAACCTGCCGACCAGTATAACAAGAGGTGCGGGTACGGCCTATGCCGAGACAACTGATATTGTTTGGGATACGACCCTGCGCAAACCAACTCAACTCGTACGCACAGGGCTGACGACTGATCTTGTATATGATGCAAACTGGAACCTGACAGAGCTGAAGCTGACCGATACGACGTCACATACAGTTCCCTATTCTACCAACGGCGAAACCCGCACATGGAACTATGTATGGGGTGCAGGTGGGTTGCTAATGTCAGTAGATGGTCCGCGAAGTGGGCCGTCAGATACAATTCATTTTACCTATGATGCCTACGGTAATCTTGCAACAGTTACGGATGCCGTTGGCCTAATCACCACTGTCAATTCAGTCGATGGCATGGGTAGGCCGACACAGATTACCAATTCTGCGGGTCTGGTAACCAATATGGCTTACACGCCGCGGGGCTGGGTCGAGTCTATTGTTCTCAACCCGGGAACAGAAGAGCGAGCAACCCACTTCACCTATGATGCAGCCGGCAACCTGACCCGTATAGATTACCCGAATGGAGGCTGGGTCACATATGTCTATGATCAAAGTGCCTGGCTTACGCAGATGACGGCCAGCGCAGGTGAGAAAACTCTGTATGAGTATGACCTCCTCGGCAATGTTACGCGCGTAGATTACACGGATTTGTCGGAGACAAGTTCCAAGCATGCCGTCATGTCATATGATGAGTTGGGTCGTGTGATTGAGCTGCTTGGGGGAGCGGGGGATCTATGGCAGTTTTCCTATGATCGATCAGACCGCCTTGTATCAGAAACAGATGGTCTTGGAAGAAGCTGGTTGAGAGGTTTTGATGCTCTCAATAGAGTTATCTCTCAGACCGACCCGGAACTCGATGAACAAAAGCTGGATTGGGGGCACTCTGATGATCTCAGCCAGTTTACAGACGCGCGGAGTCTTTCAACAATTTATGTTCGCAATGGCTTTGGTGATGTCATTCGCGAAACCAGTCCAGACAGAAGTATAACCGATTATTGGTATGATGACGCTGGACAATTGGTGCGGCGGCTGGATGCAGAAGGGCATGACAACCATTACGCCTATGATGCAGCGGGGCGTATCGTATCGGAGACCTACCCAGACCAACCAAGCCTGGATTTGACCTATGTCTATGATGATACAACGGCGGGGAATGCAGGTGATGGGCGCTTAACTGAAATCAGTGGCGGGGCGAGTAATCGAACATACGCTTATGATGTCTTCGGAGATCTAACTGAAGCTACCATTTTTCTTGATGCACATATTTATGGTCTCGCATTCGAATATAGTTCGAGTGGCGAACTCGACCAAATGACGCTGCCGAGTGGGCGGGAGCTGCATTATTCCCATGATAATCAAGGGCGGATAATTGGCATCAGCACCAGACCGGGCTCAAGCGGTGGCTTAACTCAAATTGTAAGCTCCATTGAACGCGCGCCCATGGGACCAATCACCGGTCTTATATATGGGAACGGGGTATCAGCGGAGCAGACCTTGGATTCTTCCTATAGGTTGACCGGGGTCAATCTCACATTCTCTGCAACGAGCCTGCTTGAGAAAGCTATCAGCTATAATGCAACAGGCAGAATCTCCGCAATTGATGATGGTCTGGACCCTGCTGCAAGTGCGACGTACACATACCATTTGGATGGCCGTCTCAAGCGTGCTACAGGCCCTTGGGGCGATGTGGAGTGGGCATATGATCCGGTTGGAAACCGGATATCAGGCGAGCTGTATGTTTCGGGCAGTTCTGTGAGTACGGACACTTACACCTATCCGGCCACAAGTAATCGGCTTTCTGGAATTGTAGATGATAGTAACACCCCCATCAGGTCGCTCACTTATTCAGCAGATGGCGATATAAACCAGGATATTCGACCAAGTGGTGAAGTCTTCACTTACACATATAATGAGGCTGGACGCCTGGAGACGGTTTTGATCGATGGCCTGGCGGAAGTAAGCTACAAATATGATGCTTACGGCCATAGGGTGTGGAGAGATCAAGTAGGCGAAGGCGTGCAGCACTTTGTTTTTGCGCCCTCAGGTCAACTGCTCGGCGAGTATAATGGTGGCACAGGTCAAGTCATTGCCGAGTATATCTGGCTAGGCGATCAACTCGTGGCGGAAGTCGATGGAGCCGGAACAGTCCGCTATGTGCAGACTGGGCATCTCGGACAGCCATTGGTTCTTATGGATCAGACTGCGAATGTTGTCTGGCGTGGGGAAACGTCCCCATTCGGAACATATGTCTATACAAGCGGTGTATCTGATGATCCGAAAGCCCGCTTCCTTGGGCAATGGCTGGAGGAAGGTTCCGGACTATACCAGAACTGGAATCGTGATTATGATGCAGCGCTAGGACGCTATATTGAAGTTGATCCGCTGGGTATACTTGCTGGTCAAAGTGTTTATGGCTATGTCGATCAAGATCCTCTTCTAAACGTAGACCCAACTGGAGAGCTCGCGTGGCTGGCAGTGCCGTTGCTTTGCTCTGGTGGTGGTTGCGAAGCAGCTATAGCTGCTTTAGCAGCTATTGGGTGTACCATCTTTTGTGATGATTTGATTTCTGAACCCCTAAATGGGACAATAGACAATAAGATTTTTTCAGATACGGTTTTCACCGAGTTTGGTGATCAGGCCGGAAATATTTGTCGCGCTCCTCCCTTGGCTTACGAGCCATTAAGCGGCAATCCTCGGCGACTGCATCAGTGTCTCGCTGCTGCGAGTGGCACTGATGAAGACTGGCAAGGCTTTTGTGACACGATACCTTGGGAGACTAAAACAAACGTTTTAAATGGAGGGCCAGCCAAGCTGGCTTGTGAGATGATGTACAGCGAGACCGGTCGAAGGAACTGGTGTTACAATCAGTATGGTGATTGATATGAGTGAGTGCTGGTTAATTGATTCCTACTTCACTGGCGAAAATGGAAAGCGAATAAGTTGGAAACTATCACAGCCCGCTTTGCGCGAAAATAGTTGGCAAATCATAAGATTTCTCCACGGCATCGATAACAGTGATGGAACAGTGATTGTAGGAGCTGACGTCCCTCAGGTTGTTCGTAAGGCATTCGAGTTGACAAGAATTGCGTTGGAGCAGTCTGGTTCTAATTATCTACATGAGGGACGAGTGCCTTTGCAGTGGGCATTACCACGATTCGTCCCTTTTCAGTTTGGTTCCGATGTGACCGACCGAATAGAAAAGTATATCGATGGGGAAGATAATCTGTGGAACAAACTCGTGGAACTTCGTCGATGCCCACCTCCGGATCTTAGTGAAGTGGACGAGCTCCGCAATGTACTTTTGGCGATGCTGACGAATGTCCCTAGGACTGCAGAGAATATCTACCGCTTTAGGCTTCTTATTGGAGTTGGCGCTAGGCTTTTTAGTTTGGGGCCTGAGTTCTTTTCTCCCGATGAGCCAGAACGCCAATGATAGTAATATTGGGAAATGATTAGATAGATGTCAGTGGAACTAGGCTGGGGGGGCATTGCCAGAGCAAACGGGCTTGAGGCGTAGGGCGGG
>NZ_AWFF01000074.1 GCF_000682755.1 Hyphomonas beringensis
TTGGGGCCGCACATGGAGCAGAAATGGGCGAGCTTGTGGGCTGTACTCGCAACGTCCGCGGCGCTACAGGCTTAGGCCATGTTGATCAGGCCGCCCCGGAAGAGGGCTTGCAGGTGGCTGATGATCGTCTGCGGAGGGGATGCCCCGGTTTCCTGGTTCCAGGCGAGGACCTCCGGCACGGAGAAATCCGCCCTATGGGCGGCGATCTTTTTCAGGACCGGGGCGAAATCTGCTGGCATGTGCAACAGGCCCCGGTCATTCGGGATCACGATTTTGCCGTTCGCCTCGACAAACCGCAGGGGCGGCAGGGCAACGATGAAGCGTGTGTTCGCGCTGGCGCCGGGCAGGGCGCGCTCCGCCTCGGGCGTCCAGCCGGTATAGGGTTCGCTGACCAGGCTGTGCAGCCATGGCAGCTTTATGTCGTCCGAAGACTGCAGTATACTGTCGATCTGATCGCGCAGCTCTGTGAGGCGCTCGCGGATATAGGTTTTGGACGGATCAGGTATGTCGCCGGTGATGGGGTCAAGCCCGGCCGGCGGGCCGCCGCGCCAATTGCCGTCTGCGGCCGCGAAATCATGCAAGACCGGCGCGAGCAGGGTGTAGAAGTTTCGCGGCGCGAAATAGAGATTGATCGCCAGCGACACGCCGATGCCCTTTGCGGCATGCCACGCGCCCGCGGGCAGGCATAGCAGGTCGCCCGCCTGCAGATTGACCTCATGAATCTCCAGCTCCGGCGGCAGGGTGCCGACGTCGATGTCAGCAGGCTCTGCGCGCCCATCGCGGAAGACGGCATTATTGTCAGGCCACGGCTTCGCCGCCTTGGTGGAATAGAGCCATCTCTTGCTGCCGGCGATCTGGATGGATGTGGCCACCCGCCGGTCATAATGCATCGGCAGGCCGCCGCCCTCCGGAGAGATGTAGCAATTGGCGCCGACCGTGCCGGAGAAATTCAGCTGTGAACGGACGGCCTGCGCCCACTGCGCAAGACCGGGGTCGGCCATGTGAATGTTGGTAATGCAGATCGTCGCGCCCTTGTTGAGCAGGTTCCCCGTCTCATCGATGCTGCACGGGAAAAGCGATTTGGAGCTGCCATCGCGCTCGCCGCCGGCATAGGACGCCATCAGATTGAAGCGCGGGTCTGTGAGGGAGCGGCCGCGCGCCAGGGCGAGGCGGAGTTTCTCCCAGCTGAAGATTTGGGCAAACTTGTCGGGGTGGCCTTCGACGTGGAGCGAGGTGCGGGCGAAATACTGGTCCACAAAGGCGCCCGGCGTGATGGGCGCGATCAGCGATGCCAGCGCGTCACCCTGCCGGGCAGGGGCCTCTCCGGCAGGCGCTGCGCCGCCATCGTCCAGAGGGGTAGGGCCGAGCAGGCAGTTGAAATCATTCAGATTCATGGGGTGTCGCTAACGGCATCTCGTGAAGGGCGGGGCTGGGCCGAGCCTATCCGAGTTGATTTCAGGGATCAATCACACCGGGAATGCCGCTGCGCTCTGTCGCCGGGAGGGGGCCGCCGCAGCGTGGCAAACTGAGGGGCGAGCAGAGCGGGCTAGTAATGCGGCGGGGGACGGTCCACGGGGGCGGCCTGGCCGGCGGATTGTTCGGCATCCGCGACACGCTCGGCAAGGCGCTCGACGCGGCGCTCCAGCCGCTCGATCAGCTGCCATTGGGCCGTGATGGCCGCGTTGAGGTCCTCAATCGTCTGGTCCTGATGGACCACACGCATTTCAAGCTCGTCGAGGCGGGCGGAGTCCGGGGAAGGGCTGTCTGTCATGGGGGAGGGATTAGCGCTGCTGGCGGGGCGTGGCAATGTCGAGCTGGTGGGTGGAGACAGTGGCTGCAGCAGTAATGTGCGGGGTAGGGTGGGCCTGAGCTACGCAGTACCCGCTACACCTGCTTACAGAGAGGTCGTATGCTGAGTACTGCTTTGCCTGTTGTTCGATAGCTTCTAATCGTCTTCATCAGTCCAATCGATAGAATCTAGCACTATGTCTTCGACGTCAGACCGGATCAATTTACCGGTCGACGAAAGAGTAGTTTTCCATACTACGGAAAAATCGGCGCTTCCATACTCGACAAACTTCTTTGTGGTCCCAGTGGGAGAGTATCCTGAAAGAGCGTTGTAGGCTGCAGGCTCATCGCTCAAGCCTACAGACGAGGAAGAGGGTGAAGATTTTGATAGCAGCGCCGCCAGTGCGTTTATGGTAGCGGCGTAAGGTATGTCACTTTTAGAGGTGTCTATGCTCGGCACTTCTTTTTCGGCTTTGAGTTTTATGGTCACACCCGAGGAGAACGTCAAAGTTTGGGCCTGCTTTGACAAAAATGTGGGTGTATCAATAAAAAACTTACGATCGACTATAGTGAAGGATTGGTCAGGGTGCGATCGTACTTCTGGGAATGCTAACAAACGGTCAGAAATGCCTTTTTTGTAGTAGAGGCTTCCATCTTCGCCTTTTGCAAAGAAGACTTTGGTTGCCTCTGGAATTATCCGCTCCAAGTCTCCTTGGCTTAAATGGGCTCCGATTGCGGTTAGTTTGGTCCGCAATTCGTCCAGGTTTTTTACTACAGTCACATTGTGCAAGTTTCCTAGTCTAGAGTTCGCGGCTAATTCTAACAGATCATCAGATGAAACTAGGAAAAGTCGGCAGGTCTGTGGTGAGCTGGGAGCTGCATCCACCAACTGAGAAAAGGCCTCCAGAATAACGGCATCTCGAAATCCCTTTTCAGTTTTATCGTTGGAAAAAGGAGGTTGCCTTAAAGTCGACGCTTCCACCACTTTGGCCCAATCGACTTTTGTGTAGTCCACACTAAAATCTTCAACGCCTAGTCTCTTCTTGTCCGCTGCTATTACATTCATGACTCTGTCACTGAGAATTTCTTCAGTCAGAGCCAAGTTATGACCAATTAATTTTTCCAAGCGAGCGAGCGGAATAAGCAAATTCACGGCTTTAGTTTTCATTTGTCGAAAACGTTCAGCACTCACGACATCTGGTAGTATCCAGTCGATATGCAGTCCGGTTTCTTTTGCTGCAGTCGCAATCAGCCTTTCCGCGCCGTGCGAGAATAACCGAGCTTCATCTTCTGTGAAAAGTACGTTGGTGTCCAACATTACTTTAACTTTTGGAGGCCGACTGGCCGCGATATCCTTAGACACAACAATCACCGCTTAGATGGAAGGACTTTCTATCTATTCTGGTGGTTCTGATAAGTAAATCTTCCCGCCCTTCTCCATAAACTCGCGGCTCTTTTCGTCCATCCCCTTCCGCGCCTCTGCCGCCTGCTTCTCTAGGTCGTTCCGTTCGTTCTCGCTCATCCCCGCCGCATACTCGCGCACCTCCGCGGTGATCTTCATGCTGCAGAATTTGGGGC
>NZ_AWFF01000075.1 GCF_000682755.1 Hyphomonas beringensis
ATAACTCAAGGTTATCAATGGGTGCTGTCGGGCTCGCGCAAGTCGATCAATTTGTCTTTACTCCGCGCTATAAATCAGAGCTTCAAGTTCTCGTTCTGGAGAACGAGCTCGCACGCCCGGTATTTGCAGAATTCTTCAAGCAGAACAGTCCGGTTAGTGAGATCGTCGGCGACTCCGCCAAATTGAAATCGCTGCACCAAGAGATCCACAAGCGCATAAAATATGAGAAGCCGCGACGAAAGCTGGGCGGATATGTCAATACAATCCTGAATGCCGGCACGATCACAGAAACAGGGTTTGCGTGGAATCTCGGTGGCTTATTGAACCATCAAAATCCATGCGCCGCGCCGATCACACTTCCTTCGCTCATCATCATTTATGAGGACAGTATCGAGAGGGAGCAGCTTTGCGCATTCTTCTCGCTCTTCAAGCAGATTGAACCACAATACTGCCCCGCAATAATCTTCGTTTCCGAAACGCGCTTGAACGCGACCGCTTCCCTCTTGGCTTCCTGCGGAAGCGATGTTGATGTCCTCGCGCTTGGACCGGACGGCGTGCATGAGTTGAGCGTGCGTGCGCAAGAGGCCAACAGCCTTCAAGATTTTCTTGCGCTTTTTCTGGCGGAGGCCGACGGCGCCTGCCTCGCCTCGGTAGGAGAAACGTTCGGTTTGTCGGGACACGATCGTGGCGAACTCGGAGAGCTTGCGGTCGGGATGCTCAGAGTTCAATCGCTATTTCGTCAGGGTAGGAAGTTCGACGGGAAGAGCCAGATAGATGCATTGGAAAGGCGAATTTCAGTATTGAAGGATGCCACCAACGATGCCGATCTGGCGAAAGAATATCTGTATATGCGGGCTCTTCTCGATCTTTGGCATGTGTTTATCACAGAGAACCAGGGCGAACGAATTCAGAATGCGATCGCGATTGCCGATCACCTCGGCGACGAGATACTTCTTGCCCATGCATTGAAGCAAGTAGACATGCTCCACGGATACGGCACCCTCACGAAGCAACAGCTTATGCGCGCCAAATCCATTTTTCACTCACACGGCGAGATGGAGCACGCACTTTTTATTGAGAACAACGCGATTGTAAATGACCTGTACACGGGAGCCAACTGCGCGCCGCAAGCGTCATCGATGAGCGATTACGTGCAAGAGCTCTGTCCTCATATCCGACGGTCTACGACCTTTCACTCAAATGCCGGGATCGCCCACCTGATTATCGGTCAGGAAGACCGGTCGCTAGAATTTTTTCAACGCGCAATCGCTGGGTCGGGTCCGCCTGTGAACAAGCTGACTTCTGAAATCAATCAGCTCATTGCGCGTTATGTGGACGGCGACAAGCTCGATACCGAAGACGCAATGCGGTTTATGCGGCGAATGGAAAGATCGAACATACCAAGCGGGTTCGATTATCATCAGACGACGATGCTGGCGAATTTATGGAAGATGTTTCAAGCGAACAAGGATGCGCAAGGCGAAATACGCGAGACGCTTAGGCGACGAGCCTTCATGCCGTATGACGAACACCTTGAGAGTCCGGACCGGCTTTTGCGATACGTCCTATCCTATTACGGCGCGGTGTCCGGACTTGAGCCAGGTGAGTTCTCCGGTCAAATCGGGGCGTTCTTTGAGCGACATGGGCTGTGGCCTTCAGCGCATGTCTTTTACCGTTAGACCGCGCCAATTACTCAAGTCTGCGATTTCGGATGTACTTGCGTCTGGCCAATGGCGCTGGCTGTCGACCGAAGTGAGCTCTCCGCGCTGAAGAGGCTCAGGGCGACGAGCATTCCGTTCGGGCCCAACTTTCCAAGCCGGTCGGCCGATTCTGCATCCATCGCGTCCAAGTGGCCGTTCCGACTTATCCAAGCGGCCATCGTTGCATTAAACTCACCGTCCGCTGCGATTGTCGGTGTGGGGTTGGCCTCGAGAAAGTAGGCGTTCTGAAGCGTGAGCATCCTGAGCGGAGCATTGCCGCTTGGTGCAACACGAAAGTCTAATCGGTAATAAGCCGAGTCTCCGATCTTTTCGCAAAGCGCGGATATCGCGCGCTCCAGGTCAGGCGAGACTTCAATTGGCGCGCGTGAATGATCTGCATTTCCTTGTTCGTCGCTTACCTTCATAGCCTCGCTATAAACCCAATGCGTGTCGTGTCGGTTGTTTGGTGTAAGCAGTTGCGCGCCAATTACTGAATAGTCGCCATTGGGCAATCTGATTACAACAACAGTGGCGTCAAATCCTTCAATGAACGTTTGAACGATATCGGTACCAAAGTCCTCGGGGTTGAGATCTGCGCGGAGGGCAACCTGTAGCCCGCGGCTCATGCCGAGGTCGCGAGGTTTGCGAACGAATTTTCTGTCCGCCTTAGATTGATGATCGAATTTTTCGGGCACTTTTAAGCCAGCGGCGGCTGCAAGCAAATTGGAGATGTCCTTTCGCTCACCGATGATATGCACATCGGACGAACACGGCGCGACTGGTACTTGCCGCCAGCGGGCGAGCGCTGAAATGATCGGCCAGCACCCAATATCGTTTAGGCCGGAGTGAAGATTGATGATGTAATCGCCGGGCGTCTCATCGCGGCGATTTTGAACCGTAAGGTATTGTTCAACATCAAGATATCGCGCATCGGCTCCCAGCTTTTCCACGCCCTGACCAAAGAAGAATACGACGTCTGAACGCCACCGGTCGTACCAGGCGAGGGATGGATCAACGCGATTGCTGTAGCTGTAAACGATCGCGACCGTTGCACCTTCAAGACTACGAAGGAAAGCGGCGAAATCCTGTTGCCGCATCGACATATCAATAACCTTGAGTTAT
>NZ_AWFF01000076.1 GCF_000682755.1 Hyphomonas beringensis
GAAGGGCCTTGCGGGCCCGCTTGAACCCGGCATCCGATGCGAGGAAGGTTTCCAGCATGACAGGAACCAGGGTTTCGGGTTTCTCTTCGGTGCCATAGGTCTCGGCATAGATCGCCGCATAGTCGGCAAGCGCGGACGCGAGATCGGGTTCAACAGAGAGGGTCAGTTTGACCGGCGTGCGATCCGGCAGTTGGGCAATGCGAAGGCTCATCAGCGGCCTCCCTGAGAATAAGGCCGCAGGACAAGATCACGCGTCACGATGACCCGCACCGGCCAGCCGGGCCGGATACGAAGGGTCGGCTGGATGCCGAGGTTGCGATCAACGACGCGCTCCCCGGCCTCAGACACGCTGTCGCCGAACCCGCGCCGTATGGCACGTTCGATATCATCCTCGTCTGATCCTAGTTCCGCGCCGATGCCGAGAACGGTCGCAAGACCAGCGGCGACAAATACCCGGTCCCAGTGATGGTCTGTGCGGTCAGAAAGGCCCGCAAAACCCTGCTTGTCTGCGGCAGGTTCAGATATCTGCACAGAACTGCCATCCGGGAAGATCATTCGGTCCCAGATCAATAGTGCGCGCTGCTGGCCGAATGAGATTTCGGACTGGTAGCGCCCGATCAGCCGGGTACCCTGCGGAATGAGAAGATAAGCTCCGGTGACGGTGTCATAGACCGGCTGGGTGACCTGTCCGATGATCGAACCCGGCAGATCCGAGTTGAGGCCTGTCACAAGCGAAGCCGGGATAAGCGTGCCCGCCATGACCTGGTAGGGCGAGACCGGTGTCTCGAGATCATGCGGGTTGTAAATCGCCCCATCGCGTGCCTCGTCCGCGAAGGCGATCTTGCGGGCTTGCAAGTTGTCATCCTTACCTGGACCTGTCGGCAAGGCACCGGCGCTTTGGCTAGCGAGCGCCAGCAGCTCAGAGCCGAACGAGGCCGGAACTCCGGCAGACGGCAGGGATGCCGGCCCGATGCTCGGCCCAGCGCCAATGTCAAAGAATACGGAGGATTTGCCCGCTGCGTCGGCAAGCTTAGCCGCGACAAGACGTTCGGCCCGAAGGGCTTCATCTTCAGGCGAGGGCCTGAAATCATCCGAGGCTGCGACATCCCACTCCGGATCGAGCCCCCATTCGCGTTCCTCCGAAACCACTGTCCCGCCGAGGTCGCCGGCCATGGGTGCGCCAAGCTTTGGCGTTCCGGGCGACGGCGTCCAGGTCGCATAGGACGAGGGAAGTTCTGCCAGTCCATCCGGCGCGCGCTTCGTGGCCGTGTTGTAAAGTTCCTGGCGATCCGCGGGATCGACGGCCTTGGGCGGATCGAGCGCAATGGAGGCGGCAGCAAAGAGCCCCAGCACACCGAGCCCGGCGCCGACCATCAGGACTTTCCGGTTGATCCGTGTGACGGGTCGCGGCCGCGCGCGCAGTTTCAGGGCATCGGCCTGCTGCGGGAAAGGGGCTGGCTCGCTCATCCCTTGCTCCCGAACAGGCTGACCAAACCCGACCGCGGCTTGCGTTTGCGGATGCGCACGACGGTCTGGGGTTTCTCACCGAGCCGAAGTTCGGCGGCACGGAAGAGACGATCGACGATGTAGTAATTGCCCTTGAGGCGATAATTGACGAGTTCGGCCTCGCCAGAAGCGCCAAGGACAAAGAGGGGCGGGGCCTCCATGGTCGACAACCCTTCCGGCATCTGGATGAAAACCTGCCGCCCATCATCGAACACGCGGACGGGTCGCCAGTCTGGACGGTCACCATCGATCAGGTAATCAAAGTCCAGCCGGTCGAGAGCAACACCCGGCATGATTGATGTCTCTTCCCGCGCGAGCGCTGCGCTGTTGCGAGAGATGAGTTGCGAGAGCTCGTCGGCCGGATAGCGCCAAGACAACGCCGCCATATAGGTGCCGTCACCGCTCTCCAGTTCCAGATGATAGGTCCGCCGGTCTGTCGCAATCATGAGATTGGTCGAGAGGCCGGCGCCGATCGGTTTGACCAGAACATGTGCGCGTGCTGTTCCGCCTGAACCGGAGGATGTATCTCCCACAATCCAGCGCACCGTATCGCCAGCCGAGACAGAGACCAGCGTCTCGCCGGGCTGCAGCGCAATGTCGGAGACCTGTCCCGGCGCGGCATACAATCTGTACAGCGCCCCTTCTGTATAGGGATAGACCTGAATGGCATTTACATAGCCGTCCACGGATGGTTCGATCCGGGCTTCTGATGTGCCCTTGCGGATCGTCTCGGAGGGCGAGGTATAGACACGGGTTACCGTGCGCTTGACCCCGTCGACCGGTTTCATCTGGCCGGGAAGCGGCAAAGGTGTTGGTGTTTCGACGATCTCGACAGGACGGGGCTCTGCGTCCTCGACCTGCGCGGCGGCGACAAACAGTTCCGGCTGGATCGGCGCGGCCTCCGGAACGCTGGCGCAGGCGGTGGCAAGGGCCAATGTGGATACCAGTGTGAGAGTGCGGATCATTTGTTGTCTCCTGTGACAAGGTCTTCGCCCCAATTGAGGCTGTGGATGTAGAGGCCGAGCGGATTGGCGCGCAGCGCCCCGGCATCGCGCGGCGGGGAATGGACAAGCGTGAAGAGGCCGGTGAACCGTTTGACCCCCGTCAGCGCGCCATTCTCATAGGTCTTCTCGAGCCAGCGGGCCTGGAAGGACTCGTCTGAGACGCGCACCACGCTGACGACATCAACACTGCGCGAGCGCCGACCGATCTCGGCGAACGGGTCATTGTCGCGCGCATAGTCACTGAGTGTGATGGCCGCCTTGTCAGTCACATAGTCATAGGCGGCAAGCCAGTTCTGCCGGACGATGACGGGATCAATGGATAGGCTCCGGACATCGGAGATGAAGTTGGCAAGGTGATGCGCGACCTGCGCATCGGTCGGGTCGTAATTGGAAAGCGCGGGACCAACGGCTTTCACAGAGCCTGTGTCGTCCACTTCGACCACATATGGCGTCACCGTGGATTGCAGGCTGCGCCAAACAAGGGCGGCTGAAGAGGCCGTCAGAAGGACCAGCAACCCGAGTGCCATCAGCCGCCAGTTCCTGGCCTGTACGCGGGCAGATCCGATCCGGTCATCCCAGATCTGGCCGGCTTTCTGGTAGGGCGTTTCGGGATGCGGGCTTTGCCCGTAATGGGTGGAAGTTCGCCTGAACATGGGATCAGTCCTCGTCTCTCTGGAGTTTCGGGTTGTCGCCTGCCATGCTGCAGGCGTTGTTCTGTTCGCAGGCGCTGCGCCCAGGCCGGACTGGAACCGGACGCGCCGGACTCATTGGAAGATGCGCCTGTGGTGCCGCCCGTCGCGGCGAAAGCCGCTTCACTGCCACGGCGATAGGCGTTGCCAACAGATCTGAAGGGCCGGCCCGCCATACGGCGGACGGCGTCACCTCCGGCCTGGGCCATGCCGGCCACGCCTGCGGCCCGCCCGCGCCAGCCATCCGCGCCCGAACCGAGCCGTCCAAGGTCATAGGAGGTGCGGGCCGCGCCCGACATGGAAGCCCCGGCCTTGACCGCTGCCGAGGCCCCACCGATAGCGGCACGCCCGGCTGCAACTGTGCCTGTGCCCGCGAGGATCGCGCCTGCGCCAACTGCCGCCGTCGTGCCGACGACCGAACCGGCGCCAAGCTGCGGCGCCCCGGTGACAAGGCCCGACGCAATGCCCGGCGCGAACACACCCATCCAGAGAAAGACGATGGCGGCAAGCACGGTGCCCATCACTTGCGCCAGAGTCGTATCGCCCGGCCCGGTGAAAGCATCGGTGATCGAAGCAAAGAGCGTTGAGCCGATGCCAATGACGACAGCGAGCACCATCAGCTTGATGCCGGAGGTGACGACATTGCCGAGCACGCGTTCAGCGAGGAAGCTGGTCCTGTTCCAGAGCGCGAACGGGATCAGTACGAACCCGGCCAGCGTCGTCAGCTTGAATTCCAGGATCGCCACGAAGAGCTGAACCGCGAGCACGAAGAAGGCGACGAGGATGATCGCCCAGGCCAGGAACATGACAGCGATCAGGATAAAATTGTGAAAGAAGCTGATCGGGCCGAGCATGTCGCCGATTTCGGCCAGCAAGGGTTCTGCCGCCTCGAACCCGACGCCGGCAATATAGCCTGGTCGCATGAGATCACCTGCGGTCAGCGTGCTGGAGCCCGCTTTCACACCGAGGCTCGCAAAGCTCTCGAACACGATATTGGCGAGCAGGGTGAAGTTGCCAATGATGAAGGCGAAGAAGCCGACATAGAGCACCTTCTTCAGCAGCCCTGACATCACATCGGCATTCTGCGACAGAGCCCAGAAGAGACCGGCCAGCGTGATGTCGATCACGATCAGCGTTGTTGTCAGGTAAGCGACATCGCCCGCGAGCAGGCCGAAGCCTGAATCGATATAGGCAATGAAGGTTTCGAGGAACCGGTCGATGACGCCCATCTCTTCCATGGCGGGTCAGTCTCCGAGGAAGGATTTAAGACGGGCCCGGCCGCGTTCGGCCTCTTCAAGCTCGCGCGCGCGGTCGAAAGCGATGGCGCGGTAATGGGCGGCCATCAGCGCTTCCATCTGGATCAGCTGTTCGGCCGAGAGTGCACCGATCTGGTTGCCGGCCTGCAGGGCCTGGAGATTGCCGATGGCTGTCTGGCTCTCATCCACCAAGCCGGTCAGTGCCTCGGAATCCTCGGCATTGTTGCGCACGGTCTCAGCGACCATGAGGAGCGTGTGCTTGTGGGCACTACGCGACTGGCGCCAGCGGGTGCGGGCATCCTCGACGAGTACGTCTGATTCAGGCGGCGTGTCACCATAGGTTTCAGGATAGAGGTCCTCATACTCCTCCTCGACCTCCTCGACGCCGTATCCGATGCCTTCGGCGTCGCGCATGAGTTCTCCGATGCGGCGGATGCGGTCGGCGATGATGGCGCTGGCGACTTCGACAGGCAGGGTTTCGAGATCGCGCGCCATTTTCTCGATCATATCGATCTCATGGGTAAGCTGGCGGACCTGGTTGTCGATTTCCTGAAGTGCCCGTACGGCCTGCAAGATGTTCTGGGCATGATTGGCCGGGTCGTAGACAGCAAGCTGCGCCGAGGCGGGCGGGGCCATCAGGCCAGACAGAGGAATGGCAACAAGCGCGACGGAAGACAGAAGGGCTTTCATTTGGGGGCTCCTATTCAGCGGCGATTTGTGGGAGGGGTGCGCTCGGCTGCTCGGCCAGCAGGTCGGCGGCCCAGCCAAGCTGTTTCAGCTCCAGCCAGCTCCGGGCGAAGCCCGCTTCCGCGCCGGCTTCAAGAAGCCCATCCATCTGCTTCTGGTCGGTCGGTGAGGCAGCGCCGCAAAAAGCGAGCGCGACTTCGCCAAGGCCAAGCTCGAACAAGCGGCAGCCAAGCGGCGAGGTATAGTAATAGTCGCGCTTCGGTACGGACTTCGCGATGATGTCGATCTGACGATCATTGAGGCCGAAGCGGCGATAGACAGATTGTGATGTCGGCTCGAGCGCGCGCTCATTCGGCAGGAAAATACGCGTCGGGCAGGATTCGATCAGGGCCGGCGCAATCGAGGCCCCCTCAATGTCGGCAAGCGACTGGGTCGCGAACACAACCGCCACATTCTTCTTGCGCAGCGTCTTCAGCCAGTCGCGTAGGCGCGCGGCGAACACCGGATGGTCGAGGAACAGCCAGGCCTCATCGAGGATGAGCAGGGTTGGTCGGCCATCGAACCGGTCTTCCAGACGGTGGAAGAGATAGGTGATGACCGGCGCCACCGCAGATGGGGTCTGCATCAGCTCGTCCATCTCGAAACAGGCAACCGATGACAGGTCGAGGTCTTCGGCATCGCTGTCGAGCAGATGCCCGTAGGCGCCCTCCAGCGTATAGGGATGCAGCGCGGCCTTCAGCGTATCCGATTGCAGGATCAGGCTGAGTCCCGTCAGCGTGCGTTCGGCCTCGGGCGCCGAAGCCAGTGACCGCACGGCGTCCCACAAGACGGACTTCAGGTCCGGCGTAACGGTCACGCCTTCGGCCTCGATCAGACCGAGCAGCCAGTCTGCGGCAAAGCTCGCACCGCGCTCGGTGTCGATGTCACGAAGCGGCTGCAGCGCCGGACGCTCATCTCCGGCCAGCGGCAACCAGGTGCCGTCCGTGGCCAAGGTGACCGCCCGCGCGGATCGTCCCTTGTCGAACAGGAATATCTGGGCGTCCTCATAGCGCTGCCATTGTGCGGCGAGCAGTGACAGGAGCACGGACTTTCCGGAGCCTGTCGGACCAATGATCAGCGTATGGCCGACATCGCCGACATGCAGGTTGAGCCGGAACGGTGTCGTGACTTCGGTTTGCGCTTCGATCAGGGCGCGATCTGCTAGATGCGCATTCCACGCATCGCCGGCCCAGACCGACGAGATCGGCACAAGGTGAGCGAGGTTCAGCGTATGCAGGATCGGCTGGCGGACATTGGCATAGACATGCCCCGGCAGAGACCCAAGCCAGGCTTCGACGGCGTTCAGCGTCTCGCGGATCGTCGTGAACCCGCGCCCATTGATCACGCGCTCCACGGCGCGTGTGCGCTCTTCGACTTCTTCACGCGAGGACCCCATCAAGGTCAGCGTGGTCGTGACATAGCCATAGGAGACAAGATCCGAGCCGAGTTCCTGCAGCGCTGCATCGGCATCGGCGGCCTTGTTGTCGGCATCATTGTCGAGAAGTGCGGCCTGTTCGTTGAACAGTGTCTCCCGCAGGACCGCGCCTACGGATTTCCGCTTCGCAAACCAGTGTCGCCGCTTCTTGGCGAGGAGCTTTTCGGCCTCGGCCTTGTCCATCGCGATGTATCGCGTTGTCCAGCGATAGGCGAAGCCAAGCCGGTTGAGTTCATCCAGCATGCCGGGCAGTGTCGAGGCCGGAAAGCCCAGCAAGGTCAGCGTCGCGAGGTGCGCCTCGCCAATCCGCGGCTCCAGCCCGCCTGCAAAGCTTTCATCGGCGAGTACCGCATCGAGAAATACCGGCAGCTCCGGCACAGACACGCGGTGCCGCTTCGACGAGATGCAGGCATGGAGATAGGTAAGCGTCTCTTCATCCGAGAGCGGATGGATCTCATCCAGGGCCGTCGCAAGAAGATCGAGCGTCTGCGCGGCGCGTGTCTGGAAATGTTCGAGCCGCTGGCGCCAGTCCTCACCATCCCGCTTCTCGGGCCGCTCGATCAGCGCCTTCTCGGCCCGGCCCGTCGCATCGGCCGGCGGGAGCCAGAGCAGAGTGAGATAATAGGCGCTCTCGAACCGGGCGCCGGTCTCTTCGGCGGCTGCGCGTCGTTCCTGCTCAATCAGCCAGGCTGCCGAGCATTCAAAAGAGCTTTCCTCTAGCGATACGGCTTCCTCCCGCACCGCTTCGAAGACGAGCGCCCAGCCGGACCCGAACCGGCGGAGAACATTGTTGACCCGTGCAGTGACTGCAACGAGTTCGGCTTCTGTCGAGCTTTCAAGGTCGGGGCCCCGATAGCGGAAGCTTGCCTGGAAGGCGCCGTCCTTGTTGAGGACGACGCCCGGCGCGACGAGGCACGCCCAGGGGAGGTAGTCTGAGAGGTGTGCCGGTTTCGCCGCGTATTCGGAAAGGTTCAGCATGAAAGATGTTCCTTGTGACGGGCAGACCGGATTGCGACGGCGAGAAAATCCGGATCGGACCGGGCCATGAGGACGGCTAGCGAGTGTCCCGCCACCCAGACCACAAGCCCCGGTATCCAGAGCCGGAGGCCGAGGGCCAAAGCGGCTGACAGCGTCCCGATGGCGATGGCGGCCGAACGTGGCGCGCCGGCCATCAGGATGGGTTCGGCGAGCGAGCGGTGGAGGGGGATCTCGTAGCCGTCGAGCATCAGAGCACCGCGCCGCCGCCGAAGCTGAAGAAGGTCAGGAAGAACGATGTGGCCGCAAAGGCGATCGACAGGCCGAACACGATCTGGATCAGTTTGCGGAATCCGCCAGAGGTCTCGCCGAATGCGAGCGTCAGCCCGGTCAGCGTGATGATGATCACCGCGACAATCCGGGCGACAGGGCCTTCGATCGATTGCAGGATCTGGTCGAGCGGGCCTTCCCAGGGCATGCCGGTGCCTGCGGCATGCGCCGGCAAGGCGAGCAGGCCGACCGATGCAATTAGCGCTGCTGCCTGAACGCTGCGATTGAGCGCCTTGATCTGGTGATAGTGCATGGAATCTCTCCTCAATTGACGATGCTGATGAAGGGGGCGGCGAGCGGCTCGGTGCGATAATCCGCGCCGTCAAAGCCTGTAATGCGTAGGGCCTGCTCGACGCGCCGCGACCCACTGGCGCGGGACATGAACACGATTACATCAACCGCCTCGCCGATCAGGGCGTAGGGCAGGGCGCTGGTTGCTTCTTCGACCAGCTGTTCAAGCCGGGTGATCCCGCCTAGCGCCGAGTTCGCATGAAGCGTGGTGATCCCGCCCGGATGGCCGGTATTCCAGGCCTTGAGAAGGTCGAGCGCTTCGCCGCCGCGCACTTCGCCGACGATGATCCGGTCGGGCCGGAGCCGCATGGTCGAGCGGACAAGGTCGCGCAAGGTGATGCCTGAGCGATGCGTGCGAAGCTGTGTGACATCATCGGCTGTGCAACGGAGTTCGCGGGTGTCCTCCAGGATGACAATCCGGTCGTCTGCCAGAGCGGGCTCAGACAGGAGCGCATTGGTGAAGGTCGTCTTGCCCGACGAGGTTCCGCCCGCGACAACAATGTTAAGCCGGTCTTCCAGCGCCTGGCGCAGTCCGGCGCAGAGAGCGGGTGTCAGCGCGCCGGTCTCGACATATGTATCAAGAGCAATCGGACAACCGGCAGGTTTGCGGATCGCAAAGCAGGGCGCTTCGGCAATTGGCGGCAGGATGCCTTCGAACCGTTCGCCTGAGCCCGGCAATTCGGCTGACACAATCGGCGAGGACCGGTCGCAGGCTTCTCCGACGGAGGAGGCGACAAGCCGGATGATCCGCTCGCGTTCAGCGCGGCCGAGCGTCTCGGATGCACGGCGCAAACCAAAACCCGCCTTTTCGACCCAGACTGAACCATCGGGATTGGCGAGGATCTCGATTGTATCGGGCGCTGCGAGTGCTGCCCCAACCGGCCCATCAAAGGCGGTGCGGAGCATCGCCGTGCGGCGGGTCTCGGTCTCGCTGGGCTGGGGCATGGCAGACATGGCAGGGTGTGGTCCTCATCGCTGATGAGACCAAGATCACGTCGTTGCCGGTCGCTGCACAGATGGGCTAGAAGGGGACCGAAGGATGGGGAAGGATAGGGAAGGAGCCCAAACGGGCCAGTATCTACGCCGAAGTTTTGCCAACGCTGTGGCGTTGTGGAAAATGAGTTGAAGAATACCCGGGAGAATCTTGTTACCTAGGGGTTGAAACAACAAAGGCGACTTTCATTGGCTAAAGCGGCGTCAAAGCGAAGGAAAAAAATTGAGTTTCTCGACGGGTACCAGCTTGGCGAGACATACCTCGTCCCGCCCGACGCAAGAAGTGGCCGAGCGGGAATACTGGAAGGGTTTTCACCGGCTGGAGATGAAGTCATTGTTCGCGAGTGGCGACGAAAAGCCGGTGACGAAGATCTCGTGGAGATTTGGAAACACGAGCTCCGGCAGCTCTATCGGCTCGCCGGCTATCCGGGGGCTAGCGAACTGATTTGCCAGGTTGCTGCAGCCGGATTTGACAAGGACTCTTATTATATTGTTCTTAGCCCGTCCCAACGCCGCCCACTGAAAGTGTTCCTTGAAAGTACAAGTTCACGCGCCGCGTGGTTGCGCGGGCTCTCCCAACCCCAAAACCGCATCCGCATTTGGAAAAATGTTCTTTGTATCGTGGATGGGATCGGGATCCTCCACAAAGAGGGAATAGTTCATCGCAACCTAGACGAATGGGCTATCTTGACGTCCGCAGGGGATGAACCCGACTTCCAGCTGACTGGTTTCGAATGGTCCCTCAGGCTGAGCAGCACTACTGACAAGAAGCTTGACGATTTATTGGGTGATAGTGGCGTAATTTCCTTTGCTAGGGATTGGCATGACTTGGCGCTCTTGATTGCCCGCCTGTTCAACATTGAAGAGCAGCGACTCGGTGACCCCAAGATCGCCGACCATCGTGTCCATGAGCACATAACAGCCGCCGAAGTGCGCCTGCTGAGGGACATGCGAGCCCCCGGCCTGTTCGACAATTTCAATAGCTCCCAAGTCCGGCAACGCATCAAGGAAATAATTACTAACCTTCAAGCCTTCTCGGTCACGAATGAAGCGTCCTGGCTCCTTGTCTTCAACTTGTCGCAAACAAGCCCTCTCTCAAGGACAGTGAGGGAAGCGTCGTCGCAGGAAGTGGAAATGGACGACAAGGATGGACAGCTGAGATGGATCAGCGACGATCTGTCCCCGAGTGCAATGCTTGTTTCCACGGAGCATGATGGTCGTAAGCGCTTCTGGCTCAAGGGCAGGGAGCTTGCCTTTGAATTGCGCCAATTCGATTCGAGGAAGCGAACCCCGAGCTGGCGCATGGCGTTTGTGTCAAAAGGCATTCCGAAAGGAGAACTCATAAAGCCGTCCGAAGTCGAAGTGCCAATTCGCGTAGATGCGTTGAGGCTGTTTGATATCGGGAAAGCACATGAAGCGTTTGACAGGGTGATCGACAAGGCACCGGATTGGGAGACGCTGTTTTCGACCCTCAACAGCTCGGACAAGGACTTCTCGAGTCCATCCGACCGCCTGGTAACCGGATTCCATTTATTGCACGCGATCGATGTGGCGCTTGCCGCCACTCTCGCATTTCCAGTCGAAATTGTATCCCACCAATCCCAAGAGCGAACTATCAGCCTAAAATACAGGCGCGATTCGTCGCTTGAGCGGCTCTCAAGCGCCCTGGGTATGGAACATCCTGCTGAACGCCTCGCGCAAGCGCTTGCCGAAGAGGAATTGGACAGCAGTGATGGTTGGATTCTCAGTGAGTCGCTCAATATTGGGCGTACCAGCCAATCAAACATTGAACTCGAATTTGCGCATCTCTCTGAAGAGCCGGCTGATGATCCGCTATATACATTTACGGAACAGTTGGGGGTCAATATTCCAGGCCGGAAAGGGTACCTGCAACCCTTGGACCTGGTCGGGACCTTTACGCAGTTGCAAAGGCGCTCCAAGGCGCTGCAACTCTTAAGCGAGCACACCGAGCTAGTTGGAACCCTGGTTGATCCCAGGAGCCGTATCTCGGATACGCATGAGCGGGTGAAAAAGGACAGTTCATTCCAAGAACTGGATCTACCCAAACAAAGGGCTCTCGAGGATATCCTCTCGGTATTGCCCTTGTTCACGCTCCAGGGGCCGCCGGGGGTTGGGAAGACTTTCCTGCTGAGAGATCTCTTGGAACGCCGCTTCAGGGGCGACCAGACTTCGAGGCTATTGGTGAGCTCCCAAGGCAATCACGCGCTAGATCATTTGCTGCATGAGTTCCATTCGGGTTGGCAGGAATCTGGTGAAGAACAGCCGCTTACTGTCAGGTGCAAGTCTCGTTTCAACCGGAGTCCTCCCTCCGACTACGATATTGACAGTGTGCGAAAAAAATTGGCGACTGGTATTACGTCTTCCAGCTTGATCAGTGTTGCTTCCGGTCAAGTCGAGCAGCGCCTGCAGGACTGTGCGTCGGGATCGGGGAGCGGCGAGCGGGAAGGACGTGCGCTTGAGGCGCTTATTCTCAGGTCTGCGAACATCGTCTTGGCAACCACCAACTCTGAAAGCTTGGCGACGCTGTTGGATGAGCATGCCCAGTTCGATTGGGCAATCATTGAGGAAGCTGCAAAGGCCACCGGAAGTGAGCTTCTTTCACCAATGATGTTGTCCCACCGGCGCTTGCTAATTGGTGACCACAAGCAACTCCCGCCATTCGGCACGCGCGAAGTGGACAGGTTGCTGGGCGACCCCTCCAGGCTGAAAGAAATAGTTGTATCCCTGCCTTCGCTCTTGGACCGCAGCGTGGCCCACCTCCTTGACGACGAGATTGAAGTACGCCTTGGGAATTCAGTCGAAGAAATGGAGAAAACCTGCGGACAGGCCGCTCAAGCCTTTTCGCTGTTCAAGTCTATCCTGTTGGACGAGATCGACCGGCAATCAACAGGGAGGCCGGGCCGGAAGACCGGAGGGGCGCTGACGGAACAGCACAGGATGCACCCTGCGATCTGTGAAGTCGTGTCGAAGTGTTTCTATGATAACAAGCTCGTGACGTCTGGGCGAAGGGAGGTCTCAGCGAAGCGAAATGAGTCTTGGATCGGAACCAAGGACCCGTCGAAGTTACCATCTGCACCTATTGTCTCACTCAATATGCCATATGAAAGGACGGAAATCGGTGCGGGCCGGTTTGAACATGAGCCGAGATTTACAAACCCCTCGGAATGTCAAGTCGTCCTTGAAGCTATCGCAAACCTTTCGGTCCAGGAGCACCGGCTGGGATTACCCTCGCTTGTGGTGCTGACCCCTTACTTGGAGCAGGTCCGTTTAATTCGTCGCGAAATCAACGACTCGGAAAATGCCAAGCAATCCCTCAAGCAATTCCGGTCAGTCTTGCCAGATGGTGGTTGGGTGGCAACTGTCGATAGTTTTCAAGGGAACGAAGCAGACGTGGTCGTATTCTCACTTGTGAGGAACAACCGGGCAGCAACAATCCGCCGTGCGTTGGGATTCATAGCTGATGAGCGCCGGTTCAATGTCCTACTCAGCCGAGCCCGGGAGCGCCTAGTTTTTGTGGGAAGCCGTGAGTTCCTGAAGACAATCTCAGAACCTTTGGGATTGGAATCCAGGCAGGACGCTGCCTTCCTGAGAACCTACCTGGAAGTGACCGGCAAGTTGGGCAAAAGCGGACAGCACAGGGTGAGGGACGTCCGGATCGAGGATATCAAGGCATGAAACGGCCCGTCTATGTTGCGATGCCCATGTTGCAGCAGTCATACGAGTTTGAACTTGAGAGCGGTCGGCGCTGGAATGCAGTCGAGCACCTAATCCTCCAAGCGATTTGCCAGAAGGCCCAGTCCGCCGGCGATATTTCACGGGCGGGCAACATGCCTCGGCGGGTCGCACTCGAAGCACTCATCCGGCTAATGAGGGCCGGATGGGTCGAGTTGAGCCAAGCTGCAAGCGAAGTCCACTTTTCCGCGACGGACCGCGGACGGACTGTAGCACTGTATGAAGATCTGCCATTCACGACAGAAACGAAAACCAGGCGGCTGAGCTTTGCAGTGGATCTAGTGTCGGGCAAAGTCCTCAACAAGCGCGAACTCAAGCTCATGCGACCCGATGAATGGCGCGAATTTGCAGAAGGGAAAGTTGCAGTTGAAGTCTCCAAGCCAGATATCAGCAATACTGATTTTGGCCATACAGCGCCACTGATCCGGGCGTTGGTTCGGGAAGATGAAGATGTCGTTCGAATAAAGCCATCAGTCCATCCTCCTTTGGATAGGCTGGCAGTATTCCTCGTGCGGGGGGATAATGTTGAAGGCTTGCCCAGAGATGCAGCCGGACTGAATGGTTCGATACTTGAAGCAGCCAGTAGAGTGCCAAGCGAGGCAAAAGCAGATGGGGCGGCCAAACAGGTCAAGATAATTGCACCGGACAAGGAACAAGTCCGGCCGGTCCGTCATACGGCGGTGAGGCATGCGGATTATGTCCTAGGCGGAGCTGATCACCGTAGCCTAATACAACGGACGCTGCGCAAGGCTCGGAAACTAGTGGTTATTCACACCACGTTCCTGCGCGAGGGGGCTTTCCTCGCCCTCCAAGAGGATTTCAGGGCAGCAGTGAATCGCGGTGCAAAGATCCATGTGTTCTGGGGGCAGGGTGACAGCGCTACGGAGGCCGCCAGTTCGAGGGCCGAAGCGGAAAGGTTACGCATACAGTTAGGGAACTGGGGGTTAAATTCCAACATAACAATTCACAACGCTTCGACCAATTCTCACGCCAAGATACTCTTAGCCGATGACGGCAGCGGTGATTTTACCGCTACGATCGGATCGTGCAACTGGCTGTATTCCGGTTTCGACAGCTTTGAAGCGTCCGTTATCTTGCGCGACCCGCGACTGGTCTCGGATGTGTTATTCGAGCTGGCTGAAATGGTGCGAACGTCAAATCGGGACTTTACCGATATTGGCGTCAATTTTCTACAACTCGCCCGAACGCTCGCGATCCGCTCACCTAGGAATGGGACCTCCGAGGTAAAGATCTTGATTGGGGAAGAGCACGATGATTGCGTGCTTGATGCTAGGGACAATGCGCAGCGGCAAGTCGACGTCATTAGTCACAGGCTTGGCGTCACAGCCGTGCCAGCAATTATCCTGCCCATGGTGTCAGCGACACGGGCAAGGGGTATACAGACAAACCTGTTCTATTCAAAAGCAAGCGGGCCTGTAAGCAGCGAAGACTCACAAGAGGTGCGGAATGGCTACCAGGGCGAGGGCGTCAGTATCACCCCCGTTTACTCTCCAAGAGTACATGCGAAGATGCTCCTGCGCGATGACGATCATGGGATCATAACCAGCCTCAATTGGCTATCCGCCGATACCTCCAATGCGCGGCCACACCAAGAAATGGGCGTCATGATCCGTTCCCCTGGCTCGGCGCGGCACTTACGGGAACAGTTCCAGGTTAAGCGCGAGTATGCAAGCTAGCCGGTCCTGCAACGATTAGTTCCAGATATGCGGGTTGGAGCGGTCGACGACGCGTTTGGTCAGCGCTTCGAGCTCGCTTCGCGCACGAGCTGCATCCGCCGGCGTTTCGAACGGGTTATTGCCCGGCCGCTGCTTCAGCCATTCGAAGATGAATTCGACCAAGAGGTCCGTCTGGAACGCTGTTCCGGTCTCCAGCTTCTCGATCTGGTCTTCAACGCGCTCCAGCCGCTGGATGATCGCCGCATCGGGCCGATCTTCAGGCGGCGTGAACAGCAGGGTCAGCGCCTCATCTATCAAGGTGCCGACGTGGACGCCATGCTCTGCAGAGAACTGCTTCACCTTGCGATGGTTCGTCTCGGAGACGCGGATATGAAGCCTGGGATTGCGCGCCATGTCCTAGATCTCCCGTCCGCCATTTTCCTGGGCATGCAGGTAGTAGCGCGCAATCTGGTCTTGGATGCTACCACGCTGCTGCGGTGCGCGTTCTTCCTCCGCCGCAATATCCTGCGTGGCCTCATCCTCATCGCCGATGTCAGGGCCTACGGACCGCGCCAGCCCACCTGCATCGTCGTTAGAGGGCGACGGACCAGACTGATGATATCCGCCAAACCACGATGTATTGGCACTGGCAGCCACACTCGGCAGAGCACCGACCCGCTCGGTGAAATTTCGGTCTTCATAGTAGCGGAGTTTCTTCGCGCGGATCGGTGGATGGCTCGCCAGAAAGATCAGCGCGTCATCGGTCGGCATCTGCATCACTTCGCCGGGTGTCAGGAGCGGACGCTGTGTTTCCTGCTGCGAGACCATGACATGACTGAGCCAGGGCGCGAGCCGGTGACCAGTATAATTCTTCTGGTTTCGCTGCTCCGTCGTGGTTCCGAGCATGTCGGAAATACGCTTGGCGGTGCGCTCGTCATTCGTCGCGAACGCGATCCGGACATGGCAATTATCGAGGATCGAATTGTTCTGCCCGTATGCCTTCTCGACCTGGTTCAGAGACTGAGCAATCAGGAAGGCGCGGATCCCATACCCAGCCATGAAGGCCAGCGAACTCTCGAAGAAGTCCAGCCGTCCGAGCGCCGGGAATTCATCCAGCAACAACAGGGTCTGCCGACGGTCCTGCCCATGTGGCAACTCTTCACAAAGCCGGCGCGCAATCTGGTTGAGGATCAACCGCATCAACGGCTTGGTCCGTGAGAGATCAGACGGCGGAACGACTAGGTAGAGCGATGCTGGAATCTCTCCCCGGAACAGGTCCTCGATCCGCCAATCCGAGCCGGATGTCGCCCGCTGCACGACCGGGTCGCGGTAAAGCCCCAGGAACGAGATCGCCGTCGACACGACCGACGACTTTTCATTCTCAGACTTATTCAGGAGTTCTCGCGCTGCTTCCGCCACAACCGGATGCGTCAATGGCCGGTCACGGCTTCCCAGATGGTTCGCCTCAAGCATTCGCTCCAGCGTGTCATCGATCGGCCGGGCCGGATCGGACAGCAGGGTCGCCACGCCCGCGAGCGACTTATCATCTTCAGCGTAGATAACATGCAGGATTGCACCAACCAGCAGTGAATGCGCCGTCTTGTCCCAATGACTTCGCCGCTCGAGGGATCCATCCGGATCGACCAGAATGTCTGCCACATTCTGCGCATCCCGAACCTCGTGCGCGCCGAGCCGCACTTCCAGCAGTGGATTGAACCGCGAACTCGACAAATCCGTCGGATCGAAACGGACACAGCGAGAGAAGCTCGATCGCCACTTTGAGGTCAGCGCCCAGTTCTCTCCCTTGATGTCATGAATGATCGCATTGCCGGTCCAGGAAAGAAGGGTAGGGATCACCAAGCCCACACCCTTGCCCGACCGGGTTGGCGCAAAGGCCATTACGTGCTCGGCGCCAGCGTGCCGGAGATAGCGTCCGTTGAACTGTCCCAGCACCACACCTGACGAGCCAAGCAGGCCGGATAGTCGGACATCCCGAACCGATGACCAGCGCGCGGAGCCATAAGTCGTCGCGTTCTTCTCGCGTCTTGCCCGCCAGAGCGACGCGATGATCGCCATCACAATCCCGGCGATGCCCCCCAGCGAGGCAATCAAACCCGCACGCGCAAATACATTCGGCGCATAAGCGTCATAGGCATACCACCACTGGAACAGCCGCCAGGGTTTGTAGACCGGCTGACCCGCCACTTCGAACCAGGCTCCGCCCAAACGAGGTTGATGGTCTAGAACCCCAGCCACCCACTGCGTCGCAATCCACACCGAACAGGTGATCAGGAAAAGCGTCAGAAGAAATTGGCCAAAGAGGAATTTGGTAGGGGTCATGATCCGCCCGTCCGATTGAGAACCGGTAGGAGAATTGCCCGCCAAGCTACATCAAGCGACATGGAGCTTGAGGAGTTCCAGGGAACCAGAGGTCTCGGGGACGCGGGGCAAGGACTGGCTAGGTTCAGAGCGATTGCTTAATGTCCAACGCAATTTGTTGTTCCTCAATTGTTCTGGCCTGGGTATAAGTATGGCCATGGATCAAGCAAAAGAGAGCGAAAGCAGAACACTGCCCCAATCCCAACTTGAGGCGATTGCGCAAGCTCTGGGGGATACAGAAGACGGCTTAACGAACAGCGAGATTGATCGGCTGATCGTCGAGTGCCGAATGGTTGATCCTGGACCGGGCACCAAATGGAAGCGGATATATAACGCTTTCGCTGAAGTGCAGAACCGCAAGCAAAATCGCACTAACGTACTTGAGTTCATCCGTAGAGCGATGGCGCCGGTCAAATACATGAAATCGCCGGAACGGTTTGAGACCCTCCGCAGAAACCTCAATGGCGTTTTGCTGTTCTCGGGGATGCTGGTGGATGATCGGGGTAAATTGGTTCCAACAACAACGGCAAGCACTATCTCAGATGCCCGGCGGCGCGCAAATGATCTACGCGCTGATCTGAAAGATCGCGGTGTTCATCCTGATGTGTTGGCTTTCTGCAAGGAAGAGCTTCTCGCGGACAATTACTTTCACGCGGTCCTAGAGGCGACGAAAAGCATCGGTGACAAGCTTCGTACCAGAACGGGCTTGCAAGACGATGGAGGCGTTCTCGTTGACCGGGCACTATGCGGTAACCCGCCAATGCTCGCGATAAATCCGCTTAAAAAAGAAAGCGAAAGGTCTGAGCAAAAGGGTTTTGCCAACCTCGTCAAAGGAACATTCGGGATGTTTCGGAATCCCACCGCGCACGAAGCTCGCAAGAATTGGAACATGAGCAAGGATGATGCGACGGATTTGTTGTCATTGGTCTCGTTGATTCATCGCCGGGTTGATGCGTCGCATATGCCTGACAGGACAACAGCTAAGAACTAAGAAGATGAAGAGGTATTTGGTTTATCCGTTTGACTTTGACACGCGCGCCGAGTTGTTGCGCACGGAAATTCAAGATTCATGGGAAGAGAAGATAAAGGCGCAATGGCGCACAAATAGGGAGAGTCTTGAGGCGAGCCTTCGCAAGGAACTTGGTGACCACAACTTCGATATGAAGTTGAAGAATTTTAGAGACTGCGGATCAGCACCATTTTCCATCGTTTCGTATCACAACCCATTGTACCATCAGGCACGGTACGCGTTTTATCATGGGTACTACTATCCCGCGCTTCTGGCCGCCTGTGCTTTGGGAGAGCGTATGCTCAATCATATGATATTGGACCTGAGGGACGAGTTCAGTGGCACAGAGCAATACCGAAAGGTTGCTAGGAAAAACTCGTTCGATAATTGGGACGTTGCGATCAGCACTCTTGAGGCTTGGGATATCTTTCAAGCCGATTGCGTTACCGCCGATTTCCGCGCCTTAAAACGACTTCGGCACCGTTCTGTTCACTTTTCTCCTGAGACGTATCGAACGTTGCGTGAAGACGCCCTCAGCGCTTTGCAGCATTTGGCGTCGATAATCCGCGTACAGTTTGGATTTGACGGGGCGGCCAGATGGATGCTGCCTGGCACGAAAGGAAACCGTTTCATTAAGAAGGACAGTGAAGCCGACCCCTTCCTGGTGAAGTATTATCTTCCCCAATGCCCGCTTGTCAGCCCGATGTTTTCGATCAACTTCCAGCCTCAGGGCATCGGCTTCTTCGACTTTAAAGACACCGAGGATCGAGAGGTTTCCGATGCCGAGTTCGCTCGTCTCTACAACGAACGTGATCCGACCTTGATTGCACCGTCAAAAGTGCCGCCGGAAGACAACATAGTGTGGTATCTGCGCCAATAATGAACCTGCGCTGTCTTCTTGTTGTTTCTCTCGGATGCAGAAGAGCGGCCTGGCCACGTTTGCCTATCTCAGAGCGTCTACAATCGTTGACTAAGTTCGATAAGGCGAGAATCGGATCGCAACGAGGGATCGGCTTCTGCAAGAACTGACAAAGCAGTTTCAGCCCCATAAGGCCATCGTGACTTGTCATCGGGAAGGACCGCATACAACAGGGTCAACATGGCGGTTGGGTGTTGTCCGGCAATCGTTTCATCGCTTTTACGGAGTTCGGGGATGAAAAGCCGATCATCGCCGACTTTTGTGACCAGGGTTGCTACAATCTCTGCAATTTCCGGAAATTTGTCTTTCTGAGCTAGAGCCAACTCTACAAGGCGTGCTGACATCTTACTGGTGCGCAATGATTTTTGCTTCGGCCACACGTTGCGAAGGAATTCGACCAAATCCTCCGACCATTCTTCTTGTTTACGTGAGAAACGGTCTATTCTCCATAGAATGTTGCTCTGGAACCGATCACTCCCCTCGATGATCAGAGAACGTAGTTCTTCGTTGGAAACCACACGTTTTCCGTCGATTGTTGTTTTCCACCCCGACAAAAAGAAAACAGCCAGGAATTCGGAATTCCTATTCTCATCGTCCTCCTGTGTTCGCACAACAGCTTCAAGGTGGGGGCGGAGCGTAGTGTAGAGAGGTATTTGTGGAATGGAGCCGCTACTGAACACGCCAGCCCAGAATGCTTCAACATCGCGGCAGTCATCATAGCCATCTTGCAGGACGGAAAGGAGGCTGTCTTGCGTCCATGATGGGTCAACATAGTTGAACCAACGAATGCGCAGGCAGAACACACAAATGCAAAATGCTCTTGTGTCTTGAGGCAGGGCAAGAAGTTGTTCGGCGCTTCGTTTCCAGGATGCAGGAAGTTTTTCGCCTTTTTCAAACTCCTTATCGCCTATAGCGCTCACCAGCATTTCGGCCAGCCTTCCGGGGGAAGAATTTATCGCCGCACTCACCCAGTCACGCTTACGTTCTGTGTCGACTATTGCACTCTGTCCAGCAGTGTTGCACTGCTTCAGAGTTTCAACAAATAGCGCCCAAAGTTTCTGGTAGCTCTCTGGGGCATCGCTCAGGAGAGCGGGAGCCACTGATTCAAACCAGAATGAAGCGGAGTGAGACAGGCTTGAAAACTGTTCATCTGAGAGCTTGCATAGAGCGGCAATAATCTCTTTGCGAAAGGCAGTTGTGTCACCTTTCCGATTTTCCACCCGAAGGAACTTGTCCCAAAACTCCTCTTCAAAATGGCCGCTTGAAAGACGTGCACACAGCGCATCCAGTGCTCTCCGGGGTTCAGCAGCGCTTAAGCCGCTAAAAGGTTGGTACTCGACCAACTTACCCACAGGCCTTCGATTCATATCCAGAAGCATTGGAATGATATCTGCGCTTTCGACGCCTTTTAAAATACCAAAATCCGTATCGATGCGGACCATTCCACCACCTCCGTCGTGAGCACTTGCGGCGCTTTGCGCATATGTGTCACTCCAGTCGGGGGCATCCTTTCTTAGAAGTTCGAGTTCTTTGTCGAGGTCAAATGTGAACGAGCACCCTTGGGTGTTGAGCCATATCAGTCGTCGCAGAACAGAATGAGCGACGTAGGCTTTCTGATCATCTCTTGTCCCGCGCTTGGTCTTCGCGCGACCTGCACGAATACGCTTTTCGATTTGCGTTCGCTTCTCGATGCTAATCTCGTTCCAGCGCCTTGACAGTCCGAGAAGCAAATCTCGCTCACCTTTGAACGGCCAGAATGCATCACGGCTCAACGCCAACATAACGTCAGCAAATTCGTCTGCAGGTGCAATATCCAAATTCCCGAATGCCCAAACGCGCAAGCGTTCCCACATTCTTCCACCAGTCGGCCAACTTCTGAGCAAGGCGAGCGCCTGCGCGGGTGAGATAGCCGCCATACGTTTGAAGAGGTCCGTAAAGAGGATCACGTGCCCGGAGAGCTTGTAGCTTCGATGAAAGCTGGAATCTCCCTCATCTTCGTTCGGCTCGTCAGGCTCGATAGAGCAAATGTCCACCCACGATGAGCGGCGACTTTCAAGGTCCCAGGCAAACTCCAGTGAAGATTTCAACTTGGGCAGTAGCGCTGGAAGATACTCATCCGGAACTGCGACCTGACGAATCCCTTCTGAATAGTCCACCTCAACTTGCACAAGGTCGGAGGTCTTAAGTTTTTTGGATAGTTTGGGCGGAACGGGGCGACGGCGGTAATTTGTTAGTTTTAGGCATGGACTGAATATGTCCGCATATTCCCGTGCAAGCGATTCGTACCATCCTGTATTTCCCGTGTGTAGCGTGAGCGCATAGGCCTTATCCTTGTCGGCTTTTAAAGAATGAAATTCCCTTATCGCGCGCCAGGCGTCGAGAACCGCCTGACTGGTTCCCTCCTCCTGTTTGCGAAACAGTGAGAAATCGACGCCATCCATTACACGACGATGGATATTGCCCTGCTGGCCCGCCCACCAAGCGCATGCAGGTTCATATGCAACCCGACCTATCCAATCAGCTAAGTAGTCTATGCGTGGCGGGAGGCGTGGCACTTCATCCGCATAGTATCCACGCAGGTGAGTTACATTGTCATGCGATATACTGCGGAGATCCTTGGGCGTAGGGGAGAATGCATCCCATGTTTCCGGCGGAATACGGCCTACCCGCATCCCACCTTGTTCTTCTTTTCGTGGCGGGTGATCGCTATCCAGCTTGTAAAGGTCGAAAGGGTTTATGTTTTTCGTTTTATCATAGGAGCCGTCTTCTGGTGCAGGCTCCCCATATCGAATAACGGGGTCGAACACGCAGAGCCACTCAGATGGGAGCGGCGGGCTATACTGAGCGAATGCTTTTGCTCCCGCCGTCGAACGAACGATATGGGCAACTGCGCCTCGCTCCGCAGGGGTCAATCTTCGTGGTCCTCGTGCCGCAGATTTTAGTGTTTTGGATCGCCACTTCGATGGGTTGACTGAGCGCTTTGCCCAAACTTCAAGACTGTCCCATAGAGTACGATGCCCGCATCCGCTGTGTGTGTCGTAGAGGATGGGATCAACGCCTTTCTCGTCCCACTCGGCGATTGCTTTAGGATCACTCGCGTCCTGAAATGCATAAGCCCGTCCTTGTGAGGCATCGGATTGCCTTAGTCCTTCCAGCAAGTAACGGATCGGGGGGTCGTCAGCAGAATAGCCGACAAACACGGCGACATGCCTATCAAGTACATTTTTAACGAACTCCCGTGCCCAACCCGCCGCGAGATAGGCATCGCCAAATGAAGCACTTGAAAGGACGAACCCATCCTGTGTTGCTCCGCGATAGTCTTTGTCAACGACACCATGAAGATGTACGATCCCCCAGTCCGCCTCATTGAAAGCTATGTGAGGAAGATTTGACCGAGTCGATGTGATCAGGTTCTTCCCGGCCGTCTCAAACAACCGATCAAAGTTCGTCGTTACAATACGAATCTGTCCGGTTAGCAGGGTGCTCAGTTTGAGCAAGGTTCGATGAGCACCGAGGTCAACTTCGCCGACGCTCGATAGCGCTTCTGCGACTGCGGCTTCAATCTGAGTTCGTGTGAACTCTCGCTCCAGCAGGCCAAAAACCCTATCTGATGTAACGACACCAGATAGTTTATGCTGATCTTCGACGGACTGACCGACCTCGTATAGGCGTCTAGCTGGACTGTCATGCTTTGCCCCCAACCTGTGCAGAACGTCGGTTGTAAGGCGTTTGAAGTCGGGCAGGTCTGCGCGTGCTCTGGACACTCCCGCTCCACAGAAGAAAACAACTCGGCCTTCGTCCTGCGCCCAAAGCAGATCATCGGGTATGTCTGGTCCATCGGCAATGAAGCGCATTTGCTATCGTCGGATCTTTTACTGAGAGTTCAACGTTTCTCTGACCGTGCTATCACGGTTTGTGCTCGAGGTGATGGATAGCTTTTTCAATTAGCTGCCTTCTATGCTAATCGTCCGTGGCAACTCCTCTCAGTCGTGCTGATAGTTGTCCGTCTCGACTATTGCAATCACCTTCGATAATCCAACGGATCAGGCGTCAATGCACTTAATTGGTTGGTTCGTGAGGTTTGTTGTTCGCGAATTGCTGGAGCTTGTTTCTTTGTACCCATCTCCGGTTCGGTCAGGCTCAAAATGTTGTGCACGAAGAAACTCAGAGAATGATTGTACGTCCTTTCGCCAGCCGCCACTGAACCGAGCTTCCAGACCGCTCCAAAACCAATTCCTTGCCACGCCACAACGCATTTCGCTTAGACCATGCCGCTAGCGCAAATCCATCAGTGCCTTCAACGACCGCAAATCGTCCCTGAGCCAAGTCGACATTCCGAGTGTAGACCCCCTGAAAGCCTCGCTGAGAACCAAGCGGCACAAATGCCTTACCCTGACGCGTTTCCTCAGCCGCGATCATCTTCTCCATTTCCACTCTGCGAAGTCGAACGATAGCGTCACCCGAAAGCCGCCCATCGGGTCCAAATTCATGGCCTTCCCGGCCTAGCCAGGCAGATCGTGCCTGAACAGCAGACCTCACCTCCCGTGCAAAATCCCCGCGCCACGCTTCGATATCCTGACTGTCGATCCCGTCCAACCAGGTCTCGGCTTCGCGTTCAACCAGGGCTTCGACCTGCAACCACGACCGGACGTTGATGGAAAAGCTCCGCTGTCTCGCATCAGCATCCAGCGCGCGCCTCCTTAAGTCCGCAGGAATGCTCCAGCTGCCATCACTCCTTCGCTCAACAATACTGAGGCGCCGCAACGCCTCCAGCCGACGCTTGTGAGCAAGCCGAAACGCCGACGAACTCGTCGGGTCTGCGGCCTGGTGCAGTTCCTCAGAATACTCCCCACCATTCTGCTTTGCGATTGCCGCAATTGTGCGATCTGCAGGCTTTGGTTCGACCGTCTTCCGTCCGACTGAAACAATCCCGCCCGGCTTCGGCAGCTGAACCGCTTCCTGTTCGGTCATCTCGACTGACCAAACCCGACCATCGAGGCCTTCGATCAGTGCCGTCGTTCCATTCCGCAATTCGTCACCCGGCAAGGTGGCGGCCAGCCGTCCCAGGATTTCGCCAGCGGAGCTCAAATCACGGGGCAGGGCATGGACACGCGACGCATCGATTTTCCGGCCCTCAAGATTGGCAAGCGACCGAACCATGTCTCCGCGCCTGCCGAGGGCCCGCAGCGTATCCTGCCAACCGTCTTGCATAGCCCAGCTGCCATTCTCGTGTCGTGCCGCAAGGTCGAGCGTCCGAAGAAACCGCAGACGCCGCTTAACGACCGCACCATCGAACCTCGATAATCCGCCGCGTTCACTCTCTGGTGTGTAACGACCATCGGTCAGCGACCGCGCAATGTCATGATCGATCGCCGTAAGCGCCTCACGTTCGGCATCGTTCGACCTCGCCGCAGCCATTTCCCGCAGCCGCCGCTGGCCAAGCTCGAGCGATACGAGCTCCTGCGCCCGCGCCCGAAATCCGTGCGTGATGTATTTGCGGTCAATCAGCAGCTCGCCATTCCGGGTATTGCCGCCGCGGATCACGATATGAACATGCGGCTGCGCTGTGTCGTGATGGTTGGCAGCCACCCAGTCGAGCCGGCGGCCGAGATCCTTCTCGACCTGGCTCATGAACTCCCGCGTGAACCGCGTCAGATCCTTCATCCGCTCGGCATCCTCCGGAGAGACGATCAGTCTGAACTGCCGCCTGTCTTCAGAAGCGCGTTCGTTAAACGATTTAGCATCGGCCTCATCGACGCTCCGGTCATAGAGCTTTCCGCGCTCGCCCTCGCGCCCGGCACCTTCGCGGCGGATGTAGGCGACGTGCTTTGTAAAACTCGCCGCGCCGGTCGGGCCTGCCCGCGCAATATGGACTTTCACAATGACACGCTTGGCCCGCTGGTTGGACCAGTGCCGGGCAAGGGCGGCCTGCACCTTGCCTCGTCCTGCATGACGCACCGCTCCCGGTGCCAGAGAATTGCGGCCACGCGATCCAAGCCGCCCCTTCGCGACCACGCGTTTCAACCGCTTCAGCTGGGTCTTTGCCTTGCCCTGCGACCTGATCTTCCCGAGTCGCGGAACGAAGTCGAAATCGTTGCTCACGGCTCTAAGCGCGCTGCGGATTGCAAATCCGTGCACCCGTCTTCCGGCGCCGGGTCACACAAAAAAGGATGTGCAGACAATGGGTTAAGTGTCGCCGGGTGACACTCCCTTAATCTTGCCCTCCGGGACACAGAAGCCATTCCCGTCCCGCTATCTATCGCTTTGACGGTCGCCTGATCCTCAGCCGACCGGTTGCCATAAGTCCATATGGACCTGGCGACGCCAATGATGCGCGCGCCGTCCTGAACGCCGAAGTATCGTCCATCGACTGACAGGGGATGAGAGTTGAGCAGGAAAACTTCGCCGGCTTTGAGGGTCTGACAGCCCTGCCAGACGGGAAGGGCGCTGCCGGACTCGGTTACTTTGAGCGCATCAACAGATGTGATCCCGTTGATGGAGACCTGCGTATCGCATCTGCAAATCTCGTCACCGGATAGGCCCGCAACATGCTTCAACAAGGGCCAGTCAGAGCCAACAATTCCCTCATCGTTCAGCCAATGTCGAACCTCATCCGAGGGCGCAAACGCTACCAGATCGCCTGTCGAAATTCGCGCCGACCGGTCAACAAAGTAAAGGCCCTTGGGCACGCTTTCCGTCCGGTTCCAGATGAAGTCGGACCGGTTGATAATGCTGGCGGAGACCATGAGGCTTAGCCCGCATCCCATGCCTAACAACGCGGTTCTACGACTCATCGCGAAGGCCTGTCCCCATGAACCTACGTCCATTAGTGTAAGCGATGATGTCCTTGCCGCGATACCAGACCTTGGCGCCGATCTTGTGATAAACCGGGCCTGTTCCCAGCGAACGCATATTGACCAGGGTCTTCGGTTTGAGGCCGAGATGGTCAGCGGTTTCATCCGTGTTCATCCATTCGGTCGGGGTTGGGAGGTTTGATTTGGGTCGAAGCTCCTCTCCACTTCTATTTGTCTCTGTCATAGCGTTGCTTCTCCTTTCCTCTACGCAACTCGAAGCCCTGACAGACTGCCAACTCATCCTCAGATTAAGAGTGTCGAACTTGCACCACACGCTCGCGACACCCTTGAGTTCCCAAAGAAACCTCACGTTAGAATGCAGCGCTGATAGGCGTATCAGCACCTTCGTCTCAGACCCTTTCGGCATGAAAGAAGACCGCTCCGGAGATGTCTCCGGAGCGGCTTGGCAAGGCTGTGATCTACCCTAGTCGCGCGCGTTCCAGAGGATGACGTGCCGGCCTTTCTTGCCCTTGACCGGGGCAAGGTTCGCAAAGATCCGGCGCGGTCCGATCTGCGGGTCTGCCAGCGTCAGCGAGACATAATCGCGTCCCGATGCCTTCGACTTGCGCATCCAGCCGCCGCCGATTTCGGTCGAGGTTTCACCGGCATAGATGCGGTAGTCCGGATGACCGTCTTCGGTCTTTTCCGCATTCTTCTCTATGCGGATTGCAGCTGAGAGGTTCATCATTGCGAGGGTGCCTTCAAAGCCGGACTTGGTCTCGCTGACATATCCGAGTGCGTTTGCCATGGGGGTCTCCTTTTCTTTCCTTGGCTAAGTCTCCGGGGACCCCTTGTCCCCGTCGACGCCGGACCGCCCGGACGGGCTGAGCTGGGCCTGAACCGCATGCGGGCGTAGCGAAGCGGAGCACCGGACGGGCGGGGAATTTTGTTGCGCGAGGAAGGCGCGACAGCGCCGGGGAAAATTCTTCGTCTGTCCGGTTTCAGGGCCGGGTCAGCGCGCCCAGGTCATAAAGGCAAAGACGGGAGCAAGGGGGCCGAGGCATGCCTCCCGGAAAAGAAATCAGAACTCCCCGAAAACGTCCCGATAATGTCATTCGAGACCTCAAGACGCGCGATTTTTCTGAAGGCATTTTACAATCGCCCAGGCCTTACAGCCGCCAACCGCACGCCCGAGAATGCGCGGAGCCGCCCGGTGGTAGACACCGGACGGCTCCATATGCTGCTGAACAGGAGACGAATGCTCAGGCAGCGTCCTGTTGCGTCTCACGCGTCTCATCGGGCGTGGCTTCTGCCTCCGCTTCGAACAGTCCTGCGACCCGTGTCCACGCATCGGCGGGTGGTGACCCGGCCCCTTCGACAAGGCGTGTCGGTGGCACCTGCATCCAGCCCGGCCGCCAGTCAGGATTGGCCTCACACCCCTCACCCGCAATCCGGTTGGCCAGCACCTGCTTCTGCGCCTTGCCCGTCTCGGTCCGGCAGGAATCCGCGAGCGATGCGGTGGCAATATCCGCGATCATCGCATTGATAGCGCGCTTGTCCTTGGTGAGATCGAAGAAGGTCTCGTCCGGTTTCCAAGCCGCCGAAAGGTCGGTGCCGCAGACATGCAAGACGGCTTCGACAATGCTATTCCCGGCCTCGAGCGTGCGGGCCATGACACTTGCCAGAACCGTCAGGACTTCCTCATCCGACATGGCGAGCAGCGCAGAGAAAAGCTCGCACAAGCGGTAGTCATCGCCGTTCCGGCGAAGCGCTGGACTGACGTTGAGCGCCTTGAACAGAGCGTCGGTCTGCGCCGTCGCTTGAGCGACCGCCGCCACAGATGCCCCACCTTCCACACTCGCCTGCGTCTCATCTTTCCGGGCGCGAAGCTCGTGAGGACGCACGTCCCAAAGCGCGCTCCCCGCCATGGCATGCGCCACCATCAAGCGGAGGGCAATCGCGGGGGATGTGGCCAAACTCGCCTGAGCAGCCGCGTGGCGATGAAGCAGGATGTATTCCGCGAGCGGGCCGGACATTTCTGGCCGAACGGCTGCCGGAACGGCATCGCCTTCACCCTTCGAACCCTGTTGCCGCTTGCGGGCCTCGGCCGAGGTTACTTGTCCCTCGTGGAACTGGACCGTCCCGTCATGGCGGATTTCGATGAAGACCTTGCCGCCGTCTTCCTTGGCGCACTGGACATACTCCCATCGGTGGAAGTAGGCCCCGCGCTCAAGGCAGATAACATCGCTCCAGCCGTCGGCCCTGTGGGCCTCGACCCGCTCGGCAATCGCGGCGGATTGTGCCTTCCAGAACTGATCCGCATCCGCAAAGACGCCATGCTCGCCAAAGAGGTCGGCAGTGACCTGTCCCTCATAGGCATCAAGATCGAACAAGGCCTTGTCGGTCGTGATCGTCGTTCCGCCCGTGATCCAAGCCTTGCACGACCGCCCCATCGGGGCGCGTTCGGTTTCGCTCTGGAAGAGGCGGAACCATTCGGCCTGCTGTTCTGGCGTCGCAAGCGTAAGCGCGCGGATCGTTTCGCGGTCCAGTTCGTCTTCGGCGTAGAGTTTCCGTATCGGTTCGTCGAGCGAAGCAAGCGCGAGCACACGGCGCACCAGAAGCTCAGTCACTCCGAAGAAGCTGGCGATATCCTCCAGCGCCTTGCCTTCATCGTTGAGGCGCTTGAACGCCTCATATTGCTCCATTTCTGTCGCAGGCAGGCGTCCGACATTTTCGATGACAGATGCCGCAATCGCGGAGGCCGCATCCTTTTCAGTCATGATCGCGCATGGAACGAACGGCACCTCGCCTGTCTCCTTCGCGATTTCTTTGAGCGCAAAAAAACGGCGGCGTCCGGCGATGACGCCATAATATTTGCCTTCGCGGCGAACGAGCAAAGTCTGACGCAATCCGCTCTCCCGGATGGACGGCAGAATGTCGGATACGTCCGGCTTCTTGCGCCCATGCCGCATATTGAGTTTGGAAATCCGAAGCTCGTCGAGCGGGATGTGTTTGAGGTCGGGCTGTGCCATGGAGGTCTCCTTTTCTGGCGGGTAAAGCGAGAGACCCAGCGCCCACGCGGGGCCTCTCCAGTTGATCTTGGTGAAGGGAAAGCCGTCCGCGTCCCGGCTTGGTTGGGGGTCGGTCTCGCCCCAGTCATAATCGCGGATCGTGATCAGCGGCGCGCGGCCCTCGACCCAGATTTCGGCGACCTGGGCCTCGGCAACGACAAGCGTCATACGGGGCCGTGGGCCGAGCAATTCAGTGAGGGTGCGGGCCGCGCTCATGTCGCGGCCCAGCCTGTCACGGTCGCCGCAAGCCGCGAGGCTGCGGCACGCCCTGCGTCCAGCGCCTCCGGCAGCAGCTCGCTCGCAAACGTGGTGAGATAGCTGTTATCCGTGCCGGGATAGTTGCATTCGACGCCCCAGAGGCTGGCGGCATGACGGTCCAGTTCAATGCCGTCGCGCTCGACCGAAAGCACGATCCCGCAATAGAACCACTCGCTCTTGCGCCATGCTTCCATGACGGCTTCCGCCTTGGCCTGCGCCTCGGCGAAGCGCTGGCGGAAGCTGTTGCCCGGCCCGATGAAGCCGGGCGCATCCTTGTAGAGCGACGGCCAGAACCCATCCTGCCGCTGGTCCGGCGCATCGAGGCAGTCATCGGCAACAATCCGGGCCGTGACAATGAAGCCCTTTGCCTCGCAGCTGATCGCATCGCCTTCGCAGGCGTAGGCATCGAAGTGCTCGGTAAAGCTCATGACGCCCTCCGAAGCTCGAATCCCATCCGGTCGCAGAGTGCGCGCAGCTCGCGCGCCTCTGCCTCGTCGAACCCGTCACCGGACTGGTGATAGATCGTGCCCTGCGCGAACCCTTGCGGGGTCTTCACGACATGCGCCCAGCGATAGGGGCCAAGGCCATCTTCGCGCGGTCTTGCCTGAAATCTCGCCATGGCGCTCATCGCGTCCAGAAGACGTGAACGTCTTCGAACCCTGTCTCGAACACCATGATGTCGCCACCCAGCTCCATGTCGCGGGCGAGCGCCGACCAGTCGATATAGTATTCGAGGGCTGCGGGAATTTCGGTGCCGGTGTCGCGGTGCAGGTCCTCGGCGAAGTCTGCCCGGCTCGCATAGGTGCCTGCATAATCGTCGAAGGACGCTTCGGCCTGCTCAAGGTCGTCGCCAAAATGGCGATGGACCAGCGCGCCGAGCCTGCCATGTTCGGCAATGAAGTCGGCCAGATTGCAGACCGTCTCGAAGCTCTCATATTCCGACAGGTGCGCGCCTTCGAAGCCTTCATAGTCATGGATTGCCCATTCTTCGGCATCGGGCAGCGGCGAGTCCGCCAGCATGGCGCGAACCTCGGACATAACCTCATCTGGCGTCGTCGCCTCGATCCAGCGCCCGTGCAGGCAGCCATTATTGTAGGCGGCAAGACAGGCCACATAGATACGGGGGCGGATTTCAGGTGTGGGTGCAGCGTCTGCCGCAAGGGGGGCTGAAGGTTGCGGTGTGGTCATGGCGTCAGTCTCGTCTCCCCGCCCAAATGTCCCTCCCGCATCAGGCGGGGGTGGGCGGCGAGAAGGCCGGCAGGCCGGACCCATTAGCCGGTTGGGCAAGGCGGAAAGGTAGGACGCTGCGACCGCTTCCAGACACCTTCAGTCCCGGCGCCTTGCGCAAGCGGCGGGTCCGGGCAGACCGGTCGTTCGCCCACCTCCGTCTGAGAGGGAGATTGTCATGGACGCCAGGAAGACCGATGCGGACCAGGCTGCAATGCGCTTCAGCTTTCACCGTCAGACGATCATCGAAAACGTCATAGGTCCGCTTTCAAAGGCCACGCAGCCTGTGACCCCTCTGCATTGCAGTGGGAAGCGCAGGCTGGCGCGATCACCGGCGAGACACCCGCATGCCGCTGGGCTGCCCGGAAGGGCAGGCCAGAGGTCCGGAGACGAGCCGGGCCGCTGGCGGCGTGCCGCCCGCGAAACAGCCCCCTCGCGTCAGCGAGGGGTGATCGCCGGATCAAGGTCTGATGCCAAATTGGATCTGCTCAGGTCTGTGCAGTCAGGAGGTCCCTGTATCCGCCATCCCGGAGTTCACGTCCTCGCACGAGGGCGCGGCGCATTTCGTCTTTCATGGCCCGGCTGGGGCTCTGCCAGGCTTCGGTGGCGCGATCCTCGCCATAGATGATGGCAGCGGTTTCAAAATAAGTTAGACCGGTCTCATACGCATCGAGCGCAATGAGCGCATTGCGAAACGCAAGCGATGAGCGTGTCCAGGTGTCGTTGAAACTCGAATCGTCCTTGCCAAGAATACGCTGAGCCTTGCCGATGACTTTAAGTGTTTCGTCCATGCTCGACACATTATCGATGATCAGTTTCATGCGGACGGGTTCGACGCTGAGTAGTGACAGACCAGAACAAGCGACCTGGATGCTGTGGCCGTGCCCACGGATCATCAGGTATTCCCGGCCGACGCGATCTGTGAGGTGAGTGACTTCACACACATTGATCGTCTGATCGAAAATATCGTCGCGCTCGCTCGGATGACGCGGTACGACCTGCATGGTCAGGGCGCGAGCATAGAGGGCAGGGATCCAGAAGACGTCGGCCTCATAGCCATTCGCGTCTATGTCGGGAAAGAAAACCAAGCCGAATTTCTCAGCGTCGATCTGGTCGCATAGCGGCCGGAGCAGCCGGATGCCATGACAGGCTGGCTTTTCAGATATCTGTGAGTCGCCAGCCCGCAGGGCGGCTTGCCTGAATTCGCTATTTCGCCGAAGAAATTCCCAAGCCCAGCGACTTCTGGAGAGTCGGCAAGTATAGGCGTAGTCATCCAGATCAATACGGACCGAGGGTGTGTCGGCGGGACTCATCAGGTGCCTCCTTCACAAGCGGGTGCTGCAAAAGAGGTGCCAAAATTCTACTTCAGGCTAAAAGAAGCGCGTTTTCGACGGGTCCGAGAAGCGTTGCATAACCGCCGTCCCGCAGGTCCCGGCCGCGGGCAAGGGCACGTCTCATCTCGTCTTTCATCGCTCGGCTTGGGCTGTCCCAGGCTTCGCGGGCCCGTTCTTCGCCATATATGAACCCCGCCGTCTCAAAATATGAGAGTTTGGCATCATGACAATCGAGTGCGACCAGTGCATTGCGAAGGGCCAAGGAATGGCGAGTCCATTCCGGGATATCCGCCTCTGCTTGCGGGTCATAGACACGCTGGGCGCGCTGGAGCGTTTTCAGCTTGGCCTGGAATTCGTCGAGACTGTCGATGATGAAGCTGAGCTTGACAGGTTCGCGGGCCAGAAGTGACATGCCCGTGCAGAATACCTGAATGACGCAGCCATTTCCCTTGAGAAGAAATTGTTCGCGGCCGGCGAGGTCGGTGAAGTGCGTTATCCTGCAGATGCCAACAGTGCGATCATAGAATTCACAGGATTCATTAGGACCACTCGGAGAAACTTGCATGTGAACCCGCCTCGGATAGAGACCTCCCGACCAGAACGCGTCGGCTTCAAGGCCGCTTTCCTCTGGATCCGGGAAGAAGGCGAGCCCCCATCGCTCAGCAAGCGCCTGAGAGGCTCTAGGGCGCACGAGGGTGATCTGATGGCAGGCGGGAGCGAAACTAAGCTCACTCGCGGAAGGAAGCGACGAGTCCTCAAGAAACCGGCGGTTTCGGCGCAGGAACTCCCAGGCCCATCTGCTGTCTGACAACAACCATGTGTAGTCATAAGCACTTATATGATCTGCCAGCCGGGACATTTGTCCTCGTTTCCCAAGAGAGATTCAACTCAACAGGGAAAGCAAATTCAATGCCGGAATAGAAAGTTGATCGAGTAAATATTTGTTACGGTAACGCTTGGGAACCCATCATGCGAGGCCCAGTGACGCTGCGCGCGCACCATTTTGAGAATTTTACGCACTTGTTTCATTCCGGGTTTGGGGCATCATCCTGACTGATGCTTATCAGCATGCGCATCGCGCAGAATATCGATTCCACCATATACCGCAATCGCCGCGACTCCCAATCCGACAAGCAGATCTGGCCAGTTGGACCCAGTCCACAGTACGATTACGCCCGCGAGAATGATCCCCCCATTCGAGATGAAGTCATTGAAACTAAATGTTGTAGCGGCTCGCAGGTTTACATCCTTCTTTTCTATTTTTTTCAAAAGCCAGAGACAGATCAGATTTACAACACCTGCAATCGCGGCCATTGCCAGCATGATGAGACCGAGGGGTTCAGATCCTTCAAAGTATCGACGGATTGCGTCGCCGGCGACGCCGACGGCAAATACAAGAAGCATTCCACCTGACAGTCGAGCGGCGTTGCGTTTCCAGATCTGCGAACGTGTAAGTGCAAGCAGGCTCAAGCCATACACAATCGCGTCCGAGGAATTATCCAGCCCGTTCGCCAGGAGGGCATTGGAGTCGCCGAACCAGCCTGTGACAAAAAAGCCAATGGCTATGAGTATGTTTAGCCATAGTACGATTTGAAGAGTTCGGCGCTCGTCTGACGTCTCGATTTTCAAGTCTTCGCTACCCATCCTATGATTTTACCAACCGTTGTCTGTGAGGGGAGATGCACCGTAAGAATTTTATCGAAGCGTCTCCGTTAGAAAGCTTGGTATTGCGAGCGTATTGAGGATAGCTGGAGTAGCGGTAGGGCCCTGAGGTGGCAAGTGTGCCCTTGGCTCTTGGTGTCTCGTCGAAACCGAACCGGAAATCTGCGCGCCAAACCACCATATTCGCGATGATGAGAGGGGCAAACCCGAGGCCGAATATCGCCCAGCAGGGTACGGGAGCGGTTCCCCTACCTGAAGCCCCAATCGACAGCGCCGCTCCGAAACTCGTGATCGTACCCATCCAGATGATTGGTGCCACAAAACGCGAATAACGCTGCGGGAGCCAAATTCTCTGCGCGGGGAAGGCTGCAGACCAAATAGGAATCACAGCAACTGCGCCACCTGTGGCAATGCCGAGTATCTGGATTGTCGTATCGCCACTCATGTTGCCTCCTGCGCTTGTGTTTTCAGCCGTCAGGGTTATTTCCTGCAGTCTACAGTAACTAGAGGGGCAAGGGGCGCTATCATGGCCTTGATGACGATCGGAAAACTGTCAGGGGCGACGGCCGTAAAAGTCACGACAATCCGCTATTATGAATCCATTGGCCTGCTCGACGAGCCGCAACGCAGCGCAAGCGGACAGCGGTTGTACGCAGGGGACTCTGTAGAGCGTCTCCGTTTTATACGTCATGCAAGGGATCTGGGGTTTCCCGTCTCAGCGGTAAGGGAACTGATTTCGCTGCAGGTAGAGCCAGGCAGGGAGTGCGTCCTGGTTGACCAGATTGCACGTCGCCAGCTTGACGAGGTTCGCCGCAGGCTGACCCAATTGGAGGCGCTCGAGGCCGAGCTCAAGCGCATGATCCGCGCTTGCGAAGGCGGCAAGATCGGATCCTGCTCTGTACTCGCTGCCCTTGGCCAGCACGAGAATTGCTTGCACGAACAGCATGATGGCGCCGAGGTGCTTGCAGGGCTTCCGTCAAGAGGCGCTTGACCCTCCAGTGACTGGAGGTGCTAAAAAGAGAGTGAGCCTGTTTACCCGATCGTAAAAGAAAGTAGCTAGCCCAGCAATCATGTTTTCGTTCCAAGTCATAACGTGTTTACGAAGGTTGCTCGTCATGGTGATGGCGATAGCTTTTGTTATTGCGCCGATGACGGCTGCGGCGGATATCATGCATCCGGGCAATCAGGCCGCAGAGGAATGTTCTACGAGTGAGCTGGCCCAAGATGCCCCTGATAAGGAGCCATCGCATGAAGGTCATGACCATACCGCGCATCAGTGCGGAAGCTGTCATTTCCATCTGATAGGCGGCGGCGATCTAAGCGGCGCTCCGAAGTCTGTCGTGCAGACAAAACATTTGTTGCCTGGCGGTTCTTTTCTCGAGAACCTCCGCCCAGACGGTCTTTACCGTCCTCCTCGCGCCTAGACCAACGACACAGGAATATTTTGCGTGGCTACGGCCTCGCTGTCGTTGAATCTGGACGAGGAAACCAGCAAAAATGAAAATTCTTATATGCAGCGCGATCACCGCGCTCGCCCTGCCGGTCATGGCCGGTACGGCCTATGCGCAAGGGTGTAGTTCTGTCTATGTCGGCGCGACTGACTATGATCAATCCCGACCACTGACGCTCGACGCGGCTATTGCTCGCGCCGCCAATGCTTCGCCTGAAGTTCTGACGGCGGCTCTCGAGGCGAAAGCTTCATCGGCCGACGCCGATCAGGCGAGCCGTTGGCTTAATCCATCTCTGTCTGTCGAAACCGAGAACTTTGCCGGCAGCGGATCGCTTGAAGGCTTCAATGCCTACGAGACGACCCTGGTAGTGGCGCAGACCTTACAGCTTGGCGATAAACGAAGACTTTCCGAGCGGGCCGCCAGAGCTGAAGCCGCATTGGCGAGTGCCGAATGTTCTGTACGAAGCCTGGAAGCTCAGAAACTCGCAGGGGAACTCTATCTGGAACTTCGTGCCGCTTACGACATGGCCGAGGTCGCTCAGGCCTCAGCCGATCTCGCATCCGAGTTCTCTGGCGTCGTCCAGCGCCGCGTGGACGCTGGAGCGTCGGCTCCGCCTGAGTTGCTGCGCGCGCGGGCTGAAGCAGCAGCGCTTCAGGCGGTTGCGGATGGTGCGCGGGGCCAGGTCGAAGCCAAAGGGCTAGCGCTTGCGTCCGTTTGGGGTAGTCCAGAGATCGACTTTGTCTTGTCTGGCACTGCGGAAATCGTAACAGATCCGGCGGGTGGGTCGGCTCAACCAGATTCTGGCGTTCATCCGTCACTTGCGGCGGCTAAGGCCGGAGCGACGGCTCGTAGCGCGGCGACGGACCGGGCCCGCGCCGGCGCATGGCCTGATATAACCGTATCGGCTGGTGTCCGAAGATTTGAGGACACGGGCGATAGCGCGTTTCTGGCGGGTGTCAGTGTTCCTTTGCCGGTCTTTGACCGCAATCAGGACGCAACGCGGGCGGCGGGATTACGTACCCAGAGTGCCGAGCTATCAGCACAGACTGTTGAGGCAAGGTTGCGGGCCGAGCAAGCGAGCCTCGCCGCGCAGGTGCGGGCTGCGAAGTCTCGCTTGCAGCGTCTCGAGGGCGAAGCGCTGCCGCTCGCAGAAGAAGCCTATACAGCTGCGGCAGAGGGCTACCGGGTTGGCAAGTTCGACCTCACAGCCACGCTCGATGCGCGGCGCAGTCTGATTGAAACCCGCGCCGCCGTAATCGATGCCCGGCTGGCGCTCCAGACATACACGCTGCGGTTGCGTGCGCTGATTGGCGCCGCGCCGTTCGAAGGAGAGATCCAATGAAACTGAATTTATTCTATGCGGCGCTGCTTTCGCCAGCGCTTTTGTATCTTAGTGCTTGCGGCAGTGACGCCTCCGATTCGTCTGGTGCAAACCGGACGCCCCCACAAGCCGAAGATGGCCATGACGACCACGAAGACGGTAGTGATGAGGAGCATGAAAGCCATGATGAGGCCGATGGCGACGATCATGAGGGACATGAAGAAGGAGGCGGTCATACCGAACACGAAGGTGAAGGCGGCGATCATGTCGAGCTGACCGCCGAGGAGGCGGAAGCTGCCGGTATCCGGACCGGGCGAGCCCAAACCGGAGCGGTTTCGGGCCAGCTGGAACTGCCGGCCGAGATCCGTTTCGATGCGGACCGTGTCGCAAGGGTCTCGCCACAGGTCGAGGGCACCGTTGCTCAGCTCTATGCAGGCGAAGGCGATATCGTGAAAGCCGGCGCCACGCTTGCCCGGCTGACCAGTCGTGAACTCGCCGGCCTAAAGGCCGATTATCTGAATGCCCTGAGCGCCGAGCGCCTCGCGCAAGCCGAGCTTGAGCGTGAGGAAAACCTCTGGGAGCAGAAAATCACCGCCGAGGCCGATCTGCAATCGGCGCGTGCGGCATTCGCCGCAGCCAATGCCGGCCGGGAAGCTGCTGAAAACAGGCTTCATGCGATCGGCATTGGTCATGGCACACTGGACAAGCTTAATGAAGCTGCGGATGGGTCACTTGCACAAGCCTATGTGACGGCTCCCCTTGCCGGAGAGGTGATTCAGCGGAGCGTTTCTCTTGGAGAAACCGTATCGGCTGGCGGCGCGCCCATCTTTGTCATCATCGATGATAGCGTCGTCTGGGCCGACATCGCCGTCTACAAGGAAGATCTCGGCAAGGTCAGCGAAGGCCAGACCGTGACATTCCAGCAGGAGGGTGGCCGCGTCCTGGCCGAGGGGACAATTTCAAATGTCCTGCCTGTCATCAATGAGGCATCCCGCACTGCGACCGCGCGGGTCATTGTCGACAATGCCGAACACAGGCTGAAGCCCGGTCAGTTCGTAACGGCGCGGATCGACACGGGAGAGGGGCGCCCCGTCGTGCGCGTTCCCTCCGATGCGATCGTCAGCGTCGAGGACAGGATTTCGGTCTTCGTCCCGACCGATGACGGGTTCGAACCGCGCGAGGTCCGCACAGGGGACAGCGCGAGGGGCTATACCGAGATCATTTCCGGGCTCGAGGCCGACGAAGCATTCGTTGCCGAAGGCGCCTTCACCCTGAAAGCGCAGCTTGAAAAAGACGCTTTCGGCGACGGCCACGCACACTAGGAGACCCGCAAAATGATCAATTTGATGCACCGCCTTGCGGGTGGCCGGCTGCTTGCCGCCATTGCCGCACTCGCCCTGTCGATCGGGGGGCTGTTTGCCTTTCGCAGCCTGCCTGTCGACGCTTTTCCCGATCCCTCACCTTCTCTGGTCCAAGTCTTCACCGAAACTGAAGGCCTGTCGCCCGAAGAGGTCGAACGCTATGTCACCTATCCGATCGAGACGGCCATGTCCGGCCTGCCCAAGGTCGACGAGATCCGCTCGACATCCAATTTTGGCCTGTCTGTCATCAATATCTATTTCGAGGACGGCACGGACGTCTATTTTGCCCGCCAGGTCGTCGGCGAGCGCCTCGGCGAGGCCGCCGACGCCATTCCCGACGGTTTCGGCACACCCAAGATGGGGCCGATTTCGACCGGCCTTGGTATCATCATGTACTACCGGCTCGTCGATGAGACCGGCGAGCGGTCGCTGGTTGAGCTGCGCGAGATTGCCGACTGGATGATCAAGTATCCGCTTCAGTCGGTTGAAGGGGTGACGGAGGTTCTGTCACTAGGGGGGTTCGAGAAGCAGTACCAGGTCCGCCTCGATCCCGATCAGCTGACATCCTATGACCTCAGCGTCGGCGAGGTGATTGCCGCCCTGGAGAGCGCCAATCGGACGGCCGGCGCGCAATTCATCGAAATTGGCGCCGAACAGTACACAGTGCGCGGGGTCGGGCTCGCTCGCTCCCTCGATGATCTGCGTGAAACGCCGGTCAAGACCGTGGATGGACGAACCGTCCGCGTCAGCGACCTCGGTGAAGTCGCGATAGGTGGCGGCGTCCGGCAGGGGCTCGCAACTGCCAATGGCGAAGGGGAGACCGTCGCCGGTCTCGTCCTGAAACTTTATGGCACAAACACGTCTGAGGTGATCGAGAACGCGCAAGCGCGCTTCGACGAGATCAACCTGTCGCTTCCCGACGGTGTCAAAGCCGTTCCGTATTATGATCAGGGCGCGCTGGTGAATAAGGCAGCCGCGACCGTGACGACCGCCCTCTGGCAGGGCGCGCTCCTGGTCGCGGTCATCGTCTTCCTGTTCCTCGGCGGCTGGCGTCCAAGCCTCGTGGTTGTCATGGCCATACCCTTCTCGGTCGGCTTTGCCTTCATCGCGATGAAATTCCTCGGCATCGGGGCCAATCTGATGACGCTGGGCGGGGTGGCGATCGCCATCGGGATGATGGTCGACGGCGCCATCGTCATCGCCGAGAACGTGGATCGCGGCTTGCGCGAACGACGCGAGGGTGAAGATAGCCGCACGACGGTCGCGCGAGCGAGCGCCGAAGTGATCGCGCCGCTGATTGCTGCCGTCCTCGTGGTGATCATTGTCTTCCTGCCGCTCTTTTCGCTACAGGGCACTGAAGGCAAGACGTTTCGGCCGCTCGCCGCTTCTGCCGCGCTCGCCATGACAGGGTCGCTGATCTATGCCGCGCTCATCGCTCCGGCGATGGCGCTCGGCCTCATGCGTCCGCCCAAGAGCAATAGCCAGGAGAGCGACAGCCGGCTTGTTTCGCTGATCAAGCCGCTTGCGGCCTTCTTCGTCCGGCGACGTCTCGCGGCGGTCGGGCTAGCAGGCGTCCTGCTTCTGGTTGGGGGCCTCTCAGCGACACGCCTTGGCTCGGAGTTCACGCCTGCGCTGGAGGAAGGCGATGTCCTGTTGCGTGTGACGATGGCGCCGTCCATCTCGCTAACCGAAGCAAAGGAAACGTCGACCCGCATCGAGGCAAGACTGCTTGAAGCCTTCCCCGAGATCAGTTCCATTGTCAGCCGGATCGGTCGTGGGGAAGTCGGCGCGCATGCCGACCCGGTCAACAGTATCGAGGCCTTCGTGGCGCTCAAACCCCGAAGCGAATGGCGCACTGGCATCAGCCCGGATGAACTCCGGGCGTCGATCTCCGAGAATCTCGGCGGCTTTCCAGGCGTCAGGGTCAATGTTGGCCAGCCAATCGCCATGTCGGTTGATGAGCTCCTGACCGGCACAAAGGCGCAACTGGCGGTCAAGATCTTCGGTCCGGATACGGCGGTCCTGCTCGAAGGCTCGCAGGACTTGCAGTCCATTCTTCAGGAGGTTCCAGGGGCGACCGACGTCCAGGCCGATCAGATCACCGGCGCGCCGCAGCTTGTGGTCTCGCTCAACCGTCCTGCGCTCGGCCGGTATGGACTGAGCGTGGAGGAGGCGCTCGATGCCTTGCGTTCCGGCGTCGGCGGGGCAGAGGCTGGTGCCGTTTTCGAGGGGGTACGTCAGTTCCCTGTCATCGTGCGCTATGCCGAAGAGGACCGCAACACGCCCGCGGCCATCGGACGGATTATTCTGGAATCGTCCAGCGGCGCACGGGTTCCACTCGAAAGCGTGGCAAACATCAGGGAGATTGTCGGTCCACGTCAGATCACGCGCGAGAATGGTGAGCGATTCATCACCGTTCAGCTCAATGTGAGAGGACGCGATATTGGCAGCTATGTCGCTGATGCGCAGCAATCGGTCGCCAGCCAGCTCGACCTGCCGGCTGGTTATCGCGTCGAATGGGGCGGACAGTTCGAACTCCAGCAGGAAGCGAATGCGCGGTTCGCGGTCGTGATCCCGATCACGCTCGGTATCGTATTCCTGATCCTGCTATTGACGTTCGGGCGCATGAAATCGGCCATCCTGATCCTGCTCAACATTCCGCTGGCGCTGACCGGCGGGGCGATGGCGCTCTGGATTGCAGGCCTGCCGATCTCGGTGCCTGCGACGGTCGGCTTTATTGCCCTGTTCGGTATCGCGCTCGGCAATGGCATGGTGCTGGTCAGTTTCATGGATGATTTTGCCAGGGAGGGCCGTGGTCGCGATGAACTTGCCGTCGAGGCGGCAGGCTTGCGGGCACGTCCTGTGCTGATGACCGCCCTTACGACGGCGCTCGGCCTTGCGCCGCTGCTCTTCGCAAGTGGTGTCGGTGCTGAAGTGCAGCGGCCACTGGCCACGGTGGTCATGGGCGGGCTGGTCTCCTCGACCGTGCTAACTTTGCTGGTGCTACCCGCCCTTCACCGCTGGTTCGCACCAAAGCCCGACGCGCACCATTCCTTGTTGGAGGCCGAGCATGTTCATCCATCGTGAACTTCGCTTCGCGGTCATGTCCGTTTCTCTCGCAGCCCTGGCCGGCTGCGAGAGTCTCGACAACGTGATGGGGGCCCTTTCAAGTGAGCAGGCGGCCAAGGTGCAGGAGGAATGCGGCCTGATACCACCAAAGAGCCGTGTAAAAAACGCGGTACACGCGCGGCGACGCGCGTATCTCGATTGCAAGCGCAAGGTGCTGGAAGAGGAGGCCGATCCTGAGCCACGCACATGATCATGACGATCTTGATCCCGCGAGCGATGATCGTCGGGTCTCCATTGCCATCTGGTCAATAAGAGTGTCATACGAATCACTGATCCGCCCGCCGTTGGTGGCTGGATGATCGTTATTCTTGGCGGTGTTGCGCTGGTCATTGCAGAGCTTACAGCCCTCCTGATCTATTCGGTGCAGAATGGGAGCGTGAATATCCGGGCGCTCCTCCTTCACAATCTGTCCGACGCACTCGCATCTGTAGCCGTGGTTGCGGGCGACGCGCTCATCCTCATCTATGACTGAAAACTGTTCGATCCGTTCGTGACGATTGGTATCGCGGTAACATTCTCTGCCTGTCGTTCCGCGAAATCGGCGGGCGATCCACATGTTGTGGCTAGGTAGTCCGCCGGACATTGACAACGGTGCCGTCATTGAGGCGATGCGGAGCGGTGATGGTGTCGTGGATGTCCATCAATTGCATCTCCGGCAGATGCAGGAGCCCCTTTTGTCAGCTATCTTCGAACAGTTTGTCGGTGAGTGCGCAATCGGGTGTTTCAGCGCCGGTGCAACCAGCCATGATCTCGCCGAGCCGTCGATCCATCTGCTTCAGATCGGCGATGCGTTTACGGATATCGCCCCGATGTGCTTCTGCCAGCGCCCTGACCTCCGCGCAGCTCGGCCTGCCATCATTGATGCCAAGTAGCGAGCGTACATCTTCCACGGAGAAGCCGAGGCTGCGGGCTCGCAATATGAAACGCAGTCGTACCTGATCTTCATTCGAATACAGCCGGTGGCCACTTGCCGTGCGGGCTGGTTCGGGCAGCAATTCGATCTTTTCATAATAGCGGATCGTTTCAAGATTGCAGCCGAGCCGCCCGGCCAGTTCAGCCCGTTTGAGTGCTGCTCGCGGCGATGTGATGGCCATGATGAAATACCCACTTGTGTCTGTACCAACTACAGAGCGTAACGTGATCATGATCAATAAAGCAATGGGAACAGCTGGTCATGGCAGGTACGGAAAACAGCCCAGCAAATGAGCGTCGCTCAAGGTGGCTTGTTGCCGGTGGCACGCTGGGGGCATTCCTTGCATCATCCTGCTGCATCGTGCCGCTTGTGCTGATCAGTCTCGGTGTTTCCGGAGCGTGGATTGGCCAGTTGACGGCGCTGGAACCCTACAAGCCCCTTTTTCTTCTGGTCGCGATCGGATTTCTCGCGGCTGGGTTCTGGGATGTCTATTTTCGAAAAACCAGTGTCTGCGAGGATGGTAGCTATTGCGCCCGTTTGCAGTCGTCAGTCGTCAAGCAGGTCGCCCTGTGGAGCGGCGCGCTTGTCGTGCTGGCGGCCTTGACCATCGATGTATGGGCACCGTTATTTTACTAGCCAGGGAGACAAGTATGAAACGCACATGGATGATCGCCGGACTGGCAGGTCTGGCACTCGCGGGGGGGCTCGCAGTCGCCGGCGCGCAGAATGCTCCGGATGCCTCGGTGGAGGTCGAACAGGCGACAGCCCGTTTTACGATCGGAAACATGACCTGCGCGACATGTCCGATTGCTGTCAGGAAAGCGATGATGCGTGTCGAGGGCGTTAAATCTGTCGATATCGATTATGCGGCCAGGACCGCAGAGGTGGTTTACGATACGGCGGCGACAACGCCTGAGCTGATCGCTGCGGCTTCAACCGATGTAGGATACCCGGCAAGCGTTACGGACGGTTGAACACGCAGCATCTGGAATATCCTGATGAGGCACCTGCCAGTCGATGTTCGCATACATCGTCAGATTTTCACACAAGGCTTTCACTTTGATGTCAAAATGGACTGACCGAAAACTGCTGATAACGGGTCTGGCCGGTACCGTCATTGCGACACCTTCTTGTTTTGCATCAATGAGCATGTGCCTCAGCCCCGGCCGGGTACCAAAAATGGACAGGCTGAACCTTGAAGCTGCCTGCGCCGAGTGCACTCGGCGGGGCATCCAGGTGAACACATCGATGCGTACGAGCGATCCCGCGGTCTTCGCCGCAGGCGAATGCGGCGACAGCGGCCCCAACCTGATCCCGGCCACGCCTCCGACATCGGGTCGATGGTGTGATTTTGAATACTTGATCGAGGCCGCGTCGCCATGCCTGGTCACAAGCCAAGGAAGAAATAATGAATCAAACCGTAAAGACAGGCGATTGCTGCTCCGTCAATAAAAACGGCGACGACAGCTATGACCTCATCGTCATAGGTGCTGGCTCGGCCGGGTTTTCGGCTTCGATTAGCGCGGCCGAGGCCGGCAGGCGCGTGGCCATGGTTGGACATGGCACCATCGGCGGCACCTGCGTCAATGTCGGCTGCGTGCCGTCCAAGGCGATGATACGGGCCGGTGAAGCGGTGCATGCTGGTACAGCGGCGGCACGGTTTCCGGGCATTGAGCCCTGTGCGCAGAGCGTGGACTGGTCAGCGGTCGTCAAGGGGACGGCCGAACTGGTCGACGAGATGCGCCAGAAAAAATATATCGATTTGCTGCCTTCCTATGAGAATATCACCTATATTGAGAAAGGTGCCGCACGCCTGATCGAAGGCGGGATTGAGGTCGGCGGGCGGATCATCGCTGCACCGAAGGTTCTAATCGCCACCGGCTCGCGCCCTTTCTTGCCGGAAATTGACGGGATCGAGACCGTGGAGGCGCTCGATTCCTGGGACCTTCTCAGCCTGCCCGATCAGCCCGAAAGCATCCTGGTACTGGGCGGCGGCTATATTGGCTGTGAACTGGCGCAGATGGCGTCGCGGCTGGGCGTCAAGGTTACACTGGTCACGCGTTCGCGCCTTCTGCCCGGCGTGGAACCGGAAGTGGCCAAGGCGTTGACCGACGCGTTGAAGGCTGAGGGTGTCGCGGTCGAGACCAGCCTGTCCTACCGATCGGTGAGACGGAGTGACGGCGGCGTCACGCTGACAATCGAACGGGGTGGAAAGCCTGTGACCCTCTCCGCGCAGCGGCTTGTGGCCACCACAGGCCGGGTGGCCAATTCCGAAGACCTCGGCTTGCGCGAGTTCGGCATCGAGACCGATGCGCGTGGATCGATCAAGGTCGGAGCCGACATGGCCACAACGCGGCCTGGCGTCTGGGCAGCGGGTGATGTCACCGATCGCGACCAGTTCGTCTACATGGCCGCTTATGGGGCCAAGGTGGCGGCCAACAATGCGCTCGGGCTTCAGGATTTGCGCTATGACAATGGGGCCATGCCCTGGGTCGTGTTCACCGATCCGCAGGTCGCCGGCGTCGGCCTTTCCGAGGTGCAGGCGAAGGCAGCCGGTCATGACGTCAAGGCCAGCGTGCTGACGCTGGACCACGTGGCACGCGCCGCCGCCGCCCGCGATACCCGCGGCGTCATCAAGCTGGTCGCGGATGCGAAGACCGACCGCCTCCTGGGCGGACAGATCGCGGCGCCCGAAGGGTCTGATGCGATTCAGACGCTGGCTATGGCGTTGAAGTTCGGCATGACGAGCAAGGCGCTTGGCGAGACAATTTTTCCATACCTGACAACTGTTGAAGGGTTGAAATTGGCGGCACAGACGTTCGACAAGGACGTGGCGAAGCTTTCATGCTGCGCAGGCTGAAACCAATTTTAACCGCAACGGGGCCTCGCCAGTCCAGCCAGATCAGGAAACGTCCCAGCCATGGATATTCGCGCGACGTTGTTGATCTATGCTGGCGCGGCAACCGCCGAAATTGCCGGTTGTTTTGCATTCTGGGCCTGGCTGCGGCTTGGAAAGTCCGCTTTCTGGCTGGTTCCGGGGATGATATCCCTTGTTGTATTCGCTTGGCTGCTGACACTGGTGGAAGCGTCTGCAGCCGGGCGCGCCTATGCCGCCTATGGTGGGGTTTACATAACTTCCTCGCTCATCTGGCTATGGACCATTGAGGGGATTCGTCCCGACCGCTGGGATCTGATAGGGGTTGTAACCTGTCTGATCGGGGCTGCGGTTATTCTTTTTGGTCCGCGCATGCCAGTTTGACGCTATGGCGAAACGGGTCTTTATCGTCTTCCCTTTAGCTCGATCGGGGACAGTGCCGGAGTATGCCGCCTTACTGATCTGGAGGGTTGTCCGGATAAATCGTTTCTTGGTCCGGGCAGTCGCGGCCATTCGCGGGAATGCTGCAAATTTCCATGATGCGATGAGAACCGTCCCGGCCCCGTTTGACCTGGAAGATCACGTCATCGCCTTCAGAGAGGTCAGTCAGCTCAACATCGCCCATTAAAGCGAAACTCATGGTCATCGCGCCCATGGCGATGCCTTCGAAAGGGCCATGGTCGATGGTGACCCGGCCGTCGTCGCGATCAAGGGATGTGATCCTGCCCGTGGCCCGTCCAGTATCGCCGGGCATAGCTTCATCTGCCTGTTCGAACGGTTCAGGCCTGGTCTGGTCCGCAGGGCCGGATGCTGGCGGCGTTCGGCTTTCGGGGTCACTGCAGGCTGTCAGGGAAACGGAACCTAACAAGAAGGCGGTAATCAGAATTCTTTGAGTCATTGGGATTTCCTGGTGAACTAATCGGGAGACGCAGGCATTCCGGCCGCGGAACGCGGCCGGAACCTGATTTACGAATTTTTTGCTTGAAACAGAGGACCGGCTAGTGATCGGTGTCGTCATGATCCTTGCCTGACATGCCGGACATGGATCCGTGTCCGCCCATGTTGCAGTCCATCATGCCTTTGCCTTTCATCATCGACATCATGGATAGTTTGAAAGCATCCGGATCGCCGCCGATCGGCATCATCATGGCGATATCATAATTGTCGCTGTCGTCCTGCTTGAGCATGAAATGGACGTTGTCGCCATTCTCGAATTTGTCGAGCGCAACCATTCCGCCGACCTCGAAGTCCATTGTCATTTCACCCCAGCCGATCTTCTTGATCGGATCGTGTGAAATATTGACGGTTCGGGCATCCAGATCGACGCCGTTAATGACGCCAAAGCCGGGCGCCATGTCGCCGCAGCAGCTCATGCCGGACATGTCCATGTCTTTCATGCTGTCCATTTTCATGCCGGCCTCCTGGGCGAGCGCCGGACCAATCAGGGCCAGTCCGAGGATTGCGCCTGTGACTGCTGTCTTTCTGACGAGGGTTTTCATCGTTTTCTTCCTTTTTGATTGTCAGGCGCGGCTTTCAACAGAGGCCCCCGATGCGCGCCGGGACGGGGGAATAGGGTGGATGGACACGGGACTATTATTTCGACCTCAGATATTTGATGAGGGCAGCGATCCCGAGCAGGAGGAGGAGCACAGCAAGCAGCATGAACACCGTGCCGAACAGGCCGCCACCCATCATGCCGCCGTCGATCATCATTCTGCCTGATGAGCGATCCTGCGCGGCCGCCGGCAGCATGGCGCCACTCAGAAGCAGTGGAAACAAAAGCTGAATTTTCAACAGGTGTCTCGTCATGGTTTTTCTCCTTCGGGGGTGAATGAGCCGGCCCGGTTATCCGGTTCGGCCCGGGGTAAATCTGATGGAATCTGCAGCCCGACCCGGATGTAGTAGATGGCCGGGATCACGATCAGGGAGAGGATGAGGGTTGAGGCCATGCCGCCAAGCATGGGCAGGGCAATCCGGCGCATGACGTCCGATCCGAGGCCGTCGGTCAGGAAGATCGGGGCAAGACCTGCAAAAATGGTCGTGACCGTCATCAACTTCGGCCTGACGCGCATGGCCGCGCCCTTGCTGACAGCTGCGAAAAGCTGGCTCCTGTCAGACGGGTTCGCCTTTCGGACTTCCGCGTCGATATAGAGCAGCATCACGACGGCCGTCTCGACAGCGATGCCGCCCAGGGCGATGAAACCGACCGCGACGGCAACTGACAGATTGTAGCCTGCCAGCCAGACGGCCCACATTCCGCCGACCAGGCCGAATGGCAGGCTGGCCATGATGATCAGGGTCCGGTCGAGCCGGCCGAAATGTAGCATCAGCAGCAGGAAGATCAGTGCAATCGCAGCTGGAATGGCGATTTTCAGCCGCGCATTCGCTTCCTGCATCTGTTCATACTGTCCGGAGAACTCCACCGCATATCCCGCAGGCAGGTCGACGGCGTTGGCAATCACCTGTCTGGCGTCTGCAACATAGCTGCCCATGTCCCGGTCCGCGATGTCGACGAAAACCCAGCCAGTCAGCCTGGCATTTTCCGATCGGATCATTGGCGGGCCTTCCGCATAGGAAATGTCCGCCAGTTCGCTGAGAGGGATATGGGCGCCGGACGGGGCGGGCACGAGTATCTCTTCCAGGTCTGTGGCACTCTCACGAAATGGCCGATCATAGCGCAGGATGATGTCATAGCGTTCCCGGCCCTCGACAGACTGGGAGAGCGTCATGCCGCCCAGGGCGGTTTGGATCACGGACTGGAAGGCTGCCATGTCGATATTCCGCCGGGCGAGTTCGCCCCTATCCGGCGTGATCTCGAGATATTTTCCGCCCATGACCCTGTCGGCGAAGGCCGAGCGCGTTCCGGGTACGTCCGAAATGGCCGCTTCTATGTCCCGGGCAATGGTCTCAATCTCTGTCAGATCATCGCCGGTAACCTTGATGCCAATGGGCGTGCGCACACCTGTTGAAACCATGTCCATGCGAATCTTGATCGGATAGCCCCATGAATTCACGAGGCCGGGCATTTGCAGCTTGGCATCGAGCTCATCGGTGATGTCCTCGACCGTCACACCTGGCCGCCAATCCTCCTTCGGTTTCAGCTTGATCCATGTTTCGATCATGGTGAGTGGCGCTGGATCGGTTGCGGTATCGGCGCGCCCGGCCTTGCCGAAGACACGATCGACTTCTGGCACGGTCTTGATGACGCGGTTTGTCTGGCCAAGAATCTCCCGCATCTTGGTGGATGACACGCCGGGCAGGGTGGTCGGCATGTAGAGGAGCTCGCCTTCATAAAGGGCCGGCATGAATTCCGAGCCGATCCTCTGGACCGGCACGATGACACTGGCCGTCAGCGCGAGCGCAAGGGCGACCGTGATCCATTTGAACCTCAGGGCTAGATGGAGCAGCGGTTTGTAGGCCCAGACGAAGAAGGCGTTCAGGGGATTGGCTTCCTCGCGCCGGAACCGACCCCGCATCAGGTACAGCATCAGAACCGGGACAAGTGTCACCGACAGAATGGCCGCGAAGGCCATCGCATAGGTCTTGGTATAGGCGAGAGGACTGAAGAGCCTGAAGCTCTGACCGGTCAGGGCAAAGACCGGCAGGAAGGAGACCGTGATGATGAGGAGTGAAAAGAATATGCCGGGGCCGACTTCCTGAGCCGACTCGACCAGCGCCTGGCGGCGCACGCTCGGATCGGGTTTCGGTCCCAGATCCGCCAGTTTCCGGCTGGCATTCTCGACAAGCACAATCGAGGCGTCGACCATGGCGCCGATCGCGATGGCGATCCCGCCAAGTGACATGATGTTCGCTGTGACACCTTGCCAGGACATGATCAGGAACGCGCCGAGCACTCCGAGCGGCAAGGTGATGATGGCAACCAGAGATGACCTTACATGGAGGAGGAAGATCAGGATGACGAGCGCAACCGCGATGCCTTCCTCGATCAGCTTGTCTTTCAGATAATCGACCGAACCCTCGATGAGTGGCGCGCGGTCATACACAGTGACAATCTCGACACCTTCCGGCAGGCCGCGCTGGAGACTATCAAGTTTCTCCTTCACACGTTCGATCACCGACAGCGCATTCTCGCCATCGCGCATCACCACGATGCCGGACACCGTTTCGCCTTCGCCATTGAGTTCGACAATGCCGCGCCGGAGGGCCGGGCCTTCGACAATCCGGGCGACATGGCTCAGCTGGACGGGGGTGCCATCCTCTGCCTTGACCACGACCTGTTCGAGATCAAGCTTCTCATCGACATAGCCTGATGAGCGGATGACATATTCCGTTTCGCCCTGTTCGAGCACGCGGCCACCGACTTCGCTTGAGGCTGCGCGGACCGCGTCACGGATACGGGTGATCGACAGGTCGTAACTTCTCAGGCGATTGGGATCGAGGAGAACCTGGTATTCCCTGACAAAACCGCCGACCGAGGCGACTTCAGAGACCCCCTCCACACCGGCCAGTTCGAGTTTCAGGAACCAGTCCTGGAGTGAACGCAGCTCGGCGAGATCGGTCTTGCCGGTCTTGTCGACCAAGGCATACTGATAGACCCAGCCAACGCCGGTCGCATCCGGTCCTATCTGCGGTACGGCGCCTTCCGGGAGTTCAGACCCCAGCCGGGACAAGGCTTCGAGCACGCGCGAGCGGGCCCAGTAGAGGTCAACATCATCGTCAAATATGACATAGACAAAACTGGTGCCGAACATTGAGGAGCCGCGCACATCCTTGGTCTTCGGCAGACCGAGAAGGTTCGTCGATAGTGGATAGGTGACGAGGTCCTCGACAATCTGCGGGCTCTGGCCCGGAAAATCGGTACGAATAATGACCTGGGTATCTGTCAGGTCCGGCACTGCATCGAGCGGCGTGCGCTGGATCGCCATCCACCCGGTCACAGCCAGTGCAGCGGCGAGCATGAGGACGATGAGCTGGTTGGAAACCGACCAGGAGATCAGCTTTGCCACCCATGATCTGGAGGGGTCTTGCCCCGCGAGGTCTCTGTCGTTTCGTTCAGTCATGACCGTCCCCCGAATGCCCAGGGGCCTGGTCAGCGCCAGTCTCGCCGTCATTGGTCGTCATCGACATGCCGGCCATCGGGTTGGGCCAGTCAATCCGTTCAGCTCCATCTGCGCTGTACGGATTGGCCGGTTTGGCTTCTTCCTGCAGCCAGTACCGGCCCGTTGCGGTGTCCCGGTAGAGCACCAGACCAGCCTCGCTGTAATGCTGAGGTGCGCCTTCCAGCAGCCAGGGTTTCAAGGCCTCGACCAGGTCTGAGAGTTGTGTGGCAAGGTCTTCGCGGTCCGTGGCGTCCTGCGCGGCGGCGAGAGCGGTTTGCGTAGCATCCATGACCGGTGCCAGTTTCGTGTTCGCGTAACGGTCCCGCAGCACAGGCACCAGGGCGAGGGCGGGGTCCACGAATAGCGGATCGATGTCATACCCGTCTGTCAGGGCCTCGTGGAAGTAGAGCGCCATGTCAGTGAAGTGATCGATTTCGGCGAGGGCTTTACTGTCCACCGGTATATCGGAGAGCGGTGTTTCCGGACTGGCCGCACTCGCATCTGGAGCTTCCAGCTTGGCAAGGCCTTCTTTCAGGTTGGCTTCGCTATCGAGCAGGAACTGCCCGCTGGCGACGACCATGTCGCCGCTTTCCAGACCCGACAGGATTTCGGTCCGGCCATTGGCCGAAATGCCGGTTTGCACGGCGCGTCCGGAGAAGCGGCCATTGCCCTCGGCGATGACGACACGGGCGCCCTCGCTACCAAGTAGAATGGCTTCACTCGGAACCGAAAGACGCGGTCGGCCGCCGATATTCAGCCTTATGTCCGCATAGGCGCCCGGGCGAAGATAGCCCGACACATTGTCCACTTCGATCCGGACGTCGGCTGTACGGGTTTTCGGGTCGATTGTCGGATAGATATAGTCGACCTGGCCTTTGCCGGGGGCATCGGGCGCGCTCGGAAAATCGAGTTCGGCCGGCATGCCTGCCTGCACCAGCGGCAGGTCGCTCTCCGGCACAGAGGCAATGACCCAGACATCGGCATAGGATTGCAGGCGCAGTATGGGTGTACCGGGTTTGACATAGTCGCCATTGCGGATCTGAAGCTCGGCAACCGTGCCGCCGGCTTCTGCGTAAACCGGAACACGTTCAATGACCTGGCGGGTTTCGGTCAGCCGGTCGATGGCCGCATTCTGCATGCCAAGGGAGCGCAGGCGTTGGCGAACCGACGCGATGCGCGCTTCGTTGCCGATCTTGAACGAGTTCAGATAATCTTTCTGCGCGGCGATCAGGTCCGGACTGTAGATCCGGTAGAGGAGACTGCCGGGGCGGACGGTGTCGCCCTCGGCATTGACCGCCAGATTCTCAATCCAGCCTTCTAGCCGCGAGACGGTAACATTTTCGAGCCGTTCATTGGTCTCGACCGTGCCGAAGGCTCTCAGTACACGGCTGAAATCCCCGGTCTCGGCAGGTGCTGTCCGGATCCCCATGGTCTGGATCATTTCCGGCGAGACGGCCACGCCCGATCCGGTGCCATCGGCATAAACCGGGATGTAATCCATGCCCATGGAATCCTTTTTCGGAACGGGCGAGGTGTCCGGCTTGCCCATGGGATGCTTGTAGTAAAGGATTTCGCCTGCTGAGCTCGTTGGTTCCTGGGCCTTGTCGGCAGGCACCAGGTCCATGCCGCAGATCGGGCAGGTGCCGTCCGGATCGGTCGAAATATAGTGAGGGTGCATGGGGCAGGTGTATCGTTGCGTCTCGCTCGAGGCGTTCGGTTTTTCACCCTGGCCGCCCGGTGATCCGCCCGGTGCGCCGCATGCGGCGAGCAAGAGGGCGGCAGATGCGGTGCCCATTATCAGGAATGTCTTTTTCATTGTGTCACCAGGAGGGCATTCAGGCGTGCGATCGCAGCGGCCTTGCGGGCCGTTTCAGCTTCGATTTCCGCCCGGAGTTTGAGAATGGCGATCTCGCCGTCAATGATCGGCGCATAGCCGCCAACACCGGATTCATAGGTAATCAACTGGGCCTCGACTTCGTCTTCGACGGCAGCGATCTTGACCTGCAGGACGTCGATACTGGCATCGGTCGCGCGGATAATGGCGTCCCGGGACGCATACTGGGCCGCCGCATTCCGTGCGGCAGCCTGGTAGCGTTGCTCGGCGCCGGCCCGCTCAGCCTTTGCGGCGCGCAAGTTCGGTGCCTGCTTCCTTTCGGCCCAGAGCGGAACCGTAAAAGTCACCATACCGGAGACCCAGTCATCCCCCGCGAACATCGCGCCTTCATCGCGCTGTTGATAAGTGAGCTGAGCCCCCCATTCTGGCTTCCAGGCCGCGCGGGCCTCGTCGATACCGTAATCGGTAACGCGGACGGCCGCGTCGGCAATGCGTACGGTATGGAACTCAAGCGCTGCGCCGGACCAGTCTCTTTCAGTCAGGGGAGGGAGGCCAGTTGAAGGGACCAGTCCGACGAGTTCGATCAGGCGCGCATCGGTCTCGGCTTCCTGCCGATCAAGATCAACAAGCGTCCGGGAAACTTCTGCCCGTTCGCTTTCAATTTCGGCAAGGCGATAGACGGCCGGGCGGCCCGCGTCGATCTCGGCCTCGACAATGTCGACAAGCTCGTCATATTTGGCGTTTCGCGCTTCGGCGAGGGATCTCTGCCTGGTCAGTCTAGTCTTGTCAGCGAGAAAAGCGATGAGTTCGGCGCGCAAGGCCGCATAACGGGCATCGCGAACCGCCTCGGTCTGTGCTGACATCGCCCGGGCTTCACCGGCGCGGGCTTCACGGCCCGCGAAGCTCGGAAATTGTTGCCGGATACCAACGGCTTTATTGGTCGGCAAGTAACTGTCGAATGAGGGATCGAAAATCGGAATGTTGTTGATCCCGAGGGATACGACGGGGTCCGGGAGTGCGGTTGAGGCGACAGCACGCTCCCGGTCGGCTTCGGCATCGTAACCGAGAGCGGAGAGGCTTGGATGGGCCTCGAGACGGGCTTCAAGCTCGGCAAAGCTCTGAGCGCTGGCAACCGCCGCCAGGGGCACAGCGGCAAACGCTGCGACCAGCAGCATTCTCGAAATGTGGGGCATGATAAAACAGGCTCTTCTGAATTGTGTGAGACGATGACGACGGGCTGCTGTGGCAGCCGCAGGTCATCGCTCTCAATTCAGGAAGCGCTGCTTTAGCGATATTGGCGTGTGCTGGACGATATCCAGCCGAGGTGGAGGCCCGGTCTTTAGTGTTTCGCGCTCTGGCAGGAATGCCTTTGGTGGGTTAGCGAGAACCGCAGCAAATTCTGCGTCTACATTCGCAACAGGTGCAACTGGATTGGCGTCACTGTGCGCCTGGATAAGCATGGGTGCACAGTCGTATCCCGCGGGGCAATCAGACGATGACGCCTGATCTGTATGCCCGGTGTCGGCCATGGCTTCCATCGCCATGTCATGACAGGGATGATTGCTGCTCATTTCAGTCGGCGCGGTTTCGGAGGCCCCGACCATCAATGGACACGCCATGACCGGATGAGCCGCCATGAAGGCAGCGGCAAACAGTGTCAGGAGGCGGGTCACAAACTGCATCATTGTTCAAATACGTGAAAAGATTAAAACTTTCATTTCAACAAACTGTGAGGCCGCTACTTCTTGCGGCCACCAAGCACAGCAACAAGTTCCTCGACCTTTTCACGCCGGTCATCGACATTGCTTCCGGTCAGGGCATGATCCACACACGTTGCGATATGGTCATCCAGGATAACGGCCTCGAGGCCGACAAGCGCGGCCTTCACAGCCTGCACCTGACGAATGACATCAATACAATACCGATCGTCGGACACCATCTTCGTGATGCCGCGCACTTGTCCCTCGATGCGGGCAAGCCTCCGGGTCGCGGCCTCTTTGGTTTCAGTCTTCATGGCAAATACCCCATACAGGGTATCCATATGGGGACCTCGTGAAGCAATTTCCAGTCTCTTTATGCGTCAGAAACGAAAGGTTCAGCCCAAGATGGACTGACAGTCATCACTCAATGGCATTTCCAGCTGCGCTCCACGCCTTCATCGAGCCGATATAGACATCGACGTTCGAGAACCTCTTCCGCAGAAGCTGCGAGGCGGCAATCGTGGCACGTGCACCGCTCCCGCACATGGTCGTGACCGGTTTGTCCGGGTCGAGGTCACTGGCCGCATCAGGCAGCTTGCCGACATAAGCGTGCTTGCTGTCCTTGATATGGCCGCTCTCATATTCGTCGATGGCCCGGACATCGAGCAGGGTCCAGCCAGCCGGCGGGTTGTCTACGCGCGCGGCGACGGTTTCGGTATCGACGAAGTCGAGTGTGTCGAGCGGGCCGTTCTGGACCGCCACGGGCATGGCGCCGCTGACAAATCCGCTCACATTGTCGAAGCCGATCCGCTGAAGCGTGGTGGCCGCATCGACCGCCTGGTCGTCATCGCGTGCTACCAGCAGCACCGGTTTGTCGCCTGGCAGCAACCAGCCCGCGAAGGCGCCGCGGATCGATGACCGCAGCTTCACCATCGGCACTAAGGAAATAGGAAAGGTGGGCAAGGCCCTGTGCCTTGATCTTTTGGAGTCTCATTCTGTTTCGCTCCTTTTCGGGATCGAATGGGTCTGACTGGACGTGGAAGGCGCGTCAGTCCTCGGCGATGGCTGCCCCGGCAGCGTCGTCTGGGTTGAGCGTGCCTTCAAAGGGAGGAACGGGGCGGCTCGCCGCCTCGCTTTCCGTCGATGCCGGGCCATTCTCCGCGATGTCCGAAATCAGCCATTCCATTTCCTTGATCTCGCGGCGCTGTGCCGTGATGATCTCGTCGGCAAGCTCGCGCACGCGGACATCCTCGATGCCGGCGCGTTCACTTGTCATGATGGCAATGGAGTGGTGGGGGATCATCGCTTTCATGTAGGACCGGTCGTCGACAGTGCTCTGGCTGCGCACCAGCCAGAGGGCCAGGACGAACACGACCGCAGCGCCAATGAAAATGCCGAAATTGATCCGGCTGTCCTTGTACATGTTGAGCATGAAGCTCAGCATCACGACGGCCATCGCGGCGCCCATGATGAAGGCCATGTAGAAGCGCGTTTCGCTCCAGCGAACATGCTCCCACGCATAGGTGTTGAGGTACATCAGTCCAAACATCACGATCACCGATGTGATGATCATTGCTCCAAACCGCCAATAACTGTTCTTCATATCCACTTTCAACATCCTCCTTATACAGTGGTGGGGTATTTCCACGACTAACGGAGAAGTGTGTGAACAGGTTCCGAGTTAATCCGATTTTTGAATTCCGCCCGAAGTTGGACCATCCATTTGGTTTCGCATCAGGAGGAAAATGAAGGATGCCGAGCACGAAATCAGCAGGAAACCATTGAGTGATTCCAGTCCCGCCAGGAACCGCGAATGTCCGGTTGGATAGATATCGCCCAGCCCAAGCGATGTGTAGTTGACGAGGGAGAAATAGAATATGTCCATGAACCCGTCCGCTTCGCCGCCCTTGAAACCACCCAAGTCAAAGGCATCCAGTAGCGTAAAGCTGGTTGCATAGAGCGCTGCCTCAGCGAGGTGCGCCAGGCCTGCACCAATGATACCCGAAACAACGATCGGGAGACCTGAACGCGCTTCATGGTTCAGGCGTCGGTGCAGATGCGCCAGTGCGAGATAATGCACTGTGCTTGCCAGCACAAAAGTGAGCAGTCCGATCAAGGTTGCGATGATCATGAATGGGCTTTGTGCTGGTCGTTTCCGGACTCCTCTGCGGGAGGATTGTCGCGAAGACGTTTCAGGAAGAAATGCTCGAATAAAAAGACTGCAGCCATGCCGAAAGCCGCGATCATGATGATGACTGGATCGGCTTGCCACTTCAGGGCGATGAAGGCGATCAGGACGACGGCATCGAGTGCCATCGCACAGATAAGGATTGCGGGTGCGGCGCCGACATCCCGTCTCAAATGCCGGAAGACGCCCCAATGGATGATGATATCCATGACCAGATAGAAGATTGCGCCAAGCGAAGCGATGCGACTGAGATCGAAGAAAGCCGCGAGCAATCCGGCAGCCACAACCGTATAGACGAGCGTATGACGCTGTACCGTTCCGGGCATGCCGAAATGTCTATGCGGAATCAGGTTCATGTCGGTCAGCATGGCGAGCATGCGAGAGACGGCAAACAAGCTGGCAAGCAGGCCTGAAGCTGTCGCGATGATCGCAATCGTTACTGTGAACCACAATCCATAGTTTCCAAGTGCTGGCCGGGCCGCTTCGGCGAGAGCATAGTCCTTCGCCGCAACAATCTCCGAGACAGTGAGGGTTGATCCGACAGCGAAACAGACAAGGAGATAGATGAAAGTGCAGATCGCAAGCGAGATCATGATGGCCCGCCCGACATTGCGGGTCGGTTCCTTCACCTCGTCGCCACTGTTCGTGATGGTGGTGAATCCCTTATAGGCCAGGATGGCGAGCGCGACGCCGGCCAGGAACCCACCGGCAGATGTGCTGTCAGCGAAACCGTCTGCTGCTGGCTGGAAGCTGAATCCGGCAGCCCAGATCGCAATAAGCGCGAAAATCAGTATGCCACCAATCTTGAGAATAGCCGTGACCTTCGATACGCCGCCGATCACCTGATTACCGGCAATATTTATCACGAAAGCCAGGATAATCAGTCCGATTGCCAGCAAGGGGACGAATATGCCGCCCTCGACGCCAAACAGCTGCAGCGTGTACGCACCGAACGTGCGGGCGACCAGGCTTTCATTGATGATCATCGAGAACGCCATCAGCAGGGCTGCGCTTCCAGTCACGGTAGACGGGCCGTAAGCGCGTTGGAGTATCATCGCGATGCCGCCGGCGCTCGGATACTTGTTGGAGACCTTGATATAGGAATAGGCGCTGAAGCCGCTGATGATGGCTGCCGTGAGGAAGGCGAGCGGAAACAGGTCGCCTGCAAATTCAGCGACCTGACCGGTCAGGGCAAAGATGCCGGCACCGATCATCACGCCCGTCCCCATGGCGACGGTGCCCGCCAGCGTCAGTGACCCTTGCTTGTAGTCATCCTCACTCATGGTCTTGCCGGTTCGGAGACCAATTGCGTTCCCCGATAGGAGGCATATGTCCTGGCATCCTCTCCAGAGAAGATGATGACATCATACCGATCTGGCGCGTTCGGTGTTTCCATGCCGGGAGAGCCTTGCGGCATGCCGGGCACCGAGACGCCGTTGACGTCAGGCTTTTCTTCGAGCAAGCGTCGTATTTCCCGAGCGGGAACGTGACCTTCAACGACATATCCGGCGACTTCTGCGGTATGGCAACTCATCAGTTCATCCCGAACACCAAGCCGTGACCGAATGGGTGTCAGGTCCTCTTCCTCTTTCACGATGACGTCGAAACCCTCGTCATGCAGGTGGTCCACCCAGGCGGCGCAGCAACCGCACCATGGCGTCTTGTGTACAGTGACTGTTTGCGCGTTGGCTGTGGGTGACGCGGAGAAGAGCATCATACCCGCTATCAGGGCTGCAATCATCAGCGCACCGAGCGCGCTCATAGCAAGTGGTCTGGACATGTCTGTGCTCCGGAAAATTAGAGTTTAAGGGTTCTCAGCCGCAAGGCGTTGCCGATAACAGATACGGAGCTGAAACTCATGGCGGCCGCCGCGATCATCGGGCTCAGTAACAAGCCGAAGAAGGGATACAGAATGCCAGCGGCAACCGGCACGCCAAGCGTATTGTAGAAGAACGCGAAGAACAGGTTCTGGCGGATGTTGCGCATCGTGGCGTGGCTGAGCTCCCGGGCCTTTGCGACCCCGATCAGATCGCCTTTCACAAGCGTTACACCGGCACTCTCCATGGCCACATCGGTTCCGGTTCCCATGGCGATTCCGACATCCGCCTGAGCGAGCGCGGGCGCATCATTTATGCCGTCACCGCACATGGCCACGCGGGCACCGTTCTTCTGGAGTTCGGACACGATCCGATGCTTGTCTTCAGGCGAGACGTCGGCGTGAACCTCATCGATGCCGACCTTGTCGGCGACCGCGCGTGCTGTCGTCTCATTGTCACCTGTCAACATCACAATCTTCAACCCTTCGGCATGAAGACGTCTGATGGCTTCCGGTGTCGTCTCCTTGATCGGGTCCGCCACAGAGACAAGGCCTGCCGGTTTTCCGTCGACGGCGGCGAACATAACCGTCTGGCCTTCGGTGCGGTACTGGTCAGCGCGTGTCCCGAGGTCGTCAGACCAGCCCCCGATCCGCTGCATCATCTTTCTGTTGCCGATGGCGACGGTTTGGCCGTCGACGCTTGCCTGCGCACCTTCGCCAGTGACGGATTCAAATCCGTGCGCATCCTTGTGAGGCGCGCCCTTGCCTTTTGCGCCACGCACGATCGCGTCGGCAAGTGGGTGCTCGCTCAAACGTTCCACCGCGGCTACGAGACTAAGCAACGAGGCTTCGTCGAAGCCTTCGCCTGGCTGGACGCGTACCAGTTCGGGACGTCCGAGCGTCAACGTCCCGGTCTTATCGACCACGATCGTATCGACCTTCTCAAGCGTCTCCAACGCTTCAGCATTCTTGATCAGGATGCCGTTGGACGCGCCCTTGCCCGTGCCGACCATGATCGACATTGGGGTTGCCAGACCTAACGCACAGGGACATGCGATGATCAGGACGGCAACGGCATTCACGATCGCAAAAGCCATCGCCGGGTCGGGTCCGAACACGGCCCACACGACAAAGGTCAGGATCGCAATTCCAATAACAGCCGGAACGAACCAGGCAGCGACGAGATCAGCGAGCCGCTGGATTGGAGCTCGGGACCGCTGAGCGGCGGCAACCATTCGGACAATCTGGGACAAGAGCGTGTCTTCGCCCACATGTGTCGCCTTCATAACGAGCGACCCGGTTCCGTTGACCGTGCCGCCGGTCACACGGGCGCCAGTGGCTTTTTCGACGGGCAGGGGTTCGCCGGTGACCATGGACTCGTCAACCGACCCATGGCCGTCGACGACCTCGCCATCGACCGGGATCTTCTCACCTGGCCGGACCCGCAGCTTGTCGCCAGACTTTACATCCGCGAGATCGACATCCTGTTCGCTGCCATCGTCAGCAATCCTGCGCGCAGTAGCAGGGGCAAGCTCCAGCAGTGCACGAATGGCTCCTGAGGTGGCGTTGCGCGCGCGCAGTTCGAGCACCTGGCCAAGTAAAACCAGCGTAACGATGACGGCGGCCGCCTCGTAGTAGACTGCTACCGCGCCGCCATGCCCACGGAATGAATCGGGAAATATGCCGGGCGCGAATGTTGCGACCAGGGAATAAATATAGGCCACGCCGACGCCCATCGCGATCAGGGTGAACATGTTGAGGTTGCGTCGCTTCACGGATTGCCAGCCGCGCTCGAAGAAAGGCCAGCCGGCCCAAACGACAACGGGAGTCGCGATCAGGGCCTGAAGCCAGACACTCCATGTCGGATCAATCCAGTGCCTGAGCGGGCTGCCGGGAATCATTTCGCCCATGACAAAGGCGAGCAGTGGCGCCGAGAAGACAAGGGCGACCCAGAAGCGCCGCGTCATGTCATCCAGTTCGCTGGTATCCTGCTCGGCCGTCACCGTTTCCGGTTCGAGCGCCATGCCGCAGATCGGGCAGCCTGTATTGGCAGTTTCGCGTACCTGCGGATGCATGGGACAGGTCCAGACGGTGCCGGCATAGCCGATCGGAACCTTGTCATAGGCATCATCGGGCTTCTCTGGAGCGGCCTGATCGTTGTGATGGCACGCATGTCCGGAATGGGCGTGAGAAGTGTCGTTGGTCATGGCTCTGACTCTTTCAGCAGGAGTGCTTCACAGGATGAGGGTATGCATCACTTTTATGCGCTGCTGTTTCGGTTGAAGAAGTTGAACAAGGGAACGAACAGAAGGGCGATGTACCAGCCATAGAGATAGCTCTCGACAAGGCCGATCAGGAAACCAGTCAGCGTTCCAAACTCAAATCCGGGCAGTAGATCCTGCCATGCTGGATGCATGTGAAGGCTGGACGGCGTCACACTCCCCCAGCCGACGCACAGCAAATAACTGACGAGCAGGAACAGAGACAGCGAGTGTCCGACGGGGATAATTTTCATTCTGACCTCCAGCGGTCCAGGCAAGAGCAAGTAGGACAGTCATAGTATAATACCCCTAGGGGGTATATTCAATATCATCGCCGCTTGCCGGTTGCTTTTCAACTTGGCCGGCAAGCGGCAGTTTGGATTTCCTCCTTATCGCGGCGCACGGGAGGACGAGTGCGTGTGAATGACCTGCCAGGTGCCGGCGACCTTGCGGAACAGCACCGTTTGTTTCCCGATACGCTCCAGGCGTTCGCCATTGGAGCTGAACGTTCCACTGATCGCTGTGTCCGCGACAGCCCATGCAAAGTCACTTCCCTCGAATTGCACGTCTATATTCGAGAAGTCGAGTTCGAGATCCGGAATGGTATCTTTTTCGGGCTCGACATGATTTTCGACAAGGTCGAGCAGGCCAGTATTCTCGCCGCCTGACTCAAAGTACCGGGCGCCTGACCAGTCGAGAAAGTTCTGTCGGAACAGTTCGCCATCGCCGGTCTCCCAACCGGTTTCGATCGCGGCCATGATATCCAGGATCGCCTGTTCATCAGTCGAGACCGGTTTGGTGTCGTGATGGCCGTCGGAGTTGTCGTGTCCGGCGGGGACCGTGCCTGACATTTCTCGATCAGCTGCACCGTCGGTATGGTCGTGATCATGTCCATCGCCGCTCGCCGATGATCCATCCATCGTGTCGGATGGAGGCGCTCCGTGAGCGTCTTGATGATCGTCTGTTGAATTTACGGTGCCTTGGTCGCCATGACCGGCTCCGCCGCCATGATCATGATCGTGGCCTGGCCCGCTGGCTTCAGGAAGGGTCTGCACGCCAAGTCCGTACTTGTAGACAATTGTGCCTCCCCACCACGCTGTAACCGTCAAAAGACCTGCCACCACCAGGGCACTGATCGCAAATACCGGGCCGGGCGACGAGGCCCTTCTCAGCCAGCGCCAACCGGCGAGGGCCAGTAAGGCGAGGCCCGTGGGAACAGCCCAGTTGCGATGGGTTGTCATCGCTTCATGGGACGGCGCATCGTGAGCAACGCTGTAATAGGCCTGAAACCCGGCCGCGATGGTGGCCAGAACCGCCAAGGCAGCCAATGCCAGCATCCAGTCGGCGGCCGGTCGAAGGCTGTCGCGCCAGCGGCCTGCAGGTACGAGGAGGCCAGCCACATATGCCAGGGCTGCAGATGTGCCGAGGGCATAGGTAAAATGCACCAGCACGGGGTGAATATTGGGTTCTATGAAACCGCCCATCTTGTTCTCCTAATACCAGGTCCGCAGGCCCACGAGAAAGACGATATCGTCGCCTTCACCGCCTGCGGCTTTGATCATGTCGCGTGTCTCACCGAAGGCGCTTTGCCATTCGACGCCGACATAAGGCGCAAACTCCCTCCTGATTTCATAACGAAGCCGCAAGCCGGCATCGAGTGTGCTAAGTCCCGCGCCCGTTTCCCTTTCCGGTATGTCCTGCGCGGAAAGATTTGCTTCGATCCGAGGCTGCAAGATCAACCGCTGGGTCAGGAGCAACTCATATTCAGCCTCGATGCGGGCCGTTACATCGCCTTTTTCACTGAGAAAGGCGGAAGCGTCGACTTCGAACCAGTAGGGCGCCAGACCATTCAGTGCGACGACCCCATGCGCGAGACTATCCGGTTCGATGTCGTAGCGAACGCCCGCCTGAACATTCCAGAAAGGCGCAACCGCACGGGAATAGAGCGCCTGGATCTCGGCGTCATCCACGCCCTCTCCATTCAGAGAGGCGCGGCCCTCGCTCTTGAACCAGAGCTTGTTGATATCGCCTCCATACCAAGCCTGTCCGTTCCAGTACAAACTGTCGCCCTCGTCAGACATCTGAGCCTCGAGCTGGTTGAAGAGGATGTAGAAGCTCTTCTGGTCTCCGCCTTCGGCAAGAACGTCCCGGCGAGCCTCCGCCATTGCATCCTCGCCGTAGATGGCGTCGGCCTGATCCCAGGGCGGGGTTTGATTTGTGTCTTCCGCGAACGCGCTGCCGGTCGCGTAGAGCGCGAAGCCGAGGAGGAGAGGGGCTGCCAAATTCTGTTTCATCATGATTTTCCCTCCCCATGGTTCATGCCGTGATGGTCCATGGGCATATTCATCTGACCTGCCGGCATTTTTTCAGCTGGTGTCGTATCGTCTGCTGGCGGAATGACGCTGACGACCTGCATCATGCCAGCGTGCATGTGGTAAAGCAGATGGCAGTGGAACGCCCAGTCACCGACATGTTCTGCGGTGATGTCGACGCTGACCCTGTCTGCAGGCTTGACCGTTACTGTGTGCTTTCGAGGCATGTGATGACCACCGCCATTCACGAGATCGAAAAACATGCCGTGCAAATGGATCGGGTGTGGCATCATTGTATCGTTTACGAGCGTCAGGCGAACACGTTCACCCTCGTAGAACTTGATTGACTCGGTTACCTCGGAGAATTTTACACCGTCGAACGACCACATGTAGCGTTCCATGTTCGACGTCAGATGAATGACAATTTCGCGGCCAGGCGGGCGATGGTCCTCATTCATGTCGAGCGCGCGAAGCTGGTTATAGGTGAGCGTGCGGTGGGGGACATCATCAAGCCCGAGACCGGGTTCGCCCAAGCGGCTCATCGTCATGCCTGATACTTTTGCGACACCGGGGCCGCGCTCTATATCTGCTTCGATCTTGACGGGCTGGACCGCCGGACCATGAGGATCGGGCATCATCGACATGGCACCCATGTCGTGGCCTTTCATGTCGTCCCCGGCCGTCGCGGTGTCCGGACCATGATCCATGCTCCCCATGCCTGACATGCCCGCCATGTCTCCATGGGCCATTCCCATGTCCCGCATGGTCAGCATGGGCACGGGACGAAGCGCAGGCGCATCGGCCCGCATACCGGCACGCGGGCCGAGCGTGGCGACGGCCTGGCCGGAGCGGTCGATCGATTCGGCAACAAAGGCGTAGGCGCGCGCTTCGGTCGGCGCGATGATGACATCATACGTCTCGGCCACGCCCATCTGGAACTCGTCGGTCTCAACCGGCTGGACATTCAGACCGTCGGCCTGGACCACCGTCATCGGCAAGCCCGGGAGGCGGACATTGAAGAGGGTCATGGCGGAGGCGTTGATAATGCGCAGGCGAACCCGCTCGCCCGGCTGGAAGACCATATTGAAATTATCGGCCGTCGAATGGCCATTGATCAGGTAGGTGTAGGTTTCGCCGGTCACGTCTGCGAGATCGCGCGGGCTCATTCGCATCTGCCCCCACATGCCGCCAAGCCCGGTTGGGTTCGACAGGGTCGGGCGGTTGAAATTCAGGCTCTCGGCATTCTTCTTGAGCTTGTCGAAGATCCGGTGCGGATGCGTGAAACTCCAGTCGCTGAGGACGAGCACATATTCCCGGTCATAAGCCACTGGATCTGTACCTGCCGGATCTATGACGATCGGACCGTAATGGCCGAGTTGTTCCTGCAGACCAGAATGGGAGTGATACCAGTAAGTGCCATTTTGCGGCACCTTGAACTGATATTTGAACGTTTCGCCCGGTTTGATGCCCGGGAAGCTGACGCCCGGCACGCCGTCCATATGGAAGGGGACAAGCAGTCCGTGCCAATGGATCGAGGTGTCTTCGGCAAGCCGGTTGGTGACGTTCATTGTAACGTCATCGCCCTCGCGCAAACGCAAGAGCGGGCCGGGAAGTGTGCCATTGATTCCGGTTGCCATACCGACTTTGCCGTTGAGCCTGACCGGGAACTGCCCGATTTCGAGGTCGAAGCGCGTGCCCGAAAGTGAGGGCACACCAAGGTTTCCGTTGCTGGAAGATTTTGCCCAAGCGGGCAGGAGGCTGCTTGCCCCCCAGGCTGCGCCGGTGCCGAGCACCGTCTGCAGCATATGTCGTCTGTTCAACATAATCGTCTCCGTGAGGTGAATTTATGCAATCGGGCTGCTAATGCAGCGACGCACGAAATCAGCTCAGGGAACGCACCTTTAATGTGACTGGCGTTTGTTGCAGCAGGTAACTTCGGACCTCAGGCCAGGGCGTGCGGACATTGACGACGCGCTTCCATGCGTGTTGCCATGAGGGTGTAGCAAGCCCGATGGGCGTCGTATCGCCTGATACGTGCTGGACCGGGTTCGCCGTCTTGTCGGCTTGGGCGACCGTTGCTGTCTGAAGCTTGCAGTGATCAGTCTCATCATCGCAGGGCGCCTCAGGCCCATCGGCGGGCGCCTGGTGAGAATGAGCGGTGAACTCGGTTGCCATGCTGTTCGTCGCCGACATATCGACGGGACACGCGCAGAGCACCTGCGACAGGCTGAAAAATACAGTCACGAGAGTTGCGACAACAAAGTTCATGACCACCATTTATACCCCACAGGGGTTTAAATCAATAAAGAACCTCTGAGCTCTCGAAATAGGCCTGTGCCGGGCAGAGCGAACGCACAACCACCGGATAAACTCTCGGCGAACAAGTATGCGACGCGTTACACAAAGCGTTTCGCGCACAGACCCGCCCAATTATGATTGATCCAGGCCAGGAATGTTATTGGGGCGAGGTTCAGCAGTAGTGAAGGCGGGCCAATCTCGGTCACGTTCAGCCTTGTCCTCTCGTTACGATTGTGTCCTCACATAGCGCGCGATGAGCCACCACAGTATCGCCCAGGCCGCGCCAAATCCCCAACCGGCCACAACGTCGCTTGGCCAGTGGACACCAAGGTAGACACGACTGCATCCAACCAGAATCGAAATGAAAATCGCGCTCGCGATCAGAAATACTTTCAGGCGTTTATGGCTTTCCGCCTGAGCGAGAAGGAGGCCGAGCGTGAGATAGACCAGTGCCGAACTGGCGGCGTGTCCGCTCGGAAAGCTTGAACTCGAGGCGTGTGTCAAATGATCGACGAGGTCCGGGCGCGGCCGGTCGAAGCCGAGCTTCAGTAAAGAAATCAGAAGCGTGCCCGAAATGATCGAACAGACCAATAGCAGAGCTGTCCGGATCCTGTGCTCAAGGAGCAGGTAAAGTGTTGAAAGCACCACAATCAGAGTCAGGACCGCGTATCCACCAAGCGAGGTCATATCTCCCATTGCAAATTGCAGCCATGCCGGACCTATCGGGTCGCTGGTATCGCCCGCCTGTCTCAGCGCGAGCAAAAGTGTCTCATCGACCTGGTGGCTCTCGCCTTCAAGGACATCTTCTGCAATGGCCCCGAACAGCAATAGTCCACCAACCATGATGCCAAAAGCCACGATGACCTGGAGTTCGAATGCCGTGCCGGCGAACCGATGTCGCAGCCACGAAGAGAGCGCGCGAATCATGGCGCTGCCACGCTCCTGCGGCTTAGCGCTGCGTGGATTAATGGCGCGGCAATCAGAACGAGCGGCGCACCGACGATCAGTCCCGATATGATCGCGGTGGCCATCGGCGCGAGCAGGGCGGATCCTTGGCCGACCTTCAGAGCCAGGGGGGCAAGCGCCAGAATAGCAATGAGCGCAGACATCAAAATTGGGCGTAATCGGGCCTGGCCGGCAGAGATTCGGTCATCATGGGTCGCGCCATCGCCTTCGAGTTCTGCAAAATAGAAGACGCCGAGCTCGGCGATGATCCCGATCACCATGGTCAGGCCCATCATGGCTGAGATGTTGAGTTCCGTTCCTGTCAGGACCAGTCCGGTCAGGACCCCTGCAACCGACAGTCCGACAACGCCCAGGATGGAAACGGCCTGGGACAGGCTCTTGAAGAGGAAGAGGAGGAGGAGGCCGGACAGCAGGAAGGCTGCCGCGAACACGGCCATCAGGTCGTTGAACGATTTTTGCTGCTCTGCATAGAGTCCGCCAAATTCGTAGCGCACACCCGCGGGCAGGGCGAGGGCCCCGATCGCCTGCCGGACATCAACCATGGCCGACCCCATATCGCGTCCTTCAAGGCGGCCCGTCACGGCGGTCATCGGCTGCAAATTCTCACGGCTCGACTGGGCCTGACCGGACACGGTCTCGACGCTGGCGACGCGTTCGAGCGGTACGAGATGGCCGTCAGGCGCGCGCAGCATGAGATCCTCGATCTGCGGCACGCGTTGCCGGAGTTCGGGTGGCGACCAGAGGCGGATATTCAGACTGCGTTGCCCGGCGAGAATAGCGCCGGCAGATCGTCCCCCGACCAGCGTTTGAAGCTGCGCGCCCACGTCTGCGGGATCGAGGCCTTCAAAGGCCAGCGCGGTTCGGTCAAGCCTCACGACGATCGCATCGCCGGCTGTGCGATCTGATTTCCTGACCTCGACAACGCCTCGGACGCCTTCGAGCGCTAACAAGGCCTGGTCGGCCGCGATGGAGAGGGAACCTGGATCGTTGCCGTACAGTTTGACTTCAATAGGCTGCGGCACTGCCGTGAGATCACCGATCAGATCGCCCATGAGCTGTATGGTCTCAATCTCGAGCCCGGGAACGCTTTCGGCTACCCGCTGGCGGACTTCAGACATGACGGCTTCGATTGGTCGGCGGGGAAAGGGCGTGAGGCGGATAAACATGTCGCCTTCATTCGCCTCGGTGAGGCCGCCGCCCAGTTGGACGCCGGTGCGCCGCGAGTAGCTCGCAACATCGGGAATAGTCTGGATGATCTCTTCCATCTGCGACACAAGTCGGTCGGTTTCAGTAAGGGACAGGCCGGGCGGCGCGACATAGTCCAAAACGAATCCACCCTCATCCATTTGCGGCATGAAGCCGGACGCGATCCGGCTGGACGATAGGGTACCGGCACCAAGTGCCGCCACCACAAGCAAAAACGCCGCGACACGCGCATGGCCGAGCAGTTTTCGCATCAGTCCGGCATAGGCCCGCGCCAGCCCATCGAGCCAGCCAGCGGCGCCTTCGGCCCGGATGGCATCTTCCTTTCGTGCAAGCGTGCGGGCCAGGACCGGAACGACGGTCATGGCAAAGATCATGGAGAGAACCAGGCTTGAGGCCATGGTGATCGCCAGCGCTTTGAAGAATCCGCCCGTCACGCCTGACAGGAAGGCGAGCGGTGTAAACACAACAATTGTTGCGAATGAGGAGCCGACAAGCGGCTGTAGCATTTCGGAGGCTGCCTCGAGAACACCCTTTGTACCTTCGGCGAGACGCCGCGCGACATGTTCGAGCATGACCACGATATCATCGACGATCAGTCCGACCGCGGCCGCCATGCCGCCAAGCGTCATGATGTTGAGGCTCTGTCCCATGACCATCAAAAGCAGGGCCGTCGCGGCCAGTACAGATGGCAGCAGAATGGCCACGATCAGGACCAGCCTCAGACTGCGAAGGAAGAACAGCAAAACGAGACCCGCCAGCAGCGTCCCGATCAGAATGGCGTCACGGACGCTCCCGGCGGCGGATACAACAAGGTCTGACTGGTCATAATAGGACGTTAGGGTCAGATCCTTGGGAAACGCTACACGCTCCCTCGCGATCGTATTCTTGACGGCGGTGGTCAGGGCCAACGAGTTTGCGTCCGGCGACTGTCGGATGTTTAAAAGAACGGCCGGTTTCCCGTCGGCGGTCACCCGCGTCCAGTCCGGCGCTACGGCAAGGCGAATGTCGGCCACATCGGAGACTTCGACCGCGCCGCCACCGGCCAGGCTTTTCAGCACAATGTTGCCGATGTCTTCGGCGCCAGTAAGCTGATCGTCAACAATGGTCAGATAGAGCCGCGACTGGTCCTCAAGGCGGCCTGAGGCCGAAACGATGTTCGACGTGGAAATGGCGGTTTCGACATCCAGCACGGACAGGTCCCGCGCCTTCAGCCTCGCCGGATCGACGAGCACCTCATACTCAGCGTCGCGCCCGCCAAGCACGGAGACTTCGACGACGCCGTCAATTGACGCAATGAGAGGCCGCAGAGTGAATTGTGCGAACGTCTTCATCTCGACCTGGGACAGTGTGTCGGATGTCAGGGAATAGCCCATGACCGGAAAGATGGTCGGATCCATGCGGCGGATCTGGAAGGCAAAGCCCGGCGGCAGGGACGGCGCCAGCCTGGCGAGTTCTGATTCCGACTGGAGGGCTGCTGTTACGATGTCTCCCCCCCAGTCGAAGGTGACCGAAACCTCAGCAGAGCCTCGGCTGGTTTGCGAGCGGATATTGCGCACGCCGGGAACGGCGCGGAGCGCATCCTCGACGGGCCGGGTCACCAGCGCTTCCATCTGGTCGACCGGGCGGTCTCCAGCTTCCAGCGACACGGCAAGCCGGGGAAACTGGATGGTCGGAAACAGGCTGACAGGCAGCTGGGTCAGCGCGAAGCCTCCGCCTGCGGTCAGCAGACAAAACGCGGCAAGGATGAACCGCGCCTGCTGGCTCAGCCACCGGCTCATTTCGGTGCTTCCGGATTAACTGCCTGGCCGGTTGCGGTGTCGCCAGAGGTCAACTTCATCCCATCCGACAGAATTGCGCCGCCTTTAATGACCACCTGTTCGCCTTCCGAAACTCCAGAGACAATCTCTGTGAGGTCTCCATTCGTCTCGCCACTCTCGACCCTTCGGCGCTCCGCTTTGCCTTGTTGATCAATGAAGACATAGTCGCCCTGTTCGTCTGTAAACACCGCGCTGCGTGGCGTGAGAATGACTTGGGATTTTGTGTCCCCAACAGCCGTGGCGCGCACGGCCTCGCCCGCCAGGAACCCATTACCAGGAGGCAGCGGAACAATGATAGAGGTCATGCGCGTTGCCGGGTCGACCCGCAGGTCTATGGTCGCAATCGCCGCATCCGTCAGATGAGTTCCGCCATCAAGGCCTGTGAGATGAACGACATCGCCGCTTGCCAGCCGTGTCGCGTCTTCCAGTTCGAAATTGATCCGGGCCTGTATCGCATCCGGCTCTGACAATCTGACAAGCGGGCTACCCGCCGGAACCACGTCGCCGGGTGAAACGAGTACAGCATCGACCACGCCGCTCGATTGAGCCGATAGGGTCCGGACGTCACCGATATTCCTGCTCAACGTATTGGCTCTTGCCGTGAGATCATTCGCGCTCGTCTGTGCCCGCTCCACATCGCCGTCGCTTGCCAGGCCATCGGCCCGCAATCTTTGCTGGCGGGCCAGTTCATCCCGGGCGCCCGCGGCATCAGCCAGTGCCTGGGTCAGATCGAGGCTGGACGCCGAAGAGGGGGCGAGGCGTAGGAGTGGTGACCCCGCATCCACAGTCGCACCCGGCTGGACAAGGGTTTCTGCGACGCGGGACTCGATCTGGGTCGTCAGGACCTGCTGGCGCGAGGGATCAAATTGCACCGTGCCGTAACCGATGACATTGAGCGGGAGATCGCCGCGCACGGCGGGCGCCGTTGAGACACGGGCGACCGGCTCGGCGACAGGGGGCTCAGACGGCTTCGAGCATCCAGCTAGCAGGGAAAGTGTCAGGATGGCGATAGAAGGAAACAGGCGCTTTTTCATTTGTTTGTGTCCAGTGGCTGGCCGAGCGCTGTTTCCAGCGCGATTGATGCTTCGGCAGCCGAGAGTGCCAGCGTGTCTGCGAGGATTTCCTTGTCGAGTGCGGCCAGGCGTGTCGCAGCGGCAGATGTCTCGGCGATGTCGCCTCGGGCAGCTGCGGCCTCGGTTCGGGCAGCCTGGTCAGCGATACCCGACAGGCCTCTTATGACGTCAGCGCGTTGCCGGCGCGCAATCTCGAAAGCTGACACGGCTGATCCGATGTCCGCGCGAACGGTTTCGGCGCGCGCCTGATATTGCGCTTCCAGCACCGACAGGTCGGCCTCGGCCACTGCAATATCGCCGCGCGCCTGGTTCCAGACGGGAAGCGTGAACGTCACGGCCGGTCCAAGGGTACGGATGTTGCCTGTGTCTCGCCCGGCATTGATGGCAATTGAAGGTAGCGGGAAGCGGGACGCGTCGGCGACAGCAACCCCTGCGCTGGCCGCGCTCAAACCGTCCCGCAGACCTTTCAGGTCTGCGCGCAGCTCCAGAGCGCGCGCAAAGAGGTCCGGCATCGCGGGAAGATCGGCACTGAACGCTGGCGGCTTTTCTACAAGAATCGTGAGGCTTGGCGAGACGCCGAGCAGGCGATTTAAATCGAGGCGCGCTGCGGCAAGCTGGCTCTCTGCTGTGCGGTCCCGATCGGCGGCATCTGCGGCGCTCAGCCGCCGGGCATCGACCTCAACGGCGGCGATGTCGCCGCGCCCAGCTGCGCGCAGGGTGCGATCGAGGTCCTGATCGGCGACTTGCCGATATTGGATCGTCTTTTGCCGCACCTCTTCGAGCCATGATATCCGGCAGGCCAGCAGCTTGGCATTCTGCCGTGTTAGCCATTCAGCCCAGACTATGTCCTGGCGAACACTGGCCGCATTGGCTTTGGCTGCCTCAAGCCTGGCAGGTCGGGTCGAAAGTCCTGCCAGATCAAGTCCCAGAGACCCCGCGATGGCGAGGACTTCATTGGTTCCGTTCAGCGGCGCATCCACACCCAGGCTAAGGCTGGGATCGGGCAGTAGCCCTGCGGCAAAGATCTGGGCCTCGGCAAGGCCGGCCCGCGCCCGCATGGCATTCAGGTCTGGATTACCGAGCACGGCAAGCCCGGCGAGCTCGTCTGAAGCAAGAGGTGCGGCCGTCGACATCGAAGCGCCCGTGTCGGAAATCTGAGGCGCTGTGTAAGTCTGTACAGGCGTCGCGCAGGCGGCCAGGATAAGAAAAACTGGCAGGACCATAGGTGTTTTGATCGCGCTTCGTAAGCTTGGTTTGGTCACGGACCGAAACCCGCAAGCGTTTCGGTATAGTCGAGGGCTCCCCCTGTGCCGATCAAACATTATCGCCTCCTAGGATAAGGGTTTTGAGCCAATGCGGCGCCATTCGATCCAATCTGGGGTGCCGGTTGATTTGTCTTGCCATCCACTGCTTACCCTGGCGTGAGTTGCGGGCCAGCAAAGCCGCGCCCGCCACGCCAATTCCAACGCCGATCGGTATGAATGGAAACGGCGTCAGGATCGCGATAGGAACAGACAGGATGAGAAGCAGTACGCCCGTCCCCGCCAGACTGACTCGCCAGACGGATACTCTCTTGCGGGGGCTGTTTTGTACTTGCTCAGTCACGTGATTTCAACGCCTCCGAAAATGGTTTAAATCCCACGCGGACCGCTAGACCAGGCTTTGCATCTGAAAGTCGCAACCCGGCCTTATGCAGGTCGGCAATAGCCTTCACCAGGGCAAGTCCGAGGCCGGACCCCGGCGTATGTCGCGCCTTGTCGAGACGGTAGAACCGCTCTGTAACCCGCTCATATTCCTCTGGTGGAATGCCCGGTCCATCGTCGGATACGCTAAGCCAGACGCCATTCAGGCCGGAGCCGGTTTCGAGCCGGATTGTTGCGCCCTGACCCGCGTGCCTGATCGCATTCTCGATAAGGTTGGCGCCAAGTTGGGTGAGAAGGTCCTGATCACCATGTACGAGCGTGTTGGCATCCATGTTTGAAGAAACCAGTAATGTCTGTCCCGCATCGTCGCAGACTGCAGCATAGGCCTCGTACAGGGCTGCTGCGATACCGGCGATCGGGACAGCGCGAAATTTGGCCTTGCGGGCCCCCGCTTCGATTTGCGAGATTCGTAACAGCGCATCGAATGTGTTGGTGATCTGACGGATATTCGACGACGCCTGATTCAGTTTGTCCTGAAGCGCCGGCTGGTTGCTTGCTTCCAGGGTCAGGCTCTCAACCTGGATGCCGAGACGATTGATGGGCGTGCGCAGGTCATGGGCGATATCAGCGCTGACCTGTTTTATGCCAAGAACGGTGGCCTCCAGTTGTTCAAGCGCATCATTGATACGCTCGGACAGTCGGCCGAGATCGTCGCTGTGCCCATGCGTTTCTATTCTTTGCTGCATCTCCCCTGCGGCAACCTTGCTCAGAACGCTTGAGATCGCTTCGATCCGCAACTGTCCGCGGCGGGACAATATGAAGGCAACCAGTGCCGAAAGGAGCGTTACAATCAGGGTCGCCGCACCGAAGGACTTGAGCACCGTGCGGGCAATATCGTCTGTATCTTCATAACTGCGCGCGGTAATCAGGCGAAGATCACCGATTTGCCGGCTTGTCAGGAGGTATGTGTCGTCATCGTCCTGTCCCAGCCGGGTTCCGGACACATCACCGACTGCCAGGTCTTGTGGATCGGGCAGGCGGTGACCGGCGAGAAATGTTCCATCCGCAAGTCCGAGCCAGACGATGTCATCCTCAGGGTCTAGTGCAGTAGCACGCGCCCTAGTCGCCTCGACAAGCGCGTCTCTTCCATCTCTCTCAAAGGTGTCAGCCAGTTCGACCGACATCAAGACGGCAGCCTGTTCCACGCGGCGATCAAGGTCGTCATGGATCGCCTGGAAGGCAATCCAGCCCGCGCCGAGATTGGCCAAGACGAATAGGCCTGCCAGAACCATGGCAAAACGAAAGTACGTGCTTCGAAGAAGATCCCGGCTAAACACGAAGCGTGTATCCTACATTCTTGATCGTATGTAGAAGCTCAGTCTCAAAGGGTTTGTCGATCTTGGCGCGCAAGCGGCTGATATGGGTCTCGACCACTGTCGTCTGAGGGTCGAAATGGAAATCCCAGACCTGCTCGAGCAGCATGGTTCGCGACAGCACACGCCCTTCGGACCGCATGAAATATTCAAGGAGCTGGAATTCCTTTGTGAGGAGCTCAATAGGTTGTCCGGCGCGCGTCACGGACCGGCGCACCAGATCCATTTCGAGATCGGCAACAGTTAGTCGAGTCTGCTCAACTACCTGGGTGGGGCGCCTGCTAATGGCGCCGAGGCGAGCTGAAAGTTCGGAGAAGGCGAACGGTTTGGTCAGGTAGTCATCGGCGCCGGCTTCCAGGCCTTCGACACGGTCATCAACACCGCTGACCGCCGTGAGGAACAGGACAGGGGTCTGTACATTGGCGCCCCGCATCGCTTTCAACATGGACAATCCGTCCATGCCGGGAAGCATGCGGTCGAGGATGGCAGCGTCATACGAAGCGCGAAGCGCCAGGGTCAGCCCGTCGATGCCGTCTGTAGCATCGTCCACTACGTGTCCGGCGCCGCGGAGGCCATCGAGCACATATTTGCGGGTGACGTCATCATCCTCGACCAGCAGTATTTTCATGTTTCAGCCCCCTGCGCCGACCGGTTCTGTCAGTCTTCCATCTCGGTTTTCAGCACTTCGCCAGTCGCCGCGTCGATGATCACTTCGACTTCTTCATTGTCAGATCGCAGGACCTCTATCGAGTAGGCCCAGTGGCCATCTTCTTCTTCGAACTCACCAGACAAGGCCCGGCCATCGCCAGCTTCTTCGGCAATGCGCACCGCATCACGAAGCGATACAGTCGAAGCGAGGAATGCTGCAGCCTCGCTTTCGGAATCATCCTCTCGGCTATTTTCGCTGGCAAAGGCCGCAGTCGTTCCGGAAATCATCACGAGCGCTGCGGCAAAGATCTTAATAGGAGCATTTTTCATAGTGTGTTCCATATCTTGAGATTACCCTCTCAACCCTGCCGGAGTGATTACCCTACTGATCTCAATTACGCCGTTCGGCCAATATACATCGGTGTAAGCTTAGCACGCGCGAAACGCGCGACTGGTGCGCAGGGCTATCGTTCATCAGCGCTAGCGTGTCGGGTAGGCTTCTTTTAGCGAGCGAATTTGTATTCTCACGCGAATATTTGCATGGCTTCTGAAGCAGAAACGAAGTTGAATGTGTCGTGTAAATTGGGCGCTTGAGACGCAGTTCGGATCAAAGGATCAAGCATGTTGCCGGAATGCACCAAAAGCTTGTCAAGTTTACATATGGCACAGCCTACATGATTGAAAATCCAGCCAATTTTATTGTCGGAGCCGCTGACGGTAAAAGTTATCCACAATATTCTGCGAACTGCAGTAATTATTGCAGGATACGCAACTAGTTCATCATCGAGTGGGAATGATCCAGGATCTCCCGCAAATTAGAAGAGCGGGAAAAGCAACACAGCCTCAAGGGCGTGACGTTTGGGAAGATGGCGACCGCCTGGCTATTCGCTGACAGTACGCGGGATATGCGCCGAGCTATACTCGAGCCTATGAAAAGGCCGGCAGTAGCGTGCGTTCTCGTCGTAATAAGGTCGAGTACGTGCGAGTTCTCTGCTCGATTGTTGGAATGACGGCCGGAAAAGAATCCCAATGATTTGCGTCGGGCTGCCATTACCAGGCTTCGTATGCCTGGCCTTCCTGCGCACCCTGAAGCAGACCCAGCCATTCGGCGATCATGGCCGGGCGGTCCCTGTTCTCGATTTCGATATGGTTTTCTGTCTTGATCAGATATTGCCTGTCGCCACGGTCGCGAACCTCCAGGAGGCGCATCCGATTCCGTATGCGGCTGCCGACAGGAACAGGCTCGATCCACCTGACGCGGTCGAGGCCGTAATTGTAGGCATACACTACGTCCTCCGGCAGGAAATCGAGCGCGTGACTGAAATGTGTAAGCAGTGAAAGAGTCAGAAAGCCCTGGCCGATCGTCTGCCCCACAGGGCCGCGTTTGGCGCGCTCGACATCGATGTGCATCCAGTCGGGGTCAATCGTTACATCGGCGAACCGGTTGACCTGCTCCTGGCTGATCTGCACCCACGGCGAAACGCCCAGCTCTTGACCGGTTTTCTCAACAAGCTCTTCAAGTAGTCTTACGCTCACAATAGCATCCTCTTACACCGTGTCGCATTCGAGCATTTCGGCGAGCGCGCCCTTGTCCACCTTGCCAATTGGCAATAGCGGAAACTCTGACAGCGGAACAAATGATTTCGGTATTTTGTAGTTTGCCATGCGCGTCCCGAGGAAATCCTTGAGCGCGTCTGGCGCGAGTTCGGCTCCGTTTTTCAGACGAATGAAAGCAGCGCCGACTTCCTGGAATTTCGGATCGGGGATGCCGATCACTACCGCTTCCAGAATGTCCGGGTGTGTCTCGATGGCGAGTTCGACTTCGCGCGGATAAACATTGTAACCGCCGGACTTGAACATGTTCTTCGATCGACCGCAGATTTCAACCAGGCCGTCGGCGCGCAGAAAGCCCAAGTCGCCGGTCTTAAGGAATCCATCGGCGGAGAAGGCACCCTTCGTGCTCCTCTCATCTTCGAAATAGCCGATGAAGTTGGTCGGTCCGCGAACTTGAAGCTCTCCGACTTCCCCTTGAGAGAGAGGCGCGTCGGTCTCAGGTGCCGCGATCCGGAGCTCGATCTCGTCAATCGGCGTACCGATCGTCTCGGCCAGTTGGGCTTCGGACGCATCGTCAGGGGTGAAGCAGACATGGCATGACGTCTCGGTCATGCCGTAAGCCGCTTTCAAGCGCGCGCCTCGCGCTGAGAATTGCCCGACGGCACGCTGGGACATCGCGGCACCACCCCAGAGGACGAGCTCTACGGAAGACAGATCGGTCGATCGAAACGCTTTCTGCTCCAGTAGGGCATGAAGCATTGTTGGAACGCCGCCGATAATGGTCAGCTTTTCCTGTTCAATCGTTTCCAGCATCAGTATCGGGTCGAAGGCCTCCTGAAAAACCAGTGTTCCACCCCCGACCAGGGTCGTTGCACAGATATCCGCAACACAACCGACATGATTGATGGGCAGATTGCAGATGATTTTGGGGTCACTGACGGCAAAATGAGCCGTTTGTATCTTTGCGCCAGCCGCGAGCCCGTGGTGAGAAATCAATGCTCCCTTGGGCTTTCCTGTCGTGCCGGACGTAAAAACGATCAGTGCCGGATCAGAACCGCTTGCCGCGAATCCTTCGCTATCATCTGCCACAGGCGGGTGTGCCGGCTTCAACCGTTCAAGATTTGCAGACGCGCTGTCTGACGCATGAAGCCGCACCCGTTTCGGGAGTGCGCTGTCTTTGGAAAGCGCCAGTTCTAGCCGCCCCGGACGCTCTCCATCTGAGACTTCGAGCACCAGCTTGGGACGGGAGAGAGAGGTAACGTGGCTAATTTCCTCTGCGGAATATTTCGGATTGATCCCGACCCAGATAGCGCCGACCGAAATCGTCGCGAGGAACATGATGTAGAACTCCGGACGCGGCGCGGACATCATGGCGACGCGATCTCCGCGCTCAATTCCTGCCTCGATCAGCCAGGCGCGCAGAACACACACGCGCTGCTCTAGCTCGAGATATGTCCAGCGCTCGTGCTTGAATATGACGGCCGTCTTCTGAGGGCATGCGATCGAAAGGTCTTTCAGGGTGGATGGTAAGCTGCCGCTTGTCTCTTTGCTCTCAACGCCGCTCATGACCAATCTCGCTTCTGTGAGTGAACCTCGTAACTTTTTTTGATATCTGTGTCAAATTTATATAGCGCCGCCATAATTCCTTGCAAAAATTGATATATTTGTGCATTTTTAAGCTTAATTGGCCTATCCTCGGCCAAGTATATTGAGGTGGACCACAATGCCCGCAGCCCGCAAAGAATCAGAGAGGACGAAAAGTCCTGTATCGAAAGGCAAATCTGCCATGCCGGTTGCAGACCTGGCTTGCCACCCTCTATCGTTCGACATGGCCGAAGTGTTCGACGAGCAACAAGACGCGCCAGGTCTGACCAAAGGGCAGCGCACCCTTCTGAAGGTGAAAGCAGCTGTCGCACGTGCGCTAGAGCAGACGCCTTACCAGATGCTCCGCATTTCGGATGTCGCTGACCAGGCCCAGATTTCGTACGGACTTTTCTATCACTATTACAAGGATAAGGAGCGCGCGACGGTCGAGGTCCTGCTGGACTTCCTGGAGCATCTCGAAAAGACCTATGCGCAGATCCACGTCAGTGACGATGACTACGCGTCGCTGTACCAGCCCAATCTGTTCTATCTCGATGTGAATCGCAGAAATGCCGGTCTCATCCGTGCCTGCCTGACTGTTTCGGAGGAAGTCGAATCCTTCCGCGAACAGTACACTTTGCTCATCGACCGCTGGCACCGCCGAATGGCCCAGTCGATCCGGCGGAACCAGAAAACAACCGACGAGCTCCTGCCGGATGCCGAACTTGTCGCCTATGGCGTCGGCGGTATGATCGACCAGTATTGTCGGCAGGTTTACGCCCAGCAGAATCCATTTTTGTCTCGGCTCATCGAGAACACCCACCACTTCGCGGAAACGGTTTCCATCATGTGGTACCGTGCCGTGTACGGGCGATCTCCGACGAAGCAGCAGATCCTGAATTGCCGCCCAGATCATAAATCGGGCGAGTGAAGCGCATCATCAGATAACGGGATGATGCGCTCAGGCCTTACTCGGATAGCGCATCACTCAGGGCCTTGCTGAGACAGCTCAATCCCTCGGATAGCTCGTCGCGTTGAGGCCACGCATAGCCAACGCGAAAATATCGCCTGGACTGTTCAAACCAGTGTCCGGGCCCGACATATGTGCCGTATTTGTCGTTCAATATCTCGTAGAACCGGTTGATATCGACCTTGATGTCTTCTCGAATTCTGGGGAAACAGACACAGCCTCCCACAGGGCGCACCCATTCGAACCGGTCATCGCCTTCAATCCACGCCTCCACGAGACTGAGATGGTCAGCGATCAGTGCATTGTTTTCTGGAAGCCACTCTTCCCGTTGCTCCAGCACTTTCAAGGCAACCGCCTCGTCGAGGACGCTTCCGCAGATGGTAACCTGCTCTTTGGCGCAGAGCAGCCTGTACATAAAGTCCTTGTCCGTGCTCGCCGCCCAGCCGATGCGGATGCCCGGCACCCCATAAGTCTTTGACAATGAGGACACAGCGACGGCCATCGGACTGAGAGAGGCTGCGGACGGAAGGACCTGTTCGCTCGCCATTTCCCGGTACGTCTCGTCAACGAGAACCCGAATTCCGCGCGACTCGCCGAGCGCAAGAATGGATTTCAGGTCATCGACCGAAATCGACGCGCCGGATGGATTGTGGGGAAAGGTCAGGCTGATGAGCTTGGTCTCTGGGCGCAACAGCGCCTCTAACTTCTCAGCGGATACCTGAAACTTCTCCTCGAAGGCGAGGTCGTAATAGGAAATGTCGCATTCAAACATGCGCGGAGTTTCAATGTTTGTTGCATAGTTAGGCCGTACAACCACGATGTGGTCTCCGCGCTCCAGCGTCGCCATGGAGATGAAGAACAGTGCCGCCGCTGCGCCTGGTGTGATCAGAACGTCTTCTTCATCGATCCCACCGCATACTAGCGCGACCGCCGCCCTGAGTGACTTTTTGCCCAGGTGATCATCGTAGCACAGTAGGTCGTCCTGAATCGTTATGCCCAAATCCTTGAGCGAGCGATCGCGCACAGAGCTTTCGGTCAAGTTGTACTTGATGCGCTCATATCCGAATTGTTCAGGCGATTCCTGCTCGATCGGCATCCGGACCAGCTTCATTTCTGTCTCCAATTCATAGGTCCCTGCACGGAGGAACCGTTCTGAGTTTCAAAGGTGTTTCGTTAAGAGATGGGGCAGGGCATCAGCGCTTCGGCGATGCCCTGTCTCAATTGGCCGCGGCGACTTTCTAGAAGTCGAAAGACAGCATGACGCCGTATGTCCTCGGCTCGCCATATGTGGCGAAACGCTGCTCGACGCCGATGGTCGATGCGAGATTGCCGCCGTCATAAGCTGCGATCACATAATCTTCATCGGTGATGTTACGCGCCCAGAAGAATAGAGACACACCATTCTGTGAGGTCACGCCAATTCTGCCGTTCAAAGTCTTGATGGAGTCGAGCGCAGACGTCGGGTCCAGGCCATCTCCTGGTGTGTCGCTCCGATAGGAGTAATCAAGCCGTCCTGTGGCTTCCAGATTGGCGCTGATCGGACGGGTATACTGGGCCGCCGCACTGAGCGTCAGGTCCGGTGCATCAAGCCGCGTTCCGCTGAGGTCTACGCCTGGCGCGGCGTCCGGATAGCTTTTGTATTCTGCATCCGCATAACCAACCGCGGCCGAGAGATCGAGGCCCTCGGCAGGCCGGGCGGAGAATTCGACTTCAAAGCCCTGGCTGCGTGCCTCTGCTGCGTTCGCCGTCTCGAAACTGCTCGTCACAGAGTTGAAGCGGGACACCTGGATATCCTCATAACTCATGTGGAAGAGGGCGACATTCAACCGCGCGCGGCGATTGAAGAAATCCGTCTTCAGACCGACTTCATAACTGTCGATCGACTCCGCGTCGAAGATGATGTCTTCGGGATCCGGCGAGCTAAGAATGTCTGCGTTCCAGCCGCCGCTTTTGAAGCCGCGCGCATAACGTGCGTACAGCAAAGTGTGGTCTGTCGGGCTGAAGTTCAGGCCGATCGTAGGCGAAAGATCTTCTTCCTCGATCTCGTCGCTGAAAGGGGCGATCGTCGGAAGCCCCAGAACATCGATTCCGTCCTGACCGAAGACCAGGTCCTTGCTTTCCTTATTGTAGCGAAGACCACCTTCAAGCTCGAGACGGTCGGTGATGTCTACACTCAGATTGCCGAAGAGCGCGAACGACTGGGTTTCCACAGTCCCGAAATATGTGAGGTCATTAAGCAAGGCTGGAGGCACGCCAAGTGCGCCCAGCGTTGACCGCATGTCTGAGCCGAGGACGAGAGATCGGGAGGAATCTGAATCCTGATCCAAATAGTATATCCCGGCGATATAGCGCCAGCGCTGGTCCTGAGGCGAGGCGAGCCTGATCTCCTGCGTCAACTGGGAGATCTCGTCGATATAGTCTGTGGCAAGATAAGATGCCGGTTCACCATCAAGGTCGGCATCCGGCAATCCATATTCGATATTGCGCAGCGCCGAGATGGACGTCAGCTCATAGCCGGAGTCGAACGTGTATTCTGCCGTGAGAGACGTGCCCGACAGAGTCCGGTCTTCCTTGTTCTTGCCATCAATGGAGACAGTCCTTGGGCCCGGAACATCCCCGACAAGCGGAAGCCCGACGGGATTGCTGAGAATGGCTTCAACTTCACCATTCAGCACCCGTCGGTCAGCTGCGGTATAATCGCCCCGCAGAGCGATATCGAGCGCGGGTACCGGTGTGTAGCGAAGCTCGCCGCGAACACCCCAGGTGTCTTCATTGTTGACTGTTTCTGGTCCGTCCGGATTGATGTTCTCGACGAAACCGTCCCGCTGGCGCACATATCCGGAGAGTTTCGCGGCCAGTATACCTTCGACGAGCGGCCCCGACATATAACCTCCGACGTGAACGTGATCGAAGTTGCCATATTCAGCGAAGACGCTGCCCTCAAAATCATCTCCTGGCCGGCGGGTGACGATATTCAGCGCCCCCGAAACACTATTCTTTCCGAAAAGCGTGCCCTGTGGCCCGCGAAGAACTTCCACGCGTTCGATGTCGTCGAGCTGCTGATTGAAGCCTGACGTTCGCCCCATATACACGCCGTCGACATATACCCCGAGACTGCTTTCGAATCCGACATTGCGTGCCCCGGAAGAAACGCCTCGGATAATGAAGTTCGGATTGAAGTCGGTTTGCGAATAAATTGAGAGATTGGGCACCGCATCTTGCAGGTCGCGCAGCGATTCGGCGCTTCGGTTTCTCAATTCGGTTTCGGATATGGCGGTAACGGAGATCGGCACATCCTGAATGTTCTCAGCGCGCTTCTGTGATGTGACGACAACCACATCCAGCCCAAGATCATCTTGCGCTGCAGCGGACAATGCCGGCATCCCTGCAAGTGCGATTGCTACAGCCGAAACTGTCTTAAACAAGTCAGATAACCGCATTCCGGCCTCCATAATTGACAACAAAGTCAATAATGAAAAGTTTTTGATAATTTTGTCAACTTTTATAATTGCTGCCCATTGCGCCGTTTTCCGAAGTGACAAATTTACAACAAGTTTATTTAGGTCGAATCATGTGCCCCCAGGCCGGAAAATGGCCCATGCCTATGCGGATCAGTTTCGCAGCGAAAATACGGGCAGTGTGCCGGCGAAGGCCTCGCGCATCGCGCTGTCGCCACCGTCCACCGGAAGGATTACGCGTGTGTCTGCGTCGCCGGTCACTATTGTCCAGGTTGCATCTTCCTGGAGCGGAATACGATCAAACAGGCCCTTATCTGCGCCAGCCAGAGAGATTCGGATCCGGTATCCGGCGGGCAGCTCCACGGATGTCGCGAGAAGATCGATACGAAGATCGAAGACCTCGCTTGGTAAAGCTTCAGCCCCGTCCTCGCGCCAGAAGCCAGGAGGCGGCGTTGGCAATTGATAGGGGGGCTGACGATCTGACGTGCGTCTGTGCAGCAAGCGCATGACACCCTCGGTAAGGTAGACGACGTCACCGTCCGGCGACACGCCTTCAAGATAGGCAATGACGAGGCCGTCGCTTGCCGTGGTCGACATTTTCAGGCTGATGGCAGGCGCGCCCGTTATCGTGATGGCGCTCTCCGTCGGTGGCGTTTCGAAAGTAATCCGCGGGCCGTCTGCCAGGGCAGAGGATTTGTAAACCACATCGCCGCGGTCCATCTGCGTGTGCCATCGGGTCGAGCCTCCGGTCGATACATCGAAATCGACGCTATACGTCACCTCTTGCTTCGGAGCCTGGCCGCCGAGGCTTACAGAGACCATGTCGACGCCAGCAGGGGGCCAGACATCGGTTTGCGTCCAGGTGCGGGCGCCCATAGTAAAATAGTGAAGTTCGGACTGGGGCGGTGCTTGCCGGCCCGGCTGACGCAAGTGCCTATCAAAGAAGTCGGCAACTTGTTCCCATTGCTCTGAAGTGCTTGGTACTGGCGACGTGTCGGTAGGCGCAAATGGGTCCACATCCTGCTCACCGCCATGTGACCACGCGCCGAGATATACCGTCTGCGGATTGCTGAAGGTCATATATCTGGCAATTGCGCCGTCGGCGGTCGCTGCATCCATCCATCCTGCCAGGACGAACATGGGCGTATTCGATCTCTCGATTTGGTCTTTCGCTCCGTAGGGGCTGACATCCTTCAGTGACAGACCGTCAGCGCCCGCCATTTCGTCATCCCTGAATTCGACCGTCTTCAGCGCGTCCAGGACATTGTTGCTGCGCCGCTTCTCAAGAAGTTTCGAAAGCGTCTTGCCGGACCGGTCCTGATCGACGGGCTTTACGCCGCGGGTCCACCATTTCACGAGAAAGCAGCGCCAGGCGGGCGATTGCGCGAGGAGGCAGATGTCGTTCTCGTCCAGTGCGGCATTTGCCTGCCCCCATTGCGTAATGAACCCTGTATTAAATGCGCCGCCGGGCATGGCATTGTGAAACTGGGGATCGAAATCGCTGAAGAGAGGGGCAACGGCTCGCACGGCCGGTGTATTCGTCGTCGCAAGCATCTCGGCGGTGTTTCCTGAGTAGGAGACACCAAGAGCGCCGACGGCTCCGTTAGACCAGGGCTGCCTCGCGGCCCATTCGCCAATTTCTCCGAAATCCTCGATTTCTCGCGGGGACCATTCACTCTGGCGGTCACCGCCTGAGGCGCCTGTGCCGCGTGCATCAACCTTGATGACGATGAAGTCCCGCCGGTTGAGCGCATTGACGATAGTCGACTCGTCTGGCGAGGTGTCCAGCAAGCCGGCTCCGAAAGCTGCGCGCTGCAGCCAGCCTATATGTTCGGCCCGCCAATAACGGGTCATGGTCATCAGAACCGGAAGGTCTTGCTGCGGCTGGATGTCGGCGGGGAACCAGATGTCGATGGCGATGTCGGTGCCATCGGACATCTCGACATATTGCGCGATATTGCGCGGCATGCCGATCGCCGTTTCCCTTTCCCCGGTAAGCTTCGTGAAGGCGACGAGGCAGAGAACAATCACGCTCGTCAGCAGTAGGATAATAAGCATCAGGGCGCCGGCCGCTTGAATAACCGAACGAAAGAGAGGCCGTTTCAGAGAAGGCATGACGTCGCCCCTTCGTTTGACTGGAAATCAGCGTATTGAACGCCCGCTATCATTTATTGACTTTTGTATCAATTATTGATGCCTAGCCAAGTTGTGAAATATTTTTGCTTGCAGAAGAAAGAGAGTCTTCCAAATGAATTAATTGACATTGGTATCAATTTTATTCAAGGTGGCGATAAGGGCGCTCGGGGGCGCTGGAGCAAGAAGGTCGAGCCGATCGATGAAAGCCGAAATCAGTTTAACAGGCGCCGTCTTCATCATTGTCGGCTTCGTCATCGGCGCTTCGATCTATGTGTTGCCGGGCGACCTCTATGAACTTGCCGGCCCATTTCTCATCATTTCCTTTCTGGTCGCAGCCATACCGGCCGCAATGTCATGTCTACTTGCGGCCTGCATAGGCTCCGCCTTTCCCAGTGAGGCAGCGAACATAAAAGTGGTTCGGAGGGCTTTGTCTCCTTTTCTGGCGGGAATGACGGCTTGGGGCTTCGTCGGCGCCTCAATCGTAGGCACGTCTCTTCTTGCCTATGGTTTTTCCGATTACTTGATCACACTTTTCCCAAGCATTGGAGCAGGGCGCGCGGCAGTGGCCGCCGCTCTCGTCGTCGTGTTTGGAATGATCAATTTCTTTGGGGTGCGAAGCTCTGCCCGAATACAGACCTTGTTGGTCAGTCTGCTAATCATCGCGCTCTCGGGGTTTGTTGCATTCGGCGTCAAAGATTTTTCGGCGGACAACTTCATCCCATTCAGCGAGAAATCCCCGAATGGCGCAATTCTGGCGATCATTCCTTCGTTTTTCGCATTCCTGGGTTTCTCTATGGTCGTGGAGATTTCAGGGGACGTCCGGGACCCTGAGCGCAACGTGCCGCTTTCACTGGCTTGGGCGATGGCCATCATCGTCATGCTGTACATGGCGGCTATTGTGGTTGTGGTAGGTGTCGTGCCTGGCGACCTGCTCGCCGAAAGCAATTCGGCAATCGGTACAGCCGCTGAGATCATCTCGCCCGGCGTGTTCGCCTTCATCATCAAAGTCAGCGCTCTTCTGGCGGCAGCCACCTCGGTGAACGCGCTTATTTTGTTGTCATCACGGGATGCGCTCGCGTTCTTCCATATGACGAAACGTGCCGACCGGATCGAGCCTCACGAGAGCCGCCGATCCGAAGGGCTTGCCGTGATCGGCGTGAGTGCGGCAAGCATCCTCTGCATTCTCTCAGGACTGGATATCGCGACTTATGCCATCATTACGGTAGTCGGATTTCTGCTGTCGCAGATCATCATATGCCTTGCTGCGATGCGTCTGCCTGACCTTGCAGGCACGCGCTATGAGACGCTGCCTTTTCGTCTTTCGCCTTTGATGCTGCGATCGATTTGCTGGGCGCTGCTGATCTGCTGCGTTGCCTTCATCGGGGTGAGCTTGCTCGGCAGCGCAGGCCCCGCCATCGCGACGGCTATTTTCTTTGCCGCCGGCGCCGCCTTCTTCAAACTTATCCAGAAGCAAGATTCATCAGGAAATTTGCATGTTTAAACTCGGTATCGCGTTCAAGATTATAGCAGCTCTGGGGCTTTGCGCGGTCTTGTTCGCGTTCGGCTGCAGCTCCTTTGCACAAGGTTCTGACGCCACCGCCACTGCAGAGGGGGCCGTGCCGCCCAATAGCAAACTGGTGGAGAGTTTTCTCGAAGCGCGACTGGAACCGCTGGTCGAAGAGGGCGTAATCCCGGGCGCGGTAATCACCATCGTGGAGGGCGACAGGATCACTGTGCTGCGTGGTCTCGGTTATGCCGATATCGAACGCCGCATACCGCTTGATCCTCGCCGCACGCTTGTCCGCATCGGCTCCATTTCAAAGTCGTTCACGGCGGTTGCAATACACCAACTCATTCAGGAGGGGCGCATCAGCCTGGACGCTGATGCCAATGAATACCTCCGTACTGAACACATCCCCGAAAAATTCGGCGCTCCGGTGACAGTCCGTGATCTTCTTAGCCATCAAGCCGGTTTCGATGGCAATATCTCTTACGTCTCGTCGACGAGGAGAGATGAAACGCAGCCCGGGCAAGGGTGGATATCACGCCAGCTGAGACGGCTTCGGCCCGCGGGGCAGGTCTTCGCCTATGATAATAGCGCCTATGCCGTACTTGGGCAGATCCTCGTGGATCAGGAGGGGATGCCATATGGTGATGTCATCAAGAAGCGTATCTTCGAGCCGCTTGGCATGCGCAACAGCGTTATCGGTATCCCGGTAGACCGGGAGGGCGAGATCGCGACCTGTTACAATCGTGCGAGCGGAGAGCTCGTCGTGTGCGAGCATCAACTGCTCATGGAAACCTATGGCGCGGCCGGCGACATCAGCCTCACCGGTGAGGACATGGGCAAGTTCCTCATTGCTCTGCTCAATAAGGGCGAAGCGAATGGCGCCCGAATCCTGGAAGACGCTGAATTCAATGCGTTCAGCTCCATTTCCAGCCGGCTGCATGAGGACGGCCCAGGTGTCGCGCTAGGTGCCTATGAAATGGGACCGCCAGGACACCACGTGTTCGGCCATTCTGGCGGCATCCGCGGGGGCAGTTCGTTTTACGCCGTCATGCCTGAAGAAGACATCGCGGTCTTCGTCTCCATAAATGCAAGCCTGTCGACCGATGTCATATCGACCCTGAGCGGAATCGTCAGTCTCGCGACGGCGCCTTCGGTCGAGAACAATTTCGATCCTGGCGATCTGATGACGTATGAGTTTCCGGCGGCGGTGCCGGGCCTCTTCAACAGCGTGCCCGACACCGGCGTGTCTGAACAACACTGTGCGCTTGGAGAGCTGGAAGGCGAGTATCAATATTTGCGGGCGACGATGTTTTCCAGCCTGACCATGCGCCTCCTGGGCCCCCTAGCGCTCACGCCTGTCGAGGTTGAACGGCTGGAAGATGGCAGCTGGCGTATCGAAGGCGAGGGGCCGTATGACGAGATTTCGCCATGCCTCTTCAAGCTGCGGGGCGCCTCTTACGCTGACGGTCAGATGTCCACGCTGATTGGCTTCACGAAAACAGAAGACGGCACGATCATTGGCGGCAGCCACCCACTTGCCGCCTGGGCCAAGGTTCCCTGGCACGCCTCGGCAATGATCAGTGTCGTGCCGTATTTCGTCTCAATACTCGGGCTGATCATTATTGGCCTTGCCGGTAGCGTGTTCTCCAGCGCCTCAAGACGCCTCCATGTTGCAGCCCTGGGCGGTGGCGTGCTGCTTCTTCTGGGCCTTGTCTGCGAGATGCAATTCGAGACGCCAGTCTACCAGTATGGAGGCCATGTCCTACCTGTCCTAGCCTGGCGCATCGCGCTCAATATCGGCCTCGTCCTGATTGCATTTTCGGTGATTTTGGCGGTGAGGCGGATGGTGTCGCGGGGCAGGGGGGTGCCGGGACGGATCACAGTCTTCCTGATCGTGACCGCGGGCGTGATCAGCCTTTTGTTGAGCGCCTATTGGGGCGTGCTCGGAAAATTCCTCTGATTGCTGATGGAAGTGTGCGATGACGAGACATAGTGGATTTACGCGGCGAGCGGCGCTGCTTTCAGGTGCAGTCACGCTTGCAGGGTGCGCGTCACTGCCAATCAGAAGGCAGCCCGACATTCTGATCAGGAACGGGCTGGTTCTGGATGGAACAGGGCGCGATGGCGTTCGAGCAGATATCGCCATTCATGGCGATACAATTTCGGCCATCGGTAATCTCGCGGATGTACAGGCGAACTCGGTTATCGACGCGAGCGACCTTGTGGTCTGCCCCGGCTTCGTCAATTCGCTGAGCTGGTCGACAAACACGCTTTTCGCTGATCCACGATGCATGAGTGATGTGATGCAGGGCGTCACCACGCAGGTGGTCGGCGAAGGCACGTCGATGGGGCCCCTGAACACATCCCTGCGCGACCAGCTCGCGAACGAGCCTTTCATCGGCGCTGATGATATCGCGTGGTCGACGCTCGGAGGTTTTCTGTCGACGGTGGAAGCTCGCGGGCTGTCACCAAATATAGTCTCCTTCGTGGGAGCCGCGTCTGTTCGCCGTATCGCGATTGGTGATGACAACCGTTCGGCGACGGCAGACGAGCTGCAGCAGATGGAGCGACTGGTTCGGCAGGCGATGGCCGACGGTGCGATTGGCGTGTCCTCTTCGCTGATTTACCCGCCTGCAACCTCAGCCGACCTTCAAGAGCTTTCGGCACTTGCGGCTGCTAGCGCGCCCTCCGGTGGTCTGTACGCGACCCATATGCGCAGCGAAGGCGACAATATTCTGGACGCCCTGGATGAAACGCTGGCCATCGCCTCATCCGCTGGCGTGTGCGCAGAGATCTTTCATTTGAAGGTTGCCGGCGTTCGCAACTGGCCAAAGGCGCAGCAGGTATTGGACAAGATCAACGCTGCCCGCGAGGAGGGCGTCTGCGTCGCGGCTAGCCTCTATCCTTATGTTGCCGGCGCAACCTCCCTGGCTGCCATGTTTCCCCCTTGGGCGTGGGATGGTGGCTTTGGAGCGCTGCTGGACAGGCTCGATGACAGCGAGACACGCCGGAAGATCGACAAGGAGGTTGAGAGTCAGAACACCGAATGGGAAAGTCTCTATGCGCTGTGTGGCGGCGCTGATGGCGTGGAGGTTCTAGACCATGGAAATGTCTTGCCTGTTGCGCTTCAAGGGGAGCGGCTTTCGACCATCGCCCGCCACCTGGAGATGTCGCCGGTTGAAAGTGCCATGCACCTCATCCGGCAAAGCGGTGAGCCGCTGGAGGCGGCCTATTTCGCGATGAACGAAGAGACAGTCCGAAAAATCCTTGTTCAGCCCTGGGTGAGCATATGTTCCGATAGCGGAGCGCCATCCATCGAGCCGCCATTTACGGAGCAGAGCGTGCATCCGAGGGCATTTGGGGCATTTGCGCGGATCCTTGAACGCTATGTTCGTAATGAGGGGATCATCTCGTTGCCCGACGCGGTGCACAGGATGACGGGTCTACCGGCATCGAAGTTTGGTCTGAGCCGGCGCGGCATTCTTCGCGCGGGAAACTTTGCCGACATCACGATCTTCGACCCAGCCGGCGTTCGCGAACGGGCCACATTCACGCGCCCTTATGCCTATGCTGAAGGCATTCAGCACGTTCTCACCAACGGCGTGCCAATCGTCGAACTTGGCCAGCATACCGGCCAACTGCCGGGCCGGGCTCTGCGCGGCGGCGGATTTGTTTCCGCTTAAGACAAGTCACACATCATGGAGATACAGAAACCATACGTCCTGTTACCTTTCAGGCCCGCAACTCCAAGGCCTATGAGGTAGAACTTCTCGGCGCGCCTTCGCGCGAGCAAACGATGAGCCAACATGACAAATCGCGTCCGGTGCTCCTTCCGGAGATTGCAGATTGAGGCGGTTTTTCATAATCGAGTGGAAATAGCGTTCCACAGTCACAAATCAGCAAAGCGCCGTCGAGTTCTAGGCGATGGCGCTTTTTCTTATGCCTTGGGGGTAAACTCGCAGCCAGAAAACGTCCTTAAAGGGAAAGGTTGTTTTCCGAGCTTGCTTTGCCATTTCCATGATAGAGGGAAATTATCCCATCACTAGCTATTTCTGCGTATCAATTTGGGATGGATGTGCAGATTTCACGATGTACTTCACCCATTCTGAAGTTTACGCTCTTCTCAGACGCTGCAAAAAGCCTGCTTGAAGAATTGGCCACGCAGCTGTCGCTCAGGGAGGTCAGGAAGTTTCTGGCAAGCAGCCTCAGAGCGTTAGAGGATGGATAGATATATCGCGGAAGCACAAGGACGGATCCTTCAGAATCTCTGGAGAGATGTGTCACCATTGCTCAGGGACAGAACGGGCAACCTTCGGCAGTTATACGACCCAAGCGAATCTGGCGGAGTTCCTTTTCCGCGGATCACAATACGCAACTACAGAAACAGGCATCGAAAACTGTCGCGACACAGCGGACCATCTTGGAGCCATATGAATGAGTTCAGACATTTCAGGCCGCAAGAGGAAGGGCACAGGCGGCATCTTTTCGGTTTTCCGCGAACAGGAGGCCGGGTTACGCCGCTTCCTTCGGCGGATATCACCCTCAAGCTCCGACATTGATGACATCACCCAGGAAACGATCCTGAGGGCGCTGCAGGCAGAGCGTGAACGGGAGATTCTGCAGCCCAAAGCCTATCTCTACACAATCGCCCGTAATGTCGTCCGGGACTCTCTGGATAAAAAATCACGCTCGGTGATAGATTTCATAGAGGATTTTGCGCCGGAAACCGTCTCATCAAATGAGCCTCTGGTAGAAGACCAGGTAGATGGCCGTCAGCGCATGCTCCTGTTCTGGGAGGCTGTGGCCACGTTGCCTGAGCAGTGTCAGCAGGTGTTTGTATTGAAAAAGGTGTATGGCTATTCTCATGCAGAAATATCCAAAGAACTCGGCATATCTGTCAGCACGACTGAAAAGCATGTTGCAGCAGGCCTGAGGCGCTGCAGTGAGTTTCTGGATAAGCGGTCGGTACGCTTCGGCAAAGAGTCTGAAAGCGCCAGTCTGCAAGGTTGAGGATGTTGTGCCTGCTACGTCAGGCGCTGTGATTGGTGCGAAATGAAACAGAAAGACGTGCTCTCTTCCACCGCACCCGACCTTACGGCGGAGGCGGCTGCGTGGCTCGCGCAGTTGGAGACGGGCAAACTGTCGAGTGAAGACATGGCCGCTTTCCGCGAATGGATTCAGCGCAGCCCAAGACATTATGCTGAAATCCGCCGGCTGGCCGGAGTGTCACTGGAGACCAATGTGCTGGCCGGCATGGCCGAGCCATTAAGGACGGCGGCCAGTAATCGCAAGCATTTGAAACGCATAGAAAAACCGTCTCGCGGTCGTTCCTTCAAAGTGCCATTAGGCGTTGCCGGCATGCTCACCGCGTGTGCCTTGGCCGTGGCATTCTATATACAGCAACCGGTCACTTCATCTACACCTGATGAGCCGATACATGCGGCGACGGAGGTCGGTCAGACGGAGGAAATCGCTCTGCAGGATGGCTCGCGTATAAATCTGAACACGGACAGCAAACTCGACGTGGCATTCGTCAAAGCTGAGCGGAGCGTCTATCTGGAGAAAGGGGAGGCGTTTTTTGATGTCGCCCATGATCCGGATCGCCCCTTTACCGTCTATGCTGGCACGCATTCCGTCACCGCTGTAGGTACGGCGTTTTCTGTCCGCTGGACCGACGATGAGCTGATCGTCACCGTTTCTGAAGGTAAGGTCGTCTACGATGACGGTCCACCCGAAAAGGCGGCGGAGGGGCTGAAGACTGCCGCCAGCAAGACCGCGAAGCCTGTCGCGCAGAAGACTTTTCTGGCAGCCGGTGAACGACTTGAGATATCTCCTGTCAGTCAGCAGGAGAAGATTCAGCAATTACCGGATCAAACCCTTTCACGAGAACTTGCTTGGAGATCCGGCTTCCTGGACTTCGAAGACGCACAGCTACGGGACGTTGTTCGGGAAATGCAGAGATACACACCGATGCGTATCGAGATCGCCGATGAAGACCTGGCAGAACTGCGTTTTGGCGGGGTTTTCCGGATCGGGGAAACCGATGCGTTCTTTGAGGCACTTGAGCTGTCTTTCGATGTGCAGGTTGAGGAAGCCGGGGACGGGCGCCTGATACTGACCTCGGCAAAATGATCCCGGATCGGACTATGATCCATGAGGTCGAAGGCCAGCGGAATGTGATAGAAATACAACATCGCCACATATGATGAAAAAAAGTTCCAAAAAAATAGCAAAATGTATAGCGGGTTTTTGTCTGCGGTCAGTCTTACCAATGAGACGGCCAATTGGGGCAATCGACGTTTGTCGTGACGAGGAGGAAGGGGAGCTGAAATATGCCAAATGAGGCTGTACGCATGGCGTGCTGTCTCGCGGCGCTGGTTGTTATGTCAGCCGGCGTGTCGGTGGCGCAGGAAGCGTATGAAGTGGACATATCTTCGGTTCGCGCCGCAGATGCCATCAAATCGCTGTCCTTCCAAACCGGGCACTCAGTTCTCTTTCAGACAGAAGATGTCGGCTCGATCAGAACGAACGCGATAAAGGGGAGGATGACCCTTCGCGAAGCCATGGATGCGCTTTTCGAAGGTACAGCTCTAACCGGCGGTCTTACGGACAGCGGGATCATCACGATCTCGTTGGACGATGGTCAAAACCAAGATCGTTTGGAGAGCGATGTGAGCATAAAGAATTCAAAGAAAACCCTTATGGCGACTGTATCTGCCATGGTGTTTGGGGTCGCGGGTGCAAATGCCCAGGACGCTACCGCCGCCGCAGATGACACGCGTCGTGAGGAAGTTGTCGTCGTCGTCGGCAGCCGGATTTCAGGCGCGGATGTCGCTGGGGCGTTGCCGGTGACGGTCGTCGGCGCTGATGAGATCGAAGCCATCGGCGCAGTGTCTGGTGAGGATTTGTTCCTGGCCATTCCGCAATTTGGCGATGTCAGCTTCAACCAGACCTCTGGCCAGGTCAGCAGCAACTTCGCACGCGGCGATGTTGGCTCTGTTGACCTTCGCAATCTAGGCGTTGGCAGCACGCTGGTCCTTATCAATGGCCGTCGCGGTGTGAACTATCCAAGCAGCCAGGCAAGCGATACGCTGGCCCCGGTCCTGACATTCAATTCTAACACGGTGCCAGTGAACGGAATCAAGCGCGTTGAAGTGCTGCGCGACGGCGCGGGCGCCATTTACGGCTCCGACGCTGTGGCGGGTGTCGTAAACATGGTGCTGCAGGATGATTTCGAAGGCGCCCGTCTGGAAGCGCAATATGGCGGCGCACCGGACACCAATCTGGACGAACTGACACTGAATGGTCTGTTCGGAACGGCATTCAACGGGGGGCGTGGCAATGTCACCCTGTTTGCGAACTATACAGACCGCTCTGCGCTGTTGGCGAGCGATCAGGATTTCTCTGCGTCTGCGGATCTTCGGCCTTTCTTTGTCGGCACGGAGTTTGAAGGCAGCAATTCTCTTCTGAACAGCAGCACGACAACGCCATGGGGCGTCTTCAGAACCGTAGACGGCGTACCTGTTCTGCAAAACGGTGCGCGGATCACCAGCGGCAGCGGCAGCTTCCACCTGCAGCCCGGCACCAATGCGGGCTGCCTGTCCGATATTGGAAACGATATCTGCATTGATGATGGTAATCCGTCGACGACCGGAGCAGATGTGAATTTGCGCTGGGATGCACGTCAGAACTACCCAATTTCCATCACGCCAGACCTTGAACGCATCAACCTTTTTGCCACGAGCAAATATGATCTGGGTAATGGCATGGAGCTGTTCGGGGAGGCCGCCTACTACCGCGCCGAAACCGAAAGCGTGCAGGATTCTATCTTCACCATCGGCTCAGTCAAAATGACCATCCCGGCTTCAAACTACTGGAACCCGTTTGGCCCAGTCCGCTTTGAAGACGGCACCCTGAACCCGAACCGTCTGCCTGGCATTGATGCGCCAGCAGAAGGTGTTCCGCTTGTATTGCAGACCCTGCGCTTTTCAGACCTTGGCCCGACCACGGTACGCGTGACGGCAGAGCAATATCGCGCACTTGCCGGCCTGCGCGGCGATTTCAATGGCTGGGATTGGGAAACCGCGCTTCTCTACAGCGAAGCAACTGTGGATGATCGTCAGGAAGGCATTGATGCAACGGCATTCCAGGCCAATCTGGCACTGTCAACGCCGGATGCTTTCAACCCCTTCGATGGTGGTAACCCGCTAAACCCTGGCAGCGATAATACTTTCAGCTCTCAAGCAACCATCGACGCCATCATGTTTGAGACGAACCGGAAGAATAAAACCACGCTGTTCCAGTGGGATGCGAGCATCTCACGATCAGACCTTTTCCAGACGTGGGCCGGTGATGTCGGCATGGCTGCCGGTATCGAGTTCCGCCGCGAAACTCAGCTAGATGATCGCGACCCCAATGTTGACGGCACGATCACTTGGTATGACACCGTTCTGGACGTCACCCAGGAAAGCAACATGTTCGGTGTCAGTCCGACCCCTGACAATAGTGGCTCGCGCAATGTTACTTCGGTATATACCGAATTTGCCATTCCACTCGTCTCGGAGGAGATGAACATACCGCTAGTACAAGCGCTGAACCTGCAGCTTGCCGGCCGCTACGAAGACTATAGCGACTTCGGCAGCGTCGCGAAACCGAAGGTCGCCCTCTCGTGGGATGTCGTCGATGGCTTGAGACTGCGCGGCGCGTATTCTGAAGGCTTCCGGGCACCGAACCTGGAGCAGGTTAACGCCACGGTCGTCACACGCGGAAACACCCGCACAGACTGGGTGCTGTGCGAGGCAGACCTGCGCGCCGGCCGCATCACTTCGTTTGATGATTGTAACGCGTCTGTTGTGGCCACAGGCCGCAGGGCAGGGAACCCGGATCTTGAAGCCGAAGAATCGACGAACTGGACGGTGGGAACTGTGTTCCAGCCGCAGGGCATGGCTGACTTCCTGGGTAATATGACCTTCACGGTTGATTACTGGTCCATTGAACAGACCGGCCTGGTCGGTGTGTTCGGCGGAGGCAATGCGCTGATTGTCGATTATCTCAACCGTGTTGAGGGTTCGAGCAATCCAAATGTGATCCGCCTCGATCCAACGTCTGATGATATTGCCCGCTTTGCAGGAACAGGCCTCGACCCTGTCGGTCAGGTTCTTTATGTGGATGATATCTATCAGAACCTTCAGCCCCAGACCGTCGAAGGTGTCGACCTTGGATTCATGTGGAGCCTGGATGACACGCGTGCAGGTGACTTCGATTTCAGCCTGAATGCGTCCCGTCTACTGACATATGAGCGTGGGGTGTCTCCTGATATCGAAGCGATGTATGCGGCACGTGAGGCTGGCCTGATCAACGAGTTGACCGAGCTGCCGGAGTCAGAAGACCTGATTGAGCAGAACGGCAATCCGAAATGGCGTCTGTCTTCCACGCTGACCTGGACCTTTGATCAGTTCCGCGTTGGTGCCAGCGCCACTTATGTTGGCGGCATTGACGACACGTCACTTTCGAACGGCGCAGGCAACTACTACCGTGTGGATGACCACACATTGGTCAATCTGTATGCGCAATACAGCTTTGAGCAGGACGGTCTGTTCGGCAACAGCCGCATTCGTGTTGGTGCACGCAACCTATTTGACCAGGCCCCGCCGCTTGCAGATGAAACATACGGATATAGAGGATCGCTCTACCCAGCGACCCCACGTTATCTGTATGTAAGTGTTCAGAAGGAATTCTAGCACTTGCAGGCCCGGCGTAGCTTCCCCCGCGCCGGGCCTTTTTTCTCCACATGAATTCAACAGAAGGGCCCGGATCATGACTCCGCGTGTCTTGGTACTTATAGCATCATTGGTGCTTGGCTTTTGTCAGGCATGGGCCGCACCTGAAGCGCCATACCCATCAACATACAAGCCTGCTGATTCCCAACCTACGCTCATAAAGCGCGCAAATATCCTTACGGCAGATGGCCCGGTTCAAGAGAACGCGGACCTTCTGATACAGGACGGGAAGATTGTTGCCATCGGACAGAACCTAAGTGCGCCTGCAAACGCAATCATCATGGATGCTGGCGGAAAGTGGGTTACCCCGGGAATAATCGACATTCACTCACACCTTGGCGTGTTCTCATCACCAGGTGTGCCGTCGATGCGCAATGGAAACGAGAAAACGGGCAAGAATACTGCCGAAGTCTGGGCCGAGCACTCCATTTGGCCGCAAGACCCCGGCTTTGAGCTTGCACGCAAGGGAGGTGTTACAACACTCGCAATTCTGCCAGGATCTGCCAATCTTTTTGGGGGGCGCTCTGTCACCGTAAAGAACGTCCCCTCTGTCAGTGTACAGGGTATGAAGTTTCCGGATGCGCCCTATGGATTGAAAATGGCCTGCGGTGAAAACCCGATCTTTTATGCATCACGAGGCAATGACCCATTTACCCGTATGGGAAATATGGCGGGTTATCGTAGTGCCTTTATTGATGCGCAGGCATATCTGGATAAACAGAAGCGCGGCGAGAAACAGAAGCGGGATTTGCGCCTTGAAACTCTGGCCGGTGTACTGTCTGGCGAGATCACGACCCATATTCACTGTTACCGTGCGGATGAAATGATGCAGATGATCGACCTCTCTAAGGAGTTCGGTTTCAAGATTGGTACATTCCATCACGCCACAGAAGCTTACAAGATTGCCGATAAGCTCGCGGAAGAGGGCATTGCTGTTGCTACCTGGGCAGATCGCTGGGGCTTCAAACTTGAAGCCTATGACGCCATACCCCTGAACGTGGCAGCCCTGGAGTGGGCAGGTGTACATACAATGCTGCACTCAGACAGCGCAATCCTGGTGCAGCGCCTGAATCTGGAGGCAGGTATGGCCATGGCATCCGCCAGACATGCAAACCGTCAAATCAGCCGCGAAGAAGCAATCCGCTGGATCACGATCAATCCCGCCATCAAACTGGGTATTGATGACCGAACGGGCAGTCTCAAGGAGGGGAAGATGGCAGACGTTGTGCTGTGGTCTGATGATCCGTTCAGTGTTTATGCCATCGCAGAGAAAGTCTTTATTGACGGGGTGTTACTTGTGGACCGGGAGGCTGAAGAATCAGAGCCGGAGTCTGACTTCCTTGTCGGCCAATCAGTCAGGGAGATGGCCCAATGAATTTGAAGTCTATATTGTTTTCAACAGCTCTGCTTGTCATGGGACAGGTGGCGTCCGCTGAAACCATTGCTTTGCGCAATTCCACAATTATGACTGCCGATACGCAAGGCCAAATCGAGAATGGAACAATACTGATCGAAAACAGCCGCATTGTCGCTGTTGGGCAGAATGTCAGCGTTCCGTCTGATGCGCGCATTGTGGACCTATCAGGCATGACCGTCACACCGGGCTTTATCGTGACCGACACTCTGTTGGGCATAGTCGAGATCAGTGGAGGGGCGAATGCCGCTGAAACATCCAGCCAGACGAGTGATATCAGCGCCGGCTATAACGTTCAGCATTCAATCAACCCTCTTTCCACTGCCATCCCGGTCGCACGGAAAGGCGGCGTAACTCGCGCCGTGGTCATGCCGTATCCCGGCGCAGATGGTGCAACATTCGCAGGTCAGGCTGCCATCCTGGACCTTAATGGAAACCTGGAAGGAAACATTTCCGGGCCTGTTGGAATAGTCTGGGATATGCGCACCAAGGAGTATGGTCGCGGTGCAACCTTTACACAATTGCAGGCTGATCTTGATGATGTGCGCAAATATGTCCGCGATGCCTCATCGCTGCAGAAAGGCAAGCTTTTGTCGCGCGATTGGTCGCGTGCAGATCTGGACGCGCTTTCCCCCGTGGTGAAAGGAGATATGCCGCTCACAGTCAGAGTGGACCGAGCCTCAGATATCCTGACACTTCTGAATCTCGCAAAGGCACAGAAAATACGCCTCGTGGTCGTCGGAGCTTCTGAAGGGTGGCTCGTCGCAAAGCAAATTGCCGATGCAGGCGTGCCGGTTGCGGTCGACCCGTCAGATAATTTGCCTGGCAGCTTCGATGCAGTGGGTGCCATGTCAGACAATATTGCCAGGCTGTATGAGGCGGGCGTTCGCCTGATCATTCGCGGTGGATCTTCCGCGCATGATGCGGGCAAGCTTCGCTACTTTGCCGGTATGTCGGTCGCCAAGGGGGTGCCTAGCAATGAAGCCTTGAAGGCAGTTACATCCACACCCGCAGGGGTTTGGGGCGACGGAACTTTCGGGATGATCAAAGCCGGCATGGTGGCGGATATTGCCGTCTGGACGGGTGACCCGTTCGAGCCAATGACTGACCTTTCATCCTTATATATAAGTGGCGTGGAGCAAAAGCTCGAAAGCCGGCAGGACGCTCTGGCGCAGAAATATATTCCTTTTGCAAAACAGTAAGTCTCAACCTGGCTGATAAGTATATATCGATCTGGATGCCCCTGATTTTGGACCATGATCTGAGAGCAGGGGCATCTGCATTTCTATCGGAGTTCAAAGTTGAGATTCAGAGTCGCTTCGCCTGATTTAGGTAAGCTGGAGTCTTAAAGCGACCTCAGTTTTCCAGAATGTCTGCTTGAGCTGCAGGACTCTTCCACGCAAAGCTTCGCGGAAGACCTAGTCGAAGTGCGGCGTCCCATGGCGGGCTTTTGGGGATGGGGACGCGATTGGCCCAGCTGCCCAATGCCTGGGTCATTCGTCTACCCCGGTCCGTGAGATTGTATTCTGGGCCCAAATTCAGTCTTTCCCGTACGGCGCCAGGCAAGATGCTGACGGCCGCATGCACAACCATGCTCTGCATACCGCGCGGCACAAAACTGGCGGCGCGGCCAGACTTCATGATGGTGAGAAACTCTTCGTTGATGGGGTGTGGCTCAAACCCGGGCATCAATTGCTCAAGAAGTGTATGGAATTCTGTCAGAGAGGCGAGGGGGTGTTCAACACCATAAAGCCGGGTGATCGGCAAGGATTCCTGAAGGAAACGATCTGTGTCCTCCACACTTAGCGGTTCGACAAACCGATCATAGGCCGTCAGAAATCCATAGCTGGCCGTGGCGCTTACCCAGGCAAGCAATACCGGTTCGCGGGCGCTATAGGCTACACCATCAGGCGTGAGCCCACTTACCTGTGCGTGCATGTTGGTAACGCCCTGTATCACACGACGCGCTGCGCTTTGCGGGCCATAGACGCCCACCATCGCCGCAATGCCAGTTCTCTTGGAGCGCCCGACAGGGTCTGTTTTGAATGTCGAGTGCTCCCACACTCCAGTGCGTATTCTCGGGTCCGCGAATTCGAGCAGCACGGCGCAGATACCGCCAATAGCCAGCGCCACTGGATTTTTGAAAATACGCCAGGAGACGGAATCCGGCTTTGTAAAGGCTGGCTCCCCAAAAGGTTGAGTGAAATCAACATTCCAGCCGAGATATGTTGACGGTCCAAGCATGGTAAAATTTTCCTTAAAACGACCGATATGTAATTATTTCTACCTTTGCGACACAAAAATGCTATCTTGGATATACCATGCAGGGGCCATTGTTGACACTCGTTCTCGGGACGTCGATAGCTGTTGCAGGTGGGAGACAAGGATAGTTTCGTGCCGGAAAAACAACTCAGAAGAGTTGATGCAAAAGGCGTCCAGAATGAGACCGCCGAGCGCATCATAATGACGTCGATCCGTCTTTTCAGTCGCTATGGCTATGATGGCACCAGCACGACTGCTGTGGCGCGCGAAAGCGGTGTGTCCCAACCGACCATACATTATCATTTTTCAGACAAGCTGACCCTTTGGAAAAGGGCCATGAGGCACATGCTGTTGAACATGATGAAGGACAACTCCCACACGGAGATGCTTCTTCAGGAGAAAGATCCGCTGAAGCGCCTGCGTCTCAGAATGGTCGCGCTGATGGAGGCTGTCCGTGTACACAAAGCTTTCGGCCGCGTTGTGATGTTGGAGGGCATATCCGGAGGACCTCGCCTGAACTGGCTAATTAGAGAAGCGCTATCGCCATTCTATCAACAGTTCGTAGCGGACATCGAAGCCTGTCAGGCCAGCGGAAAAATGAGGCGGGTCGAGGTTTCCAAACTGGTTATCATTCTACATTCCGTGGCAACCATGTATCACAACGTAGCTCCACTCGTTCGCGAGACCTTCAATGAAGACCCCAGCGATATGGAAGAGACAGAGCGCTATCAGAAAATGGCTCTGGACATCATTTTCAGAGGGCTCGCACCGGAATAACGACGCAACGTACCGTCTGGACACTCCGCGCCAAGACTGCCAGCTAGGCATGAAACGGAATCCAGGAAAGGAAAGCCCTGATGTCGATTATTCTGCTGGAGAAGCGCGGGCCCATTATGGTCATGACGCTCAACCGCCCAGACGCGATGAACGCGCTGGGGGAAGAGGGGGATGGACCTGCGATTGCGGCAGCCTGCAACGAGATCGTCGCCGATCCTGAAATCCGTTGCGCCGTCCTGACCGGAGCAGGGCGCGCCTTCTCGGCCGGGGGTAACGTCAAAGCGATGAAAGAGAAGACCGGAGCTTTTTCCGGCAAACCTCACATTGTGCGCAATGGCTATCGCAACAACATCCACATGATCGTGAAGTCGCTCTACAATATGGAAGTGCCGTTGATCTCTGCCATCAACGGTCCTGCTATCGGGCTCGGCTGTGATGTCGCCTGCATGGCGGATATCCGTATCGCGTCCGAGAAGGCAAAGATGGGTGTAACCTTCCTCAAGCTGGGTCTCATACCCGGTGATGGTGGAGCATGGCTGATGCCGCGCCTGATTGGTGCGTCCCGCGCCGCAGAACTACTGTTCACGGGTGACGTTATCGACGCGCACAAGGCTGCTGAATGGGGCCTGGTTTCAAAAGTCGTGCCTGCTGACGAGTTGATGGACGAAGCCATGGCGCTCGCCGAACGGATCGCGCAGCAACCACCACAGGCGCTACGCCTGGCAAAGACGCTGATGCGCCACGGCAATACCGCCTCCTATGAGACCATCATGGAGATGTCTGCCGCAGCTCAGGCCCTCATGCACGAGACGGAAGATCACCTCGAAGGGGTCGACGCAATCCTCGAAAAGCGCACGCCGGACTTCAAAGGGCGCTAGCCAACCTTGATCGTGCCGTCTTCAATCATGTCTGCGATCTGCGCCTCGGAGTAGCCAAGTGCTCCCATGACGTCGCGCGTATGCTCGCCCGGTGCGGGCGATGGTCCCTTTGGTCCGTCGTCAGCGCCGGGGAAGCGGACTGGCGAGGCGGGGGAGGGGTAGGTCGAGCCGTCCCCCTTCGCGCTTGGCGTCTGAACGATGGCCCCTGCAGCATGTGCCTGTGGATCTTTTGCGACCTCTGCCAGCGTCTGCACCGGCGCCCAGGCGAGAGACTGGGCATCGAGACGCTCGGCAATTTCGTCTTTTGTGTATTTCGCGAACCCCTCATCTATTATGTCGACCACTTCGGCACGATGTTTCCGCCGCCCTTTGGCGGAGGTGAAGCGGGGGTCCTCTATCAGGTCTTCCCGATCAATGGCCCGGCAAATCGGGCCCCAATCGACTTCGCCCTGGCGTGAGACCAGACAAATCCAGGCGCCATCGCTGGTCTGGAAGAAATTCGTGATGGGCACATTCTGATCATGTCGCGGCTTGGTGGAGGCCACGCGGTCAAACATGAGCTGAATGGCAAAATCAGAGCCAAGCGCATAGAGTCCGGCGCGGAAGAGGGAGGCCTCAACCAGGCGGCCTTTGCCTGTCCGGCCAGCTTCGACGAGCGCGGCGCAAATGCCTGCGGCCGCTGACATGGAAGTCGTGTGGTCGCCAAAGGCCGTCCGATTGGCAAACAATTCTTCGCCCTTGGGCACTGTCAGGCGCGCAACGCCCGTGCGGCTCCAGAAGCTTGCAATGTCAAAGCCGGGGCGGTCGGCATCAGGGCCCTGAAGGCCGTATCCCGTGAGGGAGCAGTAAACGAGCTTTGGGTTGAGGGATTTGAGGCTGTCATAGTCCAGCCCTGAGCGTTCAAGCCCGCCCGGGCGGACATTGGTGAGAAACACATCGGCATCCGCCACGAGTTTGCGGATGATCTCCTGGCCCTCATCTTTGGAGGTATCAACGATGATCGACTTCTTGCCGCGATTATCGAAATCAAAGACCGGATTGTCCTGAAGGTCTGTGCCGATCGTGCGAAAGAAAAGGCGTACCGGATCGCCGCCGGGAGGCTCAATCTTGACGACATCTGCTCCCCAGTCCCGCAATATCGCGCCCGCACCGGGGGCAGCCATGTAGGTGGCATATTCGACGACCTTGATGCCTTCGAGCATTCCGCTTCCTCCTTTTTATCTTGCTTAAGCCAAAACTGGCGCATTCGCTCCGCAATAGCCAGACCTGCCGGCAGGAGAAGCAGCCGCTCTCTAGACATATTTAGACCGCCAGTCTAAATATTGCAGGATTAGACCAGCGGTCCACGGGCTTTGTTACATGCAGACTTCAGCGTCTTCACCAATCAGCAAACAGCGCCAGCGCTTCCTCGCCTTAAGTCCGGAGCAACAGGCAGGATGGCTGGATCCTGCCGAAAAAGAGTTTTCTCAACATGGCTTTACAACAGCATCCATGAATCGGATTCTGCTTGAGGCTGGCGCAAGCAAGGGGCAATCCTATTACTATTTCCAGGACAAGGCAGACCTTTACAGGGCTGTGATCGAGCGTGCTTTCGCGCAATTCCTGGAACTGGCTGATCTGAAATATCCAAAGCCCTCCTCACCAGAAGATTTCTGGCACCAGTCTGCTGCCAACATGGCGACGGTGTCAGCGATCATGAATCAGGACGCTCGCCTGGCCGATCTGGCGAGGGGCATTCATCAGGATCTTGCCGCTCAGCAAGCGCTCGCCGATTTCATGCAAATGCTGACACAGCGCCTGACCTTGCTGATTATCATAGGCAGGGAAGTGGGGGCCGTGCGCCAGGACCTGCCTCTGGATCTCCTTGTATCTACTGCGTTTTCCACTATGCGCGAAGTCGACAACTGGTTCGCTCATCACATGGAGTCTGTCGCGCCAGCCGAGCGGGGAGCTCTCAATCTGCGCGCAACTCAGCTCATCTTCATGATGTTGGCGCCTGCCGACATGTCAGCCAGGCTCACCCAAACACTTTCACCGAAATCAGGAGATCAGACATGATGAAAACCCTGCACTGGGGCATTGTTGCCCTGCTTGTCGCTTCAGCTGCCAATCTTTGCGTCATGGTCCCGGGGGGACCGATTGAGGAGCGGGATTTCAGCGCCATCTCTCCCATCATTCTAGGCAGCTTCAATCTATTCCTCACCCTGCTGGGGCTCAGCAGCTTTGCGCTTGCATACCTGATCGCATCGAAACGCTACAACGGATATATTCTGGCAAGCCTGATTGGTCTTGGATATTTCGCCGTATATGCGCTGGATCTGGCTTTCATTTTTCCGAAATCGCCAACGCCGATGCCTGAATTGCTCTTCAAGCTGGAGTGGCTGGGCATTTTCCTCGCGATTCCGCTGATCCTGGGAGCTGCGATGATGTCAAAGCAGACTGCACAGCACGAGCCTGCCGCCAGAGGGGCAACGTTCACATTGCCAGTTATTCTGGGAGCCGGAGTGCTGATCGTGGCGATTGTGACCTTCTCGACCTATTCGGCGATGGGGCTTTAAAGGCAGCGATTTGCATAAGAGTGGCGGAGGAGGAGGGATTCGAACCCCCGGAGCCCGCGAAGGCTCAACGGTTTTCAAGACCGCCGCATTCAACCACTCTGCCACTCCTCCAGAGACGCGCTGTTTCGGACAAGGCGGCGCGTTTTGCAAGCCCTAATCTGTGCATCATGCAGCGAAACATGCGCGTAAAGGTATGGTTAAAATGAAGGCCTAAACTGGTTAATCTGGTTCATCCTGTGTCCACCCAAGCGTGGTAAACAAGGAAGGTACGGCAGAAAAGCCGAAGATCTGGCGCAAAGCGCCAATGATGAACTCAGAACGAGGTTGCCAAGCGAATGTTCGCCAAACCAGAGTCCAGCTCCCTTCATTTTTCCTCCCTCATGGCCATCGCCATGGTTGCCTTTACTGTAGCCGGTACAGCTGAGGCAGGAAAAGGAAACCCTGCGCCTATCGTTTACAAGGGCCAGTCCGTCGGTGGCGGACGCATCTCCAGTGAGCGCGAGACCGTTTTCATCTCTCCTGACCAGGCCCACGTGGATCGCGATAAGGCTCGCGCCCGAGTTCAGTTTAACTATCCGGGGCAGGGCGCCAGCACCTCTGCTGCGCAGACACCAAAGCCCGCCAAACGTGAATATGCCAGCATCAGCGCGCCGCTGAGCTCTATGCAGGCACCGGTCTATGACCCGACGGTCAACCAGAAGAGCTTCGATGCGAAAGCCGCTGCGGCGCAGATTGTGCCTCAGCAGACCGAACCTTCTGTCGAAACCGAAGCCCTGCCCGCACTTGCTGCTCCCGCGCCGACAGAGCAGGGGGCCGCGCAACCGGTTCCGCCGCGCGCACAACAGCAGACACCTGCTACCGCTCAGGCGATTTCACTGGACCCTGTCCCGGTCTTTGACGAAACGGGGCTGGCCACGATCTTTGGCGATGAGTTCGAGGGGCTGCCAACTGCCAATGGCGAGACCTTCAGTCAGAATGATCTGGTTGCCGCGCACCCGAGCCTGCCGCTGCCCAGCCTTGTGGAGGTCATCAACCCGCAAACGAATGCCCGAATTATCGTTCGCGTAAACGATCGTGGGCCGTTTGAAGAAGGCGCCATGTTGCAAGTCTCCAAACGTGCCGCCAACGAGCTTGGTCTCAATGGAGCAGGGGGTGGCAACATCAAGCTCCGCTATCTGGGGGCTGCACCCGCCATTGCGCCGAAAGCGCATGCTGAGACTCCTGCGGCGACCTATCGGACAGCTTCTGCAGAGATTCCGCAGGATGCTACACCGGCGCCTGTCTACACATACACGCCTGTCGCCACGAAGCCGACACCAACTGCGACAGCGCCTGGCCGCTATCAACCGCAAGCCATGGGCGACTATTATGTCCAGGTCGGCGCATTCTCTGATATTTCGAATGCGCAGTATCTCGAAAGAAGCCTGCCGGCTGGCATGGCAACTGTGGTGGTGCCTGCCCGCGTAAATGGTGCAGACTATTTCCGCGTCCGCGTCGGGCCCTTCATGAGCCGTGATAGCGCGCAGCGTGTCCAAGCAGACCTGCGCGCTGATGGCTTTGGTAATGGCCGGGTTGTCACCGCCGACTAAAGAAAACACTTCACTGCCACCATTGACGCTGACCACAAACCGGCCCTTTTTCCTGTATAGACAGGACGAAGGGCCGGTTTCCTGTTTCGGCCCGGACATCAGCACATTCCGGAGGCCAGACATGCTGCCGAAAGCGAAGATTTTTTCCGCAATGCTCGCCACTGCCCTGATTGTGTCAGGTGCACGCGCGCAGATCATGGACACCCCGGCCTCGCATGCCGTCATCATGGATCATGCGACCGGCACCATACTCTTCTCGAAAGACGGCGCGGAACCTATGATCCCGGCGTCCATGACGAAGATGATGACCGCCTATCTGGTCTTCGAACTTATTGACCGGGGTGAAATTTCTCTGACCGACCGGCTTACCGTCAGCGAGGACGCCTGGCGCCGTGGCGGCTTCCCTTCTGGCACGTCCACGATGGGCCTTGCCCCCGGCGACACGCCCACGGTCGAGGAATTGCTGCACGGTGTCATCATCATGTCCGGCAATGACGCGTGCATGGTGCTGGCCGAAGGTATTTCCGGATCTGAGGAAGCTTTTGCGCGCCGCATGACCGCCCTGGCCCATGAACTGGGTTTGAACTCGGCCAACTTCAAAAATGCCACTGGTCTGGAAGCTGTTGGCCATGTCATCTCCGCAGAAGATCTGGCCAAGCTCGCCAAGCTGACCATCGACAACTATCCGCAATATTATGAGTGGTACGACATGCCGTCATATACATGGCGTGACTACACTCAGGCCAATCGTAATCCACTGCTTGAGATTCCTGGCGCGGATGGGCTGAAAACAGGGCACCTGGACGAGTCCGGGTATGGCCTGACCGGGTCCGCTATACGCGATGGCATCCGCCGCACGATTGTGATCAACGGTCTCGAAAGCAAGGCCGCACGGGCCCAGGAAGGCGAACGCATGATGCGCATGGCCTTTCAGAGTTATGACCTGAAGGTGATTACGCCTGAAAGCGTCGTCTTGCCGGAAGTGAAAGTCTGGCTCGGCGAGCGCAGCACTGTTCCTGTCTCACTGGCAAGCCAGATGACCATTGCCGGTCACAAGGCTGTGCTGGAGAAAGCCAAGACAGAAATCGTGCTGGACAATGCGTTGGAAGCGCCCATCAAGGAAGGCGATACGGTGGGCAAGCTGGTCGTCACTATCGATGGCCAGCCACCCGTTGAAGCCCCAATCGTGGCCGAGGCCGGCGTCAAGAAACTGGGTTTCTTTGGCCGCGCAGTCGAAGGCCTCAGCCAGATGATCTCTGGTGGCAATGGCTGATACGGCGCAAACCCGATTCATCACGCTTGAAGGCGGTGAAGGCACCGGCAAGTCTACCTTGCAGCGCGCTATAGCGGAGAAACTTGTCGCGACCGGCGGCGAAGTTGTCACGACGCGCGAGCCTGGTGGAACACCTCTGGCTGAGGCAGTCCGGGAATTGGCGCTGCATCCGCCAGAGGGTGATTCCTGGTCGGCTATGGCTGAAGCCCTGCTGATGAATGCCGCGCGAAGCGACCATCTGGACAAGCTGATCCGGCCTGCGTTGAAAGACGGAAAATGGGTGATCTGTGATCGCTTTGCTGATTCCACACGCGTCTATCAAAGCGTCAAAGGCGGTGTGGCTGAGGCCATTCTCCGGAATATGGAAGCCTCTGTTCTCGCTGGCACAATACCTAGCCTCACGCTGGTACTCGATGCGCCCCTAGAGACAACATCAGACCGACGCTCGCAACGCGGCGGCGCGAAAGATTCGTTCGAGAAGCGGAATGATGACTTTCACCACGCGGTGCGGCAGGCTTTCATAACGCTCGCGCGGTCTGAACCTGAGCGCTGCGTGCTGATTGATGCTTCGCGAGATATCGACAGTGTCTTTGAGGCGGCGTGGACGGCGATCTCCAAGCGCTTTGACTTGAAGGCTCACGCCTGATGGGCATCGCTTGGCCTCTCTTCGGACATCGCGCGGCTGAGATGTCTTTCCACGCTGCGGCTGTCAGCGGAAAGCTGCATCATGGTTGGCTGATCGAGGGACCGTCGGGCATTGGCAAAGCGCGGCTCGCGCAGCGGCTCGCGGCCTACATGCTCGGCGCGCGTGGCCCGGAAGATGCGCCCTTTGATATCAGCGATGATGACCCGGTGGCACGCATTTGCCTGTCAGGCGGCCATCCGGACTTGCGTATTGTGCACCGGGAACTCAACGACAAGGGCAAGCTGCGCCAGGACATCTCAGTCGAGCAGATTCGCGAACTGACGCATTTCTTCTCTCTGAAGCCGGCCCAGGGCGGGTGGCGCATCGGCATCATTGATGCGCTGGACGAACTCAATCGCAACGGCGCGAACGCCCTACTGAAGACACTTGAAGAACCGCCAGAGCACAGCGTGCTGTTCCTGGTCAATCACGGCACCATGCCCATCCTGCCGACCATTCGCTCACGCTGCCGGGTGCTGCGCCTCGGCCGTCTCAGCGATGATGATGTGAAAGCTGCGCTCGATTTGGCGGACGCGCCAAGAGAAGCCGTATCTCTCGCAAAAGGCCGACCAGGTCTCGGCGTCAGGCTTTCCACGCCGTCCGGACTGGCCTCCGCAAATGCCGCACGGGCTCTACTACGCAGCTTGCCGAAACCCAATGATGCGCTGGTTACAGATGCCATGCAGTCTGCCAGTCAGGATGAGACGGCTTTGCAGGCTTTCCTGGAAGAGATTCTGGCATGGCTGGCCGATCGCGCAGAGACGGATGCCCATGCCGCAAAAGTGTGGCTTGAGACGTCACGGCTCTCCGGTCAGGCCCGTGAATTGAAGATGGATGCAGCACAGACCGCGTCCAAGCTGATTGCCGGCCTTTATGGCGTCGCCAGAACGCACTAAGTCGCAGACATGTTTGATACCCACGTAAATCTGCACGGCGAGCCCTACGAGGAAGACTTGCAAGACGTGCTTGCGCGCGCCCGCGAAAGCGGTGTCCAGCGCATGTTGGCGATCTGTGACCGCCTCGACAACTTTCCGGCTGTCCTGCGGATCGCAGAGGCGCAGCCGGATATCTGGTGCTCCATTGGCGTCCATCCACACCATAGCAAGGACTTCACTGATTTGACGGTCGACGCGCTGGTCGAGGGCGCAAAGAGCGCGAAAGTTGTGGCGATCGGAGAAACCGGACTGGACTTCCATTATGGCTACAGCCCGGAAGATGCCCAAGTCAAAAGTCTGAAAACCCATATTGAGGCGGCGCGGCAGACCGATCTGCCGCTCATCCTGCACACACGTGAAGCCGACGATATGATGGGCGACATACTGGAAGAAGAATTCGCGCGCGGTGAGTTCGTGCCTCTGTTGCATTGCTATACGGGCGGCTTGCGACTTGCGCAGCGAGGCCTGGCGCTCGGTGGGTTTGTCTCTGTATCGGGCATCCTGTCATTCAAGAGCGCGCGCGAGGTTCGAGCCGTCATCGCCGAAGTGCCGATGGAGCGCATCATCCTGGAAACCGATTGCCCGTATCTGGCGCCTGTGCCGATGCGGGGCCGGCGCAACGAGCCTTCATATCTGCGCCACGTCGCAGAAGCGCTGGCGACCTTGAAGGACATACCGGTTGATGAGGTCATCGCCATGACAGACGAGAACGCTCAGCGACTGTTCTCCAAGGTTCGCGCAAAATGACCAGGAATGTGTTCACTTTGCTCGGCACCGGCTCTTCTGGCGGTGTGCCACGGGTTGGGGGCGATTGGGGCGCGTGTGACCCGGCGGACCCACGCAATCGGCGAACACGCTGCTCAGCCATGGTGCAGCGCTTTGACGATGCGGGCAATGTAACGAATGTCCTGATCGACACGTCGCCGGACCTGCGCCAGCAACTTCTGGACGCCCAGATTGGGCATCTCGACGCGATCCTTTACACACACGACCATGCGGACCAGAGCCACGGCATCGATGATGTCCGGCCGCTATTTATTAAGATGCGGAAACCCATTCCGACCTATATGAGCGCAGAAGCGCGCAGCACACTGACCAAGCGGTTCGCATATTGTTTTGAGGGGAAGGGCGGCTACCCGGCGATTCTGGACCTTCAGGATGATCTGGAGCCTCTCCAGTCTGTTACCGTTAGTGGTGCAGCTGGCGGCTTTGATGTTCTCCCCATCGACATGGAGCACGGCCGCATCCGCTGCATGGGTTTTCGGATCGGCAATCTCGCCTATTGCAATGATTTGAACGGCCTGCCTCAGGAGAGCCTGGAAGCCCTCAAGGGTGTCGATACATTCATCATCGATGCGCTACGCTACACAGAGCATCCATCGCACGCCAATCTGGATCAGGCGCTTGAATGGATCCGCGAGATCAATCCAAGGCTGGCTGTACTAACGAATATGCACGTGGACCTGGATTACAGGACGCTGGAGCGGGAATTACCCGGAGGCGTCATTCCGGGATTTGACGGCTTAAGCCTTGAATTCACTATATAAGTATGAAACATTATTTCCCATAATGTTGATTATGCGACTCGCAGATCAAAACTTTCGGGCCCGTATACTAAGCTGAACGTCTGTGCTTTGGCGCTGCTCAGATACCGCTTCCTTCCGCATACGGCTCACGCGTTGATCTACTGGCTGCCGTGGTGTCGTAGGTGTGCCGTCAGAGTAAGAGTTCGTTTACCCCTATTCCGCCTCTTAAAGCCTGAACTCCGGCATCCAGCTCGACAGGAGTTCCTGCTTCTCTTTCTGGTCCACGGCCGCTTCAGCTGGGGCCCTCTTCAGGAACATGACGGAGTCGCCAGGTCTGATCTGGCCCATCAGGTGCCGGTCAGAGCGGTTGACCTGCAGGATGTGCGGATAGCCGCCGGTTGTCTGACAGTCAGGAAGCAAGAGGAACCCCCTTCCCTGTGGCGGCAATTGCAAGGCGCCCGGGAAAATGCCGGCACTGGGCAAATTGCGGTTTGACTCAATCGCAGGAAAATTACCGTCGAGTTCGATACCAATACGACTGGCCCGTCGTGTGGCCGAAAAATTCTGTTCCCAGATCTCGATCTCATTCTCAGGCAGGTCTGGGCCGGGCGTTGCACGCAAAGCAAAGGCATTCGTAAACGGCAAACGTAACTCAGACGGCGTTTTGAGCATCTCGTCTGCCCCTTTGGCGCTCGCTTCGCTTATCGCCAGCATATCCCCCTGCTTCAGAGCCCGACCATCAACCCCGCCGAGATGCGCTGGAAGATATGTAGACGGACTGGAGGCGAATACTTCTCCTTCGAAACCTCCGGCCACAGACACATAGGTTCGCAATCCGGCTGTAGGATGACCGAGCTTCAAGGTTTGACCCGTACCGACTGTCAGCGTCTCATGAAATGCAACAGGCTGGTCAGAAACACTCGCCTCTGAAATGGCGCCTGTCAGGCTGATGCGGGCATTACAGCGAAAAGTGGCTTCAAAAGGTCCATACGTGATTTCGATAGACGCACAGCTGGTATCATTCCCGACAAGTCGCGCGCCCAGCGCGTGGGACAGCGGATCAGCCGCGCCAGAGGCCGGAATGCCGATATGGCGCATTCCGTTTCTGGACGTCGCCTGAAGCGTGCTTTGCGGACCAGCTTGCAGGATTTCAAGGCTCATTGCGACACTTCCAGTTTTATACGCGTGCCAGGCGCGAGCAGAACCGGATCCTGCGAGGTCTTGTCAAACAGGCGCTCTGATATCCGGCCTATAACGGGCCAGCCCCCTGGACCATCCAAGGCGTAAATCCCCAAGAAGCCCTGAATGAAGCCGACTGATCCTGCATGTGTTAGCTGGCGAGGATGCTCAAGTCTTTGCCCGGCGAGAGTGTCATCAACGCCAGAGACATATGCAAAGCCCGGCGCAAAGCCCAGCATGTCCACTATAAGGTCAGACCGGGTAATCCGATCAAGGAATGCGTCCACGGGCAGACCATTGGCTTTTGCACAGGCGGCGAGTTCTGGCGCGCTCTTTTCATCAATCCGCATACGTAAAGTAATGGAGCTGCCGATCTCTTGCTGCGCAAGGTCCGCTTGGTCCATAGCGCTGAGGATATGCGTCCTGGCCACCTCTGGCGGCGTTTCGCATGGATCATATTGGACGGTCACGCTCTCTCGCCCGACGACCACTTCATCCCAAACGTCACTACTGCGGAGCGCTTCCGCAATCGAATGTCGCTGATGATTATCTGACGGGATCAGCCTGTAGGCATCATCGCCGCACGCAATGATTTTCTGAGCGGTCATAAGGCGGGGGTTTCAATCTCTATATCGTGGGCATGCAAGGCAGCACGCAATGTCAGCGCGCTTTGTATAGCGCCTGGAGTGTCACCATGAAGGCAGATAGTGCGCACTTTAAGCTGGACCCGTTCTCCCGTCGCTACTTGGACAGAGCCATTATCGACAAACTCCATAACCTGACTAATCTGGTCCTTGATATCGCTAAGCACGGCGCCCGCCTCAGAGCGCGGCATCAGGCTTCCATCCACCTGATAGCGGCGGTCCGCAAACCCTTCTGGAAGATAGCTCAACCGGAACTCTGCGGCGGCACGAGAAAGCTCGCTGTCCGGAGGTCCCACCAACACCTTCAGCCGCGCTTCGCGCGCCACAGCCGCGACTATGGAAGCAAGGCCTGCATCACGCGCGGCGTCATTATAAAGTGCGCCATGAGGTTTGAGATGTTCAACGGGCGCACCGATATCCCGCGCAATGCTCAGAAATGTCCGCACTTGCTGGCGCAGAGTGTCTTTCAAGTCCTCTGATGACATGGACATGCTGACACGTCCGAAATTCTCCTGGTCGGGATAAGACGGGTGCGCGCCAGCGATGACATTGCGAGCCTTGGCCGCCTTGAGTGTCTGGCTCATGCTGGTTTCATCACCTGCATGGCCGCCACACGCGATGTTGCAGCGGCTGACAACATCCAGAATGGCGCGGTCCATCGCGCGGCCGTTCTGCCCAGGCAATTCTCCAATATCAGCGTTGAGGCAGATTGTGCGGGTCATGGCCAGACATTTAAGGCGCGCAGCACCAGTCTCAAGCCAAGGCCGAAACATATTATCACGACCGACACGCCAATCAGATTGGCTGGAAGACTATTGGTATGTGCCCCCAGTAATGCCTTTCGGTTCATCAGGATCAAAAGGAAGCTCGCCAGGACTGGAAGGAGGAGGCCATTTGCGATCTGGGCAAACATGATGACACTGACGGGCCTGATGCCTGAGAGCGCCACCAAAGTCCCAATCAATAATACGGCAAGGGCAATGAGACGGAAGCCTCGTCCATTGCGCTTCCATTTCATGATTTCGCTCATGGCGTAGGCAGTGGCCAAAGGTGCCGTGATAGAAGACGAGAGCCCCGCCGCAAATAATCCTGCGCCAACCAGATAGCGCGCGACCGGGCCATATGCAGGTTCAATGGCAATCGCCATATCGCTGGCCGAGTTGATTGTCTGCTCAGTACCGTACAGGCTTGCTGCAGCGGTGGTCAGCACAAGGATGGAGATCAGGCCGCCCAGTCCAATAGATAATCCGGTATCTCTTCGGGCTTCCCTCATAGCGGCGTCTGTGTCGCCAGGCCATTTCTCTCTTACTGAAGACGAGTGCAGGAAAAGATTATATGGCACGATTGTCGTACCAATCAGCGCAACGGCCGTGAAGAGCCCGGTCTCGGGAATGCCTGGCTTCAGACCTGCCAGCAAGTCACCTACATCTGGCCGCGTTATGAAGACACTTCCGGCGAAGGCGAGGCTCATCAGAATAACAAGGCCAATGAGAAGCTTCTCGATATGCCCGTACTTTCCGAAATAGAGGAGCAGGCCGGCCAGAAGACTGAGTCCCATGACCACGAAATATCTGGATGTTTCAGAGTCCCCGGTGATGGCTTGAATACCAAGCGCACCGCCTGCAAGGTTTCCGGCTTCATAGGCAGCATTGCCGACCGCAAGTGCCGACACGCTTAGCAGGATGGCGATCGAGCGAAAGACCATTCCATTCGATGGATGCACGAGCGCAGCGCCTAGCCCCATTCCGGCGGCAAGCCCCAGTCGCGCCGACATCTCCTGTAGTATGATGGTCGCAAGGGTCGCGAAGACGAGTGTCCAGATGAGCGCATAGCCAAAGCTTGCGCCTGCCACGGTGCACACCGTCACTGTACCCGGGCCGATAAAGGCGGCTGCCACGAGTGCGCCCGGACCGATTGGCAGTTTCAGGCGCACTGTTTCCCCTTATGGCTATGTCTCAGGACAGGTATCAGACGTGTATGACGCGTCCTTCGGCATCAAGAACCGATTCATGCATCGTTTCAGAAATGGTTGGGTGCGGGAAGATCGTGTGTATGAGATCCTGCTCTGTCAGTTCACCCTGACGCGCGATGACATAGCCCTGGATCAGTTCAGTTACCTCAGCTCCGATCATGTGCGCCCCCAGCAATTCGCCGGTCTTCTTGTCAAAGATGGTTTTAACGAGGCCTTCGCTGGCGCCCATAGCAATCGCCTTGCCGTTGCCGATGAAAGGAAAACGGCCAACCTTGATGTCGTAGCCTTTCTCCTTAGCGACCTTTTCGGTGAGGCCGACGCTGGCGACCTGCGGATGGGAATAGGTGCAACCCGGAACATTCCATGGGTCAAACGGCTCAGCGTGCTCTGCACCTGCAATGCCTTCCACGCAGACCACGCCTTCATGAGATGCCTTGTGCGCGAGCCATGGCGGGCCGGTCAAATCGCCAATGGCGTAAAGGCCTTTGACACCTGTGCGTCCAAAATTGTCGACGGTGACATGCGTCTTCTCGAATTTGACGCCCAGGTCTTCCAAGCCGAGATTTTCGACATTTCCAACAATCCCCACAGCGAGGATCGCGCGGTCGAATTCCTTCTTTTCCTTCTTACCGGATTTATCGGTGATCTCGGCTGTCACCGTATTCTTGCCGGCCTTCAGGTTTTCGACCTTCGCACCCGTTACAATGTTCAGGCCTTGTTTCTTGAAATCCTTTTCGGCGAGTTTCGAAATCTCTTCGTCCTCAACTGGCAGGATACGATCCATGACCTCGGCCACAGTCACCTCTGCGCCAAGTTCATGATAGAAGCTGGCGAATTCAATGCCGATGGCGCCTGAGCCGATGACAAGTAGGCGCTTGGGCATAACGTCCGGGGTCATCGCTTCGCGGTAGGTCCAGATCAGCTTCTTGTCGGCAACAAGGCCAGCCTGAGGAATATCGCGCGCGCGAGCGCCAGTGGCCAGCATCACATGCTTTGACTGATAGCTCGTTTCCTTGTCGTCCTTGCCTTTGACTATGACCTTCGGCGCAGGCGTGCCCTTTTCGAGACGGGCCGTGCCTTCGATGACATCGATCTTGTTCTTCTTCATCAGGAACTTCACACCGGTAGACAACTGGTTGGCTACACCGCGCGAGCGCTTCACCACAGCATCCAGATCAAAATCGGCCTTGTCGATCTTCAGGCCAAAATCCTTGGCATGGTTCGCAAGATGCAGAACTTCTGCAGATCGCAGAAGTGCCTTTGTCGGGATGCAGCCCCAGTTCAGGCAAATGCCGCCAAGGCTTTCCCGCTCGACTATGGCCGTCTTCATGCCTAGCTGGGTTGCGCGGATCGCGGCGACGTAACCACCGGGGCCGGAGCCGATAACGATGAGGTCGTATTGGTTGCTCATTGAGTAATTCCTCTCATCTCGTCCCATTTCTTTTGGGCCTCGGCGACCCGAATGGATGAACCTTCGAACATTTCCGGTGTGCAGATATATTCCGGTTCCTCAGTACTGATCTTGTTCATCATCGTGACGCTGTCAGCCGCGATGCTCTCTCTCACTTCTTTGGAAATCCCGCTATGGCGTAGCTCTTCCATGAAGGTGCTGAGATTGTCATCACCGCTGGCTTCGCAAAGTAAATTCATGCCTCTTTCGATGGCGAGGTCATTCGCGATGAGGCGAACTTCCGTTTCGTTGATCCCTGCGGAGGATTGTGTCCCTGATATATCCTGCCGGCAGTTTGCAACTGCCAGCAGGCACATCAATGCAGCGGGCACGCTCCGGATCAAAGCAGCATCGCCTCCGGCGTTTCGACATAGCGTTTGAAGGCCTGCAGCCATTTCGCGCCTTCCGCCCCGCCAATGACGCGGTGATCACAGGTGAGGGTAACGGTCATGATAGTACGGGCTGCGATGCCGCCCTTGTCATCAACCACAGCGCGTTTCTCCCCTGCCCCGACAGACAGGATCATGCCCTCGGGCGGATTGATAATGGAGGCGAAGTTCTTGATGCCGAACATGCCGAGATTGGAGATGCTGAATGTGCCGCCCGTATATTCCTGCGGTTTCAGCTTGCGATCGCGTGCACGGCTGGCAAGATCTTTCATCTCTTCAGAAATCTCGGCGAGACCTTTGGTTTCCGCCTTGAACACAACAGGCGTAATCAGGCCGCCATCAATAGCCACGGCGACAGAGACATTCGCATGCTTGTGATATGCAATGCCATCATCTGTATAGGACGCGTTGCAATCCGGCTCAGCTTTTAGAGCCAAGGCAGCGGCCTTGATCAGCATGTCATTCACAGAGATTTTTATGCCGTCCTTGGCGGCGGCATTAATCGCCGCCCGACTGCTGAGCAGTTTGTCGAGTTCAATATCCACATTCAGCGGGAAGTGCGGCACCTGCATGAAGCTGGTCGTCAGGCGCTTGGCCACGGTCTTGCGCATGCCATCCAGCGGCACAAGCTCATATGTATCCGGAGCATAGACACGGTCATCAAGCACTTGCGGCAGGATCAGGCCATCTGGCTGAGCCGTCGTCCCGGAGGATTTCGATGCGGCAGGTTTGGCGCTCTCGACATCACGTTTGATAATGCGACCGCGTGGGCCGGTCCCCTCAAGACTTTTGAGGTCAATCCCCTTCATATCAGCGATGCGCCGAGCCAGCGGACTGGCTTTGATGCGACCATTATCCGTGTTCGCAGATGGAAGAGGTGTAGAGGCGAGTTGCTTGGTGCCGGAAGGTGCTTCGGACTTGGACGACTCTTGCTTCTTTTCTTTGGGCTTTGACTCCTCGGCAGGTTTCTCTGCCTTGGCGTCTTCCTTTTTGGGCTCTTCTTTCTTTGGCGCGTCTGTCTTAGCGGGTGCCTCAATCGAGGAGGCATCTTCGCCCTCTTCCGCGAGCAACGCGATCACTTCATTGACCTTGACGCCTTCAGTCCCGGCCTCAACAAGGATCTTCGCCATAGTGCCTTCGTCGACAGCCTCGACTTCCATCGTCGCCTTGTCGGTTTCGATTTCCGCGATGACATCACCGGAAGAGATCGTGTCACCTTCCTTTACGAGCCATTTCGACAGAGTGCCCTCTTCCATCGTGGGAGATAGGGCGGGCATGGTGATATTGATCGGCATGTCTGTCTCCTAGTCCACGTAGCAAACCTTGCGGGCGGCGGCGACAATGTCGTCAGCATCCGGAAGGCTCATGGCTTCGAGGTTGGCAGCGTATGGCAGCGGCACATCTTTCTGGTGTACGCGGGCCGGCGGGGCGTCGAGATAGTCGAAGGCTTCTGCAGTCACCGTCGCGGCGATCTCAGCGCCAACACCAAAGAAGCGCCAGCCTTCCTCACAGCAAACGATGCGGTTCGTTTTCTTCACGCTTTCGACCACTGTGTCGGTGTCCAGCGGGCGAATGGTTCGCAGATCGATTACTTCAGCATCGATCCCCTGCTCTGCCAGAATATTGGCCGCTTCCAGCGCAAAGCCAACCATGCGCGAATGTGCAACCAAAGTAACATCAGTGCCTTCACGTTTGATAGCTGCCTTGCCGATCGGCAAGACATGGTCATCAAGATCAGGAACGGGGAAGCTGTTCCCGTAGAGAAGCTCATGCTCAAGGAACACAACAGGGTTCGGATCGCGGATCGCTGCTTTCAGCAGGCCCTTGGCATCAGCCGCATCATAAGGCGCGACGACTTTCAGGCCCGGGACGTGACCATACCACGCAGCATAGTCCTGGCTGTGCTGAGCGCCTACGCGGGACGCTGCGCCATTCGGGCCGCGGAACACAATCGGACAGCCCATCTGACCACCAGACATGTACAGCGTCTTGCCTGCCGAGTTGATGATCTGGTCAATCGCCTGCATGGCGAAGTTGAAGGTCATGAACTCCACAATTGGCTTGAGGCCCGCAAAAGCAGCGCCGACACCAAGACCTGCAAAACCATGCTCTGTAATCGGCGTATCAACGACGCGCTTCGAGCCAAACTCCTGAAGCAGTTCACGGGTCACCTTGTAGGCGCCCTGGTATTCGGCAACCTCCTCGCCCATGACAAAGACCGCTTCGTCGCGGCGCATCTCTTCTGCCATCGCATCACGAAGGGCGTCACGAACGGTCGTATCTGTGAAAGAGGTTCCTTCCGGAATGCTCGGATCGTTTAGCACTTTTGCCTTGGGCGCTTCAGCCTCATCGGCCTTGTCTGCTGAATCACTAGCAGCCTCTTCCTTGTCGGAAGAAGAAGTGTCTTCTTTGGCATCAGCGCTCGCCGCATCGCCTTTCGCTTCGACGGAATCGGCGTCTTCGCCCTCTTCCGCCAGCACGGCGATCACGGCATTGACCTTCACGCCTTCGGTTCCTTCCGCAACAAGTATCTTGGCGAGGGTGCCTTCATCGACGGCCTCAACTTCCATCGTGGCCTTGTCGGTTTCAATTTCAGCAATGACATCACCGGAAGAGATCGTGTCCCCTTCCTTTTTGAGCCATTTGGACAGAGTGCCCTCTTCCATGGTCGGAGACAGGGCGGGCATAAGAATATCAACGGACATTAATTGGCTCCGGAAAACAGAATGACTATCAGACGCGACGTTTGTTCCAGAGGCATCAGGCGACCTCTACGTCTTTGAGGACATCCGTCCAGAGTTCGGAAGGATCAGGCTCCGGGCTCTCAAGCGAGAAGTCCGCAGCGTCCTTCACAATAGCCTTGATCTCTTTGTCGATGTCCTTGAGTTCGTCTTCTGTGGCGTGGCCATGCTCAAGAATCTGGCCTTTCAGGCCTTCGATCGGGTCGTGATGGGAGCGAATATCATCAACTTCCTCGCGTTTACGATATTTCGCCGGATCGGACATGGAGTGACCGCGATAGCGGTAGGTCTTCATTTCGAGAATGTATGGCCCCTTGCCGGAGCGGGCATACTTCACGGCCTTCTCACCTGCTTCGCGGACAGCCAGAACATCCATGCCGTCGACTTCCTCACCTTCGATTTCGAAGGAGATGCCGCGCTTGAAAAGTTCGGTCTCAGAAGCATGTCGGGCAACGCTTGTGCCCATTGCGTACATGTTATTCTCGATCACGTAGACGACAGGCAGATCCCAGAGGGAGGCCATATTGAAGGCCTCGTAAACCTGGCCCTGGTTTGCGGCGCCATCCCCGAAATAAGCGACGGCAACGTTGTCCGTACCGCGATACTTGTTCGCGAATCCAAGACCCGTACCAATGGGCACTTGGGCGCCCACAATCCCATGGCCCCCATAGAAATTCTTTTCCTTGGAGAACATGTGCATTGAGCCGCCCTTCCCTTTGGAATAGCCGCCAGAACGTCCTGTCAGTTCCGCCATGACGCCCTTAGGTTCCATGTCACACGCCAGCATGTGGCCGTGGTCGCGGTAGCCGGTGATGATCTGATCGCCCTCTTTGAGACAGGACTGCATACCCGTCACAACGGCTTCCTGCCCGATATAAAGGTGGCAGAAGCCCGCGATCTTCCCCATGCCGTAAAGTTGTCCAGCTTTCTCTTCGAAACGCCGGATCAGCAGCATGTCGCGGTAGTATTTCAGCATCTCGGCCTTGCTGGCCTTAGAGGGTGCTTTTTTGGTACTCTTAGACTTTGTCGCCATAAATCGCTCCATCCCTTTACCGACTTATGTAGGCGCAGATACGCAACGACAAGTCAGATCAACTATGTCAATTTGCAGAGGTGCGTTCAGACGTGAGCAAAACGACCTCATTCGGGTAGACGAATGCAAGCTTTTCGCGAGCCATTGCCTCTACAAAATCCGGGTCGACAGAGCCTGGGGTAAGGCGACGGATATCCGTCTGAAGGCGGGTAATTTCCGTCTCGATCCGGGCCAGTTCCGCCTTGCGGTCTTCCAAGTCTATCTGGGCATCTGACCAACGGCCAAGCCCCTTCTCCCCCGCAAAGGCGTGGTAAGCAAAGTAGAGCACAAGAAGAGAAAGGCCAGCGGCCCCGAATCGCGATTTCATACCTAATAGCTAATACAGCTATGGTTAAGAGACCGTGACAGCGCACAAAGGCCGTCACGGTCTGATATAGTTTTTACTCAGCGTTGATGCGTGAGCGGCCCGCATAAATGCCAATCGGGCCCAGCTCTTCTTCGATCCGAATCAGCTGGTTGTACTTCGCGATGCGGTCTGAACGGGACAGAGACCCCGTTTTGATCTGGCCGCAATTCGTGGCCACAGCGAGATCAGCAATCGTCGAATCTTCTGTCTCACCAGACCGGTGGGACATGACAGCCGTATAGCCATGCAGATGCGCAAGCTCCACAGCATCCAGCGTCTCAGAAAGCGTACCGATCTGATTCACTTTCACCAGGATGGAGTTCGCGGCGCCTTTTTGCAGGCCGATGGACAGGCGATCAGGATTGGTGACGAACAAATCGTCACCTACCAGCTGAACGCGGTCGCCAATGGCCTCTGTCAGCGCCACCCAGCCGTCCCAGTCATCTTCAGCCATGCCGTCTTCGACAGAGATAATGGGGTAGCGGCTGCAAAGATCGGCCAGATAAGCCGCAAATTCATCGGACCCGAGGGATTTGCCTTCGCCAGCCAGCTCATACTTGCCGTTCTTGTAGAACTCAGTCGAGGCAGCATCCAGAGCCAGGGCAATATCTTCGCCAGGCTTGTAACCGGCTTTCTCAATGGACTTCATGATGAAGCCAATCGCCTCATCTGTTGAGGCCAGATTCGGTGCAAAACCGCCTTCATCACCCACATTGGTGTTGTGACCGGCATCATGCAGCGTCTTCTTAAGAGCGTGGAAGACTTCAGCCCCCATGCGAATCGCGTCGGACATGCTTTCGGCGCTAACCGGCATGACCATGAATTCCTGAATATCGATCGGGTTGTCCGCATGTGCGCCACCATTGATGATGTTCATCATGGGCGTCGGCAGAACGCGGGCATTGGGCCCACCAATATAACGGTAGAGCGGCATGGCGGAGCTTTCAGCAGCCGCTTTGGCCATTGCCATGGACACGCCCAGAATAGCGTTTGCTCCCAGACGGGATTTGTTCTCGGTGCCGTCCAAGTCGATCATCAGCATGTCAATCATGCGCTGCTCGGTGGCATCCAGACCTGCCAGCTCATTGAAAATCTCGCCATTCACGGCATCAACCGCTTTCAGGACACCCTTCCCCAAATAGCGTGACGTGTCGCCATCGCGCTGCTCATGTGCCTCATAGGCGCCCGTAGACGCACCTGATGGCACGGCTGCGCGGCCAACAGAACCGTCTTCCAGCGTCACATCCACTTCAACAGTCGGATTGCCCCGGCTATCGAGTATTTCCCGGGCATGAATGTCGATGATCTCGCTCATGGGTGACTGTTCCCTTTGTAAGTACATATGAAAAAGCGCCCCCTGCGTGGCAGGAGGCGCTCGAACCCTTAAGGCTGTCAGCGCAAAAGCGCAACAGCGGGCAATTTAGATATCGTCGCGCGGTTCAAGGACCTGGCGGCCGCGGTACATGCCGGTCTTCAGATCGACATGGTGCGGGCGACGCAGCTCACCGGAGTCTGCGTCTTCAATGTATGTGTTCATGTCGAGACGGTCGTGGGCGCGGCGCATGCCACGGCGAGACTTCGACTTTTTACTCTTGGGGACTGCCATGACAGGTATCCGGTGGTTTGGCGCGAAAATGCGCGTGAATTGGAAAGGGGCCTCATACAGAGACCGAAAAGGGTTTGCAAGGCATCAACCTCATTGGGCACCGAATTTCTTCAGCGCCCTGTTGTGATCACTGCTCCTTGGCGGCTTCAACCTCACGCATAACACGCAGCATGTTTCCGCTCCAGATCTTCTCAAGATCCTCTTCAGTATAGCCCTCTTCCAGAAGGCGCGCCGTTACCTTCGGCAGGAAAGAAACATCCTCCATGCCCTCAACGCCGCCACCACCATCCCAGTCGGCCCCCATGCCGACATGGTCTGGTCCAACCAGTTTCAGGGCATACAGCATCTGATCCATGAACACGTCAAAAGTAGACATTGGCGGTGGGAATTCAGCGTCAATCGCCTCATAGCGCTCGCGGAATTCGGCCATCTGCTCATCTGTCAGACCTTCCTTCATTGCCTCGGCATATTCCTCTTGGATGGCTTCGATGGCCGCTTTACGTTCCGGCGTTGGCTCCAAATCATCGATATAGGACCCATAGGCGTTAATCTGGATAACGCCGCCATCATCAGCGACCTTCTTGAGCAGCTCATCCGTCACGTTACGCGGGTGGTCATAGAGGGCACGCACGCCCGTGTGTGACAGGAAGATCGGCGTCGTCGAGATGGCCATGATGTCTTCCACGGTCGAATCAGCTGCGTGAGAGCCATCAATCATCATGCCCAGGCGATTCGCTTCCCGAATCAGCTCTTCGCCCAGAGGGGACAAACCGCCATAGTCATTGGCTTCCAAATCGGTTGAGCTGTCAGCGAACTGGTTGTCACGGAAATGGACCGGCCCAATCAGACGTACGCCCTTGTCGTAAAAGGTCTGCAACATTGAGATGTCGGTGCCGAGTGGATAGCTATTCTCTATGGACTGATACACAACGCGCTTGCCATCGCCGACAATGCGCGCCGCATCATCAGCCGTATAAGCCAACTCGAAATTATCAGGATGCGATTCGACCATCTGGATGATCTCGTCGGAGCGGTGCAGGGCGGCATTCTTGGCAGCCTCGTACGAGGCTGCATCGAGCGGCCCCTGAGGTGTGAAGATCACCCAAAAGCCCCCATCCAGGCCACCGCGCTTCATTTTCGGCAGATCTACCTGCACCTGCCCCAGCTTGGAGGGGTTGTCGGCCATGATATCGAAATCAGGCTTTGAGAAATTTGCGGGCGTGTCCAGGTGCGAATCGAGCACAATCAATCGCTCGTGAATTTCCGCTGGCGTCGCCACCGCTGCTTGTTCCGCCGCAGGGACAGGGTCAGACTTAGGGTCTGACGGGCTGCATGCGGCGAGGGCAAGGATGGATGCGCCAAGGGTGAGATGTTTGATCATCTGTAATATATTCTCCAGTCTTTGAACCGGACCCTAAGCCTTGTGAGCGCTGACGCAAGAAAAATGGCCGCCCGTTGGGGCGGCCAAGTTCAGCAAGAAGGACGTTAGACCAAAACCCGAGGCATTTGCCTAAAGCTCGGGCCTAACAGGTATTATTAATAACAGATCTATCTGAATGGGTGCGCGCAGGTGTGTTGTACGCCATTCATGTTCGCTGAGAGCCTTTTAGTCTTCAGCGCGCGTGAAGATGGCCTCCAGACTGCGTAGATTCATACCATTCTTGAGATAATTGGCCGGTGTCAGGTTTACGGCCTTTATCACGCCGCGCTCTACCCTGGTGCCCTTGCCGTCGGCGTCCGGCACCAGGTCGAAGTCGATGATGTTGATGCATCCAGTATCCTGCTCAAAGCCAGAGCATGCCCCAAGTGGAGCACCAATCACTGAAGCCAGCACCATGCGGTTGACCACTTCATGCGCCACCACCAAGGCGCAGGCCCAGTCAGGCCGGTGCAGCAGTGCGTACAAACCTTCTTCGATGCGCACCATGGCGTCAGAAAATTTCTCACCTCCAGGCAGGAAAGTCGCGTCAGGCTCTCCAGCCCCCTCAAAAGTGAAGGTCATGGTCGCAGCCAGATGTTCTGCTGATTTAAAGTCTATGTACTGCCCAGAGCGAAGCTCCCCAAATCGCGCATCCTCTTCAAGCGCCGGGGCATTGGGATGCTCCGCCAGCACAATTTCTGCGGTTTGACGCGTCCGGCGCAGCCCTGAGCAGATTGCGAGGTCAAACTCGACTTCCGACAGAGCGACGCCTGCAGAGCGGGCTTCCGCCTGCCCCTGCTCCGTCAGATGCGCCACGGATGGATCTCGTGTTTGGCGCACCTCTTTGGAGGTGTAATCCACAAATCCATGACGCATCAGATAGATGCGGCGCCTACCGGTTGTTCCCGGCAGAGCGCTCATTACCGACTCACGTCCCAGTCCTTCAGGATCTCGTCTGTGTGCTCGCCAAGACCTGCCGGACGTCCCTGAATGGCGCCTGGTGTCGCAGAAAATCTTGGTGCGGGCGCAGGCTGCATAACGCCTTCGATTTCAACAAAGGTCTCGCGGTCGGCATTGTGCTTGTAGGTCGGGGCCTCGGACATGGAGAGAACCGGCGCGAAGCAGATGTCTGTGCCTTCCATGATCTCGCACCATTCATCCCGTGTCTTCGTTTTGATGACATCCATGATCTTCTGCTTCAGCTCAGGCCATTTGGACCTGTCCATTTGGGCATCGAAAGCCGGATCGGTCAGACCGGCCTTCTCACGCAGGATGGCGTAGAATTGCGGTTCGATGGACCCTATCGATACCCACTTGCCGTCTGAACATTCGTACGTGTCATAGAAATGCGCCCCGCCATCCAGAAGGTTCGCTTCCCGGTCATCCGTCCAGATGCCGGCAGCTTTCATTCCATAAAACATCGTTGCGAGTGACGCGGCACCATCCGACATTGCAACGTCAATCACTTGGCCTTCACCACCATTCTTGACGTTCAGAATACCTGCCAGCATGCCCATGGCGAGATAAAGCGCCCCGCCGCCATAATCGCCAACGAGGTTCAGGGGCGGACGCGGGCGGCCATCTCCCTCCCCCATCGCATGAAGCGCGCCCGTAATGGCGATATAGTTGAGGTCGTGGCCAGCAGAGTGAGAAAGTGAGCCATGCTGGCCCCAGCCTGTCATGCGGCCATAGACAAGCTTTGGATTTCGCTTGAGCGCGTCGTCCGGCCCGAGCCCATTACGTTCCATGACACCCGGGCGGTAGCCTTCGATCAGGCCGTCAGCCTTCTCCAGAAGCTTCAGCGCGACTTCGACATCAGCTGGATCCTTGAGATTCAGCCCGATGGAACGGCGCCCCCGCCCCATGACGTCAGCAGGACGGCCCGGACGACCGTCACCTGGGCGATCTATGCGGATCACATCTGCACCAAGGTCTGACAGAAGCATGCCACAAAACGGGCCCGGCCCAATTCCGGCAAACTCTACAATGCGAACACCATTAAGAGGTCCCTGGCCCATAATATTTCCTACCCTTACTCATTGTTGATCTTGAGATTAGCAGATCATTAAGCGGCGCACCCACAAAAGGAAGGGGTACCGCAACGTCGCCTTCTCCCCACGAGAGTTTAGCCTTTTATGCCTGACCTGTCTTATCTGGACCCCCCTATCGAAGTGGCGGCAGAAAGCCCCAGACTGGAAATGATCCAGTCGCGGCTCCGGTCGGGTCGCATGCGACCCTACAGGGCTAGCACGCCTATAGCGCGCAACTGTTCCGAACCGCTTCTGGTCGATCTGGAAAGCGCAGACCCGGAAAGTCTTCGGATTCTCTCCAGCTCAAACGTCTCTCGGCCTTTGGTAATTCTCGGAGAAGATACAGAAGGGCGTACGCTCTTCGATGCGCTCATAATAGACCGTGACAAAGACATCCCCCTATTGAGAGGGCGATTGACGGCCATGTCCCGCCGCAACGCGCGGGCAACGGAACTGAACTTGAGGCGCGAGACGGCCTATGAATTTGGCGTGGAATTTCCATCCTCTTCATTAGAGGTTGTTCCAGACCTGCTCTACCTGGGAGACGGGTCCACACGCTTTCTTGCCCTTCAGGCAGCCTTGAATGAGCGTGGTGTATCTGTCACCGCGGCACTCAGCGTTCATACGGCGACCGACTATATCAAGCATCGACGCTTCTCGGCAGTTCTGTTTGATGTCAGATCTGCCTCAAAGGGGCGTGCCAGTCTCGCACAATGGATATCCTCTGGCGAAGCAGCTTTCTCCCACGTACCACTCTTTGCCCTGGTCGATTCCCTGCAGAGTCTGGATGAGTCCGAGCGCATTATGCTTGCCTCGACCTCAGAGATTCTGGAGCATGGTGCCGCTGCGAAGCAGCTGGCGGAACATATCGATGTGACCAGTCGCAAATATCTTCCCCAGGACTTGTTTGACGTGTCGCTGGATTATCCCGCCGAGGTGATGGATTCTGAGACACGGCTTCACGCCCGCCCATATTTCGAAGCACATCTGGAAAAACAGATTGAAGTTTCTACGCAGCGGGCCGAACCCCTGTCACTGCTAATTGTAAAACATACAGATGGCGGACATTTTGATTTGAAACAACGCCAGCGCTTGGCTGAAATCCTGTCAAACAGCTTGCGCGATACAGACATGCCAGCCGTTCTGGGAGTGGACTCGTTTGCCATCAGCATGCCGGCAACCCCCTATCGGGGTGCAGTGACTCTCTGCGAACGCTTCCTGCGATCGATTGAAGAACACGAACCGCATCTTGCGGCACAGATTGGCTGGCGCATCATGGAAAAGCGCACATACCATACGGCGCGCACATTGGTGGCAAACACTGCCGCCGGCATATTCCAGCGACTTCGTGTCGCCTAGACGGGCACGAGCCCGGCAGCGGCCTCCAGCTCTTTAAGGAAGCTCCGTATACGTGTCAGGCGCTGCTCAGGTGTGCCGCCAAGGCCGGAATGCACAAGCTTTGAGTCGGGACGGATACGCAAAGCGGATGGGCGGCTGCGGACGACCTCCAACAGCTTGCCTGGATCAAGCACCGTGTCATCGCGAAACGCGAACACAGCCCCCTTCTCACCGGCATCCAGCTTGCTGATGCCAAGGGCCTTGCATTGCACCTTGATCGCTGTGACTTCCAGCAATTGCTTGGTCTCTTCAGGAAGAGGACCGAAACGGTCAATCAGTTCAGCTGCAAAGGCTTCACGTTCCTGAGCCGTCGAGATCTCTGACAGGCGGCGATACAGCGACAGTCTGATGTTGAGGTCTTCAACATAGCTTTCCGGGATCAGTACGGCCGCGCCGATATTGATCTGCGGAGACCATTCGTCCGCGAAGTCTTCGTCCTCATTTGCACCGGCCTTCAGGGCATTGACGGCATCCTCAAGCATGGACTGGTACAGTTCCACGCCGACTTCCTTGACGTGGCCGGATTGCTGGTCGCCCAGCAAATTACCTGAGCCGCGCATATCCAGGTCATGGCTGGCGAGTTGGAAACCGGCCCCAAGCGAATCGAGGGATTGCAGGATTTTCAGCCTACGGTCGGCGCTATCCGTGATGACCTTATCCTTGGGGGTCGTGAAATAAGCATAGGCGCGCAGTTTCGAGCGCCCCACACGCCCGCGCAGCTGATAGAGTTGTGCAAGCCCGAACATGTCTGCCCGGTGGATGATCAGCGTGTTGGCGCGAGGAATATCCAGACCGCTTTCCACAATCGTGGTCGACAGCAGAACATCATATTTACCTTCATAAAAGGCAGTCATGATGTCTTCGAGCTCTCCGGCAGCCATCTGGCCGTGCGCAACAATGAAGGAGACTTCCGGCACATTGTCCGACAGGAAGCGTTCCAGCTTGTCCAGATCCTGAATACGCGGTGCCACGAAGAAGGCCTGTCCACCGCGATATTTCTCGCGCAGCAGGGCTTCTCTCAGTGTCACGGTATCTTCTTCCGTGATGTAGGTTCTGACCGAGAGTCGGTCGACCGGAGGCGTCGCAATGATCGACAGATCGCGAATGCCTGTAAGCGCCATTTGAAGTGTGCGCGGAATGGGCGTCGCCGACAGAGTCAGCACGTGAACGTCTGACTTCAATTCCTTGAGTCGTTCCTTGTGCTTAACGCCAAAGCGCTGTTCTTCATCGACGACCAACAAGCCGAGACGCTTGAATTCAATCGTCTTGGTAAGGAGGGCATGCGTGCCGACAACAACGTCAACGCTGCCACTAGCCAGCCCGTCGCGGGTCTCTGCTGCTTCACGCTGGCCGACCAGACGCGACAGCGGACGCACATTGAGCGGCCACCCGGCAAATCTTTCGGCAAAGGTCTTGTAGTGCTGACGCGCCAGCAATGTTGTAGGCGCAATAACGGCGACCTGCTTGCCGCTCATCGCCGCGACGAACGCCGCACGCAGGGCAACCTCGGTTTTTCCGAAACCAACATCACCACAAACAAGACGGTCCATGGGCCTGCCGGAACCGAGGTCGCTGAGAACATCCTCGATGGCGTTCAACTGGTCATCTGTCTCTTCATACGGAAAGCGCGCGGCGAATTCCTCGTAGAGCCCCTGCCCCGCATTGACGGCTTCCGCACGCTTCAGCTCCCGCGCAGCGGCGATGTGCATCAACTCGGCCGCCATCTCCAGGATGCGCTTCTTGGCCTTGGCCTTGCGTGTCTGCCAGCCCGCACCGCCCAGCTTGTCCAGTTGGCTTTCATCATCTTCCGAGCCATAGCGGCTCACCAGGTCGATATTCTCGACCGGCAGGAAGATCGTATCGCCACCGGAATATTCGATCTGCAGACAATCGTGTGGCGCGCCGGTCACTTCCAGCGTCTTCAAGCCGATATAGCGTCCGACCCCATGATCGATATGGACCACGAGATCGCCAGCATTCAGTGTCGCAGCATCTGAAATGAAATTGGCAGACTTCCGCTTCCGGCGCGGGGCGGCCAATCTGTCTCCAAGAATATCGGCTTCAGAGATGAGGGCAAAATCCGGCGTTTCGAACCCGGCTTCGATTGGAATTTCAACAACAGTGAAATCTGTCTTACTAGCCGCTTCGAGGCTATGCACCAGCGCCAGGTCGGTCAGGCCATGGTCTGCCATGACATTGATCAGACGGTCTGCCGACCCGCCTGACCAGGCAGCGAACGCAACAGGGCGACCTGAGCTGTTCAGGGCTTTCGCATGCGCGATTGCGGCTTCGAAAATGTTGCTATCGGTGTTCAGTCTCTCTGGCGCGAAGTCACGCCCCGGACGGCCTTGCAGGTCGAACGCATTTGCCCCTGGCTCTGCAGGGTAGAAGCGCGCAGTCGCATTGCTCGCAAGACGTTGTTCCAACTCTTTAGGTGTGACGTAGAGCTCCTCTGGCGGAAGCACTTTAGCGTGGCGAATATCCCCACCACCCGCTTCCAGACGCGCCGCATGGTAGTCTTCAGCTTGTGCCAGCCGCTCAGAAGCTGCTTCACCCGCCAGGTGTCCCATACCGATCAACGGGGCTTCGCCGATGTAATCGAAGAGAGTTTCCATGTGATCATGGAAAAGTGGCAACCATGCTTCGACGCCTTGCCGACGAATAGAGGCCCGGGCCGCTTCATATGCAGCATCCCCGGACGGGGGACCAAACACGGCGAGATATTTCTCACGGAATCGGGCCAGCACATCATCATCGAACAGAATTTCGCTGACCGGCGCAAAAGCGACGCTCTTGGCATCCCCCGTGGAGCGCTGCGTTTCAGTATCGAATGTGCGTAGCGTCTCCAGCGTGTCGCCGAAGAAATCGAGTCGGTAAGGCTCAGGCGCGGTCGGAGGGAAGATGTCGATAATCCCGCCACGAATGGCGAACTCACCCTGTTCCCGCACAGTACTGGCGCGGAGATATCCATTTACCGCAAGATACTCTGTCAGATCCTTTTGATTGACGGACTGTCCCACGCCGACAGCAAAGGACGAGCGCTTCAGTACGCTAAGTGGCGGAACTCTCTGAACAAGGGATGAGGCTGTCGTGACTACCAGCAAAGCGCCCTGATCCGGCTGATATCTGGAAAGCCGCGCCAAGGCCGCGCAACGGCGCGCGGCCACGCCAGCGGTTGGACTGACGCGGTCATAAGGCAGCGTATCCCAACTCGGAAGGTCGACCTGATCCAGCTTTGGCTGAGCAAATTGCGCAATCCGGCGCGCGGTGGCAGCCGTCTTGTCATCCCGCGCGACATATACCCCGACGCCGCCGCGTTGAACCAGCGCTTTGGCAAAGGCGATGAGATCAGCGCCAAATGGAGCCCCCGATAACGCCGCGGGCCCGCTTAAGGATTGCAGGAGATCAACAGGGGTCATTGGAACCGGAACCTATGGATAAAAATAGGAAATGCGGCTCAATCAACCGCCCTGTGCGGCGTAACGGAATGCGATCAGTTGGTCCAGCACCGGGCCGCGATGATTGTCAGGCACAGGCGTCTGACCAATCAGCCACGCATACACTTCCCAGTCCGGAACGCCGAGTAGCGATTCGAACTCATCGAGTTCTTTCGCCTCATAGGCTTCAAGATGCTCATCCGCGAATGAGCCCATCAGAAGATCCATTTCACGGAATCCTCTGCGCCAGGCGCGGAAATTGAGCTTGCGGCGGCGTATGTCGATGGGTGTGTCCTGCATGACTTCACCATATAGCCTTCCTGTCAGAGATAAAAAGCGACGATTGTGCACCCAGTGCAGCGCGCCTAGTCTGCGCCGCATGCGGGATGAACGACTCTTTCCACTCTTTGCCGAGTTCGACAGCCTTTCCGGTGTCGGGCCGAAACTAAAGCCCGTGCTCGAACGGCTGACAGGCGGCGAGACCGTATGGGACCTGCTGCTACACCTCCCAGAGAAGTGGGTGGACCGCCGCGTGAAGGAGACCATCGAGGATACGGTCATTGGAGAGGTCGCCACCGTCAAAGGTGAAGTGCATGCCTATAACGCCCCCTATTCCGACAAGTCCCCCCACAAGATTACGCTCTTTGACGGGACAGGCTTTCTGACGCTCGCATTTTTTCGCGCTGATGGGCGCTGGCTGCAGGGCCAGTTCCCGATTGGAAAGGAGCGTATCGTCTCTGGCATGATCGAAGAGTATCAGGGCGAACGCCAGATGACGCACCCCGACTATATAATGGACCCCGCCAAGGGAGATCGCCCGCCGGAAGTCGAGCCGATCTATGGACTGACTGCCGGCCTGACCAACAAACGCGTCCACTCCCTGGCGGTGCAATCCCTGGCCAGTGTTCCGGAAGATCTGCCAGAATGGGCCGACCCTGCCTTGATCACGAGCCGGCATTGGCCCACCTTCCGCCAGGCCCTTTATGATCTGCACGCGCCGAGTGAATATGATGAAGACATGTTCGCCCTGGCTCGTGAGCGGCTTGCTTATGACGAGGCGCTGGCCCGGGAATCCGCTTTCGCCCTTGCCCGCGCCAGCCGCGCACGCAGGTCGTCTCCCGCCATTCCCGCCAATCGCACCGCGCATGAGGCGCTTTGCCAGTCATTACCCTATAAACCGACCGGAGCGCAGCTGAGAGCCTTTGCTGAAATCTCCGCTGACATGTCCAAGACGGGCCCAATGCGCCGGATGCTTCAGGGCGACGTTGGGGCGGGCAAGACGCTCGTCAGCGCTATGGCTGCCGTACAGGCGGCCAGCACAGGCTTTCAGGCGGCCGTCATGGCCCCAACAGAAGTCCTAGCCCGGCAGCAATACGAGACCATGGACAAGCTGCTGTCTCCGCTAGGGTTCACTGTGGCGGCCCTGACTGGGCGGGATAAGTCTACAGCCCGCGAAAGCATCCTGATGGGGCTGGCAGACGGATCGATAGATATTGTCGCTGGCACACAGGCCTTGTTCCAGCAATCTGTCAGCTTCCGTAACCTCGGGCTGGTCATCGTGGATGAGCAACACAGGTTCGGTGTCGCGGATCGGATGAAACTGGCGGGTAAGGCTGTGAGCCCGCACATGCTGGTCATGAGTGCAACACCTATCCCTCGCACACTGGCGCAGGCGGTGCATGGCGATCTCGATGTCTCCATTCTGGATGAGAAGCCGGCCGGGCGCGTTCCTGTCGAAACCCGCGCCGTACCAGATACCCGGATTGAGGAAGTGGTGCAGGCCGTCGGGAGAGCGCTACGCAGGGGCGAACGCGCCTTCTGGGTGTGTCCGAAAGTAGATGTGGACGATGACGATTCCACGGCGGTCGGGCGGCATGCAGCTTTGAGTGATCAGCTCCGCGTTCCTGTCGGACTGGTCCATGGCAGAATGAAGCCCGCCGAAAAGGATACGGCGCTCGAAGACTTCCGGGCGGGACGCACAAAAATCCTCGTTGCAACGACTGTGATCGAAGTGGGCGTTGATGTGCCGGAGGCGACCATCATGGTCATTGAGCGCGCCGAGGGATTTGGTCTCGCCCAGCTACACCAGTTGCGCGGCCGCGTAGGTCGTGGAGACCGTCCTTCCTACTGCTTGCTGCTATACCGTCCGCCACTGGGCGATATAGCGCGCGACAGGCTCGATACGCTTCGGCGGACGGAAGACGGTTTTGAGATCGCGGAAGCCGACTTCCGCCTGAGAGGCCCCGGCGACATGCTGGGCCTCAAACAGGCTGGCGCAACGGATTACAGAATCATCGATCTCGCCAGACATGCGGGCCTACTGGAGACCGCCCTGAAGGACGCAGAATCCGTCGTCTCCAAAGACCCTGAACTAAGCGGCGAGCGCGGTTCGTCTCTGCGTCTTGTCAGAGAGCTGCTCACTCCGAAGATTCAGGCTCCGACTTAGGCGGCGGAACTTCCGATCCCTGCACGGCTTCAGCCTGAGCCGCAGGCCCGTTCTTCTTCGGCAGGTGCTCGGGCACGACGAGGCCTGCTGACAGGATCATCTTCGCGCCTTCCTCTACCGTCATGTCGAGCCGCACAACTTCGCTGGCCTCAATATACATAAGGAAGCCCGAGGTTGGATTCGGCGTCGTCGGCACAAAAACGCCGATAAAGCCAGGTCCCAGCGTTGAGCGAACCTCGCCCCGGGCTGGGCTGGACAGGAAGCCGAGACACCATGTGCCCGGCTTGGGAAATTCGATCAGAACGCACTCGCTGAACTGCTCGGTATTGCTGTTGGCAAAGACCTCAACCAGCTGCTTGAACGCGGAATATACAGAGCGAATGATCGGCAGCCGTCCCAGGATGCGGTCCGCAAGACTTATGACCGATCGGCCAATTAGGTTCGTCGCGATTGCCCCCAATATGGTAAGAAACAGGACGAGTACGATCAGGCCGAAACCAGGAACGGCATAGTTGAGATACGTCTCTGGCTTCAGGGCTGCCGGCAGCAACGGAACAACGCGGCGGTCAATCTCACCAATCAGGAACTGAAGAATTAGGAAGGTGACCACCACAGGCAGCGCGATAACCATTCCGGCAAAGAAACGGCCGCGCAGCCAGGCAAACAAGCTCGGCTTGCCGAGTCTCTCACCTTGCAGGATACTGCCGTCCTTATCGTCACGTTTGGACATGTCTCACTTTCCTCAAACGAGATTTACTTAGCTTACTCTGGGTTATGCCTTGGCCCAGATGTTGTTCCGCGTAATTGTGGCGAAGATGGGTAATGTAGAACAGATTCAAAAGGCCTTAACGGCATGGGCCGGGCAATTCTATGGCCCCGAGAGCTCTTTGGGGCATGTAGCGCGTCTTTCCGGCGGTGCCAGTCAGGAAACCTGGGCTGTAGACATACACGCCGACGGTAAAACGCATGAGCTGATTCTCCGCCGTGTACCGGGCGGTTTCCAACAATCTGCGCGCAATTCGGAGGCCATTGGACTCGCTGTCGAAGCCCGACTGCTGGAATGCGCAGCGGGCACAGTGCCCGCCCCGAAAGTTCTAGGCGTGTTTGCACCCGATAGTGATATGGGCGAAGCCTTTCTGATGAATCGCATCCATGGTGAAACCATCGCCCGGAAGATCCTTCGAGATGACGCCTATGACGGCGCCAGGAAAAAGCTGACAGCGCAATGTGGAAAAGCTCTGGCAGGTATCCACGCAATCCCGGTGTCGGAGCTTCCTGACCTGCCAGAAACTCCGGGGCTCTCCCAACTCGACAAGTACGAAGATATCTATCGCAACTTTGACATGCCCCGGCCCGTCTTCGAACTCGCCATCAGCTGGCTAAGGGAGAATCCACCACCCTCCTCCGCACCTGTACTGGTGCATGGCGATTTCCGGCTTGGAAACCTCATTGTCGACAAGGATGGACTTGCCGCTGTTCTGGATTGGGAACTCGCCCATCTGGGAGACGCACGCGAAGACATCGCCTGGCTGTGCGTCAACTCATGGCGCTTTGGACACTCTGAAAACCGCGTCGGCGGCTTCGGCCAACTCGGGGACTTGCTGTCAGCCTATGCAGATGCGGGAGGGCCGACTTTCTCCGCCGAGGAGATCGACTGGTGGGAGATTCTGGGCAGTCTGAAATGGGGCATCATGTGCATGATCATGTATGAGGCCTATCGTTCTGGCGCAGACCCAAGCGTGGAACGTGCCGCCATCGGTCGCCGCGTCTCAGAAACCGAGATTGATCTTTTGAACTTGCTGGAAGGAAAGGCCTGACCCCATGCATGACGCTCCCTCCCAGAAAGAAATGATCGAAGCTGTAAAAGCCTTTATCGACAATACGGCGATGCCCTCATTGAAAGGCCATGCGGCTTTCCATGCTCGTGTTGCCTCTAATGTTCTGGCCACAGTACTGAGGGAAATGGATATTCGCCCTGAAGCGGAATCGGAGGAGGCTCAGAGGCTGACCGACCTGCTCGGCGCAGAGCCCGGCCAGTCCGCAGCTATCCTAAACCAGAAACTCTGCGAGCAGATCCGCAGCGGTGACATTTCTCTCACCACACCTGGTCTGCTAAGCCACCTCAAAACGACCACAATTTCACAGTTGTCTGTCGACCAGCCCGGCTATTCCGGACTGAAGGCGAGATAAACGGCCCGGCAGGCCAAAAAATCAGGAAGAGCTATGAAACGCTTGATGCTACCCATCATTGTTGTGGCGCTATTGGCTATTGCCGGCGGATACTGGGCCTGGACCCATATCATCTCTCCCCCGCCCTACCTGGAACTGGAGCCGCTGAACTATACAGAAGATTCGAGCTGGTCGGCCCTCCCAGTCGAATCTCCCCCTGCCGTATGGATTGATGGTTGGGGCATTGATGTCTTCGTGATTAGCGAGGATGCAGCACTCAAAGGCCGCACCCAGCCGCAATTGGAAAAGAATGAGCGCAAAGCGAGAGAACAGGCTCAAGCCCTGAAGTCGCGCCTCGAGCAAATCGGCGAAGTCTACGCCCCGCTCTACCGGGATAATGCCCGTAATGACGACATTACACGCGCTTTCGAGACTTATCTTCGCTCAGACAATCTAGGCCGAGCACTGATCATTGTTCAGGATAGCCCCGTCCCCCCTTCCATTCTCGCACGGCTGGAGCAGGACCCGGATCTTCGAGACCGTTTTGGCGGCTTCCTGGCCATCTCTGATGCCAAGGACGGAATCCCGCCGCTTCAGTCCGCTCAAAACACATCTGGCGATCCAAGTGGCGATACCGAGTCTGAAAACACCTTCTGCCCGGAACGCCTCAAAGATGAGCAAAATTGCCAGATCGTCGTGCCTGCTCACAAGAGCAAAGGTATCTGGATCATCACAAGTGAGACCATTCCCGGCGGCACCACTATCGAAGAGTTCCCTGAGTGGCTTGAGGCGAATGTTGCCAAAAGCGCTGAACCGCTTGGCGACTTTGAGGAAGTCGAGATTGTTGATATCCGCCGCCCCGGCGAGACAGATGAACGCCGCGATCGTGAAACAGATAACTAAGCGGCTGGAGCCTTCGGCTTTGCCTCTGTGAAAGCTTCAAGCGTTGCACAGCGTCGTTCGATTTCCAGCAAGGCCGGATAAGCCGAGAGATCCATATCGTATCGGCGCGCATTGTAGAGCTGAGGCACCAAGGTGATTTCCGCGATCCCCGGCGCATCGCCAAACAGATACCCACTGCTGGGAAGTGGCTGGGAAATCTCTTCCAGCGCATCAAAGCCCCTGCGAATCCAGTCCTGATACCACGCTTTGATGGCATCTTCGTCCGCACCATACGCTTCACGCAATGTCTTCAGAACAGAAAGATTGTTCAGAGGGTGAATGTCACACGCAATCGTATCTGCGAAGGCACGGGCCTGTAAACGGACCCACGCGTCTTCCGGAAACAGTGCTGGCCCAGGCAGGGTCTCATCCAGCCACTCAATAATGGCCATGGACTGACCACAAACGCGACCGTCTACCTCTATGGCCGGCACCCGCATCTGAGGATTTGCTTTGCGATAGGCTTCCGTGAATTGCTCATCCGTGCCCGGCGCAATATTGACCCGCACGGTTTCATATTCAGCTTGCTTCAGATTGAGAGCGATCCTGAGCCTGTAAGAGGCTGAAGACCTCCAATAGTCGTAAATCCGTATGGTCATGCGAGTTCTTCCAGATCGAGGACTTTCAACAGCTCTTCCCGCGCAAGACAGCACTCATTGGCAAATTCGGGATCTGCCAGATCGGTAGGAGAAAGCCGATCACGGTAGGTGCGCCGCACAACATCCTGCAGATCATCAATGGTTTCATCGTCAAGAAGGACACCCTGATGGCAGGAATCAATCTCGTCTTCGGTCATTACAACACGCAGCCGTAGGCAGGCAGGCCCTCCTCCGTTGCGCATGGACTGGCGCACATCGGCATAGATGACATCCCCAATCGGCCCATTCCCCGAAACCATCTGCTCACAGAATGAACGTGTGGACTCTGTTTCCTGGGTCTCCATTGGTGCAACAAGCACAAGGCGATCCTTGCCGGGCATCGCCAGAAGTTGCGAATTGAACAAATAAGCCTTGATGGCATCCTCTATCGGCACATCCTTGGCAGGCACCATAACAGGCTTCAGATCGAACAATCCCTCCGCGCGCCGGCGAAGACTGTTCAATGTTTCGTCCGTATCTTCAAAGGCAAGTTCATGAAAAAACATTGTGTCCAGCGCGCCCACGCTGACCACATCATTATGAAACGCCCCCGCATCGATGGCAGCTCGGGACTGTCTGGCGAAGACCACCCGCTCCAAGCCATGAGATCGCGCAATGGATTCCGAAGCAAGCCGCGTCTGCCTTGCGGGGAACCCTAGAGTGCTCTCCCCCGCATCGCGGCCATACACAAACAACTCGACACCCGGAGCGCCATGGCTCGCACACAGGCGCACATGGTTTGCAGCGCCTTCATCTGCGAAATCGGGATGCATGGGTAAGGCGCCATGAACCGCAAACATCTCATCGTTTGCAAAAATGCTGACAAGACTTGCTGTCGTATCCGGATGCTCCTGCGCGCGGTGCAGCATTGTGGAGAGATTGGCTGTTGTAAGGTGCAGCCGTCCATCCTCTGTATCCGCCGATGGAGATACCGTGGCCGCATTGGCCGTCCACATGCTGGAAGCTGAGTAAGCCGCCTTCAGCAAGCGTGGCGCGGTTTTGGCGGCGGCTTCAATGATTTGCGCATCACTTCCGTGAAAACCAGCAGACACAAGCAAATCAAAATTGGGCCGAGGCAGCGGCGGCAGGACACCCTGAACCATACCGTGCCCGATCAGCATGCGCATCTTCTCTAACCCCTGAAGCGCCGCCTCACGCGGATTGGAGACATCCCCGGCATTATTGGAACTTGCCAGATTGCCATCAGACAATCCGCCATAATTGTGCGACGGGCCGATCAATCCATCGAAGTTCACTTCATGGGCTGAGGTCATGCGATCTCCTTCGACTATTTGGGAAAGCCTTGCGCAGACATTCGCTCAGCGGTGTCAGACACCTGGCTGGCTTGCGGCCAGGCGCAATAGTCTGCGGCATAGTAAGCACCGGGACGGAAGTTGCCTGACAGGCCCGGCCCGCCAAATGGCATGGAACCGCTGGCCCCTGCAGTCGGGCGGTTCCGGTTCAGGATGCCTGCGCGCATCTCCTGATGCGCACGCACCCATAGAGCGTCATCATCACTTACCAGGCCGCCTGAGAGACCGTATTTCGTCGCGTTGGCACGGGCCAAAGCCTCATCAAAGCTACCCACCCGAACAACCTGCATCAGTGGTCCGAACAACTCCTCATCCGGAATGTCCTGAGCATTTGTGACGTCAATGACCCCTGCAGTGACAAAGCCGCCGCCCCGATCCATGCGCTTGAGACGGCGGAGGCTCTTGCCGCCCTTCTTTGAAAGCATGGCTTGGAATTCAGTGGCGTTTACTGCTGCCTGTTCAGATACGAGCGGCCCCATGAAGATATCCTCTTCATCCCATGCCCCGATTTTCAGTCGCTTGGCCCGCGCAACAATGGCCTCCACAACAGCGTCGCCGAAGCTGCCTTCAGGAAGGATAACCCGGCGCGCACAGGAACAGCGCTGGCCTGTTGTCAGAAAGGCGGACTGCGCCGCGATATCAGCAGCAGCCTCAACGTCAGCAGGGTCCCAGATGATCAGCGGATTGTTGCCGCCCATTTCCAACGCCAGAATAACTTCTGGCCGTCCCGCGAAATGCTTATGGAAGAAGGTGCCGGTTGCGGCAGACCCTGTGAAGAGCAAGCCATTAATATCCGCATTCAGCAAAGCGCCACCAGTCTCACGCGCGCCATGTACGATATTCAAACATCCTGCCGGCAGGCCAGCGGCCTCAAAAGCTTCGGCCATCAGCGCAGCCACACCGGGCGCCAATTCAGATGGCTTGAATACGCATGTGTTGCCAGCCAGCAGCGCTGGCACAATATGCCCATTCGGCAAATGGCCCGGAAAATTGAAAGGACCGTACACGGCCATCACGCCATGCGCCCTGTGGGTCAGATGAACCGAACCGAAGGCAGCATCCTGATTTTTGGACCCCGCGCGCTCTACCTGAGCCGCAATGGAGACTTGCACCTTAGCCTTCATCGTGGCGGCTTCAGCTTTTGACTCCCAAAGCGCCTTACCCATGTCACGGCTGATCGTTTGTGCAATGGCGTCGGACCTTTTCTCGATCTCCAACGCATAGGCTTCGAGAATGGCTGTTCTATCAGACTGCGGACGTCTGGACCAATCCTTGAAGGCCTCAGAAGCAGACTTCACCGCTTCCCCGACTTGCTCTGCAGTCGCGGAGGCGCCTTCCCAAACAACCTCACCCGTTGCGGGGCAATGGTTCTTGATAAGTGCTCCATTTCCCTCAGACCATTTTCCAGAAATGTAAACGGCGTCTGCCATACTAGCTCCTCAGCCAGATGCGCACCTTGTCACCCGGCTTGATTTTCAATTGTTCAAATATGTCTTTCGATGTGATCGCCACATCATCCTCCTGACACAGAATCTGTGCCTGGCATGCGCGGAAATCGGGATATTTGTCAGTTGAGACCAATCCCTTTCGTGCCTCAGTCGAAGATTCCACGTCTCCTGCTTCCAGCTTTACCACACGGCTTTCCTGAATTGTCCGCAAATGGCGTTTCTGAGTGGCCACAAGAGGACCGCCGTCAAAGATATCGACGGTACGATCAAACTCAAAACCTTCCCACTGCAACAGCTTGTATGCACCTACCCCATCTGAGTGACACCGGCCGATGACTTCACGGGCCTCCGGGGGAAGTAAGTCGACATAAACCGGATACTTCGGCATCAGATCACAAATGAACTGATTATCTGTCGTTGCGGACAATCTGTCGGCTTCCGTAAAATCCATACGGAAAAAATGACGTCCAAGACATTCCCAGAATGGAGACATCCCATTCTCGTCAACAACGCCCCTCAATTCTGCGAGTACCTTTTCGCCGAACCTATCCGGCGCAGCCGCCATCATCAAATAGCGGGATTGCGCAGCAAGACGCCCTGCACCGCCACCACGATGATTGGCTTTTAGGAAAAGCGTACCAACTTCCGTGCACCCGACATATTCGTTGGTAAGCACCAACGCATCCATGTCAAAGCGCAGGTTTCCTGCAGCATGGCTCGCCTGCGCAAGGGTGATGATGCGGTAGTTAAAGAAGGGCTGGTCGATGCCAACACCTGCCTTCACAGCGGAACATCCGACGACCTCACCGGTCTCGGTATTGTCCATCATGAGAAGGTATTTGCCGTATTCAATGCGTTGCAAACGCGAATGAAACGCGTCTTCAGACTTTTTCAGACGGTCTTTCAGAATTCCTTCATCAACCGGGAGGCTGGTAAAGCCAGGGCCGGAAAGCTCCGCGAGCTCCATTAACGCAGGTAAGTCATCCATCCGTGATGGACGCATTACATAAGGGCTCGACATACTAGTTCCCCATTAGTGACTTGATACGCTTTGCATCGAGCCGTCCGTCCGCCAGACGATGCAGAATAAGTGCGGAAAGCGTCGCACGCTCTGAGAAGCTATCCGTCATGACAAACTCTTCATGTGAATGTATTCGTCCGCCCCTGACGCCAAGCGTATCGACATTCGGCACCCCAGCGGCAAAGATGTTGTTGCCTTCGCACACGCCCCCGGTATCTACAAATTCCAGATCCAACCCGATGGCCTGCCCTGTGGCGTGAACCGCATCGAAGAGCGCCTGCTGGGCCTGATTCCTGGGTTTTGGTGGGCGGTAGAAGCCGCCATGGAGGTGACCGGAAATCCCGTCACGGGCGGTAGCCTTCTCAAAAAGCGACTTGATCTGTGTTGTTGCCCATTCTGCGCTTGCAGCATCAGGCGCGCGTGCCCCAAAGCGTACAATTGCCAGATCCGGCACGATGTTCACGGCTGAGCCGGCATCGATGCTTCCTACATTAAGGGTAACACCCTCGCGTTGGCCGTTGAGTGCCTCCAGCCCGAGAACCAGTTCCGCAGCAGCCTCAATAGCGCTGCGGCCTTCTTCCTTCGCGCGCCCGGCATGCGCAGCCTTGCCATGCAGAACGATGTCAAAAACAGCAGAGCCTTTGCGGCCGCCAGACATCGCACCCGTTTCCATAGCAGGTTCATATGTCATGCCGATCATCGCGCCTGCCTGCGCCGCGCGCGTCAGATACTCGCCACTGGCAAAGTTTCCGATCTCTTCATCCGGTGTGACGACGATGCGATAGCCGAGTTTGTCTTTCAAAGGTCCGGCTTCGAAAGCCTTCAGCGCCTCAAGCATCACGCACAGGCCGCCCTTCATATCTGCAAGACCGGGTCCGTTAAGACGACCATCACCCAGATCGGTAACGCCCTCAAACGTACCCGCCGGAAAGACAGTGTCATAGTGGCCGGAAAGCACGACCTGTACTTCAGCTTCGGGACGCGCTGTGATCTGGAGCACAGGCCCTGTTTCCTGGGCTTCTGCCTTGCCATTATCAGCAACGGCTTCGAAGCCCTCAGTTTGAACAAGCTCCACATCAGCTTCAAGTTCTGAAAAGGCCTCTGCGAGGGTAGGCGCAAAGGCTTTCAAACCGGCTGTGTTCCAGCTGCCTGTATTCACGTCCGACCAGGCAGAGGTTCGCGCGACCATAGCCTGGGCAGCATCATTCAAGCGCTCACGTGCCGCCTCATCAAGGGGGGTGAGCTCAGTCAGATTTGTCAATGTCGTCATAGCGCCTTGGTTTCACAGGTAACCAAGTTCGGCAAGTGCGATCTGAATGGCGGCACAAACAAAAACGGCCCGGCTGTTAGGCCGGGCCGTTTCTTGTCGTAATCAGTTCTTATTGAACAGTGATAGTAACGACTGAACGACGGTTCAGAGGTTCGCGAACACCGTCGCGGGTTGCCTTAGCGAGATCCGTCTCACCTTTGGCTTCCTCGTCCATGATCGCAGAGCTGATGCCGCGTGCAGCAAGTGCATTGGCAACAACGTCAGCACGACGCTCGGACAGACGCAGGTTGTATGCGCTCGCACCAGAGGTATCCGTGTGACCAGCGATCGTCACGCTGCTCGGCGCACAACCAGCTTCACCGCTGATATTGGCAACAGCCTGATCGATAACCGCAGATGCCTGGCTCGTCAGGTCAGCGCGATCCCACTCGAAGTAGACCACGAACTCCTGGTCGAGGCTGGAGCACACAACTTCCGGAGCATCAGTCGTCGTCGTTGGCGGCGGCGGAGGCGGCGGTGGTGGCGGTGGTGGCGGAGGTGGCGGCGGTGGTGGTGGTGGTGGCGGAGGCGGCGGCGGTGGTGGCGGAGGCGTTACACCGAACGCATAGCGCAGACCGACAGAAGCCGTGTGGCTGGTGTAGCTTGCGTCATAATCGATGCCACCATTGTAGCCAGCAAGCTCGAGATCTTCGACAACGCGGTAACGATAACCGACGTCCATCGTCAGGCGATCAGATACTTTGTAGCCAAGACCGAGAAGGCCTTGATAAGCCAGACCGGTGTCTGTGTCGCTGAAGCCGTTAGCAGCAGCGGACTGTGTACCGTCTGTGAAAACCAGGTTGTTAGCTTTGGCTTTTGCGCGAACGAAGCCAACACCAAGACCGATGTAAGGCTGCAGAGCGCCCTGACGGTTGAAGTCGTAAAGACCGTTCAGCATCAGGTCTACTTCTTGGAGGTTACCAGAACCACCAGAGAAAGCCGTAGCAGGCGGGTTGAAAAGCCCGGTAACATCGATGTTGCCAGCGCTATAACCAAGCAGGCCTTCAAGGCGCAGACCGTTGTCGAAGCCATAACCGAAACCGGCATCAGCGCCCCAGATATCGTTGGCGTCAGAATCGCCAGCCATGGAACCAGGCACGTTTTCGACAGCCGGATCGTGATCGAACGTTCCGTCAAAGCTGTAAGTTACGTCAGCACGGGAATACCACCCGTCTTCGGCGTGTGCGACAAAGCCGGCCGACGCAAAAGCGGCCGCGGCTGTCGCGCACATAAGAGTTCTTTTCATACTCAATCCCCTTTAGTGTGCCGATGACGGGATTGTCCTCGGCCGCAGGTTCATACGGGTAACACCGCGTATGGTTCCTGAATAAACACATTTCTTTCTTGGGGCGAGCCTTTTCCGGAAGTTTAATGAGTAAAAACCGGGCAATTCTTGATTACCGCGACCCATTTGCAACAGATTGCTACAGGCGTTCATAATTGGGAAAGATTTGACCGCAATTGCGCCACAAACTGTCGCAGTTATTCCACATTTGGGGGAAGGTGGTACCGCCTCCCCGGTTCGAACGGGGGACCTCTAGATCCACAATCTAGCGCTCTAACCTACTGAGCTAAGGCGGCACGTTGAGCGGGAAATAACGCCCAAAGAAAAGTGTTTCAAGCAAAACTAGGCAATCAACTGCTACGCAGATGATTCGCCTATTTGGCTTATAGTTTTGCGACCTGTTCAAACTCCAGATCGACAGGAGTTCCACGGCCAAAGATGGACACGGTCACCTTCAAGCGGCCGTTCTCTTCGTCGATCTCTTCAACAGACCCCTCAAAGCCTTGGAACGGACCATCATTAACCTGCACCTGCTCGCCGATCTCGAAGGAGATCTTCGGACGCGGACGCTCTGCGCCCGTTTCGGTCGCGGTACCAAGGATACGGTCTACTTCGCGCTGACGCACATGCAGTGGTTTCTTGCCACCTTCTGCGCCAAGGAAGCCTGACACTTTCGGTGTATCTTTCACGAGATGATATACATCGTCAGTCATTTGGGCTTTGAGCAGAACGTATCCCGGGAAGTAACGGCGCTCGACGGTCTTCTTCTTGCCGCGTGCAACCTCAACAACTTCCTCGGTCGGGACTTGAATGTCCTCGATAAGGTCTGACAGTCCCTTGCGCTCAGCTTGCTCGAGGATGGTCGCTGCGACCTTCTTCTCGAAGTTTGAATAAGCGTGGACGATATACCATTTGGCTTCAGCCATGAGGCCTACGCGCTCCCTAATGAATTGTTGCCGGTCTAGTTACTGATGAATGCCCGTAATGGACCTTACGGCGAAATTGATCGCGATATCAGCGGTAAAGAGAAAAAGGGCGATCAGAACAGACATGATGACAACGAAAATCGTCGCCTGGATAGTCTCCTGGCGGGATGTCCATGTCACCTTGTTACCTTCCGCGCGAACCTGCCGCAGAAAGGTAATCGGTCCTACTCGTTTCTTTTTCGCTTTATCGGCCATTCCGACTCTCTCTTGAAAAACGGGGGGTTAGCGGTTTTGCGCGGTTTAGTCCACGGTTAAGTGCACTCATTGAACTGGCCTGCATGTGAGCGTATTGCCTCCAACATGCAAGGGCACCATTCAGTCCGACTTGCCAAACTCCCGCCCTGGCAGGCCAGGAACAGAGACCCGCACAGAGAACAGGCTGCCTGACAAAGGCCGGGAATCCAGCTCTGGAAAGGACATCCCTACCCTCGCGGTGGTAATGAACAGGGTTCTGAGATCATCACCCCCAAACGCAACACTCGTTGGTCGCGGCGCCGCCAGGACAATAACCTGATCAACGTCACCGTCGGGTGTGAAGCGAACGACACGGGATGAGTCCCAAAGGCAGGTCCACAGACATCCTTCCGAGTCGATCGCTGAACCATCTGGATATCCATTGAAGGAAAAGGTGTCGGCCAGCACACGCCTCCCGGTCAGATTGTTGCCGTCTGCCTCATAATCATAGGCAAGCACCTCCTGCTCCGCCGAATCACACGTGTAGAAGGTTTTACCGTTCGGGGAGAATTGGAACGTATTGGTGACCATGACAGAGGGCAGTCGTAATTGGCTCAGTTTGCCATCCGCTGAATAGCGATAGTACTGCCCCTGGGCTTCCCTCTCCTGATCGTCCATCGTCCCGAACCAGAAAGAGCCATCAGGCGCGACGCCGCCATCATTGGTGCGATTTCCTTCAGGTTCGTCTTCCAATGCCGTGAGGCGCTCATAGCCTTCCGTTGACGGATCGTAGATGCCGATTTCCCGATCTCCCACCATCAGGAGATTCCCGCCATAAAGAGCCATGGCGGTTGCCTTGATCGGCAAGTCATAGCGCCGTGTATTGCCCGTGCGTGGGTTGTAACGGTGTAGCTTGGCCCGTTTGACATCCACCCACCAGAGAAAGCCCTCGCTGGGGCTCCACAGCGGCCCTTCACCCAGCATACATCCGGTCGGGGCGACACATTCCGGCGTAATAATCATTGGCGTTCCATATCCAGACGGCCCAATCACTTCCTTCAGGCGCTACTGATCAAGCAGCCCTGCGACCTCCGCGATCTCAAGCAAGCCGTCGCGGCGCGTCTCTTCTGTTGAATATTCAATAATCTCAGCTCCCATGATTTCCAAGGCCAGCCCGTACTGATCCAGTAAATCACCGTCAGCGATAAGAATCACATCATCACCGGGCTCATAATGCGCAGCTATGTCAGCTCCGATCATCAGTCCCGCGAGAGCGCACTGATACAATTCAGGTTTCAGCTTCCCGATACTGCATGCGGCATGCACGGCAAACGGAGATACAGCGTCGTCTGTATCCAGCGACTTTTCTGTCCATTCACGAAAAACGGCCTCTGAAAAGATCTGTGCTTCCGTGTGGTGCTGTTCCTTCAGGACGGCCTGCATCAGGCTGATAGTCATCTCCGTCGTTATTCCAGAGATCAGACCGTGTTCCACCATGATATGGTGGGTGTGAGGGCCCGGCATGCATATCAGACCATCGGTTTCTTCGATGCCGAAGAGGCTTGTCTCGGGGCCGATGAGAAAGTCCGGAGGGGCAGTCTGCTTCAAGCCTGGAACCAGGTGCAATCCGCGCCGGGATATCAGCCCCGCGCTGATGGCATCCATGCGACAGGGAGCGGACAGGAAGTCTGAAACCTCTCCATGCCGAATCGAATAACCGCCACCGGCGACGAGCACAGGACAGGCTGGGGCCTCCCCGAGCCATTCGTTAAGGAAATAGGATGCCCTGCTTGCGCTGTCCGCAGCCGAATCTGCTGAACCTGATTGTTCTGTATGGACCGCGATAATCTCTCCATCATCGCCATAAGACCAGGCTGACAGAGTACGTCCTGAAATGAAAACACCAATAAGTGCTGGATCTTGCGTCATGCTGTATGGGCTCGCTTTTGTCTTCCAGCAAATCTTGCCTCTATTGTGCTTGCGTTAGTCGCGTACGATGTCAATTGGCTTCTCTACTTACAGCCCCTGTCTCACGCCTTTCACACGGTCGCTTTTCCGACTGAGTCAGTCTAGGGAATCCATATGTCCGATATTGCACCGAAAGACGAAAAACTGCGCATCGCTGAGAACATGCAGCGACTGGTCGACATCATGGCCAAGCTCAGAAATCCTGAGGACGGATGCCCCTGGGATCTGGAGCAGGATTTTTCCACAATCGCGCCCTACACGATCGAAGAGGCTTACGAAGTTGCGGACGCCATTGAGCGCAACGACATGTCTGACCTTCGGGAAGAACTGGGTGATCTTCTTTTTCAGGTCGTTTTCCATAGCCAGATGGCTGACGAACGTGGCGCGTTTGATATTGCGGATGTTGCAGAAGCTATCTGCGAGAAAATGGTCCGTCGCCATCCCCATGTCTTTGACCAGGGGGACGAGCGTAGCGCTGAAGAGCAAACAGTCGCGTGGGAAGCAGTCAAAGCGGCTGAGCGAGCCGCTAAGGGCGCCCCTCAGACCACAGCGAGTGCTCTCGATGGGGTAGCCCTGCCCTTGCCAGCCCTGCTTCGCGCCGAAAAGCTTCAAAAGCGCGCTGCGCGCGTCGGCTTTGATTGGACGGATCCGGCGGACATCTTCCTGAAACTGGATGAAGAGGCAGACGAAGTCCGCGAAGCCATCGCCAGCGGCGAGGCAGAAAAGATTGAAGACGAAATCGGAGACCTGCTCTTTGTCGCTGCCAATCTTGCACGCAGAATGAAAATCGATCCCGAAGTCGCGCTACGCAGAGCCAATGGAAAGTTTGAGCGCCGGTTCCGCGCCATGGAAGCTCTAGCGGACAAGAATGGACAGGATTTTGCTAAGCTCGACATCGAGGCACAGGAATCACTCTGGCAAGCCGTGAAGCGGCTGGAGCGCGACTAGATCGTCAGTCGCCTTTCAGGTCTGGAAATTCTGCAAAGAACTGTCCGATCCTGTCATGGGGCAACCGGACAGTAAGTTCGACATGGCCACTATCACCCGTCTCTTCAGAGATCACATCCCCATTGCGATGAAGCCAGGCTCTGGCCCGGCCATCTGGAGGAGCAAGGTCCAGAACGAGTTCGCTGGCACCGCGCAGCAGAGCCCCTTCGATTTCGGAGAGCAGCTCTTCAATGCCTTCGCCGGTCAAAGCTGAAACCAGAACCGCAGTATGCTCCCTGTCACCATGCGCGGCATAGGATAGCGCTTCTGCCCGCTCAGCCGGGAGGACATCACTCTTGTTCCACGCTTCGATCATTGGCGGCAGAGGCAGGCCTGTCTCCTTCTGCAGGCGCTCAAGCACCAGCATCACATCGTGCGCCTGGTCGAGGTCCGCAGGGCTAGACCGATCCCGCACATGGACGAGGAGATCTGCCTGCATCGCCTCTTCCAGTGTTGCCTGGAAGCTGTCGATCAGGTGCGTGGGCAAATCCGTAATGAAGCCGACCGTGTCAATAAGAGCAGCTTCACCGAGTGTCGGCAGGTCGAAGCGCCGAATAGTCGGGTCAAGCGTTGCAAAAGGCATATCACGCGCAAAGACATTGGCGCCGGAGATCCGGTTGAACAGGGTCGACTTGCCGGCATTTGTGTAACCGACCAAAGCGATAACAGGTTTGCCGCTGCGCCTTCGCCCCGCCCGCTGAACCGCGCGAGTCCGCTTCACGTCTTCAAGATCACGCCGCAGACGCAGGATCTTCTCATCCAGCATCCGCCGGTCGGCTTCCAGCTGGCTTTCACCCGGCCCGGAGAGGAAGCCCCCACCGCCGCGTTGGCGTTCGAGGTGGGTCCATGTACGCACAAGACGCGATCGCTCATACAACAGCCGGGCGAGTTCGACCTGAAGTCGCCCTTCCTTGGTCCGCGCTCGCAGGCCGAAGATTTCCAGAATCAGACCTGTCCGGTCGATTACCTTCACCTCAAGACGGCGCTCAAGGTTGCGCTGCTGCACAGGGGTCAGGTCGCCATCGATCACGGCTATGGTACACTCATGCGCCTTCAGGTCTTCAGCGAGACGGTCAAGAATACCGCCAGACAGGAGGACAGATGAATTGACCTTCCTCACATGCTCCGGCCGCAGGAAAGCCAGCTCACAACCCAAAGCTTCAACCAGACCCGCAGTCTCCTGCAAGCGGTCTTCTGTTGGACGATTGGCAGGGGTGAACCACGGAATAACCGCACCGGCCACTTCTGGCGCCGGCGTGCGATCAATCATCTTGTCGTTCAAGAGGACTTATTCCTCATCCATTTCCTCATCAAAGAGCTGCACAGGGGCGCTCGGAGCGATGGTGGAGATGGCATGCTTGTAAACCAGTTGCGGCGGACGACCGTCGCCACGCAAAAGGACGCAGAAATTGTCGAACCACGTCACCACACCCTGCAGCTTAACACCGTTAACAAGGAAGACGGTCAAAGGCGTGCGGGATTTCCTGACGGCATTCAGAAATGTATCTTGCAAGTTCTGCTTCTTGTCAGCTGACATAACGTCGGTCCAATCTGGCTTTTTCTTCTTATGTGTCGCGAGCTAACGAGATTACAGGGCTTGTGCAAGTGCGAACAACCGTTACCCCCGCCAAAAACTCACAGAAAGCGCAGGAAAAAGGGCAAGGATTTCCAATCGACCAAGGATCATCGCAAAAATGGTCAATAAATCGGCAGCCGGATTGAGATTGGAGGCATAATCCCCCACCACCGCCCCAGAGTTTGTGAGACTGCCGATGGAGAGCCGGATCGAAGGATCAAAGCTCTCTCCCAGAAAGCTGTACCCGATCATCACGGCAAACACAGCGAAGATATAGGCAATCAAATACACCCAGACGCCGATCACGCTGCGCTCGTCCAGCTCGCGGTCCCGGAACTGAAAACCGAGAATGGAACGCCTGTAACCCAACTGGCGGAACTCCTGACCAGCCCGGCGGGACAATACGATCAAACGCGCAATCTTCACCCCACCTGCAGCAGACAGTGCTGATCCGCCGATAAGAGCGGGCAGTACAAGAACCGTCAGCGGGATACGTTGATAGTCGTTAGGATCAGATAAGGGTAATCCTGACGTTGAGAGCGCTGAAATTGCCCAAGACAGACCCTCGGTGACGTTCAAATCGGAAAGCACGGCAGCCAGGACGAATACGCCTATCAAGATGATGAATAGTACGAGTTCCGGGTCTGTAATGGCTTTCAGGGGTTTCCAGTCTCGCAATGGCAGCCATATGGCGAGCCCCATGGCGCCAACAATCAACCCAAGGCCCAGGATGATTGAGGGGCCAGTATCCAGTGGCTGACGCCCCGCCCCCGCAGGATCGACAAGTCCTGTGGTCAATACGCTCACCGTATCTCCCAACGCGCGCTCAGCCGGTACTCCGAGCAGAACGAGCGCGGCGAACAGCGCCAAAATACTTATTGCCATCATTGCGCAGACGACACGCGCAACACGTGGCACAGCATCAAAAAAACTGGTCTCGGGCACCGTAAACAAGACTGTGCGGTGAATGCCGGGCCCCCCAATGTTCAGTGCCGCCAAAACACTTGCGGCTGTGACAATGGTCGCCAGTCCGCCAAGCAGGTGGAGCATTCCGCGCCAGACGACAAGGCTGATGGGCCAGACATCATTCTCGACATCAATTACCGATTGCCCTGTCGTCGTCAGGCAGGAGGTCGCCTCATGCAATCCCCGGACAATGCTGTCATTATCGACACCCAGGATGAACGGTAGTGCCGTCACGACTGGCGTGATGAACCACCAGAGTATGACCGTGCCGAGCGCATCTGATGGCATGGCCTTGCGGCTGGGCTTAGGCGTTAGCAACAGCACGCTGCTGGCCACCACAATGATCGTCAGGATCATTGCGATAAACGCAAAGGTCTGACTGTCCTCACCAGCAAAGAAAGAAATCACCACAGATGGCACCGCAGCCGCCGCCACGATCAGCATGAGAAGAGCAAGTACCCGGACGACAGACGCGTAATACATGGAATCAGAAGAAGTCGGGGCTGACCCGGAAGTACTTCTCCACCTTTCTTACCAGTTCCCCCTGATAGAAGATAATCAGATGGTCTTCAGCGCGCACGGTCACATCGGGACCGGCAATCAGGACTTCCTTGCCACGGATTACCGCAGCGGCAGTCACCCCTTCCGGTAAATCGTCATAGCCGAGAGATTTGCCGATAAGGGAAGAGGATTCCAGTGTAACGCCTTCGGCCACTTCCGCCTTGCCGTCTTCAATCGATTGGAGACCCAGAATACGGCCACGCCTCATGCGCAGCAGAATTTGCGAGACAGTCAAAGCGCGCGGATCAAGTACGGCGTCCACCCTCAAATCCCGCGCAAGCCCGGCGAGTTCCGTGGCATTGACGAGAGAGAGTGTGCGCTTCGCCCCTGCCCGTTTGGCAAGATTGGAAATCAGCAGGTTGGCCTTGTCGTCATTGGTGATCGCAATAACGAAATCCGCCTTCGCGGCGCCTGCCTCAGCCAGAATATCCGGGTTGAGACCATCGCCTTGAATAACGATTGTCCGCTTAACCTTGGAGACGACCTCATTCGCACGGTCAGCATCATTCTCGATCAGCCTGATGCGGTGATTGCCCTCTCGCTCAAGCGTACTGGCAACATAAAGGCCTACATTCCCGCCGCCCACGATGACGACATGACCGGTGCGCTCGGTGTCACGGTTAAAAATCGAGGTCAGCCTGTCTGCATGCTCATCCAGGACAGCCACATAGGCGCGATCACCAGGCTTCAGCACGTCATTGGAGCGCGGTGCACGCACGGACTCCCCCCGCCCGATTCCGACGATCCGTGCCGACAGATCAGGAAACAGGCCGCGTAACTGGTCAACTGCGGTATCGAGCAGGGGATTGCTCTCATCGATCTCAAGCCCCAGCAGACGGATCCGGCCACTGCCAAAGCTCGCGCTCATGACGGCGCCCGGCGTACGGAAACGCTGCAGGATGGCTTCCCCCACCTCGACTTCCGGCGAGATCACCATATCGATCGGCAGACCCTCGCGAGAAAAGATATTCTTCCAGGCCGGGTCTATATAGGATTGGTCACGAACACGCGCGATCTTGTAAGGCACTGAGAACAGAGTATGGGCGATCTGGCAGATCACCATGTTGATTTCATCAAAGTGCGTGACGGCAATGATCATCTCGCAATCAGCCGCGCCAGCTTTCTTCAAGACATCCGGATGCGCCGCGTGTCCGGTAAAACCGCGTACATCGAGATCGGTGGAAACCTGGTCCACCAGATCCGGATTTTCATCAATGATGGTGATGTCGTGCTTCTCGCGCGCGAGACGCCGGGCAATTCCGTGTCCCACACGGCCTGCTCCGCAAATCAGAACCCGCATTGTTTACAGCCCTTCGACAGCGTCAGCCGTCCTGACGAGTGAGATTAGAGTTAACGCCCAAAGCCTTTAATTTTCTGTGCAGGGCTGAGCGCTCCATTCCAATGAATTCAGCAGTTCGCGATATATTTCCGTTAAAGCGAGTGATCTGAAGTGCAAGATATTCACGCTCAAACTGCTCGCGGGCATCGCGCAGAGACAAGCCGACCAGTTCAGCAGACCCGGCCTTCGACATGTCCGCGCCCTGGGCACCTGAATCCTTGGGCAGCTCATCCACACTGACAGGTCGACTCGCATCGGAGGGAGACAGGATCAGGATCCGCTCCACCACATTCCGCAATTGGCGTATGTTTCCCGGCCAGTCCATCGACTGCAGTACTGCCATGGCCTCCTGAGAGAAGGCCCGTGGCGTCAGACCCGAGGAATCTGCAATGCGGTCAGTGAAGTAGCGCACCATATCGCCAATATCATCGCGGCGTTCAGCCAGCGACGGCACCCGCAGCGGCACAACACTCAGCCGATAATAGAGATCCTCCCGGAAACGGCCCTCATCGATCTCTTTCTTGATATCCTTGGTCGTGGCGGACATCACACGGACATCGACGCTGACATCAGACCGACCGCCGACACGTTGGAATCGCTGTTCCGTCAGCACTCGAAGGATCTTGTTCTGTGTCCCCAGAGGCATGTCCGCCACTTCATCCAGCAGCAGAGTACCATTATGCGCTTTTTCAAAGAGGCCAATACGCGTTGTACGGCCTTGGGAATCCTCTTCCCCGAACAGCGCGCTTTCCATCTGGTCCGGAGCAATCGTTGCAGCGTTGACCACGACGAACGGGCCGTTTTCACGCTGGGAGTTGCGATGGATCAGCCGCGCGGCCAATTCTTTGCCGGATCCGGCCGGGCCCGTAATCATCACGCGGGAATTTGTCGGCGCGACCTTGTCGATGGATGCACGCAAATTCGCAGCGGCCTGGCTGTTGCCGATCCACTGCTCATCGTCGCCCGCGCGGTTCTTGAGGGCCGCATTCTCATATTTCAGCGCTGCCGACTCGATAGCGCGTTCGATCAGGTGCAGCAGACGGTCCGTCTTGAAGGGCTTTTCGATGAAGTCATATGCCCCGCGCCGGATCGCAGCGACCGCCGTCTCGATATTGCCGTGCCCGCTAATGACGATGACAGGCAGGATCGGATCGATCGACTTAAAATATTTAAGCAGCGATAGCCCGTCCATGCCGCTGCCCTGCAACCACACATCCAGAACAACCAGTCGTGGCGTACGCGCCCGGACCTGATCAATCGCATTTTCTGCCGTATCGGCCGTTCGAACAGAATAGCCTTCATCGCCCAGAACGCCCGCGATCAACTCGCGAATGTCCGGTTCGTCATCAACAACAAGAATGTCTAATGCCATGATGCTGGCTCCTCTACACTAAACCAGCCGATACCGGCGGGGTCTC
>NZ_AWFF01000077.1 GCF_000682755.1 Hyphomonas beringensis
CCATGTGCGGCCCCAAATTCTGCAGCATGAAAATCACTGCCGAAGTACGCAGTGGTATGGAAGAGAAGAGCCGCGAGTTTATGGACTAGGTCGCGGAGATTTATCTCTCGGAATCTGGCGTGAAGTGCGAGCCAATTGATTGAGGCAATATCTATTCGTCGACAAATGGCTCATCAGAATCGCCTGTGAACTCAGTTGCATCGTAGCTCGCCTGCCTGAACATATGGATATTCATTCGAACTGCGGTCGCCGTATGGGGTGAACGGATCATACCAGGCAAGTCATTAGCCGTTGCTTCGATAGTGTACGTGCCCCAGATGTTCAACGCGTCGCTCCAACTCGCATCAGAGACAACACGGCGTGCAATATCAGCGTATTCCTCATCCTCAACTTTCCGGAAGCACACCCATTCTCTTGAAAGCGGAAAATCAATTCTGGGCACTGGAGTCATGGGCTTGGGGTCGAATGACGGCCTGCCACTAGCCCAATCTCCATATTTAACGTCAAGCCGGTTAAACCGCCCGACTAATTCATTATAAAGAATTCTTTCCTGCGCTTGAATCTCACCTCGGCTGCCGATTTTTGAGAAGGATTCCGGAAAACTACTTCCTGCAACGACCAGCTCAATATGTTGCTGATTGTCTGCAGGGTTCAACTCATTCACCAAATTCAAGAATTCCGAAGCCCATAATTCGTTCTGAAGCAAGTCGGTAGACCAACCAGCGTCAACGACAAGGACGAAGTCCTCTACTCTTGCAGACACCCTGCGAACCAGCGAGAGAGGGTTTTGCGTGTGATTCAATTGGCACCGAAGCACAAGACCCCGGTCCATATCCCTTACTCGCCGGATCTCAGCATCAAGTTCAGACTCTGACGCACGATCATCATTACGAAGTACAGGGATAGCGAAAGGAATTGCATCGACTTGGCTATAATAATTCTCAAATCCATTTGACGGATCGAAAAGCGCATCAAACTCCTCACCAGCCGGGTAACGATTTGGATGACCAAATCGCGATCGGTCAAGGTCCAGTCCGAACCTACGATCATTAAACGCCTCGTCAATTTTATCCCACGTTCTTAGTAAGTGCTTCGCATTCGGCCAAGGCCTCGCAGCGATGATGGGGAACATTTGATTCTTCAGAGGGGCAGGAAGATAAAAAAGCGCCTTCATCTCCGCTACACGAGAGAGCAATATCGGAGAGTATGTGCTAGTCTCCAACATCTAGATCAAGCTACTCCCAAGCGTATTTTCATTGCAGGCACGGACACTCTAAAGAGCTCAGCAAGCTCTTGCACAACCGCGGCATCCTCTGGGCTTCCTAGCTCATTCATTTCTCTAGTTACTGCGGCCGCAGGCATGATGATTGCCGCAGCCAGCTGATTGGCTTCTGTCTCTTTCCGAGAACTCAAGCTCGAACGATACATCACGCTATCGACTACGCCGGCACCTATATCATCCCTATGCAGAAGATAGTGACTAATTTCATGCGCGACGGTGAACCTTTGCCTCTCGGGAACTTCGTATTTATTGACCAAAATCTCATACCCTGAAGGTGTGTCAGACGCTGGCCGGATCAGTCCCGAAATAGTTGGTTTAAGCCCAGAGGAGCGCGTGACCCTCAGACCTAGACTTTGTGCAAGAGCACCAACTTTCACTGGTCGTTGCCTTATTGCCTCTTGGACGATTTCCGCTTCTAGTGGGCGTATCCTTTTGAATAAATGTTCGCTCATCTACCGGTTTCCAATCATTATTCATCATCGAGAGAAGTGTCGATGGTATTCACTCCCTCGAACATAGATTTCTGGACATATTCATCAATCATCAGCCTTAGCTCATTGCCGTCCTTAAACCCATCACTCAGAAAATCCTCGACACGCACTCTAACCCCTCGGGATATGGCGTTCCACCCGATGATACCTAGGATAGCAATAAAAAATGCCAGCAAAGTCATAAGCAATGAAATCGCGGTCAGCATCAGAGATATGAAATCGATGTAAGTTATATCTTCGGCCATCGCGCCGAATTTTGTAGTAACGACGCTTCCGATAACCGCGCCTCCGATGCACGCAACGAAGACGATAAAAACTCCAACTCCTGTTCGCCACGTCAGCTTCAAGGCCACCTCCGGAACATACCAAGAACATAAGCCTAAAGGCTTTCCTTCTCAAGAGTGATTCTTATTTATAGCACGTTAACCATTCAATACGGCAGCGAAACTAACGAACAAGCAGAGTAGATTTTCGGGTAATAAAAACCCTTAGTTCACTAACACCGCAAACAACAATGCACCCGTCACCAGCTAAACCCACGCCCCAACAGTCTCAGTCGCGTCACTATGCTGAATATAAGGGTGAAGGGAATGCGGCGGAGAAGAGAGCCGCCCCATTGCCTCACCCCATTACCTCAACGCGGCCATCACGGCGCAGTGGAAGCTGATCGAGCGGCTGGAGCGCCGCGTCGAGCGCCTTGCCGAGCGTGTCGCGGATGCCGAACAGTCCGCCGGCCAGGCCGCCCCCGTGGACCGGCCCCCGCCGCATTACTAGGCAAGCAGGCCGGCGGTTGGTAGAGCCCCCTTCCCCGCTCAATCTGTGGAAACGCCAGCACAGGGATGCTCCGCATGGCTCTTTGTCATCCCGGAAAACGCTGCGCGTTTATCCGGGACCCAGATGCGGGGGCGCAAGTCTGAACTGGGTCCCGGATATTTGCTGACGCAAATTCCGGGATGACAGCGAACTTAACTTTCCTCTCTTCCGCTCACCCCGGCGCAGGCCGGGGT
>NZ_AWFF01000078.1 GCF_000682755.1 Hyphomonas beringensis
ACGCGACGCCGCTCTTCTCGAATGGCGCGAGCTGATCGCCGCCTGAGCCCTGCTCGTCCGCGAAAAGCGGAGACTGGTTCGAGTTAGTCTGACAGCACCGCCAGCTCCTGATGCCTTCTTTTAAATCTTTGTGAACACAGGACGAATTGAGATATTTGGTGTCCGCTGTAATCCGTTTGTGTGACCTGGCTTCACACAGCAAACTTGCGAATAAAGCTATGGAAGTTGCTGATTAATCGCGTAGGACATTTGGTCTGCTCCCAGAAAAGTGGTCCATTATTTGAGTTGGTTCCGGCTTCAGATATGGAGCTGAGACATGGGCAAGAGATCTACGCCTGAAGAGATTATTGCGAAGCTGCGGGAGGTTGAGGTGCGCCTCGCGCGGGGTGAGACGACGGGTCAGGCCGTGCGTTCGATCGGTGTGACGGAGCAGACCTACTATCGGTGGCGCAAGGAGTATGGCGGGCTGCAGGTTGGTCATGCCAAACGGATGAAGGAGATGGAGAAGGAGAATGCGCGGCTTCGCCGGGCGATCTCCGATCTGACCCTCGACAACCAGATCCTTCAGGAAGTCATCAAGGGAAAGTTCTAAGCCCTTCACGCAAACGAGAAGCGGGTGTATCGCATCTGGCGGCGTGAAGGGCTGAAAGTGCCGATGAAACAACCGAAACGTGGCCGGTTATGGCTGAATGACGGCTCCTGCATCCGGCTGAGGCCGACGCACAAGGGCCATGTGTGGTCGTATGACTTCGTCCAGGACCGTACGCATGACGGCAATGTGTTCCGTATACTGTACGTCATAGATGAGTTCACTCGCGAATGTCTCGCCATCCGCGTCGAACGCAAGCTGAACTCCCGCGATGTCCTCGACACGCTGGGCGAATTGTTCGTGCATCATGGCTCGCCGAAGCATATCCGTTCCGATAATGGCCCCGAGTTCATCGCCACAGCTTTACGGGACTGGCTGGCACGTATCGGCGTGAAGGCGCTCTATATCGAACCGGGAAGCCCATGGGAAAACGGATACTGCGAAAGCTTCAACTCCAAGCTCAGGGACGAGTTGCTCGCGAGGGAAATCTTCTTCGATCTCAGGGAGGCCCAGATCCTGATCGAAACCTGGCGGCGGCACTACAACACCGCGGGCCCACACTCTTCTCTGGGCTACCGGCTACCCGCTCCACAAACCATCTTGCCCGCGGCGTTCATACCGCCTTACTGTGAGGAGGTAGCGGCATGAACGCCGCTAAGTGAAAACCGCCGGACTAACAAAACCGGTGGACCACCCCTGTGGGGCAGAGCAGGGACCCGGCCCATTCTTACGTTAGAACTACAATTCCTGGGGGATCAGTAACGCCAGAAATGCGCACCGCCGTTGATAGTGGGATCGATACCGTTGTCGTGCCGGACAAAATGCTTCCGGGGTTGAAACCGGAAATGATAAAGTGACATGAATAAAATGAACCACGAGAACTCAAACAAATTTATAGCCGCAATTAGGCTATATCCTTTGTCGGATAAGACGAGGAGCGGCGTTATTGATGTCGAAGATCGGCACTATGGTTGCCCGCTATTTCTAAAAAAACCTAGTTCGAAAACTGAAGAGCACGGCTTCGATTGCCGTATCTCAATGCTTAACACAGCAATAATCTCAGATGATTTATGGGGCTTATATGAAGTGAGATTTCTTGACCCAGTAGGAGCTACCAAGGCATTTATTGCAGGTCGAGAATTCTATTTGTGGGAAAGTGGCAAGATCGGCGAAGGCATTATCGTATCTAACGAAAATGTTGCGCATGAAGAGGAAAGTGGGAGTTAAGCAAGATAAAGCGAACTTCGCGCCTCGCGCGAAATAACGGCTAATGCCTTGTAATAACGATATTTTTGTTGGCGCCATTTTGGCGCCCTCTGCCCTAAACTCGCCTCCCTTTGGCACCCTCTGTACGTATAGTGTCAGACGCGGTTCTGAACGGTCCTTGCAAGGCCGGGCATTGTCAGAGCAAACGGGCTTGAGGCGTAGGGCAGGGGCGTTTAGCCTTGGAAAATGAGCAAGAACCCGTTCCGCTACTTCAAAACCTCGCCCGAAATTATCCAGCTTGCGGTCATGATGTATGTCCGATTCCCGCTGTCTTTGCGGAATGTCGAAGACCTGCTTCACGAGCGCGGGATCGATATTTGCCACGAAACGGTTCCTCAATGGGTGGACCGCTTCGGCACTTATTTCGCGCACAAGATCCGCAAGCGCCGATCGGAGGGCATGAAGCATAGTCCGCAGTGGCAATGGCACCTGGACTAGGTTTTCGTGAAGATCCGTGGTCAGACTCATTGCCTTTGGCGAGCGGTTGACTATGAGGGAGAGGTGCTGGAGTCATTCGTCACGAAGACGCGGGACAAGGCTTCAGCATTGAAATTTATGGAGAAAAGCCATGAAGCGCTATGGTAATCCCAAGGTGGTCGTGACGGATATATGAACATCATATAGGGCGGCGATGAAAGTGATCGGGAGCGAGAG
>NZ_AWFF01000079.1 GCF_000682755.1 Hyphomonas beringensis
CCCAGTGAATAAAGATGCCAAACTTCGCATCCAGAAACCAATCGGGCGCCTCATGCGCCTGAAGGCTTTCGGCACTGGCATCATACTGCGCCTGAGTTTTCCGGCTCGCTTGCGTCACGACGCCATCTCCTTGGCCCATTCCTTGCCCTGCGGGAATTCATGATCCGCAATGCTCTGAGGCCATAGATCAACGGAATAGCCGGGGGCGGTCGGCGCAATATAGCGCCCTTCCCGGATTTCAATCGGGTTGCGGAAATGCTGGTGCAAATGCGCTGCGTGTTCAATGACGCGGCCCTCCATCGTGCCCGAGATACAGACATAGTCTATCATCGAGAGATGCTGCACGTATTCGCAAAGGCCTACACCGCCCGCATGCGGACACACGGGAATCCCGGCCTTGTCGGCCATCATCATCACCGCGATCACCTCATTCACCCCGGCTAGGCGACACGCATCAATCTGGCAGAAGCCAATCGCCTGCGCCTGCAGGAATTGTTTGAACATCACGCGATTGTGGGCATGTTCCCCCGTCGCCAGCAATATAGGTGAAACCTGATCTGCAATGGCCTTGTGGCCCAGCACATCATCCGGGCTGGTCGGCTCCTCGACCCAATAGATATCATAGGGCGCCATGGCCTTGATGGCCTTAACGGCCTCCGCAACATTCCAGACCTGATTGGCATCCACGCTGAGCCGCACGTCTGAGCCCAGGGTATCGCGGAACAGCTTGCACCGGGCGAGGTCGCCTTGCAGGTCTCCGCCTACCTTGATCTTGAAGTGCCGCCAGCCTTCGGCATAAGCCGCTTTCAGCCGGCGGACAATCTCTTCATCCGTATAGCCGATCCAGCCGGCAGATGTTGTATAGGCGGGATAGCCATCCTGCATCAGGGTTTCAATCCGCGCGGCCTTTCCGGACTGCTGAGCGGTCAGACGCTCCAGCGCTTCTTCGCGTGGCAGATAGTCTGCGATGTGGCGGAAATCGATGGCAGAGACCATGCGCTCCGGCGACATGTCGCTGACATAACGCCATAGGGGTTTGCCCGCGCGCTTAGCCAGGGCATCCCAGACGGCATTGATCAGCGCTGCAGCTGCGAGGTGTACGACGCCTTTTTCCGGGCCAAGCCAGCGATACTGGCTATCATTTAGGAGCAGGCGAGAGACGAGCCCAAGATCCTCTTCAAACTCATCCAGACTACGCCCGATCAGATGAGAGCCAAGCCCCTCGATTGCCGCCACACAGAGATCATTCCCGCGCCCGATAGTGAAGGTCAGGCCATTGCCGGACTGTTCCCCGGCGCTCATTTCCAGCGTGACATAGGCGCAGGAATAATCCGGGTCCGGATTCATGGCGTCTGAGCCATGCATATGCCGGGATGTAGGAAAGCGGATGTCCCGCGCATCAAGACCGACAATCATGCCTTCACCTCCAGCTTAATGCTCTGCACGGCAGTATCGGCCCAGGCCGGGACGGTGACGGTAAGGCGGCCATTGCTGGCGGACCAGTCGCTGACCTCTCCGCCAAATTGCTGTACCGCCGTCACGTCACCCGCACCCTCTGGCAGTGGCAAGCTCAGCGTCTCTCCCGTCGGCTCGCCGAAAACATGCAGATACAGTGCGCCTGCGCCCTGCGTCGCGCCGATGGCGAGGCCATCAACCTCCCGCTCCGGCAACTGCACAGGCCGCGTATCCTGGATGCCTTCTCCTGCCACGCTCAGCCAGGCGCCCACAGCCTCAAGCCGGTCCGCCTGCCCCGGCGGAATGATCGTGTCGCCCCGCGGGCCCACATTCAACAGAACATTGCCATTGAAACAGGCAGACCGTGCCAGCATCG
>NZ_AWFF01000080.1 GCF_000682755.1 Hyphomonas beringensis
CGCAATTTTTATTTTCTAATTCTATAACATCTATAATAGTTATAGAAGAATCTTTAAGTAAATCATTTAAATTAGTTTCTTTAATAATACAATGTTTTTCTAATTCAGGATTCATTCCAAATCTACCATATAAACTATTCATTAATAGTTTACTAATTATATAATCAGGAGAATCTCTTTCACTATTAGCTTTTAAATCATAAAGTTTTTCAACATAATCCTTAAATATATTCTTTTTATCAAAAATATATCCTTTAATAATTTTAAATTTATAACCATATTCCATGGCATTATAAATTTCATTAGAATGATAAACACCTTGTCATTTTCCTAAAGGAGCTATAGTTCTAAATCCTTTATTTTTTATTTTCATTCTTTTTTGAATAATAGGAATGTTTAAGTTTTTAGGTGTTTCAACTTCTACTTCAAAGAATCCATAAGGTTTATCAGTATTAAAAATTTTTAAATTATCTCAATTTTTTAAAATGTTCCCTTCAAAAAATCAAGGATTACCTACGGGCATATCTTGAAAAGACATCACCGCAGGATACAGAGAGTTAACATCATATCTATAAACTTTTTCATTATTTAAATTTCTATTGATATAAATATCTACAGCTCCACCAGTATATCCTTTAGATATAAAATCATAAATTTTATTACCAATAATTGGGATATTAAAACTCTCTTTAAGAAAAATAGTTCTATAAATAGCAAAAGCTAAAGAAGGAAGTGTTGGATATTTCAATAAATCTACATGAAAAAACATGAAAATTTTTTTTTGAAATTTCAGTAAAATGTTATACAAAGTTATAACATCTGATTCACAATATTTAATTGTTTCTTTTTTTAAATCTCATTTTAATTTATTTTCAAAAGATTTACAATAATCATAATATTCTTTATCAGATAAATTATTAAAATAACAAGTATCAGGTATTTTTCCTACATAATTAAGAGGTATATTTTCTTTATTAATAAAATTATAAGGAAATAATTGTTTTTTACCACAATTAAAGTTAATAGCTAATTTAGCTAAAGAAGATGGTAAAAGAAGTAATGAATCTCTAAAAACAATAACAGTTTTTTTATTATCATTGTAATTAAATTCAGCTCTCAATTCAATAATTTTTCCATCTCTAATAATAGGTTTAACTAAATTAGCCACTTGTATTAAATTATTAAGCAAAAATATAGAATCAAAAGACGAAAAATTATGAAAATAAATTTTATAATTATTATATTTCCTTTGAACTAGAAATAATATAGCTTTTTTAATCATTTCGTTGGAATTATCAAAATCTGAAATAAAAAAACTTTTAGAAATCTTTCCATCGTAAAGAGAAATACAAATGGGTATCATTTTTTTATTGATAGTTTTAGTTTCAATATCCATAGTCATAAGTTTATTAGAAATATGAGAGTTTTTAATTAAAGTATTCATCATTTTTAAAGAATTTAAATTAGATTTAAAAATAATTTTATTATCTTTATAAATAATTATTTTGTTAATTCCAACTTTATTATAAAACTCTCTCTTAAAATAATAAAGATCATTTCTTCCTAAAATAGAATCCTTAAATTTCATAATAGATTTATCGTTTGGACTATAAACTTCTACATCATGTGAAAAATCATTAATCTTAACCTTATAACTAAGATTAGAATTAGTTTTATTAATAAAAGCTAAATTATTTTCTTCATCAAATAAAACTAAACCTCATAGATTTAATTCCATATTCATAGGTAAATTA
>NZ_AWFF01000081.1 GCF_000682755.1 Hyphomonas beringensis
ACTTCGCGCACAAGATCCGCAAACGCCGATCTGAACGCATGAGGCAATCGCCACAATGGCAGTGGCACCTAGATGAGGTGTTTGTAAAGATCCGCGGGCAGACACACTATTTGTGGCGCGCTGTCGATCATGAGGGCGAAGTCCTGGAGTCGTTCGTTACGAAAACGCGCGACAAGGCTTCCGCATTGAAATTCATCAGAAAAGCCATGAAACGGTATGGCAAACCTCAGGTCATCGTGACAGATAGGTGCCGCTCTTATCGCGCGGCCATGAAAGAGATTGGAAACGCCGGGCGTCAGGAGTGCGGCCGGCATCTCAACAATCGGGCTGAAAATTCACACCAACCGTTCCGCCGACGAGAGCTAGCCATGTCACGATTTCGGCGTATACGAAGTTTTCAGAAGTTAGCTTCGATCCATTCGTCTGTGTACAACCACTTCAATCAGTATACAACCACTTCAATCATCAAAGGAATATCGAGAGCATGGCCAGGTTCAAATCGTTACGCGACGCTGCTCTTCTCTAATGGCGCGAGTTGATCGCTGCCTGAGACCTGCTCGTCTGCGAAAAGCGGAGACTGGTTCGAATTTGTCTGACAGCACCTTTCGCTGCGTACAACAACGCTTCGGGACAGCGACGCAACCAAGACTATAGTGTCAATAACTCGGAGAGTTACAAGCACCGGCTCACTAATCCCTCGCAGGGAGACGACGAAAGTAAGATTTGAACATGATGACTAGTATCGAATTCTGGCGAACCGCATCTGCGGAAGACATCAGGGAGACTGCACCCACACCCAAAATCTCCTTTTTTCTCTTGCCCTATAGCGTCACTGAGATTGAGATTTTCATCGCGCTGAAGGCGTTTGTAGAATCGGGTCAGCACGACGCTCTGATAGTCTATTCAGGCATGACCGGCTTGGCACAATTCTCACCGGATTTGGCCGATCAGATGAATTGGTTTTTCGGAAACACAGATGGGCGAATCGTTATCGCAGCTACTGATTTCTCTAGGGGATTGTTTTGGGATGACAATGGAGAATTCTTGCTAGGATTTGGCAAGGATCAGTTTGTAAAAGACGCTCATCCCTTCCCAGCGTGGCTATCAAAGTCACGCTTCGTTAATGGAAGCATCGATGAGAGTAGAACTGGCTGGGCAGATGAGTTTTGGGAAAAGTTCTGCGGTTAAATGGAGATTGAGGATGGTGTTGGCGCTTAAGTAAGCTAAAGCGAACTTCGCCCGACGGGCGAACGCGCGGCTAGCGCCTTGTAATAAAGATATTTTTGTTGGCACCATTTTGGCGCCCCCGGCTGCAAACTGGTGCCAGGTTGGCCCCCTTTAGGCCCCCCTCAAAATGAGCGGTTCGGAATAGTCCTTGCAGGGGCACTGTCAAAGGAACCGGGCTTGAGGTGAGCATATCTGCCATGAAACGGTTCGTCACTGGGTGGACCGCTTTGGCACTTACTTTGCCCAAAAGATACGGAAGCGTCGTTCGGAAAGAATGAGACAATCGCTGCAATGGCAGTGGCACCTGGACGAAGTCTTT
>NZ_AWFF01000082.1 GCF_000682755.1 Hyphomonas beringensis
ATGCGCGAAGTGCATCACTTCATTGGCGGACAGTCTTTTTCAGGGACATCCGGCCGGTTCGGCGACATCTATAATCCGAACACCGGAGAGGTGCAGGCGCGTGTTTCCCTGGCGACCGATGCGGAACTCGGCGATGCGGTGGCGAATGCCGCGGCGGCTTTCCCGGCCTGGTCGATGACGAACCCTCAGCGCCGGGCGCGCGTGATGTTCGAGTTCAAGCGCCTGCTGGAAGCCAATATCGACGAGCTGGCCGAGCTGCTCTCCTCCGAGCATGGCAAAGTGGTCGCCGACTCCAAGGGCGATGTGCAGCGCGGCATTGACGTGGTGGAGTTTGCCTGTGGCATCCCGCACCTGCAGAAGGGCGAGTATACTGAGGGCGCAGGCCCCGGCATCGATGTTTATTCCATGCGCCAGCCTTTGGGCGTTGTGGCCGGCATCACGCCGTTCAACTTTCCCGCCATGATCCCGTGCTGGATGGCCGCTGTGGCGATCGCTTGCGGCAACACCTTCATCCTGAAGCCGTCGGAGAAAGACCCGTCGGTGCCGATGCGCCTGGCGGAACTGTTCCTTGAGGCCGGGGCGCCGGAAGGCGTGCTGAACGTGGTGAACGGCGACAAAGTGGTTGTCGATGCCATTCTGAAACATCCGGACATCAAGGCTGTCAGCTTCGTCGGATCGTCCGACATCGCACAATATGTCTATGCCACCGGCACGGCGCACGGCAAGCGTGTGCAGGCCATGGGCGGCGCGAAGAACCACGGCATCATCATGCCGGACGCCAATCTGGAGCAGGCGGTGAAGGACATTGTCGGCGCGGCCTATGGCTCGGCGGGCGAACGCTGCATGGCGCTGCCGGTGGCGGTCACCGTGGGCAAGAAGACGGGCGACGAGTTTGTCGAGCGCATGCTGGACGCCGCCAAGGCGCTGAAGGTCGGTGTCTCGACCGACCCGGACGCGCATTATGGCCCGGTCGTCTCTGCGGCGCACAAGGCAAAAGTGGAAAGCTACATCCAGATGGGTGTGGACGAGGGCGCAGACCTGAAGCTCGACGGCCGGGGCCTGACCCTGCAGGGCAGCGAGGGCGGATACTTTGTCGGGCCGAGCCTGTTCGACAATGTGAAACCGACGATGCAGTCCTACAAGGAAGAGATCTTCGGCCCGGTGCTGCAGGTCGTGCGCGCGGAGTCTCTGGAAGAAGCCGCGGCGCTGCCTTCCAATCACCAGTATGGCAATGGCTGCGCGATCTTCACGAGCAATGGCCGCGCGGCGCGTGAGTTTGCGGCGCAGGTCAATGTCGGCATGGTCGGCGTGAACGTGCCGATCCCGGTGCCGGTCTCCTATCACACCTTCGGAGGCTGGAAACGCTCGGCCTTCGGCGATACGAACCAGCATGGCCCGGAAGGCGTGCGGTTCTGGACGAAGATCAAGACGATCACCCAGCGCTGGCCGGAAGGCGATATCGGCGACCAGGCCTTCATCATTCCGACGATG
>NZ_AWFF01000083.1 GCF_000682755.1 Hyphomonas beringensis
AGAGGCGCGGTGACGTGGGGCGATGGCGCAATCGGTGTGACAGGAGAGGTATCTGCCACCAACAGCCTCGTGGGCTCGCAGGCAGGTGACTCTGTGGGCAGTAGCGGCGTGATGGCGCTGAGCAATGGCAATTATGTCGTCGCCAGTTCGAATTGGGCCAATGGTGGTGCGAGCAAGGCCGGCGCGGTGACGTGGGGCAATGGCGCAAGTGGTGAGACGACAGGCCTGGTGTCTGACGCCAACAGCCTCGTGGGCTCCCGGGCAAGTGACTCTGTGGGCTCTAGCGGTGTGACGGTGCTGACGAATGGCAATTATGTCGTCGCCAGTCAGTCCTGGGATAGTGACACGGCGACCGATGTCGGTGCGGTGACGTGGGGCAATGGCGCAAGTGGTGTGACAGGCGCGGTGTCTGACGCCAACAGCCTCGTGGGCTCGACCGCAAATGACAAGGTGGGCGCTAACGGTGTGACGGCGCTGACGAATGGCAATTATGTCGTCAGAAGCTCGAACTGGAACAATATCGGTGCGAGCAAAGCCGGAGCGGTGACATGGGGCAATGGTGAAGGCGGTACTGTTGGAGAGGTGTCTGCTACCAACAGCCTGGTGGGTAAGACGGCAAATGACTTTGTGGGCAGTAACGGCGTGACGGCGCTGACGAATGGCAATTATGTTGTCACAAGCCCTAATTGGGATAGTGACACGGCGACCAATGTCGGTGCGGTGACGTGGGGCAATGGTGAAGGTGGTACTGTTGGAGAGGTGTCCAAGGACAACAGCCTTGTGGGCGCAACGGCAGGTGACCAGGTGGGCAACGGCTATATGATGGCGCTGGCGAATGGCAATTATGTCGTCGGCAGCGTGAGCTGGGCCAATATCGGTGCGAGCAAAGCCGGAGCGGTGACGTGGGGCAATGGTGAAGGCGGTACTGTTGGAGAGGTGTCTGCTACCAACAGCCTTGTGGGCACCACGGCAGATGACGAGGTGGGCTACAACGGTGTGATAGAGCTGACGAATGGCAATTATGTCGTGCTCAGCGATAGATGGAACAATATCGGTGCGGCCAATGCCGGAGCGGTGACGTGGGGCAATGGTGAAGGCGGCACTGTTGGAGAGGTGTCCAAGGACAACAGCCTTGTAGGCACGACGGCCGATGATCGCGTTGGCGCGATGGACGAAGATCCTAATAATCCGACGTATCTATATAAAGCTACTGTGATCGCTCTGAGCAATGGCAACTACGTCGTGGCCAGCCCTGACTGGAATGCCGACACGGCGAACACGGTCGGTGCGGTGACGTGGGGCGATGGCGTGAATGGTACGATTGGAGAGGTATCTGCCACCAATAGCCTTGTGGGTGTGACGGCAGATGACCGGGTGGGCAGTGGGGATGTGACGGCGCTGACGAATGGCAACTATGTCGTCGCAAGCCCGAGCTGGGACAATGACGGCGTGCTCAATGCCGGTGCAGTGACGTGGGGCAGTGGCACGG
>NZ_AWFF01000084.1 GCF_000682755.1 Hyphomonas beringensis
GACGAATGGCAATTATGTCGTCAGCAGCCCGGAGTGGAACAATATCGGCGCGAGCAAAGCCGGTGCGGTGACATGGGGCAATGGTGAAGGCGGTACTGTTGGAGAGGTGTCCAAGGACAACAGCCTTGTGGGTAAGACGGCAAATGACTCTGCTACCAACAGCCTTGTGGGCAAGACGGCAAATGACTTTGTGGGCAGCGGCCGTGTGACGGCGCTGAGCAATGGCAACTACGTCGTGGTCAGCCCTGACTGGAATACCGACACGGCAAGCAAAGCCGGTGCAGTGACGTGGGGCAATGGCGCAAGCGGTGTGACAGGAGAGGTTTCTGCTACCAACAGCCTTGTGGGTAAGACGGCAAATGACTATGTGGGCTCCGGCGGTGTGATAGCGCTGACGAATGGCAATTATGTCGTGCTCAGCTATAAATGGAACAATATCGGTGCGGCAAATGCCGGAGCGGTGACGTGGGGCAATGGTGAAGGCGGCACTGTTGGAGAGGTGTCTGCTACCAACAGCCTTGTAGGCACGACGGCCTATGATCGCGTGGGCGCGACGGTAGAAAATCCTCATTCGTCTAGGTATAAATCTAGTGTGATCGCTCTGAGCAATGGCAACTACGTCGTGGCCAGCCCTGACTGGAATACCGACACGGCGAGCAAAGCCGGTGCAGTGACGTGGGGCAATGGCGCAAGCGGTGTGACAGGCGTGGTGTCTGACACCAACAGCCTCGTGGGCTCGACTGCAAATGACTGGGTGGGCAGTGAGGGTGTGACCGAGCTGACGAATGGCAATTATGTTGTCGTCAGTGAGCGCTGGGCCAATGGTGGTGCGAGCAAGGCCGGTGCAGTGACGTGGGGCAGTGGCACGGTGGGGGTGACCGGCGTGGTGTCTGACACCAACAGCCTCGTGGGCTCGACTGCAAATGACTGGGTGGGCAGTGAGGGTGTGACCGAGCTGACGAATGGCAATTATGTTGTCGTCAGTGAGCGCTGGGCCAATGGTGGTGCGAGCAAGGCCGGTGCAGTGACGTGGGGCAGTGGCACGGTGGGGGTGACCGGCGTGGTGTCTGACACCAACAGCCTCGTGGGCTCGCAGGTAGATGACCTGGTCGGCTCTCAGGGTGTGACGGCGCTGACGAATGGCAATTATGTCGTCGCCAGCGCTAACTGGGCCAATGGAACTATGGGCGATGCCGGTGCGGTGACGTGGGGCGATGGCACGAAGGGTGTGACAGGCCTGGTGTCTGCCACCAACAGCCTCGTGGGTCCAGCTGGGTCCAGCCGGCTCGCGTTAAGTGGTGGTGTATATGAGGGGTCGGGCACGTTCATTGCCGCCACATCTCCCCTATACGGCCGTGGGGAAAGCGGACACGTCCTGGTCGGCTTGACCGATCCAAGCCAGTTGACCTTTTCGCG
>NZ_AWFF01000085.1 GCF_000682755.1 Hyphomonas beringensis
AATTCCCTACTTCAGGAACAGGGAATTTCCTGAAGACGAACAGGGAAATGCTTTTGGAGAACAGGGAACCGGATTGCCGGTATCAGGGAGCCGCTTCAAACCCCAGCGCCGCCCATTGCTCATCCCAGTCCAGTGGAATGTCGGACGTTACAAGCTGTGTGAGCGTCAGACCCTCAGGCTGCCGACCCTCCATGATCGCCCCGACAATTGCAGGCGACAGGAATGCTAGCTGAATGCGCTGCCGGCCCATAAGCGTTTGCCACCCATAGCGCGTCGCAATGTCCTTCATGAGGGTACCCGCCTTGATTTCCTCCAGCCAGGAATGCGCAAGAGCAATCATCCGGACCAGCTTCGGATCCGGCGCCGAATGGATCGCCCCAAACACCAGCCTCGATTCCCTCCCGCGCCGCCTGACCCCGAACGGCGCTTCAAGCCGAAGGCGGCCGCGGTCAACTTGGTCTTCCATCACTCCGAACCACTCGGCGATCGCATTCGCAGACAGTGCGATGTCCAAATGCCCTGCAGAGACCTGAACTCGCTCGACCAGGTCTGTGGCCATGGTCCGGGAGAACCTCGCGAGGTTAAGCTTTACGCCTTCAAGTATTGCCGGTGTTGGGCTGCGAAGAAGCCGGGACACGTCACCGCCGATATGCCGGAAGACAGTCTCGCCCACGGCGTCTTCCAACTGCTTTGCGGGCAGCCTCCAGCCGGAAGCGTCCGTTGGTGATCCTGCCAGCAACCGACCCGAGACATAGTAGCGATACCGGCGGCTGCATTTCTGGGAATGGGTTGGGGTGAGGAAGTCGCCGGTCTCGTCAAAGATCCGTCCGGTCAGCAAGGCACCAGACCTGGATGGACGTCGGGACTTCTTAGGTGATGTCTGGTCGAGCCGTTCCTGAACGCGATCCCACAGGTCCTGATCCACGATCGCATCGTGTATACCTTCGTAGGATTCCTGCTTATGCCGGATGCGGCCGATATAGACCGGGTTACGCAGGATGAAGTTGATCTGCCCGCGACTCAGGGGCTTGGAACCCGTTACCTTTCCATCGCTGAAGGTCCGGCGCTTGGATCGATAACCACGGGAGATGATTTCCTGTTCGACCTGACGCAGGCCGCCATGCTGATCGTAGAGACGGAATATGTCCCGGACGATCTCGGCTTCAGCGTCGTTGATCACAAGCGTCTGCATTTTTGGATCCGGATGCCGGTCATAGCCGAGCGGGAGCAAACCGCCCATCCAGTAGCCCTTCTTCTTCGATGCGGTGATCTTGTCCCGGATGCGTTCCGCCGTGACCTCTCGCTCGAACTGGGCAAAGGAAAGCAGCACATTGAGCGTCAGCCGTCCCATGCTGGTCGACGTGTTGAAGGA
>NZ_AWFF01000086.1 GCF_000682755.1 Hyphomonas beringensis
GAGGCATCATCGATAATGATCGTATCCGGATCGAGCAGGAATGTGCCGGCATGGCCGCCGCCCGGCGCTGCCGCGCTGACATCGCCGCCTGCGGTGACCTGGCCCATGGAGGAGACTTCAATAAAGCCCCCATCACCGCCAAGCGACCCGCCGCGGGCGCTGAGTGTGGCATAAGACGTCGTCGTATCAGACGACCAGAGCCCGATCACGCCGCCCTCGCCCGTCCCGGTCGCATCCGCGCGCAAAACTGTGTGCGGGCTGAGGTCGATCAGACCGGAGACGATATCCGGGGCATTGCGAGCCCCCATGAAACCGAGGCTGATCGTGCCGCCGCCCGTCCGGCCGGAGGCATCCAGATCCGCCGCAATCAACCGAAGCTCGCCCCCCGTAATGCGAATGTCACCGCCGCGTGATTGCTCGCCCAGCGCAGACAGGCTGCCCGAGGAAAAGAACGTATCGCCGCCGCCAAGACGGATGGATCCGCCTGACATGCCGTCAGCGTGAATGTCCGACGCTGTTGTCCCGATAAAACTGCCGCTCGCCAGGAGGTCGACATCGCCGCCCGCCCCGGCCGTGCCGCTGGCATCAATGACACCTGCGCTCAACAGATTGCGCGAAGAGACCGAGACAGACCCGCCCGTCGCACCGCTGGCATCGATGTCGCCCGTCAGATAGGTGACTCCGCCATTGTCGATATCGACAGAGCCCGCCGCCAGAGACGCTCCGCCAGACACGTCAATCCGGCCCGTCAGGTTGACCTTGCCTGCGCCGCCATCAACGCTCACGCTGCCCTGCGAACTCGACAGGCGAAGGGTCTCACCGGGGCCCTGACCAATGGACCGGGCAATCAGCTCACCGGGGACATGCACGGCCGATAGCAGGATTTGCTCTGCCGCCTGCGCGCTCAGCACAATCCGGCCGCCATCCGCCTGCGTTGTGCCGTCTGCCGAAATGAGTGCGGACAAGGGGCGGCCATACGCATCGGTCAGCCCCTCCATGTCGGCCACCGGCAGGGCAACCGAGAGGAAATTGTCGCCGGAGAAGTCAAGCGTGACCAGATCCCCTGCGCCATAGCCAATGCGGCCAAGCTGCGCTGTGACGACGCCCTCATTGACAACCCCTGAGCCCAGGAAGGCAACCGCCTCGGATGCTGTGACCCGCCCGGCATTGGTGACGACGCCGCGGCGGCCGCTCGCGCGGAATGTCAGGCGCCCGGACAGAAAGTCCGCATCGGCAATATCCAGCGTCGA
>NZ_AWFF01000087.1 GCF_000682755.1 Hyphomonas beringensis
CTGAGGCATTTGGAGCGGCTGGCGGGGTGAAGAGGGCCTGAAGGCGTCAGGACCGGGCCGGTTTGGCGGCGGGTGCTGATGGCGCGTCGAGCAGGTCGTCGATGAAGACGGAGACCAGCATCGCCTGGCTGCTCACGTTGGCTTTGGCGTAAATCTGGCTGAGCTGTGATCGGATCGTTCCGGCTGCCGCACCGCGAAGCCGGGAAATCTCGGCCACGTCGCAGCCCTTGAGGGCGAAGAGCGCGACCTCTCCCTCACCTTTGGTAAGGCCCCACTCCTTGAAACGCAGATCGATATGCTCTGCGAAAGCGCCCCGGGCCCGTGCCAGTGCCTGCTCCTTTCGGCGCAGATCGCGGGTCAGTTGAACGATGTTTCGGGAACTCAGGATAACGCCGGTCAACAATGCCATGGCGATCACGCTTTCCATCGCGAGTTCGAGCTTCAGTCCATTTGTGCTGGCCACGATCCAGTCTTCGATTCCATCTGCAACAAAGAAAGCGGCCGCCACGAGTTGCAGCGTCATGATCCCGATTGGAAGCATCAGCGACAATTCAGGAAGCCGAGCCGTATGGCGGGCGCCGCCTTGGGAAGCATTTTTCATAGGACATCCGCTTAGTAAGACCGCTTTAAGCGCTCGCTTATGGGCTTTTCCACGCGCCATGGTTTAGCAGCGACACAGGATTTCGATCAACCAAGGAGCTGAGGCGTGACTCAAACCGATAAAGACGTATTGACCAAAGTACCCGCGATCACCTTCGGGTTCTGGGTCATCAAGATTCTGGCGACCACGTTCGGCGAGACAGCCGGAGACAGTGTGTCAATGTCATGGCTTGGCGAGACGACGGCCAATGCGTCTACCTCTTTCTGGCAAAGCGGCTATCTGATCGGCACGGCGATGTTCGGTTCCATTCTGGCGCTTCTGGTATACGCTCAGATCCGCGCCAACCGGTTCAACGCATGGCTATATTGGGCAACCATCATAGCCTCGACCACTGCCGGCACGACGATGGCTGACTTTGCCACCCGGTCGATGGGGATCGGCTATCCGGGCGGAGCGCTCGTCCTGCTGGTGGCCGTCCTGGCGTCTTTGCTGGTTTGGCGCAAGGCATTGGGCACCGTCTCGGTCAGTTCGGTGCACGAGCCGAGAGCCGAGCTCTTCTATTGGATAACGATCACTTTTTCGCAGACGCTTGGCACGGCTTTGGGCGATTGGATAGCAGATGGGTCGCTCGGTTATCTCGGCTCTGCTGTGATCTTTGGTTCACTCCTCGCACTGATCGCGCTGGCCTGGTTCCGCACATCGATCAACCGGGTTGCACTGTTCTGGGCCGCCTTCATACTGACGCGCCCGCTCGGGGCCGTCGTGGGGGATTTTCTGGACAAGCCCTACGCGCAGGGCGGGCTTGAGCTGAGCCGCGTCTGGGCGACGGTGGTGCTCGGCAGTGCCATCGCCGCGCTGATCCTTCTGGTCCGTCAAAAAGCGGCCACTGCCGAGGCGCGGGAGGCGTGAAGGTCTGGTAGTCAATGCCCACCCGAAGAGCTGGAGACGCCGGGCGCGGAAGCCTGCCTCTCCAGCCAAACTGATCGGCAAGCCCGAAGGCCGCGCAAGGGAACTGACACTTCAGATGCTGCTGAGGCATTTGGAGCGGCTGGCGGGGTGAAACAGTGAAGCGCTATCCGTGCCGCTTCATCCTTCGACTTCGCTCAGGATGAGTCTGCACGGGAGGGACTCGCCGTGCCTGGGCTGAGAGATGTCGAAGCCAACGCGCAAGAGGGAGCGTGGTAGTCAGCAATATCCCGAATGCAGATATTGGCGTTTCAAGTCATGAAAGGCGGAAATTCGCCGGAAGCGGTCATTAGGCATTTTGCGCCCGGTGTCTCGAATGAGCGCAAAACGAGGTGAAAGATGATGAAAGCCCTTATTCAGTTTCACTTTGCTTTTGGTGCGTTGAAGTCATGAAGTCGATGAAAGCTACAGCTGCCCCTACGGCCAGTCGCGCGTGTCGGGGTTCCAATCCTTTGTGCTTACCATCTCGTCCGTGACCAGAGCCATACAGACCGCGAAGCTCAGCAAGATATTGGCTCAACGCTGAGAGATTTCGAAGTATAAGCCTTATAGTCTCTGCGCCTTTTGCCTCGTTCGATATGCCCTCTGGCACGAGCCGCAATTCAGTGGTCACCATCTTTGTGAGCTTCGGCAGGTCAGTACCATTAGGTACTGTAATATCGCGTCGATCTAGAATGCTCTTACAGCAGCTTTCTAAAAGTTCTTTGGCGGTGCCAATGGCTAATGCTGGATCGGTTTCGATGGCATTCTCTGCGCGCTCTATTTCCTTTTGCATCCAGCTGGCATTTAGCGCATCGGCAACAGTTCGGGCCCTAGAGAAAGAACGTGCACTTGAGTGCTTTACTGAGCGTGGAACGAATCTTGGTCGACCGGCAATCTTCTCTTCTTCAACGAGTTGCCATCCCTCAGGCCTAAGTTGGTCGTTAAATTCGCCAACTAGCTTCAGCGCTTCGTTCCGATCAGGTCTTACTACAGGGTGAACGATTTCACACAGAAATCGAAGGAAGGTGTCAGTTGGTCCGCCCAGCAAATCGAAACGTTTATCACTGTATATCCAGTCGTCTTCCCAATCGAAATTATTAATCCGATGCTGCCAGATGTCGCCGGATGCCGTTTTGAAGCGGCTATCGTCCGACGGAAGCGCTTCTAGGTCGAATATGCGCCCCAGAAAATCAACATCGTTCAACCTACCGCACCAATGCACTTCATCAAGCTTAAGACCATCGACTATATTGCGCCGTGCTCTCATTGAGACTTCGCCTGCTTGCTCTCGCCAGTCCGGCTCCACCGAAGTGCGTGGGGTTAATGTCACATTGAACCAATCGCCACTGAATTGCGCTACGATTGGATCAAGACGATTTTTGATCTGCCCCTGCAGTACTTCCCTTCCGCTGCCGAGTTGGGCGTAGTCCGCAGGATCAATTTCTAAGTAGATAGTCCAGATTCGTGTTCCGCCGTCCCAATTATCGTACCCAGTTTCTTCTACGGATACCTTGGATGAGCGAAGAACGCTTGCCGCTTCGGTCATGTTCTCTGCGTCCAGCATTCTGGCCGCTGTCGCTAAATATGCCTCCGGTTTTTCTGCGATGCGTTTCATCAGCTATAAGTAGTACGCGCAGCCAAAAACGCCACTGCGCAAACTATAAAAAGCTAACGGCTGGTTTCGGGACTTTCTTGTCGTTGGCTATGGGCCAAACTAGAGCGTGCTTAGGGCCAACTCCGGTTGCCGAAGACATTAATTCCTATGCCTCATTCTGCGCCCACCCCAGACTCCATCACCCCAACTTCACCGCCGCTTCTTCTGCGAAATACGTGATGATCCCGCTTGCGCCGGCGCGTTTGAAGCACATGAGGGATTCCATCATGACGCGGTCGCCGTCGATCCAGCCATTCTGGGCGGCGGCCTTGATCTGGGCATATTCGCCGGACACCTGATAGGCCACCGTCGGCACACCGAAGGTGGACGAGACACGGTGGACAATGTCCAGATACGGAAGACCGGGTTTCACCATTACCATGTCCGCGCCCTCGGCGAGGTCCATGGCGACTTCGCGCAGCGCCTCGTCAGAGTTTGCCGGGTCCTGTTGATAGGTTTTCTTGTCTCCCTTGAGAGAGGCGGATGAGCCGATGGCATCGCGATAGGGGCCGTAGAAGCCGCTCGCATATTTCGCCGCATAGGCCAGGATCATCATATTGGTGAAGCCTTCATCCTCGAAAGCCTGGCGGATCGCGCCGATGCGGCCATCCATCATGTCAGACGGCGCGACGACATCCGCGCCTGCGGCGGCATGGGCCAGCGCCTGCTGCACCAGTTTCTCCGTGGTCGCATCATTCGGAATGGTGCCATCATCATCCAGCAGGCCATCATGGCCGTGGCTGGTATAGGCGTCCAGCGCGATATCGGTGATCAGGCCCACTTCCGGTGCGGCGTCCTTCATGGCGCGCAGCGTGCGGGGGACCAGCCCGTCCGGGTCCAGCGCGCCAGAGCCGGTCTCGTCCTTGCCCTCTGGCCCGATATAGGGGAACAGCGCGATCGCCGGAATGCCGAGCTCTCTCGCCCGCACAGCGGCTTTTGCGGCTTCATCCACGCTGAGGCGGTCCACGCCCGGCAGGCTATCCACCGGCACGCGGCCCTCGCCATCATGCACGAAGACAGACCAGATCAGGTCAGCCGGGGTCAGCGTGTTTTCGCCGACAAGCGAACGTACCCATGGGCTCTGCCGAAGGCGGCGCAGACGGGTGGCGGGGAAGGTTTGCGGGAAGTGTGTCATGCCGCATTAAGTGGTGCAAAATCGCGCCGGCTACAACCAGCCAATTTTACGCACCATGAAACAGCGTTTCGACACGTCCAGATCCTCGGCCTGGATCTGCTCCAGTTCCAGCATCCAGTCTGTCATGTCGTTGTGACTGATCTCGCGAAAGCCATGCTTGGCATAGAACGGGCCGTTCCAGGGCAGATCGCGGAACGTGGACAGGGTCACCCGGCGCAGTTTACGGCGGCGGGCTTCGGTCGCCACATGGTTAACCAGCGCCCCGCCGATGCCGCGCTGTCCATGGTCTGGATGTACGCTCAACTGGTCCAGATACAGCGTGCCACCGCGCAGCGAGACCAGCGCGAATCCCACCGGCGTCTCATCTGGCAAACGTGCCACGAACAGGTCTCCTGCTTCGGCGGCGGCGTGCAGAATTTCGTCCGGCACATGGTCTTGCAAAGCCTCTTCCGACAACAGGCCGGTCGGGGCGAATAGCTGGCCTGCCGCGAGATCAATAAGGATCAGGGCCCCCACATCAGATGTGGAAGCCTTCCCGATTGTGTATCCGGCAAGCGCTCTTTGCATTGACTTTCTACCCAGCCCATTCAATTCCCAAGGGACGTCTTAGGCGATTATGAGGGTAAAAGCCAATGAGTGCATTGTTTTCCGACGAACAAATAATGATCCGCGATATGGCGCGGAAGTTCGCCGAGGATCAGCTGCTGCCACACTCTGAGGAATGGGACGAGAAAAGCCACTTTCCGGTGGACGTGATCAAGCAGGCCGCCGAGCTGGGGTTTGCCGGAATTTACGTGAGGGATGATGTCGGCGGCAGCGGCCTGACGCGCACAGATGCGGCCCTGATTTTTGAACAGCTGGCCTATGGCGATGTCTCCACGGCGGCGTTCATTTCCATCCACAATATGGCCAGCTGGATGATTGATACGTTCGGCTCCGATGCGCAGCGCCAGGCCTGGCTGCCGCGCCTCACCAGCATGCAGCTGATCGCATCTTATTGCTTAACAGAGCCGGGCGCAGGCTCCGATGCGGCCAGCCTCAAGACGCGCGCTGTGCGGGACGGCGATGACTATGTCATCACGGGCACCAAGCAGTTCATTTCCGGCGCGGGCACCTCTGACATCTATGTGCTGATGGCGCGCACGTCCGATGATGGCGCCAAGGGCGTTTCCACCTTCATCATCGAAAAGGACACGCCCGGCCTCAGCTTTGGCGCGAATGAGCGCAAGATGGGCTGGAAGAGCCAGCCGACGCGCCAGGTGATGCTGGACGGCGTGCGTGTGCCTGCCGCCAACCGTATCGGCGAGGAAGGCCATGGCTTTCGCTTTGCCATGGCGGGGCTGGATGGCGGCCGTCTGAACATTGCGGCGGCCGCGCTGGGCGGCGCTCAACTCGCCCTCGACAAGGCCGTTGCCTATGCCAAGGAACGCGAACAGTTCGGCAAGCCTATTGCGGACTTTCAGAACACGCGCTTCAAGCTGGCCGACATGGAAACAGAGCTGCAGGCGGCACGTGTGATGCTGTACGAGGCGGCTGGCCGGCTAGACGGCAAGGCGCCGGACGCGACGCGCTGGTGCGCGATGGCGAAGCGCTTTGTCACGGATACCGCCTTCAAGGTGGCCAATGACGCCCTGCAGATCCATGGCGGTTATGGCTATCTGGCAGACTATGGCGTGGAGCGTATCGTGCGCGATCTGCGCGTGCACCAGATCCTGGAAGGCACAAACGAGATCATGCGTGTCATCATCAGTCGGGACATGCTGAAAGACTAGTCGGACGCGCCGGTTTTCTTTCTGCGCTTGTAGATCCATTCCGCGCCAAAGCAGGTTGCCATGATGCCGCCTGCGATCAGCAAATTGATCTTGCTCGTCTGGTAGTTGTGGGCGAGCAGGGCGGCCAATGCGGCAAAGCATAGAATGGCGCCAAAGCCGGGAATCCATTTTGAGCCCTTGATGTCGGAAGCCTTCCGCATGCCGACCAGATTCACAATGGCGAAGATCAGCAGGAAACCGATACTGCCCGTTGTGGAGATGCTCTCCAGCTTCAGCGTGTTGACCAGAACCAGCGTTGCGAGGGTCGTGAACATCAGGCCGATCGGCTGGTTCCAGAATTGCGCCGTGAATTCATGCGGCAGTTCATCATCCTCGGCGATCTCATAGCTGACCCGGCTGCCGCCATAGAGCGACGCATTGATGGCGGAGAAGGTGGAGATCAGCGCCGCAATCGTGATGATCGTAAAGCCCAGTTGGCCCAGCATCGGCTTGGCGGCCTCGGCCAGCACATAATCCTGCGCGGTCTTGATCTGGTCAAAGGGCAGGGAGCCCACGGTGATGATCGCGATGGCCAGATACAGCAGGATGACGAAAATGACCGAGATATAATAGGCGCGGGCGATGTTCTTCTCAGGCGATTTGATGTCCGGCGCGGCATTCGCGATCAGCTCAAACCCCTCATAGGCCACGAAGATGATCATGCCCGCCGTCACCAAAGTGAGCGGGGATTCCCAATGCTCCATGTTGAGCTGGCCGAGATTGGCATTGCCGGGCAGGCCCGCTGCGCCGATGCCGACAAAGCCGAGCAGGATGATCAGCTTGATGATGACGGCGAAGGATTCAATCGAGCCGACAATCTTGATGCTGTAATAATTGACCGCCGTCGCGAGGACGATGATCGCGCTGGAATAAATGTGTGTGTCCAACTGGGTGTTCCCGGTAATGGACCACAAATTCGGCGCATAGGATCCGAAGGCGGAGGCATAGAGCGACAGCATGATGATGTAGCTGACCCAGAGCAGATTGTTGATGCCGCCACTGAAAACGCCTTTGCCAAAGCCCTCATTGATGAACCGCACCGTGCCGCCCCGGTCGGGATAGGCGCGCGACAGGTGCACATAGCTGTAGGAGGTGACGAGTGCGATCAGGCCCGCGAACAGGAACGCGACCGGCGTGCCCCCCTTTGCCAGATCCGCCGCCAGGCCCAGCACGGCAAAGATGCCGCCGCCGACCATGCCGCCAATGCCTATGGAGACCGCTTCGCGCAGGCCGATCTGATCATTGTCCGCCATAATATATGCTTCCCTTCAGCCGCCTTGCTTCCAAAGATATAGGCTGCGTCGCAGGATACGGCCAGACGGGCTTGCTCAGGAAGCATCCATGATGGGCGATCAGGTTCCAGTTAGAGGCTTCCTGCTGCGATTGCACTGGAAAGAGTTTGAACCCTGCCGCGATCTGCGGCACCGTGCAGGCGATGTTTTCAAATCGGGAGAGGTATTTCGTGCGGGCTTTCAAAGGACTTGTCGTTTCGCTGCTGGCAGCGCTCATTCTTCCGGTGGCGGCGGCGCAATCCGGGGATTGGGAAAAGGAGACAGCCAAACTTGTCCACAAGGACGGCTTTGTTGATCTCTATCTGGATAGCGATGGCGGGCGCGTTCTGGCGGCTTTCCCGGCGCCGGATGAAGACGGCGTTTCGCTGCGGGCGATCCATTCCAGCGGCCTGACGGCCGGGCTCGGCTCCAACCCGATTGGCCTTGACCGGGGCCTGGGCGATGGCGGTGCCATCCTGGCCTTCCGCAAGATGGGCAACAAGCTGGTCGCCCAGCAGGAAAACTGGTCCTACCGTGCCACAGCAGACAATCCGCGCGAGCGTAAATCGGTGCGTGAGTCCTTCGCGCAGAGTTTCCTCTGGTCCGGCGAGATCATCGGTACCGGCGCCGAGGGCGAGTTGCTGGTCGATATGTCCAGCTTCCTGACACGCGATGCCCTGGATGTGCGGGCATCTTTGAGACGACACCCGAAGGGCGGATCGTTCCAGCTGTCGCAGAGCCTGTCCATGCCGGATGTCTCCGCCGCGCTGGCCTTTCCGGACAATGTGGAGTTTGACGCCTTCCTGACCCTGACGAGCGACGATCCGAAATCTGAGGTCTGGGCCACGGCGGCTGATCCGCGCTCTGTCACGCTGGTACAGCATACGTCCCTCGTGCGTCTGCCGGATGATGGCTATACGCCGCGCATGTTCGATCCGCGCAGCGGCACCATCGACATGCCCTTCTATGATTTCTCCGCGCCGCTGTCCGGACAGGTGCGTCAGGCCTTTGCGCGCCGCTTCCGCCTGGAAAAGCAGGACCCGACCGCAGAGAGCAGCCCGGCCAAAGAGCCGATTGTCTTCTATGTCGACTCCGGCGCACCCAAGGAAATCCGTGATGCGCTGATCGAAGGCGCATCCTGGTGGGCAGAGGCCTTTGAGGCCGCAGGCTTTCCGGACTCCTACCGCGTAGAGGTTCTGCCCGAAGGCGCGCATCCGCTGGACGCGCGCTACAATGTGATCCAGTGGGTGCACCGCCAGACACGCGGCTGGTCCTATGGTGGCGGCGTGGCAGACCCGCGAACGGGGGAGATGCTGAAGGCGAATGTCATCCTCGGCAGCCAGCGCGTGCGTCAGGACCGGATGATCTTTGAAGGCCTGGCTGGTGCATCCAAAACCGGCACCGGCGCAGCCGATGATCCGGTAGAAATTTCCCTCTCCCGCATTCGCCAGCTGGCCGCGCATGAAGTGGGGCATACGCTGGGCTTTGCCCATAATTTTGCCGCGTCTACGAACAATCGCGCCTCGGTGATGGATTATCCTGCGCCGCTGGTCTGGGTTGGTCAGGATGGCAATCTGGATTTCTCGGATGCCTACGCCACCGGCATCGGCGTGTGGGACAAGGTTTCCACCATGTGGCTCTATCGCCAGTATGCGCCTGGCACGGATGAAAAAGCGGCGGGCGGTGATCTGCTGAAATCCGCCTATGCCAGCGGCCTGCGCTTTGTGGACGATCCTCAGGGACGCGGCGTCGGCACGGCCAACCCCTATGCCAGTGTCTGGGACAATGGCGCAGACCCGGTGGCCGCGCTGATCGAGGCGATGCAGGTGCGCAAGGTGGCGCTGGACCGGTTTGGCCTCGACTCCGTGCGCGCAGGGCAGCCGACGTCACACCTGCGCGCCGTGATTGTGCCCGTGTATCTCTACCATCGCTATGAGATCGCGGCAGCGTCCAAGATGATTGGCGGATATGATTTCCGCTATTCCGAAAAGGGCGATGGCGGTGAGCGCGGCAAGGTTGTGCCGGCTGACCAGCAGCGCGGGGCTCTGACAGCCCTGGTCGCCACGCTGGACCCGGCCGTGCTGGACATGCCGGATGCCACGCTGAACCTGCTGACACCGGCGCTTGGATCCTTTGGCTCAGGCGGTGGCGGTGCGGAATATTTCCCCGGCACAACAGGCGCGCAGTTTGATCTTCTGACCGCCGCAGACACCGCCGCCACTGAAACACTGACCGCCTTGCTGAATCCCGCCCGTATCGGCCGTCTGGTTGAGCAGGAACGCCGCAACCCGAAGGCCCTGACCTATGAGGACGTGCTGCGCGAGATTGAGCAGGCCCTGTTCGAGAGCGCTGACACGCCGCGCCAGGCAGAGATCCTGCGCCGCGAACAGATGCGCTATGTGTCAATGTTGATTGATCTGGCGGCGGGTGGACAGGCGACGCCGGAAATAACGGCCCGCACCAATGCCTATCTCAGCGCGCTGGGCCGTCGGGTGGTTTCACGCTCGCGCAAGGCAGACCCGGTCGATGTTGCCACGCGTGACGAGATTGCCCGCCGCGTGCTGGCGCATCTGGACCGGCCGAGCCTGCCGGCGATGCCCGTGTCACCTGCGGTCGACGTGCCGCCGGGCAGCCCGATTGGCGCAGGCGCTTCGGAAGGCTGCTGGCATTGTGATACAACACTGCTGACAGAGGGGCCGTAAGCGCTCCGCAGGGAGACCCGCATGACGCATTACCATCCGCAGGCAGAGCTGGAGACGCACACCGTCTCCAACCAGCCCGCCCCCTTTGGCGACGTGAACCTGTTTGCCACAGATCGGGCCTTGATAGGGGCGGTCAAGGCGGCAGGGTGCAGCGTGCATGCCGGGCACCTGTCTGAGTTCGGGGCAAAATGCGGTGCGTTTGAAACGCTTGAATGGGCCCGTCAGGCGCAGGAGAGCCCACCAAAGCTGAAGAGCTTTGATCGGTTCGGCCACCGGCTGGACGAGGTGGAGTTCCACCCCGCCTATCACAAGCTGATGGCCATGGCGCTGGACAATGGCCTGTCTGCCGGGGCGTGGACGCAGCCGCAGGCGGGCCATGTGTTGCACGGCGCCATGATGATCCTGATGAACCAGGCCGATGCTGGCGTGACATGTCCCATGTCCATGACCTATGCCTGCGTCCCGGCGCTGATGGCAGAGCCGTCTGTTGCCGAAGACTGGGTGCCCCGGGTCAAGGCATCTTCCTATGACGGACGGTTCCTGCCGGCAGAGCAGAAGACTGGCGTTACCATTGGCATGGCGATGACGGAAAAGCAGGGCGGCAGCGATGTTCGCGCGAATACAACTCGCGCCGTGCCGGACGGGCAGGGGGATTACATCCTGACCGGTCACAAATGGTTTTGTTCCGCGCCTATGTCCGATGCCTTTCTGACGCTGGCCTATACCGAAGAGGGGCTGACTTGTTTCCTGGTGCCGCGCTGGCGCCCGGATGGCACGCGCAATGGCATTCACATCATGCGCCTGAAGGACAAGATGGGTGACAAGTCCAATGCATCCTCTGAGATTGAGTATCATGCTGCCTGGGCCCGGCGCGTCGGCCCGGAAGGGCGCGGAGTGCGGACCATCATCGAGATGGTTCAGCACACGCGCTATGACTGTATTCTCGGCTCGACCGGTGGCATGCGCGCCGCGCTGGTTCAGGCCCTGTGGCATACTTCCCAACGGCGTGTGTTCCAGAAGACCCTGCAGGATCAGCCCGCCATGCGCGCCGTGCTGGCAGACCTTGTGATCGAGAGTGAAGCGGCCACAGCCATCGCCCTGCGTATCGGGGCCAGCCTGGACCGCGCCGCAGACAATGCGCACGAGGCGGCCTTCATGCGGCTGGCCACACCAATTGCGAAATACTGGGTGTGCAAGCGCCAGCCGGGCTTTGTCTATGAGGCGCTCGAATGCCATGGCGGCGCGGGCTATGTGGAGGAAGGCCCGATGCCGCGTCTCTTCCGTCAGTCGCCGCTGAATGCGATTTGGGAAGGCAGTGGCAATGTCATCGCGCTGGACGTGCTGCGCGCCCTCTCGCGGGAGCCGGACAGCCTTGAAGCCGTGCAGGCAGAGCTGAAAAAGCCCGTCGGGGCGCATGGTTTCTATGATGCACATATTCAGCGTCTGTCAGACTATCTTCAGCCCGGCAGCCTGCATGAGGGCCGTGCCCGCGCCTTTGCGCAGGATATGGCGCTCGCCTTGCAGGCCGCCGCGCTTCATGGTTCTGCACCGGACTTCGTGTTTCAGGCCTTCTGCCTTCAACGCCTGGACCCGGCTCGCAAGGGGCTGATGTATGGCGATATCGCAGAAGGCGTCGATCAGGTGCGCCTGATTGAGCGGGCGATGCCAACGCCCTGATGGGCCCTCTCGTAGAGGAAAGGATTTCCTCATTGCGTACAGCCTCTATAGTGGTGGCTGCAGATGCCAAAAATGGCACGCAAGGGAGGAAACCATGCAGATTGAGACCTTGCCCGGTGTGGGCGCGGAGATTACCGGCGTTGACCTGAAACGCCTCAGCGATGCGGAATTTGACGCGATCCGGCAGGCTTATGCCGATCATGGCGTCATCTTCTTCCGCAACCAGGATCTGAGCGAAGACGACCATATCGCCTTTGCCGAACGCTGGGCACCGATCAATGTGAACCGCTTCTTCGCCGCGCACCCTGATTATCCGCAGATCGCCATGGTCGTGAAGGAGAAGGACCAGAAAGACAATATCGGCGGCGGTTGGCACACGGACCATTCCTATGATGAGGAACCGGCCATGGGCTCCATCCTCGTCGCGCGCGAGCTTCCGGAAAGCGGCGGCGACACGATGTTCGCCTCCATGTACCGGGCCTATGAAACGCTGGACGATGCCACGAAGAAAGAGATCGAAGGCCTGCGCGCCGTTCACTCCGCCAAGCATATCTTCGGCTCCGGAGAGGACACGTTTTACAAGACCACGGATGCTGGCGGGATACGTATCGGCAATGCGGCGGCGGCGGATGTGCTGGCCGATGTCACGCACCCGGTGGTCATCACCCATCCGCTCAGCGGCAAGAAGGCGCTTTATGTGAACCCGGCATTTACGGTGAAGATCATCGGCAAAAGTGATGAGGCCTCAAAAGAGCTGCTCTCGCGCCTCTATGCCCACGCCATGCAGCAGGAGAATGCCTATCGCTTCCAGTGGCAGCCGGGCTCGGTCGCCTTTTGGGACAATCGCTCCACCTGGCATTGGGCGCTGAATGATTATCATGGCCAGCGCCGCATAATGCACCGCATCACGCTGGATGGCTGCGCGCTCCACTAGGGGCCGCGCCCCTTGTTCATGTGTTGAGACCAGCTGAGACTAGATGAATTCGATGCCGGTTTCGCGGCCACTCTGCCAGCGACGCAGGCAGGGGCGTGCGCGTTTCTGGCGGGCAATGCGAATGGAGAATTCTTCTGGCAGGTCCATGCCATTCGGGGTAACGATGCGCGCCCCGCCTGAGGAGAGATCACGGATCTCGCATTGCACCTTCTTGAACAGGCCCAGTTTCAGGGTGCCCTTTTCAATCACCGGCGTGCGGCGGCCACGTTGGTCTGGCCCGGATGCGTTGTGTTCTCTCATACTCAGGACTTATACCTAATATGTGTAAATATTCGCGCATCGGGAATTTCGCGAATTCAAGAATCTCGTTCGGATATTGTTAAGAATTTCCCCGTGGGCAGACTTGATCGCGCGAATCGCGGCGGTAGGTCTACGGGGCAAGGCAACAGAAGGTGCGCGCAAGGCGCCAGGATAAAGGGTTGGAGTATGTCAGACGAGGTATCGATCAGTGTGCAACGCGGTGTCGGGCATATCACCCTGACCCGGCCAAAGGCTCTGCACGCCCTGAACGCCCCCATGTGTGAGACCATTCTCGCCGCGCTGGAGCGGTGGGCCGATGACCCGACCGTCTATCTCGTCATGATTGACCATCAGGACGATACGCGCGGCTTCTGCGCCGGGGGCGACATCCGCATGCTGGCCGAAAGCGGGCAGCGCGACGCGAGTGAGGCGCGCGCCTTTTTCAATGTCGAATACCGCATGAATGCGGCGCTTCAGTCTTTCCCCAAGCCGGTTCTGGCCATCGCGGATGGCGTCACCATGGGCGGCGGAGTTGGCCTGTCGGTTCATGGCTCTCATTGTATCGCGACCGAGCGCACCGTCTTTGCGATGCCGGAAACCGGCATCGGCCTGTTCCCGGATGTCGGCGGAGGCTGGTTCCTGCCGCGTCTATCGGGAGAGCTTGGCACCTGGCTGGCGCTTACCGGGGCCCGCCTCAAGGGTGTGGATGTGGCCGCGGCGAAAGTGGCAACACATTACTTGCCGTCCGAACTGGTGCCCAATCTGAAGACACAGATTGCACGGGCAGACTTCTCTATTGGGGCTGCTGAGATGCTGAACGAGATTCTGGGCAGTCTGACCCATGCCGTTCCGGCCGGCAGCTTTGAAGAGCATCGTGACATCATTGATGCGTGCTTTGCCAAGGATACCGCCGAAGAGATCGTCGCGGCCCTGGAGGCCGAAGGGGGCGACTGGGCGCTGAAGCAGGCCGAGACGATCCGCACCAAGTCGCCGGAAACGGTGAAGGTCGCGCTGCGCCAGGTACGCGAAGGCGGTAAGCTGCGTGACTTTGAAGACAATATGCGGATGGAATACCGCATTGGCTGGCGCAAGGTGCAGAGCCATGACTTCATCGAAGGCGTGCGCGCTGTGATCATCGACAAGGACAATACGCCGAACTGGAATCCGCCCACGCTGGAACAGGTCAGCGACGCCGATGTCGCCCGCTATTTTGAGCCGCTCGGCGAGGATGAGCTGACCTTCGGGGACTAAGCGGGTAGACAGACCCTGTCTTCCTGAGTGTATATATTGCAGCAGTTCAGGGTGGCAGACATGCGCGGTCAGGTATTGAAAGCAGACTCCAATAACGGACAAGGCCTGATCCTTGGCGATGACGGAGTCCGGTACAGTTTTACCCAGCAGGAAGCCCGGGATGGCAATCGTCTTGTGCCTGGCCATACCGTGGATTTTGTTCCAACCGGTGGAGAGGCGCGCGACATCTATCTGTTGGGCGCGGGCCATGCCGCCGCGCCGTCGGCAGCGCAGCCGAGCTATGTTCACCCTGCCAATACTTACTCGCCCCCAGTAACGCAGAAGAGTGAAGGCATCTTCACTTACTTTCTGAGGGCGATCTCTGTCAGGTACTTCAAGTTTACAGGGCGGGCACGCCGACGGGAATATTGGGGCTATGTTCTGTTTTCCTGGCTGGTGACAGTCATGGCCTTTGTTGTCGACATTGCGATCATGGCCAGTCTGTCTGAAATGGCCTCAAGCTCCGATGCCTTCTTCTTCCCGATCTTCACCACACTCTGGGTGCTCTACAATATCATTCCGGGGATATCGGTCACGGTGCGCCGCTTGCACGACCAGGATCTGTCGGGATGGATGTATTTACTTAACTTCATTCCCTATATCGGCTGGTTGATCGTATTGGTCTTCATGTTCATCGACAGTCGTGCCGACCCGAACAAGCACGGGCCCAGCCCGAAATATGGCATTCGCAGCACAGCCGACACATTCGCCTGAGCGAATACTACAGACTTATCCACAACTCAGCGCGCTGAAATCGTTACGCAATAGTAACGGTTAATGTATTCGTCCGAATATTAACCATCATCACTTGAAAAAGAGGCATGCTTATCAATTCATTAGGATTGGCGGTGTATTTCTATTCAAACTACAACAAAAGTTGAGTGGTGGTGAAAATGATGATTGCTGAATTGCAGGAAACTGCAGACCTTTCCCTTGGTGAGTCTTTCCTTAAGTCTCTCTCTTTACTTGAGCAGGCGCACCGTCGTCTTCATGACGTCGTTAAAGACGATCTGGAGCGCGCCGGTGAACGGTCTCTGACCGGTGTCCAAGCCCTGCTTCTTTACGAAATTGGCGAAGGGGAAGCTCCGGCATCCGTCCTGCGTGCCCGTGGCGCTTTTGCCGGCACCAGCCTCTCCTATAACGTGAAGAAACTTCAGGAAGGCGGCTATCTGATCCAGACCCGCTCTGAAGACGACAAACGTACCGTGACGCTGCGCCTGACCGAGCGCGGCCTGAAAGTCCGCAAGCGTGTTGAGTCCCTGTTTGAAAAGCAGGCTGGCGCCCTTGAGCCGACCGCCAGCGTTCGTCCGGACGACCTGTCCCAGCTGAACAAGACCATTTCGCGCCTTGAGCGCTTCTGGTCAGACCAGATCCGTTTCCGCCTCTAAGGCCCCGAACGGTTCCTGCATGATGAAGCCCTGCCAGCTTGCTGGTGGGGCTTTTCGCATTTGGCCGCTCGCCCAGCCAGGAACACCTTCTGGTGTTCTACGTGCCGGAGGCCCACGCGTTGCAACAGGCGGTTGCGCAAATGAAGGCTGCGGGCTTTCTGCCGGTAGTCTCTCTAAATTCATACTGGGACGAGGTTGGCTACACATTTGAAGACCCGGACGGGTACCGGACTGTTCTGGAGGGGCGGGCCTGGCCCGTCTGAGCAACAAAACTGTTTTCAACCTGAAATTCCTGAATTAAATAGTAAGGGATGAGGGGTTTTTGGGGGATCGCATGCGGGGGCCTGTGCTTGGCCGAGCCAGCTTGGGCTGGGCCATGGGCACAGGAGCAGGGCAATTGGTACCTGCAAGCCACCGTAACGCAGGAAGAGCTTGAAGACATCGATGGAAATCGGGTCGAGCTTTATGGCGAATACGGCTTTGCGGATGGCTGGCTGGTGACCGCAAAGTCCGAAGCCGTGACCTATGACAGCGATTATGATCTGGACAAGGAGGCCGCCCGTCTGACGGTGCGCCACCAGCTGCTCTCCCACAAGGGGTGGGCCGTCGGCGCAGAGGGCGGCCTGGTCTATGGCAGCTCGGTGGCAGGCATCTTTGGCTGCGATGCCTGGGGCGCCGAGGCGCGGCTCAGCGGCGGTCTCTCGGGTGTTCGAGGGGCACGCAGCTTCTACACGTTTGCGGATGCCGCCGTGGTTCATCACGAGGATGGCTGCACACGCTATCGCGCCGAGATCGGCTATGGCGTGGATTTGTGGAAGAATGTCTTTCTCAGCCAGCAGCTCTGGATCGAACGTGGCAATGATACAGCGGACTCAAACAAGTATGAGACCAAGCTCGGCTATCACTTTCCCTGGGTCGATCTGGCCCTTGGCTACCGGCAGGAATTTGCCGGGGAGTATGACGAGCAGGCCATCCTGCTCGCCATGACTGTCAAACACTGACTATTCGTCAGCCGGCATCTTGGATGCGTCATATCCGGTTTCGGACATCAGATAGGCGACGACCGCGACCCGGTCTTCCGGCTTGCGCACGCCGGCAAAGGTCATGCGGTTACCGGCCAGGAAGGTGTTCGGGTTTTCCAGCCAGTGATCCACCTTGTCCGGGGTCCAGATGAAGTCAGCTTCCTGCAGGGCCGGGGAATAGGCAAAGCCTTCCAGAGAGCCAGCCTCACGACCGAACAGGCCGTAAAGGTTCGGGCCGACCAGATTGCCGCCGCCTTCCTTCAGGATGTGGCAGGACTGGCAGAGCTTGAACGTGCGGCGACCGCGATTGTAGTCAGCCGTGTTGTACGGTGCCGGCAGGTCTGCGAACGGAGAGGCCGCATCCGCAATGGCCGCTGACGTATCGGCGGCAGGCGTAGCTGCTGCTGTGTCGGTCTCTGCAGCAGGGGCCGGGGCCGTTTCGGCGGGGGCTGCAGCAGGCGTTTCTGCAGCCGGGGTTTCGGTGGCCGCCGGCGGCGTCGGGTCAGACGCAGGCGCGTCCTGCTTCCCGCAGGCTGCGAGGGCCAGGAGAGAGGCCGCTGCAATGGCGGTGGAATGATAAATCTTCATGGGAAAACAATGCTCCAGCTGTTGTCCGGCCGCATAGTGGGCGTGTACGCGGCAATTTGCAAACTGCGCTGCAGCCTGCCGTGAACCGGCTTATAATGCAATGAATACAACAGGTTTGGTCGCAGAGTGGGGTGTGCGCTTGTGCGCTGCGGCAACAGGCCGCCGCTAGGGAAAGCCCGTATAGGCAGGCTTTGTGGGCTCGTCTTGAAGGGCGCGGGGACGACGCACGCGTAGGGCTGCGGGCGTGGGTGCGTGGCGGACGGGGACAAAATCCGTCCGCCGCGTTATCCTGTTCACATGCCTGATTCTGTTCGTTCCAGACCCGAAATTCGTAGACTATCCCCTGATGTTGTGAATCGTATCGCAGCCGGTGAGGTGGTTGAGCGTCCGGCTGCCGCAGTGAAAGAGCTGGTCGAGAATGCGCTGGATGCGGGCGCGCGGCGCATCTCCGTTTCCATTGAGGCGGGCGGCCTGAAGCGGATGGTCATCGAGGATGATGGCTGCGGCATGTCTGCCGAGGATCTGGTTGTGGCGCTGGAGCGGCATGCCACCTCAAAGCTGGTGCCGGATGATGCGGGCCGGGTGGACCTGTTGAACATCCACACAATGGGTTTTCGCGGAGAGGCATTGCCCTCTATCGCCTCGGTCAGCCGGATGAGCATCTCGTCCCGCGCGGCGGGCGAGGATGCCGCCGAAGTGTTCATCGAGGCCGGCCGGATCGAAGGGCCGAAGCCGTCTGCCTTTACCGGACGCGGCGAGACGGGCACGCGCGTTGAAGTGCGCGACCTGTTCCATGCGACGCCTGCGCGCCTCAAATTCATGAAGGGTGAACGCGCCGAGAGCATGGCCGTGACGGACACGATCAAGCGCCTGGCCATGGCGAACCCGGAAGTGGCCTTCAGCCTGGAGAATAATGGTCGCAACAGCCTGCGCTATGGCGTCGAGGCCGAGGGCGCAGAGGGCCATCTGGCGCGTCTGGGGGCCATCATGGGGCGGGAATTCAAGGATAATGCGCTGGAGGTAGACGCAGAGCGCGAAGGCGTGCGTCTCAGCGGCTTTGCAGGCCTGCCGACACTGAACCGTGGCAATGCGCAGATGCAGTTCCTGTTCGTCAATGGTCGCCCCGTGAAAGACCGTATGCTGAACGGCGTGATCCGGGCGGCGTATCAGGATTTCCTGGCGCGGGACCGGCATCCACTGGCCGCGCTGTTTGTGGACCTGGACCCCGAATATGTGGACGTCAACGTGCACCCGGCGAAGACCGAAGTGCGCTTCCGCGATGCCGGGAATGTACGGGGCCTGATGATTGGTGCGCTGCGCCATGCACTGGCAGCGGCCGGGCACCGGGCGTCCACTACGGTAGCGGACTATGCGCTGGGCAAGGTGAAGATCGAGGAGGCGACTGCGCCCAATCTCTGGTCTGTGCCGCCTGCGCCAGAGCGGCAGGCTTCGCCCTCTTCCTATTATCGCCAGCCCGTCGGGCCGGATTTGGATGCACCGCTGGAGCCGTCAGGGCTGCATGGGGCAGGGTTTCAGGAAAGCCCTGCGCCCTCTTATGCGCAATCCTACGCCCCTGACTGGCGCAATGATGGCGCGCCCTCTGCGCGGGTGGAGACGGACGCGATGGCGCCACAGGAGACGCCAAGAGACTTCCCGCTGGGCGTCGCCCGGGCGCAGCTGCACGAAACCTATGTGGTGGCGCAGACGGCGGATGGCATTGTCATCGTCGACCAGCACGCCGCACATGAGCGCCTCGTCTATGAGGACATGAAGCGCCAGATGGCGGCAGGCGGCGTGAAGCGCCAGGCCATGCTGATCCCCGATGTGGTGGAATTGTCAGAGGATGAAGCCGAGCGGGTGCTGGAGCGCGCAGAAGAACTGGCCGAGTTGGGGCTGGAGATCGAGCCGTTTGGCGTCGGCGCCGTCTGTGTACGGGCAACCCCGGCCCTGTTCGGGGAGATGGACGCTGCAGGGCTGATCCGCGATCTGGCCGATGATTTCGCCGAATATGATGCGGGCCTTGCCCTGAAAGAGCGCTTCGAGGAAGTGATGGGCAATATGGCCTGCCGGGGATCTGTTCGGGCGGGTCGCCGCCTCAATGGCGAGGAGATGAACCATCTTTTGCGCCAGATGGAAGCGACGCCGCATTCCGGCCAGTGCAATCATGGTCGCCCAACCTATGTGGAGCTGAAACTGGCCGATATCGAGAAGCTGTTCGGGCGCCGGGGCTAGCGGCGCACGGGGCATTTATGTTTCGGCCAGCAGTTTTGCCCGGCATGGCGGTGGCCATCCGGTAAGGGGAGCTGAATTCGGCAGAAAGTTCCGTATCAGGACGTGTTGGGGGCCGGCTCGCGGTAAGCCGTGCGCAGTTCTGCGATTGTCGCGTGCAGTGCGTCTGTCAGCGCGTTCAGGATGAACGGCTGGGTATCTTTGGCAAACTCAATTGGCAGATCGCTGCCCAGCGCCGGGCGTTCCCAAGCGGGCACAGCGGGCGCTTCATATTTGTAGAGATTCTTTGGTTTTGGCTTCGGGCGGTCGGACGCATATTTCAAATGGACGGAGCCGTAGCGTGTGATGCGCAACAGGAAGTGCTGGCCGGTCTCTTTCTGATATTTCGCGATGGCCCAAAGCTGCAGCCACAACCACGGCCAGAAGACCGGGTGGACATAGGCAAAAGCCGGGGCGAAGCGCGGATCCGTCATGTTCCCAATATACACCGGGAACGGAGGGTGTCGGACAAGTTTATTTTTACCCCAGTGTTTGCTGCAGGTTGGGGGTGATTTTTTGTCGGATAAGTTCTGTGATGTGTCATCCCGGCCAAGCGCTGCGAAGAGCCGGGACGCTACGAAGGATGACAAGGATGGCGCAGGCCCTATTCCATGATGGAATAGATTTCCGGGGTGCAGGTGCCTTCGGTGATGAGGTCTCGCTTCACCGTGAACGTATCCCCTACGGAAGGTGTCGTTTCGAAGTCGCTGAGGGACATATAGAATTCGCCATCCGGTCCATCGAAAATGATGTCCGTGTCATCCACTTTGCGAATGGTGGCCTCAAAAACCGTGCTGTCATAGCTGCAGGGGCCGCCGACCACCGGGCCGCGGGGATCGCAGGCCGCAAGGGGAATGAGCAGGCCGAGAGCCAGAAGTGTCGTGCGCATGAAATGTCCTCCCACAAGGTTCAGGCGCAAAGGCTAGTCTCATTCGGGCTTTTCGCAAAGCAGCAAGACTTCTGATTGCCTGATGGGGAAATTGTGCCTAGGCTTGATCCATGAGCCGGGTTGGGAATGCCATTAACATCAGCGATTTGCGTGCAGCGGCGAAGCGCCGCCTGCCGCGCATGGTGTTCGACTATATCGATGGCGGCGCGGAGGACGAGTACACGCTGCGCAGCTCTGTGGAGCGGTTTGCCGATTATGGCTGGCAGTGGGACTCTCTGGTCGATTCCTCTCAGATCGATACGAGCTGCACCGTGTTTGGCCAGAGAATTTCCCAGCCTTTCTTTATCTCTCCGACGGCGGCCTCGCGCCTGTTCCATCCGAGAAAAGGCGAACTGGCCGTCGCGGCGGCGGCGCAGAAGGCGGGCATTGCCTATAGCGTTTCGACGCTGGGCAGCCAGACGCTTGAAGACATTGCCGCCACGGCGCCGGACGTGCCGAAATTCATTCAGCTCTATGTCTGGAAGGATCGCGGGATCGTGCGGGATTTCATGGCCCGCGCCAAGGAAGCGGGCTATACGGGCTGTATCCTGACGGTTGATGCGACGGTTGCCGGGCAGCGCGAACGCGACCCGCGCAATGGCTTTTCCGTGCCACCGAAGATCAACCGGAAAACCGCGACACAGGCGCTGGCAAAGCCTGGCTATCTGTTCGACATGTTGACCTCGTCAAGCATTGGCCCGGCCAATTTCGAACAGGTCGATACGGGCGGGCGCGACGTGATGGGCGTCATCAACGAATTGTTCGATCCAACGATGAGCTGGAAAGACCTCGACTGGTTCATCAATGAATGGGGCGGACCGTTTGCCGTGAAGGGCCTTAGTACGGCTGAAGATGCAAGGCGTACGGTGGACAGCGGCGCCAGCACGGTATGGGTGTCAAACCATGGGGGGCGGCAGATTGATACTTCCGTGCCCGTCATAGATCTGTTGCCGGAGATCCGTCAGGCGGTTGGCGCAGGCGTGGAGATCATTGCCGATGGCGGCGTGCGCCGGGGCGCGCATGTGCTGAAGCTGATCGCGCGCGGGGCCAATAGTGTGGCGCTGGGCCGGGCCTATCTGTTCGGGCTTGCGGCAGGCGGCGAGGCGGGCGTGACCCGCGCGCTGGACATATTGGCGGCGGATGTCAGGCGCGGTCTCGCCTTGCTGGGCGTCAATCGCGTGTCAGACCTGGACGGGCGGCTGCTGCGTCAGTTGCGCTAGGTGCTGATCACGCGCTGCGGGTTCATGATATTGTTCGGATCGATCGCGCGCTTGATGGCGCGCATGGTTTCGGTCGCGGCCTTGGGGCGGATGCGTTCCAGCTCGTCCCGCTTCAGGCGGCCGACGCCATGCTCTGCGCTGATCGAGCCGTCAAAGGCCATGACCTGATCATAGATGATGCGGAAGACCGCTGATTGCTGACCGGCCAGGACATGCTCGCTCGCATCGGCTGGTTCGCAGACGGAGTAATGCAGATTGCCATCGCCGACATGGCCGAAGATGACGAATTCCGATTTGGGGATCAGCTCCAGTATGGCGGCGTTGCAGCTGTCGATGAAATCCGGAATGCGGCTGACCGGCACGGAGATGTCCTGGTTCAGGGCGGTGCCATAGGCGCGCTTTGACAGCGGGATGGTCTCGCGTATGTGCCAGAAGCTTTCAGCCTGGGCGACGCTTTCGGCAATGACGGCATCCTTGACCAGCTCTGCCTCATAGGCTGCCCCCAGCGCCTCTTCGATGACCTCGCGGGCATGTGCGGCGCGCGACATGGACACTTCCATCAGGACGCGCCAGGGCAGGTCTGATGGCAGGGGATCGCGCGTGTCCGGAACATCTGCCTGCACCATGGCGATGGCATTGGCGGGGATGATCTCGAAACTGGTGACGGTGTCGCCTGCATGATCGCGCACGAGGGCGAGCAGGGCGACGACATCTTCTGCGCTCTTGCAGGTGACCCAGGCACTGACGCGCTGGACCTTCGGGAACAGTTTCAGTGTCGCGGCAGTGATGATTCCGAGCGTGCCTTCGGCGCCAGCGAAGAGGTGTTTCAGATCGTACCCTGTATTGTTTTTACGCAGGCCGGAGAGGCCGTTCCAGATCTCTCCGCTCGGCAGCACGACTTCAAGGCCGAGGATCAGATCACGCATCATGCCATAGCGCAGCACGGCAACGCCGCCGGCATTGGTGGAGATCAGCCCCCCAATCGTCGCTGTGCCTTCCGAACCGAGCGAAAGCGGGAAGAGGCGCTTCGCCTCATCGGCGGCCTGCTGGGCCGTGACGAGGGGCGCGCCGGCCTCTATCACAAGGGAATTGTTGACGGCATCGACCGAGCGGATGGCCGTCATGCGCTGCATGGAAATGCAGATCTCGCCATGCGGGGTGCCTGCATCGACAAGGCCGGTATTGCCGCCCTGGGGCGTGATCGCGACGCTGTGCTGGTTGCACAGTTTGACGAGGGCGGCGGTCTGCTCTGTCGTTTCCGGCTTGGCGAGGAATGGCGTTTCGCCCTTATAGGTGCCGCGCCAGGGAGAGGCGACCTTTTCCAAATCTTCCGGGTTTTCGCTCCACCCTTTCGGGCCGAGAATGTCTTTTGCGGCGGAGAGAAAGTCTGGGCTGAGCTGTTTCATGGTTTCAATTTATGCATTTCGTCAGCGATTGCGAGGCTGAGCGGATCAGGCGCGTCATTTAGCGCAGAGATCACTCCCTGACGCGCGGCTTCGGGTTTGTTCTGGTTCAGCTTGCGGATGCCTTCAAAGCGTGTGGCTGTCAGCTGGAAGCCGGTAATGGCGGTCAGCATGCGGGTGAACTTTGCGGGGTCCATCTTGTCGCGTGTCCAGGCGGGCTTTGGCGCAAGGGTGGCCTCGTATACAGCAGAGAGGTCGTCCAGCAATTGGGTGGTGCCATCGGCAGTGAGCGGCGTGGCCGGGCCTTCGGCCTCAACCGAGATATAGTTCCAGGTGCCGACCTGATCTTCCTGCCCGTACCAGTCTGGTGAGACATAGGCATGTGGGCCGGTAAAGACGACGAGCGCTTGCCCCGACTGTTTCAGGGCCTCGGTCGCCGGGTTCGCATTGGCGAGGTGGAAGCGGAGCTGGATATCCTCACCGGCCTGATCCAGCAGGACCGGAGCATGCGCCGCAAACGGGCGATTGTTCAGGCAGCTGATGATGAGGGCAAAGGCGTTCTGCCGGGCCGTTTCCAGCAGCAAGGCCCGGTCATGTTCGTGGAAGACGCGGGAGGGGTGCATGGCCTGTCAGTCCCGATAGGCGGCGCGGGCGAGGCGGTCATTGATGGCTTCGCCGAGGCCTTCATTCGGGATGCGCGCAACGGCGATCCGGTCAAACCGCGCATCCAGGGCGCGCAGCATGGCGAACAGTTTCGTCGCCGCTTCGGCAAGATCTCCCGTGGGGGAGAGGTTGAGGCCAGTATGGCTGTCCGGGCCGAAGCCGAGCCAGGCTTCGCCTTCTTCCGGGGCGTCTGCATTGAGGCGCAGGGTAGCGTCTGGCGCGTAATGGCTTTTCAGCTGGCCGGGCGCGACGATGGAGTCATCTGTGTGCAGGGCGAGGTGTCCGCCAATGGCTGCGTTCAGGGCAGATGTTTCGATGCCCCCTGTGCGCAGCAGGGTGGGCGTCTCCCCCGCGAAGGAGACGATGGTGGACTCGATGCCCGTGGCGCAGGGGCCGCCATCGATGATCAGATCGATCCGGTCTCCCAGATCTTCCATCACATGCTGGGCGCGGGTGGGGCTGACATGGCCCGAGCGATTGGCCGAGGGCGCAACGACCGGCTGCCCGAAGGCGGCGATCAGGCCCTGCGCTGCGGGATGGCGTGGATAACGGATGCCGATCGTGTCGAGGCCGGCGCGGGCGAGATCACACACCGTTCCGGTGGCTGCGCGGGGCAGAACCAGCGTCAGCGGGCCCGGCCAGAATTGGCGCGCGACGGTTTCGGCCTCCTCGGACAGCATGGCTTCCTGCTTTGCCATGTCCATGGCAGCAACATGGGCGATCAGCGGATTGAAATGCGGGCGGCCTTTGGCCTCGTACAGCCGGGCGACGGCCTGCGGATTGGAGGCATCACAGGCAAGGCCATAGACGGTCTCGGTCGGCATGGCGACGAGGCCGCCCTCGCGGAGGATTTCCGCAGCCAGGGCCAGCGTCTGGGGCAGTACGGGGACAATCTGCGCAGTCATGAAAGCGGGCTTACCACCCATGGGCAGGCCCCGGAAGGCGCGTCCGTCACTATTTGCGGGTCGCTGTGCCGGTCACGGTGACGGTGATGTCCTGGCCAACCCAGCTGCCGGAAGGATCCGAGGACTGGCCGAGGTCCAGTGCCTTGCGGTTCAGCACGGCAGAGCCATCCAGCGTGGCGGTGTCTCCGTCGATCTGCAGGGTGAAATTCAGCGGCACGGTCTGCGTGATGGATTTGATGCTGATTTCGGCGTCCGCGACATAGCCCTCGGCGGTTTCGCGGAAATTGGTCAGACGGATATTGGCGTCCGGATGCGCATTCGTGTCGAACCATTCGGCGCCCTTAAGACTGTCATTATAGAGCTTCTTGCCGGCATCTGCCGATGCGGTGCGGACGGTGACACGCACATCTGACTTGGCGAGATCATCCGGATAGAAGGCGACATCGGCGGACCAGTCATCAAAGGTGCCGGTGAATTCCTTCTTGTCGTAAATGCCGGTGAAGCGGATTTCGGAAGTGTCGTAATTGACGTCCCAGTTTGACTGGATGCCTGTTTCAGCGGCGGCCGGCTCAGGGCTTTGCGCGGCGGACCCGCCAGAACCCATCAGCGGGATGGCTGCGATCAGGCCGAACAGAATAATGGCCGTGCCGAAGGCGACGGGATAGCCACGCGCGGCGCGCTGGGGGCCGTCCGTCTTGCCGAACAGGCCGGGGATCATGCGTTTGACGACGCCTTTTTCGGCGCCGATTTCATGCTTCACAGCGCCCGCGACGTGCAGGGCCAGAAGTACGATCAACACCCATGCGCCTTTCGAGTGGATGTTCTCGATAATCACATGGGCGATGTCGGAATGTAGAAAGCCGGGGACAGGCAGGTGCGGCCAGCTGATCGTGCCATAGAGCACGGTCGGCACCTTGAACTTCGAGGTCGACACCAGGAGCCAGCCTGCCAGCGGCAGGATCACCATCAGACAATAGAAGGCCATATGCACAAGATGCGAGGCGAGCTTTTCACGGGCTGGCATGTCATCTGGCAGGGGAGGCGGCGGATTGCGCCATCTCCACAGGATGCGCACGACTGTCAGGAACAGGATCGTGATGCCGATGGATTTGTGCAACTGAAAGCGCACTTCATTGTCATCCATGTTCCAGCCAAGCCAGATCATGAACAAAAGAAGTGCCGCCATCACCCAGTGAAGGATGATGGCGACGATGGTGTATCTTGAAGATTCTGCCTGCATGGCGAGTCAGATAACCTTATTCGGAGGCTGCGTCAGCAAGTTCGAATTCGGTTTCGATCACGATTTCAACTTCATCACCCAGATTCGGGACCATGATGTCGAGGCCATAATCCGAGCGCTTCAGCGTTCCGGTGGCAGAAAAGCCGATTTTCGGTTTCTCTGGAGCCCATGGGAAGGTCGCCGTGCCATTATAGGTGACGTCCAGCGTTACCGGCTTTGTAACGCCCCGGAAGGTCAGGTCGCCGGTGACGGTGCCAGTGTTCGGGCCGGTGGTTGTCACTTCGGTGGATTTGAATGTGATTGTCGGGAATTCGCCGGAATTGAAATAGTCTCCGCTCTCGCTGATTTCCTGATCGAACGTGTCGTACGGGGAATCCGGGTGGCCTGCCTTGAAGTCTGCCGGATAGTCGGTTTCGACAGAGGTCGGGTCGATGGTCACGTCGAGAGAGGTGGCGGAGGCATCATCGGGGTTAAAGACCAGCGTGCCGTCGACCGAGTTGAGACGGGCGGTATAGTTGGACAGGCCGAAATGGTTCACTTTCCAGATCAGGGAGGTGTGCGTCGGGTCCATGGTGTAGGTGCCGGCCGGGCCCATTTCCGGGGCTTCAGCAGCTTCGGCTTGTTCTGCCGGGGCAGCTGTCGGTTCAGCGGTTGTGGTCGCCGGGGCTTCCTGGGATTGCGCCGGGGCAGTCGTTTCGGAAGCACCGCAGGCCGCAAGGGCCAATACAGATGCGGAAAGCAGAATATTACGCATTTAAAATCATCTCCTGAGTGTGTGGTATTGTGTCTGGGGGTGATTATAGGGCGCAGTTGGCGACATGCCAGTGGCGCGCTAAGGGCTAAGTTGGATATGACTTATGTGGATTCTGGGAGAAATAGATGGCCTATAATGCCCCGCTTGATGATATGGCGTTTGCGCTTCAGTCCGTTGCCGGGTTGCCAAAGCTGCAGGGACTTGAGGCTTTCGAGAATTACGATCCGGACCTGATCACCCCGATTCTGGATGAGGCGAACAAGCTGGCGCGGGATGTTCTGGCGCCGCTGAACCAGTCCGGCGATGCGCATGGTGCGGTGCTGACAGATGACGGCGTGACGGCCGCCCCCGGCTTTGCCGAAGCCTATGCCCAGTTCCGCGATGGTGGCTGGATGGGGCTTTCCGCGCCTGAGGAATGGGGTGGGCAGGGCCTGCCGAAAGCCCTGGCGCTGGCCGTGATGGAGATGTTCCATTCCGCCAACATGGCGTTCGGCCTGTGCCCGATGCTGAGCTTTGGTGCGATTGAAGCGCTGCTGGCGCATGGCACGGACGATCAGAAGCAGACCTATCTGCCCAATCTGGTTTCCGGCACCTGGACCGGCACGATGAATCTGACCGAGCCGCAGGCGGGTTCCGATGTCGGCGCGTTGAAGACAAAGGCCGTGCCGAAGGAAGACGGCAGCTATGCCATCAGCGGCCAGAAGATCTACATCACCTGGGGCGACCATGACGTTGCCGACAACATCATTCACCTCGTCCTGGCGCGCCTGCCGGATGCGCCTGCGGGCTCTCGCGGTGTGTCTCTGTTCCTGGTGCCGAAATTCCTGGTGAAGGAAGATGGCAGCCTGGGCGAGCGCAATGGCGTGAAATGCATCGGCCTAGAGAAGAAGATGGGCATTCATGCCTCCCCGACCTGTGTGATGGAATATGAAGACGCGACAGGTTGGCTGATCGGGCAGGAGAACAAGGGCCTCGCCTGCATGTTCACGATGATGAACTCGGCCCGCCTGAATGTTGGCCTGGAAGGCGTTGCTGTGGGCGAAGCGGCCTATCAGGCCGCGTTCGACTATGCGCAGGAGCGCAAGCAGGGCAAGGCCTCTGGCGTTGATGGTCCGGCGCCGATCCTGCACCACGCCGATGTGCGCCGTACCCTGACGACCATGCGCGCCCGCGTCGCAGCGGCCCGGGCGATCTGCTATGCCTGCGGCGTGGCGGCGGACCTTGCCGAAGCGGCGCCGGATGAGAGCACCCGCGCCTCTGCCAAGCTGCGCGAAGACCTGCTGACGCCGATTGCCAAGGCTTGGTCCACGGATATGGGCGTCGATGTGGCGAGCCTGGGCGTGCAGATCCATGGCGGCATGGGCTTCATGAACGAGACACTGGCGGCGCAGCTTTACCGCGATGCGCGGATTGCCCCGATCTATGAAGGCACGAACGGCATTCAGGCGATTGACCTGGTGGGCCGCAAACTGTCGGGCACGAATGGCGAGTCCATGCGTGTGATGCTGGGCGAGGTTGAGGCCACGGCAGCGAGTGCGCGGGCAACAAATGATCCGCAGCTGGTGCAGATTGCTGACCGGTTGAGAGAGGGCGCCGAAGCGCTTCGTCAGGCTACGGACTGGATGCTGGAAGCCATGAAGGAACGCGACCAGGACAAGGCGCTGGCCGGTGCGACGGCCTATCTGTCGCTGGCCGGGGATGTCATCGGCGGTCACTTCCTGACGCAGGCGGCGGTGTCCGCGCGCGGCGAAGAAGGCGGCTTCCGTGCACGTCAGCTGGCGCTGGCAGGCTTCTTTGCAGAGACCGTACTGGCGACCGCGCCGGGCCGCGTCTCCGGCATCACGCAAGGCGGCGACAGCTTCCTGGAGAACAGTGAAGCGCTGTTCGGGGTTTGATGGAGGTCAACTGCTGACCGGCCAGACTGAATTTTCTGTAGCGTTCATTCGTACGCTCTGGACTGATCCGATGGCCGGGATGCCGCGTAGAAGAGGCATGAAAAAGCAACTTCCCGCCTTCGCCGCCCTCGCCCTCATCACGGCCTGCGCCACACGGCCGCCTGTGCCGGATGATGCCGGGGGCAAGACCTTCGTCATCGAACGGGACCTTGCCGGCGCCCATGTGGCGCGCGGCGAGTTCAACTCGATCACCGGCGTGCAGCGCCCCTTCACCGCGCAGCTGAATGGCACCTGGGACGGCGAGACGTTCACACTGGTCGAGGATTTCGCCTATGATGATGGCGAGACGGACACGAAGACCTGGAAGCTGAAACGTGTCGCGCCGGGCGAATATACTGGCACCCGCGAAGACGTTGTCGGCACGGCGCGTGGCTATCAGGACGGGCGTGCCTTCCGTCTGGAATATGACGTTCGGCTGCCATCGGAAAATGGCAAGGGCCGCAAGGTTGGCTTCCGGGATGTGCTGGTCAATGATGGCGGCGGAAACGTGCTGAACACGGCGACCGTCGGCTGGTTCGGCTTCCGCGTCGGGTCCGTCTCGCTGATCATGGAACCGGCGCAGGAAGAAGCGGAATAGGCCTCCAGCTACAGCAACTGGCCAGACCCGCGAGAAAAACGCCGTCCCGATGGGACGCGGCTTTTCCTGACTTTATCGTCCGGTGAACAGTCGAAACACTCATCCATATGTTGCGACCGCAGGGCCGCACCGATATGACGGAGCCAATTGTGCAGGAGGCGCGCACGGCCATGAGCTGGACCAAGACATATACCGGCGCGGAAGCTCTGCGGATCAACAAATGGCTGGCCGAAGAGGGCGTCTGCTCTCGGCGTGAGGCCGACGCGCTGATCCTGAAGGGCCTGGTGAAGGTTGACGACGAGACGGCTGTGGCGGGTCAGAAGATCATGGCCGGGCAGACGCTGACCATGGCGGGCAAGGCCGGGCGGCAGCTGGACAACCAGATCTCCCTGATCTTTCACAAGCCTGTGGGCATCGTTTCCGGCACGCCAGAAGAGGGCGAAATTCCCGCCGTGCGCCTGATCACGCGCGACAGCCTGTCCGGCAAGGCGCGCGCCATTCCAGGACGCTACAACAAGCTGGCGCCGCTGGGCCGTCTCGACAAGGATTCGCGCGGCCTGCTGATCATGTCTGAGGACGGCGTGCTGGCGAAGGCGGTGATCGGGCCGGAGAGCGAGCTGGACAAGGAATATATCGTCAAGGTGAGGGGCGATGTGACGCCCGAGAAGCTGGCGAAACTGCGCCACGGGCTGGAGCTGGATGGCCGTCAGCTGAAGCCTGCCATCGTGGAGCAGCTGAAGGCCCAGGAACTGAAATTTGTGTTGCGGGAAGGGCGTAATCGCCAGATCCGCCGCATGTGTCAGCTGGTGGATTTGCGCGTGGTGGATCTGATGCGCACGCGTATCGGGCCGCTGGAACTGGCCGGCCTGCCGGAGGGCAAATGGCGCCCGATTGGCGGGCGCGAACGCGCGGCCTTGCTGAAGGCTGAAGCCCCGCGCGAGCGAAAGCCGCGTCCGGAGGGAGACCGATCTGATCGGGACCGGCCAGATCGGGAGCGGCCTGCACGCGCCGAACGACGCGATGGGCCACCCAGAGGCGACCGCCCGACACGCGGTGACCGTCAAGGCGGGCCGCGTACCGGCAAGCCTGGGGGCAAGCCAGGCGGCAAGTTTGGTGGCAAGCCGGAACGTTCAGAGCGTTCAGACGGCAAGCCTGACAACACGGTCTCACCGATGAAGGGCGAGAAGTTCAAACGCACCAAGCTGGGCCCGCGCAAGCGGACGCCGATCAAATGAAAGAGCTGATCGTCATCATGGGCGTTGCTGGCAGCGGGAAGACCTCTATTGCGTCTGCGTTGGCAGGACAGACCTGGTGGCCTTTCATGGAAGCGGATGAGCATCACTCCGCCGCCAACAAGACAAAGATGGCCGCTGGCACACCGCTGACCGATGAGGACCGGGCGAGTTGGGTCGACAGTATGTGCAAGGTATCGGCGGCCATGCCGGAGCCCCGGATCGTGCTGGCCTGCTCTGCGCTGACGCCCTTTGTGCAGGCGGGGCTAAGAGAGGGCAGTGGTCGGCGGTGCCGGTTCGTGATGCTGGATGTTCCGAAAGCGGAACTCGCCCGGCGGATTGCGGCGCGGGCCGATCATTTCATGCCGGTCAGTCTGCTCGATAGCCAGTTGGAGGCGCTGACCGTGCCGGAGGATGCCCTGCGCATTGCAGCTGACAGAGAGCTGGAAGACATTGTCGCGGATATCCAGGCCGCTTTGGACGCACAGGCCTGACCTTGCGGAACGGCTCGACGGCCTTGCGGATGCAAGTATCATCCTGAAATGGATGGATTTGAAACTGCCCCGCCGAAGCGGCCCAGGCTGGACTACCCCTTCGGGCGGACCGAGCCGGAAATCGGCAACAGCGTGCAGATTGCAGAGCGTGTCGAATGGGTGGCGATGCCACTCAATTTCTCTCTAAAATTCATCAATAACTGGCTGATCGATGATGGTGACGGGTGGACGATTGTCGACACCGGCATTGCCTATGACGAGACGCGCGATGCCTGGCGCAATTTGCTGGCGGATCGTGTGACGCCGGACAAGCCGCTGAAGCGCGTGATCGTTACGCACATGCATCCCGATCATGTCGGCACGGCGGGCTGGCTCTGCCACAAATACGGGGCCGAGCTGTGGATGACTCGGCTGGAATACACAACCTGCCGGATGTTGGTGGCCGATACGGGCCGCGAGGCGCCGGAGGTGGGAATCGATTTCTATCGCCGGGCGGGCTGGTCCGAAGCGCAGCTGGATACCTACAAGAAGCGGTTCGGCAATTTCGGCCGCGGCGTGACGCGCATCCCCGAATCCTTTTTCCGCCTGTCAGATGGCGACACATTCGAGATGGGCGGCAAAAGCTGGGAAGTGATCACGGGCAGTGGCCATTCGCCGGAACATGCCTGTCTCTTTTGCGAGGAGCTGAACATCGTCATTTCGGGCGACCAGTTGCTGCCGCGCATTTCTTCCAATGTCTCTGTCCACCCGACAGAGCCACTTGCCGATCCGCTGGATGACTGGATCGAAAGCTGTGAGAAGCTGAAGCGACGCCTGCCGGAAGACGTGCTGGTGCTGCCTGCGCACAATGAGCCGTTCCGCGGCGCACATCATAGGCTGCAGCACCTGATCGACGGGCATTATGTGACGCTGGAGCGGCTGAAGGCGAAGCTGGCGCGCGGGCCGATGAAGGTGACGGATACGTTCACGACCATGTTCGCACGGGCCATCGGGGATGATGTGATCCATATGGCAACGGGCGAGGCCCTGGCCCATCTGAACTATCTGATCCATCGCGGCGACGTGACCGTCAGCCGGGGCGAGGACGGCGTGGATCTCTACCATTTGGCCTGACCCGAAGCGGGGCTTTGTAAGGCTTTTACAGCATGCGGGCAGTTTACATCTTCGCAATCATGGGCGCTTTCGTCTAAACAAGTGGCACGTTGCTAGGACGAGAGACGAGGTTCCCATGACATCAGATGGCAGCACCGCCACGCAGGGCGAGGCGGAAGAAGACCTGTCTTTCGGCAGCAAACTGAAGCGGGAGCTGAGGGAATGGGCGATGACGCTCGCCTTCTTCGTGCCGGCCTTCATGCTGTTCACGGGCCTGTTCTACGAGCAGCGGGTGATTCCCTCCGAGAGCATGGTGCCGACCCTGCAGGTGACAGATCGGGTTGCGGTGACCAAGTTTGCTTATGGCTATGACCGCTATTCGCTGCCTTTCTCGCTTGGGCGTTTCATCCCCCTGCCGGCTGGCCGGATCTTTGCCCGCATGCCGAAGCATGGCGATGTCATCGTGTTTGAACACCCCCATACGGGTCGCGTTATGATCAAGCGCCTGATCGGCCTGCCGGGCGATACGGTGCAGATGATCGGAGAGCAGCTGTATCTGAATGGCGAACCGGTCGACAGCGAACTGGTGCGCAAGGTGCGCTACACGCCGCATGGCACGAACATTCTGCGCACCGCCTTTGAGTGGCGCGAGACCATCGGCGACAAGAGCTGGTTCACCTATCGCGGCAACAAGGGCGATTGGGGCGACAATACGGATCTGTTCGTCGTGCCAGACGGCTATGTCTTCATGATGGGCGACAATCGCGACAATTCTCTCGATAGCCGCTTCCCCAGTGGGCACTGCCCGGCGGAAAATGGTGTCGTTGATCGGGCCGGATGCCCGCTGCGTGTGCCTGCAGAAGAGGCATCGATCGGGTTTGTACCGCTGGATCACCTGATCGGACGGGCAGATACGGTGCTGATGAGCTTCTATTCCTGCAAATTGCAGGATGATGAGAAGTGCGCAAAGCGGGTCTGGAAAGGCCTTTGATTGGCGCTTCAGCCCACAAGCTGGAACATGTCTGAGTTGAAAGGTGCCTTGCCGTGCCGGGGCAACCCCGTTAGGGCAATTCCTTGAGTTTTACGCGCGGGTCTCCGCAGGAACGAGTATACGATTGATGGCGATGCCAGACCCGACATCGACAGAACGGAAACGCGGGCCGATCATTGTATCGCGCCATGGCCGCCCGGCGCTGGACCGGACCGCCGGCCCGCGGCTGAACTGGCGTGAGTATCGTGACTGGTGGGACCGGTATGAAGCTGGCGCCCTTGCCGAAGGTCAGGTCGCGCCGGAAGCGCTGAAAAAGGCTGTTGCTGACGCTGATCTGGTATTTGCCTCTGCGCGTCTGAGAGCGCAGCAGACGGCCGCCCGCGCCGCGCCGCACATGCAGGCGCAATATGATGCAGTTTTCAATGAAGCGCCGCTGCCGCCGCCGCTGCTGCCGGGCGTGCGCTATCTGCCGAAAACATGGAATATCCTGGCCCGGGCTGCCTGGCTGAATGGCCACGCGCTGGACGGGGAAAGCGTGAAGGCGGCGCGCCAACGGGCAGCGCAGGCTGCGCAGAAACTGCACGACGCCTCAGAAGATACGAAAGTCTATCTGGCGGCCCATGGCTGGTTTAACCGCATGCTGAGGCCGGAACTGAAGAAGCTTGGCTGGAAATGCGCCTATGATGGCGGAGACAGCTATTGGAGCTTCCGGGTTTACGAATATCGGTGAAACCCGCCTTCAAATGGTTGTGGAGCCCAGACCGGGGCTCTAGTGTCATCTGAAATTCTGACAAGCGAGACATAAGGCATGGCTGACGCAAAAGAGAAACCTGTCGACAAGCTGACATTCGAGGAAGCCCTGGCTGAACTCGAAGGCATTGTGCGCCAGCTGGAAGCCGGTGAAGTCGAACTGGAAAAATCCATCGCGATCTATGAACGGGGCGCCGCCCTCAAGGCGCATTGCGACTCCCGCCTGAAATCCGCCGAGCTGAAGGTGGAGCAGATCGTGCAGGGGGCCAACGGGCCAGCTACCGAACCTGCCAGCTTCGACTAGAGAGGGCCCCGTATGGCGGACGTTGTCGATTTCGAACAGCGCCTGAAAGAGGTTGCCGACAAGGTAACGGTCGCGCTGGACCAGTTGATCCCGCCTGCGAGTGGACCCGAGGCTGATCTGATGCGCGCCATGCGCCATGCTGCGCTGGCCAATGGCAAGCGGATGCGGCCCTTCTTCCTGCTGGAAACCGGCGCGATGTTCGAGGCGCCCGAGAAAACCCTTTTGCGGGCGGCAGCGGCGCTGGAATGTGTGCACTGCTATTCCCTGGTGCATGATGACCTGCCCTGTATGGATGATGATGATTTCCGGCGGGGCCAGCCGACCGTTCACAAGGCCTTTGACGAGGCCACGGCCGTGCTGGCTGGCGACGCGCTGCTGACGCTGGCGTTCAAGATCCTCGCCTCACCTGAGACCCATGATGACGCCACGATCCGCGCCTTGCTGGTCGAGCGGCTAGCCGATTCTTCCGGCGCGCGGGGCATGGTGGGCGGCCAGATGATCGACATGCTGGAGAGCGACAGCCCCCGTGATCTCAACACGATTACCCGCATGCAGCGCCTGAAGACTGGCGCGCTGATCTCCTATGCGACGGAAGCGGGCGCAATTGTTGGCCGGGCGCGGGAGGCTGAGCGCAACGCGCTGGCAGGCTTCTCCAATGACCTTGGTCTGGCGTATCAGATTGCCGATGATTTGCTGGATGCGACAGGCCATGAGGAACATGTTGGCAAGCCCCTGCGTACTGATGAAGAGGCCGGAAAAGCCAATTTTGTGACGATCCTGGGAGTAGACGGCGCGCGGCAGCGGGTGCGTATTCTTGCTGCACAAGCGAAGGAGCATCTCGCAATTTTTCGCGAAAAGGCCCATATACTGCTGCAATCGGTCGATTTTGTACTCGACAGAACACATTAAACAGGACGTCAGAAGACCGAAATAAAAGGTCCAGAGAAAAACATGACCGAGACACGACCGAACCGCTTGCTGGATGCGATCAACTCGCCGGACGACCTGAAAGGCCGCTCGCGGGAGGAACTGAAACAGATCGCTGCCGAAGTGCGCGATGAAGTCATTGACGTTGTGTCTGTGACGGGCGGGCACCTTGGCTCTGGCCTCGGCGTTGTCGAGCTGACCGTAGCGATCCATTCGGTTTTCAATGCCCCGGCTGACAAGCTGATCTTTGACGTTGGCCACCAATGCTATCCGCACAAGATCCTGACCGGGCGGCGCGACCAGATGCGGACTCTGCGCCAGGGCGGCGGCCTGTCCGGTTTCACCAAGCGCGCCGAAAGCGAATATGACCCGTTTGGCGCGGCGCATGCGTCAACTTCCATTTCCGCAGGCCATGGCTTTGCCAAGGCGCGTGACCTGCAGGACGGCGAAAATCACGTTATCTCGGTGATCGGTGACGGCTCCATGTCTGCCGGCATGGCCTATGAGGCGATGAACAATGCCGGGGCCGACAAATCCCGCCTGATCGTGATCCTGAACGACAATGACATGTCGATTGCCCCGCCGGTTGGCGCGATGAGCAATCACCTGTCAAAGCTGGTCTCCTCGCGGCCCTATCGCGGCCTGCGCAAGATCGCCAAGAAGATGGTGTCTCCAATGGGGCTGGAAAGCCCGGCGCGGCGCGCGGAGGAATATCTGCGCGGCTTCGCGATGGGCGGTACCATGTTCGAGGAGCTGGGCTTCTACTATGTCGGCCCGATTGACGGGCATGATCTGGATACGCTGATCCCGATCCTTGAGAATGTGAAGGCGATGCGGGAAGGCCCGATCCTGATCCACGCCGTCACGCAGAAGGGCAAGGGCTATGCACCCGCCGAGAATTCTGCCGACAAGTATCATGGCGTTTCGAAATTCTCTGTCGTCACTGGCGAGCAGTCCAAGCCGAAGCCCAAGGCCCTGGCCTATCAGAAGGTTTTTGGCCAGACGCTGGCCAAGCTGGCCGAGACGGATGACAAGATCTGCGCGATTACGGCGGCGATGCCGTCCGGCACATCCACCGATGTTTTTGCCAAGCAATTCCCTGACCGGCATTTCGATGTCGGCATTGCCGAACAGCACGCGGTGACCTTCGCCGCCGGCCTTGCGGCGGACGGGATGCGCCCTTACGCGGCGATCTATTCCACCTTCCTGCAGCGCGGCTATGACCAGGTTGTCCATGATGTGGCGATCCAGAAACTGCCCGTGCGCTTTGCGATCGACCGGGCTGGCCTGGTGGGCGCAGATGGCGCGACCCATGCTGGCAGCTTTGACATTGGCTATCTCGGCGCACTGCCGGGTATGGTCTGCATGGCGGCCGCCGACGAGGCAGACCTTGCCCGCATGGTGGTGACCGCGAACCAGATTGATGATGCGCCGTCGGCTTTCCGCTATCCGCGGGGCGAGGGTATCGGCATCGAGATTCCGGAAAACCCGCAGCCACTGGAAATCGGCAAGGGCCGCATCATGCGTGAGGGGACGACGATTGCCATCCTGTCCTACGGCACGCGCCTGGCAGAGGCCCAGAAGGCGGCTGATCTGCTTGCTGCGCAAGGCCTGTCCGCGACTGTGGCCGATGCACGCTTTGCCAAGCCGCTGGACGCGGACCTGGTCGAGCGGCTGGCGCGCGAGCATGAAGTGCTGATCACGATTGAAGAGGGCGCTACAGGCGGCTTTGGCAGCTTTGTGCTGGAGCATCTGGCCAAGGTGGGCGCGCTGGACAAGGGTCTGAAGATCCGCCCGATGACGTTGCCGGATGAGTTCCAGGATCAGGATACCCCGTATCTGATGTATGAGGCTGCTGGCCTCAATGCCCGTCATATTGCTGCCCGCGCCATCGAGGCTCTGGGCCGGGGCGACATAGCCGAGATCAACCGGCTGGCCAGCGCCTGAGTTTCTGACTGAAAAGCAATTTGCCGCCGGGCGCGAACACGTCTTATGTGCCGCCCCATGCGATACATTTCTCTTTCAACTGTTGCGGCGGCAGCCTTGCTGCTGGCTGCATGTGCCACAGCGCCGGAAGCGACGGATACGGGCCCTCCGCCGGAAACCGTCATTGCTCAGGCGATTGCGGAGACGAACCCCTATCAGGCCGAAGACAGCCTGACGGAACTTCTGGCCAGATCCAGCCTCACGGATGCACAGCGCGCTGAGGCACTGTACCATCGCGGCAGTTTGCGTCGTCAGGGCGCAGATGATCGCCGGGGTGCGGTAGAGGATCTGGAAGCCATGCTGGCGCTCGCGCCGAACCATCCGCTGGCGGCAAATGCCAGGGCGGAGCTGGAATTCGCCCGCAAGGATGTCGCCGCGATTGAAGCCTCCATGAACCGCTTCCTGACGCTGGCGCAGTGGTTTGACGGCACATGGGTGCTGGGGGATCACGAATTGGCGGTCGAGCGCTACAAGACATCCGGCCTGGCGCCGACGCCGGAACAGGTGAAGACCCTACGTGAGGCGGGCTATATCTGCCAGACGGGCACCAGCGAGTCTTCGCTCAAGAAATTTTCCGGTGACCGGGACGATCTTGATGGCCTGGATTGGTGCGCAGAAGAGCTGACCAGCTGAAAAGTCACACAAAATCCACAATACGGCCCTGTGCGCGCACTGCTTGTTTCTGTACGAACGGGGAAGATCACAGCCCAGTCCTGATGGAGACACCCTTATGATTCGTTCCGGCCTTGTCCTTGCTGCCTCAGCCCTCGCGCTGGCGGCCTGCTCTTCTGCGCCCTCCACGACGGACAGCGCGGCGACCCCCACGGTAACCCAGCCTGTTGATGAATTTGCCCTCGCAATGCAGACGGTGAACCAGCTGGTCGATGCGGGAAACACCCAAACGGCGATTGACCGGCTGACCCAGCTGACCGGTGATCCGGACCTCACCCGTGAAGAACTGGCCGATACGCTGCTGCGCCGGGGCGAGCTTCGCTTCAGCGAACAGGGCTATGATCTGATGGGTGCAATCAGCGACTTTGAAGAGATCATCAACGATCTGCCGGACACCGAGGCCGTTGCCGCCGCAGTTCCGATGCTGGACATTGCCCGCGGCAAGGCGACGTCTCTGAACACGCTGCTGGCGCAGCCGGAAACGACGCGTCAGGAGAAGTTCAACATCCTGATGGAACTGGGCCAGCATCAGGAAGCAATGGATTTGATGATCCAGAGCAATTTGACACCGGACAATGACACGCTGGTGGCGATGTATCAGATTGGCTATCTCTGCGAAGGTGATGAGCTGACCGGTCGCGAATATGATGCGATCGAGCCGGATGGCACCCAGCGCACGCTGCGATTCTGCGATTTCGGGAAATAGGGGCACAGCGCCTTTCCCTGACAGGTTTTGAAAAATATGGCCCCTGAACTTCCCGATATGGGTGGTTCGGGGGCTATTCTGTCGCAGATGCAGTTATTTTGCTGAAAATTCGTCGCTGATCACCGAGTTTTGTCTTCATTCCTCAGCCTTGGCGTGATTGTGTGTAGGAAACATACATTCAGAGGAAACCCATGCCCGCCGATACTTTGCCAAACTGGCCCGCCATGTCGATTGCCCAAGCCAATGAAATGCTGGCTGGGCCGGGCTCTCCGCTTGAACTGGAAGATGCCGTCATCGATGGCGTCGAGATGAAAGTTTACAAGAACGCGCCGCCGACCATTCCGTTTATCCTGGCGCTGGCTGAGACCCAGTTCCCTGATCGGGATTATATCGTTTACGAGGATGAACGCGTTACCTTCAAGGCGATGGCGAAGGCCGTCCGTGCCATGGCCGCCGTGATGCGCGACACCTATGGCGTGAAAAAGGGCGACCGGGTCGCCGTCGTGATGCGGAACTATCCGCAATGGCCGGTCGCTTTTTATGCTGCGCTCAGCCTGGGCGCGATCGCCACCCCGATGAATTCCTGGTGGACGGGCGAAGAGCTGCACTATGGCCTGTCTTTCGCCGAAGTGAAGCTGGCCGTCGTCGATCTGCATCTCTATGAGCGCGTGCGCGGGCACTGGGATAATCTGCCCAATCTGGAGCACATCATCATCGCGCGCGATTCCGATGAAGAGCATAATGATCCCCGGATCGGCTCTATGGAAGACTATATCGGCGACGCCAATAGCTGGAAGGATTTGCCGGACGGCAGCTGGCCGGAAATTGATCTGGGCCCGGAAGATAGCGCCACGATCATGTACACATCCGGCACGACGGGAAAACCGAAAGGCGCCCTGGCAACCCATCGCGCCGTTATCTCCAACATGTTCAATTCCATGACGTGTCAGGCCCGCATGTTCCTGCGCAAGGGAGAGGCCCCGCCAGAGCCGGACCCGGAAGACCGCCGCGCTACGTTGCTGGCCATTCCGTTTTTCCATGCGACAGGTGCATTCGCCATTCTGCTGCCGTCGGCCCTTCGCGGTGACAAGATCGTTTCCATGTACAAATGGGATGCGGACAAGGCGCTGCCGATCATCGAGAAGGAAAAGATCTCTGCCGTGGGCGGCGTGCCGACCATTGCGTGGCAAATCCTGGAACATCCGGACCGGGATAAATATGACCTCTCCTCCATTCAGGCCATCTCCTATGGCGGTGCGCCCTCTGCGCCGGAACTGGTCTCGACGATCAAGAAACGCTTTCCGGAAGCCGCACCCGGCAATGGCTGGGGCATGACTGAAACCTGCGCCACGGCCACGCTGAACATTGGCGAGGATTATGTGAACCGCCCGGGCAGTGCTGGCGCGCCGCCCAAGGCGGTCGTGCTGAAAACATGTGACCCGGACGGCAATGAGGTGCCGGCCGGTGAAGTGGGCGAGCTGTGGTGCAAAGGCCCGATGAATTGCAAGAAGTACTGGAACCGTCCGGACGCGACGGCTGAAACCTTCCGCGATGGCTGGGTTGTCACCGGAGACCTTGCACGCCTGGATGAAGAGGGCTTCCTATATCTGGTCGACCGCGCCAAGGACATGCTGATCCGCGGCGGCGAGAACGTCTACTGCATCGAGGTGGAGAATGCGCTCTATGAGCATCCGGCCATCATGGACGCGGCTGTCGTCGGCATTCCTCATAAAGTGTTGGGTGAAGAAGTTGGCGCCGTTGTGCAATTGAAGCCCGGCATGAAAGTGACGGAAGAAGAGTTGCGCCACTTCGCCGCCACGCATCTTGCGGCGTTCAAGGTGCCGGTCGAAATCCACTTCATGGACGAGCCGCTGCCGCGCAACGCAAACGGCAAGATCCTGAAGCCCGTCCTGCGGGAGCAGTTCAAACCCAGAGGATAAGTCCCCATGGTATCCAAGCGACGCATCGGAGACAGTCAGGTCTATCCGGTTGGCCTCGGCTGCATGAACATCACGCATGCCTATGGGCCGCCCTTGCCGGAAGACGAGGCCAAGGCCCTGCTGGTGCGGGCGCTGGACCTTGGCTATGACTTTCTGGACACGGCCACTCTGTACGGCTTTGGTCGCAGTGAAGAACTGATCGGCGAGGCGTTGAAGGATCGCCGCCAGGAATACTTCCTGGCCAGCAAGTGCGTGCTGGGCTTCAAGGATGGCCAGCGCACGCTGGACGCCCGGCCAGAGACGATCAAGGCGGCCTGCGAAGCCAGTCTCAAACGTCTGCAGACGGATGTCATAGATCTCTACTACATGCACCGCCCCGATCCGAACGTGCCGATTGAGGACTCTGTCGGCGCGCTGGCGGATCTGGTTCAGGAAGGCAAGATCCGCATGATCGGCCTGTCTGAAATGGGAGAGGAGCATCTGCGCCGGGCCCATGCCGTGCACCCCATCGCCGCGATGCAGAGCGAGTATTCCCTCTGGGTGCGCAATCCCGAGATCGCCATCAAGGCGGCGTGTGAGGAGCTGGGCGTGGCGCTGGTCGCGTTCTCACCTGTCGGGCGGGGCTTCCTGGCCGATCCGCCTGTGGATCCGGACAAATTCCATAAGAGCGATCTGCGCGGCACGATCTTCCCGCGCTTCTTTCCTGAGAATTATTCCGGCAATCTGCCGCTGCTGGAAGAGGCTCGCGCCTGTGCCAGCGAAGTCGGATGCAGCGTGGCACAGCTCGCGCTCGCCTGGACGCTGGCCAAGGGCGGCAATGTCATCCCGATCCCCGGCACAACCAGCCTTCAGCATCTCGAAGAGAACTGGAAGGCGGGTGGCATTGAATTGTCGGAGGATATGGTCGCGCGCCTTGATGCGCACTTCCTGCCGGAGAAGGCTGTCGGGCCGCGCTATAATCAAATTGGCCAGTCCGTCGTCACAACTGAAATGTACGATTTTGAGACCTCCCAGTGAGTGACACCCCGGACAAGACCTACCCGAAAGCCGGGGACGGTAAGCCTGTTGCTTTGGAAGCGCGGAATGAGGCGGAAGACGGACGGCGCTATTCGCCCTCGGTCGCGCGCAATCGGGAACCGATCCTGGACGTCTTCCGCCAGCATGTCGCCGAGGCTGGGCAAGTGCTGGAGATCGCCTCCGGCACGGGCGAGCATGGCGCGTTCCTCACCGACTCCCTGTTGGGCCTGAACTGGACCTATTCCGATATTGATGCGGCAAGCCGGGAGAGCCAGGCCGCCTGGCGTGAGGCCGCGTGGCATGAGCGTTTGCATGGCCCGTATATAGTCGATGCCTCGGCCCATTCCTGGGGGCCGGTCGAGTATCCTGACTATTGGGATGTGATCGCGTCGATGAACATGATCCACATCGCACCGTTTGAGGTCGCGCTGGGTCTGATCGGCGGGGCCGGGCGCCTGCTGAAGCCGAAAGGTAAGCTGTTCCTCTACGGACCGTTCGCGCGGCATGGAGAGATTGCGCCCTCCAATGCGGCGTTCAGCGAAAACCTGAAGTCACGTGATGCGCGTTGGGGCGTGCGGGATCTGGATCAGCAGATTGTTCCGCTGGCGGAAGAGGTGGGGCTGAGACTGCAGCAGGTCATCGAAATGCCTGCCAACAATCTCAGCGTCGTGTTTCAGCGTCAGGCCTGATCGCCGCCGCCGAATTGCTCGGTCCATTCCTCGACCTGGGAATCCTCGATCTTCTGGAACAACACGTCCGGCGGCGTGATGGGCGCGCCATGGGGCAGGGCGTCCAGCAGCGCGGCGATGCCGGCATCCGACATGTCTTTCGGCATGTTGCGATGCTCTTCCGGAATGCCTAGCGCGTCGAGGATCTTAGCCGCAGCATTCGGGATGATCGGCTGGGCGATGATGCCGAACAGGGCGGCCAGATTCAGGCCGGTACGTACGCCGACCGCGGCCGCATCGACATCGGTCTTGTACTTCACCCAGGGCTCTGCCTTGGTGAGGTATTCATTGCCTGCGGCCCAGATGGCGCGTGTCTCTGCGGCGGCCTTGCGGAACTCCATTGCTTCATAATACTCGACCAGGCGCGGCAGGCGTTCTTTCAGTTCTGCCACCATCCACGCTTCCGCATCGCCCGGTGTGCCGGCGCCCGGAAGCTGGCCGTCGAATTTTGAGGCCGTGTATTTGGTGATCCGGTTCACGAAATTGCCCAGCACGTTTGCAAGGTCCGAGTTGACCGCGCTCTGGAAGCCTTCCCAGGTGAAGGCCGCGTCAGAGCCTTCCGGCGCGTTCGCAATAAGATACCAACGCCAGTAATCGGCCGGCAGTAGGGACAGCGCTTGGTCCATGAAGACGCCGCGCTTGTTGGAGGTGGAGAATTTACCGCCATACCAGGTGACCCAGTTGAAGGCCTTCAGCTTGTCGACCGTCTTCCATGGCTCATTCGACCCCAGCATGGTGACGGGGAAGCTGACCGTATGGAAGGCGACATTATCCTTGCCCATGAACTGGACATATTCGGTTTCGTCGGCGCCCTTGTCTGTGCGCCAGAGCGCTTCCCAGTCGCCGCCCGTGGCCTCGGCCCATTCCTGCGTGCTGGAAATGTAGCCGATGGGGGCATCGAACCAGACATAGAAGACCTTGTCTTCAAAGCCGGGGCGTGGATTGCCGTTTGCATCCGTCACGTCGATGCCCCAGCTGAGGTCCCGTGTGATGGCGCGGTCGATCAGGCCCTCATCCAGCCATTTGTTGGCAATGGAGACGGCGAGGTTCGGCCAGTTCTTGCCCTTGCTATTCACCCATTCGCGGATGCGGTCCTGCATTTTGGCCTGTAGCAGGTAGAGATGATTGGTCTCGCGGATCTCGATATTCTTGCTGCCGGAAACAGAGGAATACGGGTCAATCAGGTCGACCGGGTCCAGCAGGCGTCCGCAATTGTCACACTGGTCGCCGCGGGCCTTCTCAAAGCCGCAGGTCGGGCAGGTGCCCTCAACATAGCGGTCCGGCAGGAAGCGCCCATCATCGACGGAGTAGACTTGCTTGGAGGTGCGCTCCTCGATCAGGCCATTGGCTTCCAGGGCCTGCGCGAAATGTTGCGTGGCTTCGCGGTTGGCTGCGCGGGACGTGCGCCCGAACCAGTCGAAGGCCAGGTTGAAACCTTCCCCGGCCTTGCGCTGAATCTCGTACTGCTCGTCGCAATATTCCTGAACACTGATGCCTGCCGCCTGCGCGGCGAGTTCGGCCGGGGTGCCATGCTCATCCGTGGCGCAGATATAGGTCACCTCATGGCCCATCAGGCGCATCATGCGGGAGTACACGTCCGCAGGCAGCATCGAGCCTGCGAGATTGCCGAGATGCTTGACGCCGTTGATGTAGGGCAGGGCTGAGGTGACGAGAATGCGCCGGGCTTTTGTCATGGAGATGAGGTCTTTCCCAAATAGCTTTACGGGCAGGGTAAATCATACATCCCTGCCATTGTGCACCTTTTAGCGGCGCGTGCCGGAAAAGAAAGAATTGCCCGCCGGGAAATAACATGCGCGCAGAAAGAAACCCCCGAATGGGCTGCAGGCCATTCGGGGGTGGAGGGCGGTTTCAGGACGCGGTGAAACTCCTGAAGCCGTTGGGAGGAAACGGTGGGACTTACAGGCCGTAGCCGGCCTTTGCCTTGACCTTCAGGTCCACACGGCGCGCCATTGGCAGGGCGATCGTGTCAGACAGCTGGGTCTCGGAAACAGGCACGAAATCCGTGCGGATGTCTTGCGGGCGGATACCGCGCGCGGTGAGCGCGTCCAGAACAACTGCGGCACGATCTTCCGACAGACGGGCGGTAGGGCCGGAGCTGGCCGCATCTGCGGAAACGATGGTCGCCTGGATGTCTGAAATGGTGCAGCCTGCCAGCTGATCGCCTGCCGTGTTCAGGGCGCGCATGGAATAGGAAGACAGCGCGGCATCCTGATTGGAGAAATAGACGGTGATCTGCATGTCCTCACAATTCTTTTCGTAAGGGACTTTCACCGGCTCCATGGGCGGGGCCTTCGGGGCGTCCGACATTGCGGGAAAAGCGAGTGCAATGGCGCCTATGCTCAGGCCGGCTATAAATTGTGCGCGTTTCATCATCTTCTTCCTTCAGGCTTTATGTGCCTCTTGGGACACCCATCATCGCCACCTTGTTCGTGGTCTTGAGTGTCTAGGTACGCGCGCTTTGGGGCGGAAATGTGCGGGGGATGAGGCGAATGGGGCAGTCATGGGGAAATAGAATGGAATCTTCGTACACGCGGCCGAGCCCTGCTTCGACGCGGTGAAAGCTGCATTTTCTGCGGGATGACCTGCCAGAACAGGCAATCATGGGTCATTTCGACTGGAATGTGCGCTTGCACGCCGCGCCCGATCACAGTAGTGACACGGTTTCCAGCAATGGCCGGCTTAGCTCAGCTGGTAGAGCATCTGATTTGTAATCAGAGGGTCGGGGGTTCGAGTCCCTCAGCCGGCACCACGCTACCCGCGCAGCGGTGCAGCGGTGCAGCGGCTGTAGCGCAGGAGCCGAAATGGCAAAAGATCGTATTGATTGGGACAAGCTGCGCGTTTTCGTTGTTGTGGCGGAGCTTGGCAGCATGACGGCCGCCGCCGCCCGCCTCAAGGAATCCACGCCCACCGTCAGCCGCAAGATTGATGAGTTGGAGAAGACCCTCGACAGCCAGCTGTTTGAGCGCTCCACGCGCGGCATGGAGCTGACGGAAGCCGGCAAGACGACGCTGCGCTATGCGCGCCAGATGGAAGAAGCTGCCAGTCAGGTGCTCAGCAAGGCGTCCGGCCATCAGGACAAGTTGCAGGGCCGTGTCACCATTGGCAGCGGCGATGGCATCGGCCCGCTCTGGGTTGGCCGACAGCTCAAGGAGTTTCGCGACAAGCATCCGCGCATTCAGGTGCGCATGCGCGTGCAGGATCACACGCTGGATCTTCTGAATGATGAGGCGGATATCGTCATCCGCTTTACGGAACCGCGTGAGCCGGAAATCATTTCACACAAGCTCGGCACGGCGCATTACATGGCGTTTGCCGCGCAATCCTATCTCGACAATCAGGAAAGCCTGCCGTCGAGCATTTTCGAGTATCATCACCATCGCTGCATTCTTCATGAGTCGTACGCCCACCAGATTGAGCGCTGGGCCCCGAAGGCTGTTGAATTGACCAAGATGATCGACTTTGCGGTGATCACAAATTCAGCCACGGCGATGATCGAGCTGTGCCGTCAGGGCGGCGGGATCGCGATGCTGCCGAGCTATGTTGCCGAGATCTATCCGGACCTCGTGCCACTGGATATTTCGGAAGTCGCCCCGATCCAGTTCTGGATTTCCTATACCGATAGCGCGCGCAGGAATCCTGCGGCGCGGGCTGCGGTAGAATGGATTCGGGGGCTGTTTGACGCCGATGTGACGCCTTGGTTCCGGGATGGCTTTATTCATCCCAAGGAAGTGATGCCCTCACAGGAAGGGCCGCAAACTGGAGATATCCCTGAGGATATCTCCAAGATTGCCTAGTCTGCTGACATGACCTTCAGAACCTTGGCCATCATGCCGAGGCGTTCTGTCGATCCTGTGCGATCAATCCAGGAATGACATTCGGCGCGGGCCTTGGCGGACGGGTCTGCCGTCTTGTTTTGCGCCTGGTTCTCGTCTTCGAAAAGGCTGGCGATTGGCACGCGCAGGACATCTGCCACATTTGACAGCATGCCAGCTGAAAGCCGGTTCGTGCCGGTTTCATATTTTTGCAATTGTTGGTGACTGATGCCGAGCTCGTTGCCGAGTTCAGCGAGTGTCATGTTGCGATCCAGTCGAAGCCGACGGATCTTCTCGCCCACCATCTGGTCGATAGCGGTAGGCGCTCGGGAAGTAGATTGTCTTGTATTTTTAGGCACGTCATAACTCCATCAGAAGTTATGTCATTTCTCCCTCAAGATGTTATAGCAACCAATCAGGTACCAAAAAACTTGGAACAGTAGATAACATTATGAAACGGAAGAGGCTCTTCGTATTACTGTAATGTGCATTACCTTTTGTCAATCGGTATGCAAAAAACTGTAACCGTTTGTATTTCTGAGTGTTTTGTATTTTAGAGAAAAAATCGGCACGCAAAGAGCCAATATATTGGGGTATCGGCCTTCGGTTGAAGCCGGCTAGTAGTCCTTTTTCCACTTTACCGTGACCTTTGCCTCACCCGTGGTGGTGGTTTTGGAGGTCACTGATATTTGTGGTCTTGGCTCCCATTCGACCTCTACTGAGCTGCCAGAAGCGCCTGCTGAGTTCAGTTCGAGGTACACATCATCGGCCAGGTACTGGCCGACACCCACTTCTGCGGCGCCCGATTCGTTCGTTCCGAATGACAATCTGTCGACTCCGAGCGCAGATTGTAGCTCGGCCGTGGGGTCAAATCCTGAGCCGTTGCCACTGAGCCGCGCGATGGAATTGGCCAGCTGCGCAGCTTCCAGGGCGGACAGGTCAACGGAGGAGCGGCCAAACAGCAGCCGCGATAGGATTTCATCCTGCGGTAGTTCCGGATTACTGCTCAGTTCAAATTTGGGCTTGGTCGGCGACCCTGTGAGCGCGACACTGGCTGTGAAACCATTCACGGTACGGTCTGCCTGCACATCCAGTCGTGCCCGGCTGATCGGGCCGTTGAAGGTGACGCCGCCCTTGTCGAATACAAAGGGTCGGCCAGCCAGGTCCAGTGTGCCACGGCGCAGTGTGGCCTGCCCATTGAGGCGCGGAGAGGCCGGCGTGCCGGTCAGCTTCAGATCCAGCCCCCATTCGCTCTCCAATCCGCGGCCCGACAGGAAGACGCGGCGAGGCGCATCGATCTTGAGGTTCAGGGACAGAGATTGCCTCAGCTTGCTAGCGCCTTCGGGTTTTGCATCGTCTTCGACCCAGCGCACATCAATCGCCTGTGGCCGTGAGGAGGGCAAATTGTCCAGAGAGAAGCGGGCGTTCCGGATATTGATCTGGCCGCCCACTTCGCGAGAGGTCTCGTCTCCGGTCAGGCTGACCTTGCCGCCCGCGCGCAGAGTGTCGCCGTCACGATTGTACAGCAGCAGATTGGTGAAGGAGACGCCGAGATCGCTTTTCTTGTTTGAAAGCGTTCCGGAGAAGTTGGTGGAGCCGCCATCGGCGCCGTTTGCCTTGCCGTTTATGGACAGCTGAAGGTCCTTGTACGCTGCATCAAGCGTCAGATCCGTCAGGCGCAGGCCCGTGGTGCCGAATTCGTAGATGCCGTTCTGAATGTCTGCGGTCGCTTCAAAGACGGGTTTCTTGAGTGTTCCCGTCAGCGTGGCCTTGGCATTGATTTGTCCGCCAATGTCATGCCCATAGGCCAGCGCCACAGAGCGCAACGCCGCAAGGTTTCCCGTCATGACCGTTTGCCCTTTCAGGGGCTCCGTCATGGAAGGGCGGGCAACATCCCCCGGGCGTGCCTCGATTGGGATGGACACGTCGCTGACCAGTTTCAGCTCTCCGCCATAGGAACTGACTTCGTTCAGCACCAGCTTGCCCTCGCCAAGGCGGCCGGTGATGTCCAGCGCGAAAGTTTCCTTCACGCCTGGCAGGGGCCCGTTGGCGGCAATGACAAACTTGCCGTGCGGGTCTTCTCCGAACAGATAAAGATCTCCGCCGCCGCTGATTACGGCATCCGGCGCCGCCAAGCCCAGGGCCGCCAGAACAGGCTCCAGGCTCAGCTTGTCGATCTTGAAGGTCAGCCGGGCATCGTCTTTGTCTTCTTCGACATCGGCCTGGATCAGTCCGCCCAGAACCAGAAGGTTCAGGTCAACTGCCGGCGCATCGCCCAGCCGCCACGTGATGGGGCTTTGGGATTTGATGGGTTCGCCCAGCAATGTGCCATCCATCTCCAATTGGCCATTGGGATAGTCGCCGTCAAAACGGGCCGAGCCGAGCAGGGTCAGCTGGGTCGGGCGTTTGTCATGCTCGCGCTGCACGTCGATGGAGAAATTATACCCCTCGGGCGCGTTGCTTGCCTTTCCGCTGATCGTGTCAAAGCGCAGGCCCTGGGAGAGCCAGATATCATTTATGATGCCAGAGGCTGAGACGGACAGCGCATCTTTCGTGTCCCTGCGCAGGCTGATGTCCAGATTGAACTCGCCGATATGGCGGTCGCCGAAATTCATCTGCTTGCCACTTGCGACAAAGTCTGCGTTCAGGCCGCGCTCATCGCCATAGATCAGGCCGCCTGACAGGTTCACCGTATCATATGTGCCCTGAACATCTTGCAGGGAGAAGACGCCATCGGCCCAGGAGAGCTGGCTGGTAATGTTGACGGCATCGCCGTCATTCATGCCCTTAAGGGTGACCGGGCCAGCCCATCCGGCATTTGTATTGTTAAGCTCCAAATCTGTTTCCAGATCGGTCAGGTCGATGCCATTCCGGCTCAGCGTGCCGCCCTGCGAAGTCAGGCTGATTGTGTCGACGCCGCCTTTTCCGGTGATCTGTATCTTGCCGGATGACAGGTTGACGTCCGTGCCTGACAGCGTCGTGGTGTCGGTCTGGGTAAAGTCCGCATTGAGAGCGATCTTCCCGTTGGGGCCATAAGTGCCCTGGCCATTCAAGGCCAGTACGCCGCCTTCAATGTCCGCGCGCTGTATCCGGTAGACATCGCCCGCCTTCACCACATTCGCGCGAAGGTGCGGCGTATCACTGACCAGTTGCGCCACGGTGGCGTTGAACGCTTCCACGCCTGTCAGATCGACATCCGCTGCGATCTGGGGCTGAGAGAATGTGCCGGTGACGCCGACACTGCCGGATGCCGACAGTTCAGGCGTAGAGGCGAGCAGGCCGGAAACCTGCTTCAGCTGACTTTTCAGGTTCAGCGTCTTCTGCCGTGTGTCGATCGTGCCATTGGCGGCGAGGCTGCCGCGCGCCAGCTGGACCGTAGAGGGCGAGAGCGTGAGTACGCCCGCCGCGCGGTCAAAGCTGCCAGAGACACTCAGCTTCGGCGCCTTGCCCACCAGGCGGCTGCCCGTTTTGTTGTTCTTGAGAACGCCGGTTCCGGTCATGTTGGCGGTGAAGTCCACCGCCTCGCCCTTGCTGGAGACCTGCACCGGGCCTTCCAGCGTCTCGAAGGGGAGGGAGCTGCCGGCATTGGCGGTCAGCACAGCTGTGCCATCTGCAGAGAGATTGCCGGTTGGCTCTGACACCTGGCCGTTGAAAGCGACGGCCGCCTCGAAACTGGCGATGTCTTTCAGACCGAAGAATTTCAGGTCCACATCCAGCGGGCCGTCAAACTTGCTGCGTTTGCCATCCTGATAAGTGCCGGCGACCTTCAGATGGCCTGTGGCGAAATCACTGGTCAGGGTGAACGGTGTGCGTTTGCGTTCAAGGTCCGCGTCCAGCTTCAGCACGGCGGACGTACCAATGAGATCCCGGATCGTGTGGGAAACGGGCAGGCGGCTTGAATCCAGATTGGCGTTGGCCAGCAGGTTTCCGGAGGTGATCTTGGCGGTGATCTCGGCGGTCTTTTTCCCGTCGATCTTCAACACGGCAAAGCCGTCGCCTTCGTCCATCGTGCCGCTGGCACTGGCCTTGAGGTTTGCACTCTCGCCCTCGGCCAGCCCGACCAGCGTGGCGATGGTGCCGCCAGACGGCGCGTCTATGTCTGCCTCGATACTGAAGGCACCGCTCGCGCGGCGTTGAAGGTCCGCTGTGATCCTGTCGCCTGCGCCTTCCAGCGGCAGGGCGTCCAGAGAGGCCGTCAGGGTACGGTCTTCCGGAACCTTGAGGTGGCCTTCAATCTGAAAGGCGGCCGCGGGTCCGGCGACGCCTTCTTCCAGGCGCAACTCGTCAATCCGCAGGTCCGCCAGTGAGACAGACCAGCTTCCGGAGGAGGATGAGTTGGACGTTTCCGGCGTCATCACAGGTTTGCGAATGACGTGGATCTTGTCCGCGCTGACCAGGTTCAGCTTCAGCTTGCGAGAGATCAGCGCCATGGGGGACCAGGCGAGTTGCAGATCGCTGGCTTCCAGCCACACGCCCTGTTCGTCCGTCAGCGTCAGGCGCGCGACCTTCATGTCTTTCAGCGGATCGCCCGACAGGCCGTCAATCTCGATCGTGCCGACCCGGCCTACCTTGCGGCCATCGATCTGCGCTTCAACGAAATTGCGGCCGCCATCGGTCTTCGTCCAGATGCGCGCGCCGCCGACCAGCAGAGCCATAACCAGCAGGATGCTCACAATCAGGACCAGCCAGATGTGTTTGCGCAGGTAAGAGAAGAAGGGCCGTGTGCCTGCCATCAGAAGGCCTGCCCGATAGAGATGTAGAGGTGAACAGGCTCATCGCCCTCGCGCGGGTTCAGCGGCGTGGCAATATCCAGTCGGACCGGCCCGAAGCCCGGATAGTATCGCACGCCAAGTCCAAAGGCAGAGCGCATGCTGCTTGCCGCGGTCTCAAGGTCTGAATCGGCAGCGCCTGCATCAATGAAGGCCACATAGCCCCAGTGCTCGGATTTGCGCCAGCGCAGCTCGCCGGAGACATTCAGCATGGCGTCGCCGCCAATCGGTTCCCCCTTCGGGTCCTTTGGGGAGAGGGACTGGTAATCATAGCCGCGAACCGTGCCACCGCCGCCAGAATAGAATTTTCGGTCCACGGGTACGCTGTCATCGCCCAGGAAGCTGCCGGCTTCCAGACGCAGCGCGGCCACCAGGCGCTTGGTCATCTTCTTGTAAGTCGAGACCGAACTCTGGATACGCGTATAGGAGGCGACTGTGCCGGTCCCGAAGGAAAAGCCTGGCTCGACGCCCAGATAGGCGCGGTTGCCGCCTTGTGGGTCCAGCGGGTTCCTGACCGTGTCATAATTGGCGCCCAGCGGGAAAGACAGCGTCACCTGATCTTGCAGGCTGTTGATGCCCTGCGCGCGCAATTCGTAATCTGTCGACCGCGTGGCATCGACGGCAGCGCCAGCAGACAGGGTGAAGTTCTTGTTGAAGGGTTGCGCCAGATTGGCGGCGACCTTGATGCCCTTCAGGTCGTAGGCATCCGTTTCCTCGTCACGCACCCCGGCCTCTGCCGTCAGGGTACGGCCATAGCGTCCGATGTTCGGGCGCTTATAGGTGACCTTCAGGTGCCGGGCGAGCGTTGCTGCCTGTGCCTCGACCCCAAGCGTATCTGCCATACCTCTGAAATTGCGGCGCTCCCAGCTGGCATTGGCGCCTGCGCCGTCCGAGGTGGAATAGCTGAGGCCCGCGCCAATCGTGCGCCGTTTGCCTTCAGACAATTTCAGATCCACTGGATTGGTGCCGTCTGCATCCGGCTGTTCGTTGATCTCCACGCCGATGCCATCGAACAGGCCCGTGCTGCGAACACGCGTTCGCAGGGTTTCCATCTTCTCCGGCGAGTAGAGGTCTCCCTCATCCCAGTTCTGCAGCACGCGGATGGCTTTGTCCTTTGTGCGCAATCCGTCAGGGATGGTCATTTCGCCCAGCCGGACCAGTTCTCCGGGCTTCATGTTGTAGGTCAGCTCAACATTCTTGTCTGCGCGAGAGGCCAGCGCATCGATGCCCTTGCTCTCGGCAAAGGCATAGCCGGAGTTTTGGAGCTGTCTGAGGAGCAGACTCTCCAGAGCTTCAATCTCCGTCGTCCGTGCCCAGGCGCCGGGTTTCAGCGTTTCGAGGGCTGAGCGGATACGCTGCTGAGCCTGCGGTGTTACATCGTCGGTGCCGGATACTTTGATGGAGGCGATGCGGAAGCGCTCTCCCACGCTGACATCCAGGCGGGGGCGCGTATCCGTGGATTCTACCAGCTCCGGAGACACGGCGGCGGCGAAATAGCCTTCAGAGGCAAGATATTCCTGCAATGTATCGGCAGCTTGCGTGGCGCGGCGACGGGCTTCCAGCACGCTGTCGGCCTTGTTGCCATGTATCTGGAGCGCGCTTTCCGCGCCGCGTTGCAGATTGTCGGGAAGGCCGGAGATCGTTACCGGCATATAGGTGCCGCCTGCGCTTTCGCCCTCGGCAGAGTTTCCGCGGAAGGTAGCGCAGGCTGATGTGGCTGTGAGCAGCAGGCAGCACAAGGCAGTCCTGTTCCAGGACAGGTGCCGGGTGGATGCAGGGCGTTCTGCCCGATTTACCATAGTGTCGCCCATCATGCTGTGTTTAGGGTGATTTGTGCCTGAGTAAGCTGAGTACAGGGTGAACGGTATTGAGAAAATTTGTCTCATCTGCGCCCTGCGCTGTATTTTTCCGGGAAACTACGCCTCATCCCACGATTATCCAGCCTTAAGCGCAGGGCGGTCTGATTGCACGGCTTCGCAGACTCCCCATATTATAGGGCTAACTCTTTCCTGTGGGGAAATGCATGACATATCTTATGGTGCTTGGCGGCCTTGTCCTCCTTTTTATCGGAGGTGAGGGGTTGGTCAGGGGCTCCGTCAGTGTTGCTCGCAGGCTCAACATTTCAGAACTGGTGATCGGCCTGACACTGGTCGGGTTCGGAACATCTGTGCCGGAACTGGTGACCAGTCTGCGCGCCATTGATTCAGGTGCGGTTGGTATCGCGGTCGGGAACGTCATCGGGTCCAATATCGCCAACGTCCTGCTCGTGCTGGGCGTGGCGGCGGTGATCCACCCCATTGTCACCAATCCGCGCGCGCTGATGCGCGACACGGGGGTGATGATCCTGGCCACCCTGCTGCTCTGCTTCATGATCTGGTTTGACCTGTTTTCGCGCGGCGCAGGCATCGCGCTTACGATCTGCCTGATCGGTTACATCATCTTCTCGCTCGTCGCAGACCAGAACCGTCCGGATGAAGTGGCCCACATGCACGCCGAAGAGGGCGAAACGGTTGAGGCCAATTATGGCATCGGCATTGGCATCCTGATCGCGATTGTGGGGCTTGCCGGTGTTGTCTATGGCGCGAAGCTGCTGGTAGATGGCTCTGTTTCCATCGCGCGGGATTTCGGCATCAGCGAGACCGTGATCGGCCTGACCATCGTCGCAATCGGCACCAGCCTTCCGGAACTCGCAACCTCAGCCATCGCGGCGTTTCGCGGCAAGTCAGATGTCGCGCTGGGCAATATTATCGGCTCCAACATCTTCAACATTCTGGGCATTCTGGGTGTTACGGCGCTCGTGCATCCGTTCAGTGTCCGCCAGCCTGTCTCTGGCGATGTCGCGGCCGGGGCCATGGTGCAGGGCGAAACGGCCAGCCTGATCAGCGTTGGCGATATTTCCGCGCTGATCCTGTCTGTTGCGCTGATGGTGTTGTTTGCCATCACGGCCGGGCGCATCGGGCGCTGGGAAGGGGGCATTCTCCTTTTGGGCTATGCGCTCTATATGGGCCTGACATTCAAACTCATTCCAGTACCGGCGCTGATCCCTCATGGCTGACAATCCGATCTATCAGAACCTTGGCCAACTAGGCCAACACACCGCGCAACCGCAAAGCCCGGAAGAGGCTGAGCTGGAGCGGGTCCCCAATCCGCACGCGGGCGAGTTGTATCTCACGCGCTTTGTCGCGCCGGAGTTTACATCGCTCTGCCCGGTCACCGGCCAGCCGGATTTCGCGCATCTCGTGATCGATTACGCGCCGGGCGACTGGCTGGTGGAATCGAAAAGCCTGAAGCTCTACCTGACCAGCTTCCGCAATCATGGCGCGTTCCATGAGGAGTGCACTGTTTCCATCGGCAAGAAGATCTTTGACTTCACCGAGGCCAAATGGCTGCGCATCAGCGGCTATTGGTATCCGCGCGGCGGCATTCCGATTGACGTGTTCTGGCAGTCTGGTGAGGTGCCGGCCGGGCTCTATGTGCCCGACACCGGCGTCGCCTCCTATCGCGGGCGGGGCTAACTCTTCCAGCGGGTCACTTTTTCAGAGATATCGGCCCGGGCGCGTTCTGGCGGGTGGACCTGTGACGTTCCGAGATAGATGAACCCCGCGACGCGCTCACTGCCCGTCAGGCCCAGCACCTCAGCCACTTGCGCGTCAAAGGCGGGCCACTCGCTCAGCCATGAGCCGGCAAAGCCGCTCGCATTGGCGGCCAGCAGCAGATTGTAGCAAACAGCCCCGGCAGAGAGTTCCTGTTCCCAGACCGGCGTGCGGCCATCATCGACGGGAGACGAGATCACCGCCACCATGACCGGCGCGCGCAGAGGCAGGCCAGCGGCCTCGATCAGGTCTTTTGATTCCACGTCTTTCTTCGTCTCGCCAATAATGCGCGCGAGTTCCTTGCCGAATTTCGCCCGTGCCTCGCCCTCGAACACAATGAAGCGCCACGGGGAGAGCTTGCGGTGATCCGGCACCCGCGCGGCGATGGTCAGGATTTCGTCGAGCGTTTCCGGGCTCGGCCCCGGCTCTCCAATGAGTTTCTTGGCGGCAGAGCGGCGTAGGGCCAGAAACTGGCGCGCTTCGGCGCTGGGGCGGACTGGCAGCATCGGTGTGCCGACTTGCGGAGCGGGGGGGAATGTCTTGGTCATTCTCGCTAGATAGGGGCGTATCCATCACAGGGAAACCGTCATCGCCAAATAACAGGCTTGCCGGAAATGCATGGACAGAGTAGTTTAGTGAACACTGTTCACTTTTCGAACACTCATTTTCCCAAGGTGGGGCATGCAGACAGATATTCCCGTTGATAAGACCCCGGCCGGGCGCCGCCGCAAACGCGTGCGGGAATCCATCATCGCGGCTGCGGAGAAGGTCTTCGCGCGCGAAGGGGAAGATGGCCTGTCCATACGGCGTCTTGCTGAAGAAATCGATTACTCGCCGTCTGCGATCTACAAATATTTCGAGTCCAAGGAAGAGCTGATTGATGAGCTGAAAGAGGCGTTCTTCGAGCGCCTGATGGACCGTGTGGACACGAGTTCCAGCGCCGACCGTCCATTCCTGGACAGGGCACGCGACTGCCTGATCACCTATGTCGAAACGGCGACCCATCGCCCGTATCATTATGCTGCAGCCTTTTCCTCCATCCAGCAAAAGGATGAGTGTGCATCACTGATGCCCAAGGATTGGGAGGCTTTCATGACCACCAACAAGGGCAAGGCCTTCAGCATTCTGGTCGACATGGTGGAAGAGGGCCAGGCACTGGGCGTGTTCGATAACGCGCTGGAGCCAGCCCAAGCGGCAAAATCCCTCTGGGCCTCGCTCCACGGCGTAGCGCAGCTGGTGATCCATGTTCCACATTTTGAGCAACTGATCCCCGATGCGGGTAAAGACTCCACAACAGATTTCATAACATTCCACGCCAATTTGCTGATCCGGGGGCTGCAGGCCCAGCCGGTGGCAGAGGCGAAAGATATACAGGCAGGGTAGGGGCGATGAGCGAGACAGATAACATAACCGGTGATGCCGTGCGGGAGAAGCGGCCAGGCCCGGCAAAGGGGCTGATCTTCCTGGTGCTGCTTTTGCTGACCATTGGGGCCATGCTGTTCGGCGCGACCCTGTTGCGCAGCGAGGAAGGCCCGAAGGTTGCCGTCACTGCGCCGGAGCCGCTGACGGTGCCGGTGCGCCCGGCCCAGCTGACAAAGGCTTTCACCTTGCAGGAAACCTATTCCGGTCTGGCAGAGGCGCGGCGCACAAGTGAACTTGGCTTTTCCACCGGCGGCCGGATTGAAGACATTGCCGTTGATGTCGGCGATCAGGTGAAGACCGGGCAGACACTGGCACGCCTTGATACGCGCGGCCTGCGGGCTCAGCTCGCATCCGCCCAGGCCGTTGTGGAAGAGGCCCGGTCGGCCCATTCTCTCGCCCTGAACACCGTCGAACGCCAGCGCCGGCTGAGCCTGCAGGGCCATGTCTCACCACAGGCGGTTGACGAGGCAGAGGCGCAGGCCGAAACCGCGCTCGCCCGCGTCGAGGCGGCGAAGGCTCAGGCAGACATTCTTCGTGTGCAGATTGATCTCGCGCGGATCACTGCGCCGTTTGACGGCATGGTCACGGCCCGCACCTCTGATGAGGGCGCGATTGCTGGCGCGGGGCAGCCCCTGCTGCAACTGGTTGAGACCGGCCATCTGGAAGCGCGCATCGGCCTGCCAGCGGCAACCGCTGCCCGTCTTCAGCCGGGCGATGTCTATGATCTCCGCGCCGATACGGGCACGGTCGAGGCCACCCTGCGCAGCGTCACCGGTGTGATTGACCCCAATCAGCGCACCGTTGCGGCGATGTTCGATATCACCAATTCCGGCGCGATTGCCTCTGGCGCCGTGGTGCGCCTGTCGATGTCGCGCGACATTGACGAGCCGGGCTTTTGGGTGCCGGTCAAATCCCTTTCCACCGCGTCGCGTGGCCTGTGGACGGTCTATGTCGCTGCGCCGGTCGATGGCGGGTTCGAGGTTGAGCCACGCCCGGTCGAGATGGTGCACACCGATGGTGAGCGCGCTTTCGTGCGCGGTCCGGTGAGCGATGGCGAACTGATCATCATTGACGGCCTGCAACGCATCGTGCCCGGAATGTCGGTTGAACCACGTGACAGCCAGCAGGCTGCCACGGTCAATGGCGGGTAGGGGAGCGCCCGCGTCATGACCACGCTTTTCTTCAAACTGCCCCGCCTCGCGGTTCTGGCCATTCTCGTCGTCCTGATGGGCGGCCTCGGCGCAATCCTGACGCTGGGCCGTCAGGAAGACCCGACCCTGATCGAACGCTATGGCTATGTGCTGACGCCATATTCCGGCGCTGATGCAGAGCGGGTCGAGGCGCTGGTAACAGAGCCCCTGGAAGCCGCCCTGATGGAGCTGCCAGAGGTCGACGAGGTCACATCCGTCAGCCGCAATGGCTTCTCCCAGGTCTCGCTTCAGATCCGGGATGACCTGACCGAATCCGAAGTGGATGATGCCTGGACGCTGATTCGTGCCAAGGTCGAGACGGCGCGCTCGGAATTTCCCCAAGGCGTCGGTATGCCTGACGTGACACGGCAATATGTCGGCGCTGCCACTTTGGTGATCGGCCTGACCTGGGAAGGCGATGCCGCGCCGCCGCTGACCGTGATCCGCCGTATGGCGCTGGACCTTGAAGACCGCTTCCAGCGTCTTCCGGGCACGGAGCTGACCGATACGTTCGGCCTGCCGGATGAGGAAGTACGTGTCGTGGTAGACCCGCAGGCCCTGTCTGCCGCAGGCCTGTCCTTTCGTCAGGCGGCCGGGCTGATTGCCTCTGCTGACAGCAAGACCCCTGCCGGACGCCTCAGAAGCTCGGGCGGAACGATTGGCCTTCAGGTCGGTGGAGAGTTCGACAGCATTGCCCGCATCCGCGAAGTGCCGCTGCTGCAGCGCCAGGATGGCTCCGCCGTTCGGGTGGGCGATGTCGCGCGGGTCGAGAAAGGCTTTGCCGATCCGCTGCCGCACAAGGCGCTGGAGAACAACAAGCGCACCGTGCTGATCGGTGTCTACATTTCCCCGAACCAGCGCGTCGACAAATGGGCCGAAAATGCCCGCGCCATCGTGCACGAATACGCGGAAAATACGCCTCCCGGCCTGAAGATCGAGACCGTGTTCGACCAGAGCCGCTATACGACAGACCGGCTGAACGGGCTTGCGAAGAACCTGATGCTCTCGGCGCTGATCGTGTTCGTCGTGCTGTTCATCACAATGGGCTGGCGCTCTGCCATTGTGGTTGGCGCGGCCATTCCGCTGACGGTCAGCCTGGTCCTGATCCTGTTCAATGTGTTCGGCCATCCGCTGCACCAGATGTCGGTGACGGGGCTCGTCATTTCACTGGGCCTGTTGATCGACAATGCCATCGTCGTTGTGGATGATTTCGATCAGCTGCGCGCCAAGGGGCATGCGCGGGTAGACGCCATCCGCAAATCGCTGCGCCATCTTGCTGCGCCGCTCGCGGCCTCAACGCTGACGACCGCGCTCGCCTTTGCGCCCATTGCCATGCTGCCCGGCGGCGCGGGAGAGTTTGTCGGCATGATTGGCCTGTCGGTCGTTTTCTCGATCACGGCATCCTTCATCGTGTCGATCACGGTCATTCCCGCCATGGCCGGCTGGTTTGACCGCAAGCGCTCCTGGGAGACCGGCCATGCCAAGCGTCCGCGCCGCTGGTGGCGCGACGGTGTGCACAGCGACTTCCTGTCTGATGGCTATCGTACAACGGTGGAGGCCGTGCTGCGCTTTCCGCCGCTGGGCATCGTGCTCAGCATCTTCCCCGCACTGCTGGGTTTTTACCTGGTCGGGCAATTGCCGAGCCAGTTCTTTCCGCAGACGGAGCGGGACCAGTTTCAGGTCTCCATGCAGCTCGCCCCGGAAGCCGACATTTCCGACACGGAAGACGTCGTGCGCCGCGCAACGGAGATGATACAGTCCATCGAAGGCGTCGAATCCGTCACCTGGGTGTTGGGGGAACCGTCCCCGCGGGTCTACTATAATGCTATCGTTAATACCGAAGGTGTTGAGGGCTTTGCCTCCGGCTGGGTACAGCTGGACGGAAATCAGCGCACGCGCCAGACCGTCGGCGAAGTGCAGCGCATGTTGCGGGAGGAATTCCCCAGCGCGCGGTTCCTGGCCTTGCCGTTTGAGCAGGGTCCGCCTGCTGACGCGCCGATTGAGTTCCGTGTCATGGGCGATGATTTCGACGTGCTGAACATGATAGGCGATCATACCCGCTCCATCCTCAGCCAGACTCCGGGCGTCACCTATTCTGTCGCCTCGCTGCAACTCGGCGCGCCGACCATTCGTCTGCAGGCAGATGAAGCGGCCACAGCCCTCGCAGGCGAAAGGCTGACAGACATCGCTGCAGACCTCAGCGCCGAACTGGACGGCGTGCGCGCAGGATCTGTGCTTGAAGGCACTGAAGAGCTTCCCGTGAAAGTCATCGCGCCAATGTCTCGGCGGACTGGCATGTCAGACTTGCGCTCAGCGATTGTCGGGCAGGGTACGGGCACGCCGATTGCCGCCTTGGGCGAAGTGACGCTGACGCCGGAAACGGCCGTCATCACAAGACGCAACGGACAGCGCATGAACCAGATCCTGGCCTTCCTTGATCCGTACACGCTGCCCGCGCCGGTTCTGGCAGATTACCAGCAGCGCCTTGAGGCCAGCGATTTTCACGTGCCCGCAGGCTATGAGATCATCGTCGGGGGTGAGGCAGAAAACTCCAGCGATGCCCTGGGGAACCTTGCGGCGGTTGGCATACCGCTCGTCATGGTGATGGCGGGTGCCATCATGCTGGTGTTCAACTCCTTCCGCATGATGCTGTTGGTGCTGACCACGGGCTTCCTGTCGCTCGGCCTCGCCTTCTTCGGGGTGTGGCTGTTCAATCTGCCCTTCGGGTTCAATGCGATCATTGGCGGCTTTGGCTTGTTCGGCATCGCGATCAACGGCTCCATCGTTGTGCTGTCGCTGTTGAGGGCCAGTCCCGAGGCGATGGCGGATGATGTGATTGCCCAGCGAGAGATCGTCGTCGATGCGACGCGCCATATCGTGGCCACCACCCTCACCACGATGGGCGGTTTCGTGCCGATCCTGTTGTCCGGCGATGCCTTCTGGATGCCTTTGGCGGCGGGCATTTCCGGCGGTGTGGCGGGGTCGGCCCTGTTGGCGCTGTATTTCACGCCGGCAGTCTTCCGCATCACGACGCTGAAGCCCGTCCGGCGCACCTTCACCTATCTGTTTAACCGCAAGGAAATGCCGGCGAGCTAATCAGGGATCAGGCCTTGCCACATGGGAATTGATCCCCCATCTCGCTTATTCAGGGAAAGAAAGGGACCCCCGACATGCCAGAGAACCCGGATATCGGCGCCCCCGCGCCTGCCTGGAGCCGTCTGCGTTTCGAGGCCCGCGCCGCCGCCTCGGATGAGCCGACCCTGTCGAGCTATCTGAACTCGGCCATTCTGGCGCATTCAACGCTGTGCCAGGCGCTGTCTTTCCATCTGGCGGAAAAGCTGGGCAGCCCGGTGATGAGCACCCAGCAGATCCGCCATATCCTGTCCGAAGCGTATAATGCAGACCGCACCCTGGTCGACGCCGCCGAGGCCGACATGCAGGCCGTGCTGGAGCGCGATCCCGCTTGCCGCGGCATGTTGCAGCCTTTCCTGTTCTTCAAGGGCTTTCTGGCGCTGCAGACCTATCGCGTGGCGCACCAGTTGTGGCGTGAAGGCCGCGAAACGCTGGCCTTTTACTTCCAGAGCCGCGCGTCCGAACTGTTCGGCGTGGACGCGCACCCCGCCGCCCGCATAGGCCGCGCCGTCATGCTGGATCATGCCTCCGGCATCACGATCGGCGAGACGGCTGTTGTCGGCGATGGCTGCTCTCTGCTGCACGGCGTTACGTTGGGCGGTACCGGCAAGGAAGTCGGCGACCGTCACCCGAAAATCGGCAAGGGCGTACTGCTCTCTGTTGGTGCGAAAGTTCTGGGCAACATCACGATTGGCGACGAGGCCAAGGTGGCTGCAGGCAGCGTGGTGCTGAAAGATGTGCCTGCGCACTGCACCGTCGCGGGCGTTCCGGCGAAGATTGTCAGCGGTCCGTCCTGCTGCCATCCGGCCGAAACAATGGACCAGACGATTCCCGACGAAGCGTCTAAATAATCTGAACATTCCCCTGTCGCGTGTTGCTGCACTCAGTAATTCACGCGACAGCTGAATTATCCACAAGCATTCACTGTTTTATTGCTTTGCCCAGCGTTTCATTTCGGGATCGCAATATTGTTGCTTGTTTAGCTTTCAGTTACCATCCGGACTTGCGTCTCAGTAGGGACGAAGCGTGATTCCACGTTCCAGAAGGGGGCTGTCGGGTGAGCTATGAGGAGGAGAGCGAAGGCCGTCTGCGCCGCACGCGCAAGGTGCGCCGCGTGCAGGCAGAGCGTTTGCCCTTCATGCCCTATGCTGCCGGCCCGCTGATCGCCTTGGGTCTGCTCCTTCTTTTTGCAATCTGGCCGTTCGCCTTTGGTGTGATCGAGCGCTCGGCAGAGCGCGCGGCGGTTGAGGCGCTGGCCGGGGCAGACGCTGGCTGGGCTCGGCCCAAAGCCTCCGGTCAATGGATCATCCTGGAAGGCACGCCCCCCTCAAAAGAGGCGGCTGACAGCGCGCTGCAGGCCGTGCGCGAGGCCAAGGCCCGCACCTTGCTGGGCCCCGCCCGCCCGATCACCCGTGTGCGGGACCGGTTCACTCTGACGGAGGCGGCTGACACGCCGACTGGCATGCCGAATGGCTGGTCTTACCGCCTGTCCGATGGCGTGCTGACGCTTGATGGCGACATGCCCAACAATGATGTGCGCGACGAAGTGCTAAAGGCCGCCCGCGCCGAGATCGATCCGCCGCGCCTGATCAGCGTTCGGGATAGCCTGACCATCACCAATGAGCCGCTGCCGGAAGGCTACATCTCTGTCGCCCTGCGCGGCATTGATACCGTCACGCGGTGCGATCGCGGTGTGGCGAGCTTCAGCTCCAACCGCTTCTCGATCAGCTGTGAACTGCCGGGCTCGGATGCCTCTGCCGTGCGGGAAATCGCGCTGGCCCCGATTGCCCTGGGGGAGATTGGCGCAGTCGACATCATGGCCCGTGAGGCCGTGGCGAGCTGTGAGTCCTCTCTCTCAGACCTCCTCTCCGGCACGCAGATCAAGTTCAATTCCTCCAGCGCCGCCATTGATGCGTCCAGCTCGGAATTGCTGGATGAGGTGGCAGAGGCCGTGCGGGCCTGTCCCGGCAATCTGCGGATTGAGGGGCATACGGACAGTACCGGACTAGACGAGACCAATCGCCGGCTCAGCCAGGCGCGGGCGGAAGCCGTGCGCAATGCGCTGATCGCGCGCGGCGTTCCAGCCACGCGCCTCGTTGCGGCAGGCTATGGCGCCAGCCGGCCCATCGGCTCTAACCGCACGGCAGACGGCCGTGCCCAGAACAGACGCATAGAAATACGGGTGATCCGTGTTTCCGAATGATTTCCTCCTGAGACTCTGAAAGTAACGACCATGTGGTATCTCCTTATCCAGATCCTCGTACTCATGATCTTCGCGGCCGTCGCCGGGGCATTGCTTGCCTATTGGTGGATGAAGAACCGCTATGAGGATGTCACGGAAAGCTATGAGGACATGCTGGAGCGGTCCGCGCATGATGCGCTGCCACCTCCTGCGACGCGCGCTGACCTGCAGGCCTTTGTGTCCGGTCTGGAAGCGCGGCTTGAGGCGCGTCTGGAAGGCCTGCCCGCCCTCGTCACGCGGGAGGAGCTGGACACTGGCCTGCGCGGCATCGGCGCCCAGATCGCCTCTATCCCGCAACCTGAAATGCCGGAACAACCGGACCTGACCCCGATCACTGCGCATCTGGAAACGGTCACCCACCGTCTGGACGGCATCACGGGCAATGTGGAAGGCATGCGCACGCACCTGACGGCAGACGGCGAAGAGAGCGCCTTCACCCCGCTGATCGGCCGCCTGTCACAGATTGAGGATGCTGTTGGCCAGCTGAAGAATACAGAGCTGAACTCGGTTGAAGGCCATCTCGAAAGCCTGGAAGCCCGCATCTCCCGCATTGAGGATGGCGTGAACCTGCTGATGAGTGTGGAAATTCCCAAGCCCCCGGAAATGCCGGAGATTCCGGAAGTGGACCTCGGCCCCGTGCACAGCGCGCTGGCCAGCATCCAGCTTGCCATCGAAAGCATCGACGTGCCGATCACGGATCTCGACCCCATCCGGCAGGATTTTGGCCAGATGGAAGCCCGCCTGGCTGAGTTTGCCGAAGGGCTCGATGCCCAGCGCAAAGCCGACAATGAAAGCATGACGATCCGTCTGCAGACCTTGTCCTCTTCGCTTGCCTCCCTCCGTGTGCCGGATGTGGACGGCCTGCGCGAGCGCCTCTCCAAGCTGGAAAATGTCATCACCGCGCTATCGGAGCAGAAGTCAGATCTTGGCCCGATCACCGAAACCCTGCGTGAGATCGACAAGCAGATGCGCAACCCGTCGGATGACATGCGCAAGATGTCGACCCGCCTTGCGGATCTGGAAGGCGGCACCGCCGCAGTTCACGCAAAGCTGGTGCTGCTGGAGAGCACTGTGTCCGGCATGCGGCCAGAGCCAGTTGACCTGAGCCCCGTTCAGACCCGCATCTCGCAAGTCGAAGCGGCGCTGTCCTCCCTGCGGGTGGAGTTGCAATCCCTGCCGGACAATGCACCGCTGGAGCGCCGCATCGCGGGCCTGCAGGAATCTGTCCTGTCGCTGAGAGAGCCGGACCTGTCCGGCCTTACAAACTCTCTGCGCAAGATGGAATCGCGGATGAATCTCGGCGCTGTGGAAGACCGGCTGAATGCCATCGAATACGCGCTGTCATCGCTGACGCATTTCGTACGTACGCGACCAGACCCGGTCGACTATTCCTTCCGCACGCCCGCTCCGATGCCGGCCTATGAGGATCAGTCAGGCCCCACCTTCACGCTGCCTGTGAAGACACCGGCCTCGCCGCCTCCACCACCGCCACCCCCTCCGGCGAAGCAGCCCGCACCTGAAGCCGTTTCAGGTGATCCGGTTCAGGCCGCCATGCGCCCGGATGACAAGGCGAACCTGCTGGTCGAAGCGGCCTTCGGGGAAGGCGACGATCTGGAGCTGATCAATGGCGTCGGCCCGATGCTGTGCGAGCTGCTCAATGATGTCGGCGTCTACTATTTCTGGCAGGTCGCCGAATGGGGCGAGGACGAGATCGAATGGGTCGATGGCAAGCTGGAGCACTTCAAGGGCCGTATCGAGCGTGATGACTGGGTCGGCCAGGCCAAGCAGCTGGCTGAGCGCCCGGATGTCGCCAAGCGCCCGCGCCCGCATTCCGACTAATGCGGCATGGCGGGGGCTGGCTCTGCTGGCGCGCGTGACAGTGGGGCCGTTCGGTCTATATCAGGCGCATGGCCTGATTGCAGGTCGAGCGGTTGCAACGGCACCGAAAATCTCTAGGTTGCGCCGCGAACACCGAACATAAAGGAGCCGCGTTATGGAGCGCGAAGAAACGCTGCGTCTTGAGGCGTACCTGAAAGAGAAACTTCACCCTGGCCTCCGCCTGGTGCCGCGCGACAAGACGGATGATTCCGTTGAGTGCTATCTCGGCGCTGAGTTCCTGGCTGTCGTCTACAAGGATGTCGACGAGGGCGAGACCTCTTACCAGTTCCAGATGACCGTTCTGGAAGAAGACATTAACGGCTAAGCTGACAGAGGCCGTCCCGGCGCCGGAACGGTCCTCATTCAGCCATCTGGCCCTGCCCCTAAAAGGGCAGGGCGCATATGTCCGGCTCAACCCATTCGCGCCGGGCTTTCACGCTGAACAGCGTGTCCCGGTGCCAATATTCGAAAACCCAGTCCGATTTTCCGCACGGGCCGGCCAGCAGGCCGGATAGCACGGCGTGAATCGGCGTGCCTTCAGGCGCTGAGCGCCAGGCATGCTCGGCGGCTTTCAGCGAGGCGATGGTGATCGTCTCATGATAGCCTTCCGCGTCTGTGTTTCGGCCGCCGAGGGATTCATTATAGGCGCGGATCATGCCGGGCATGTCGCGATATGCGGCGGCGGCATCCTCCGCGATCAGGCCCAGCGCCGCGGCCCAGTGGGCGGCATGGGTCCATTCCGCTTTCGGCACGCTGCATCTGCGGAAGCCATCCAGCAGCACGGCGATATCGTCATCGGTTTCAAAACGCATCTTTCAGTTCCTTAAATGATGGCGGGACCAAAACAAAAGCCCCGCCGGGTGGCGGGGCTTGTTGGGTCGAATGCTGGTATGACACGCGGGTCAGTCAGGCAGTCGCCAGGCACAAGCACACGCCGGCTGGATGAGCCGAGTCTGTTGCTGAACGGTGATCGCGTGTTTGTGCATGAAAGCCGGTTAACGAATCCTGCCGGAAATGGCAAGTCCGAATTTATCCTTAGGCGGAGTTCACCTAGAAGAGAGAGCCCTGCTGGCCTTTTGGTTTCGGCTTGTCTGCCTTCGGTGCAGGCTTTGGCGTGGAGGGCGCTGGCTGCGGCGCGCTGCCGTCCGGGCGGGCCATGACATCGCCATCGCCAAAGCTGACCTTGAAGGCAGGCGATTTCGCCGCCGCACCGGCAGAGCGGATCAGGTTTCCATCCGTGTCCCGAACAATTGCATAGCCCCGCTTCAAAGTGGACTGATAGGAAAGGGTTTCCAGCAGCTTGCCCTGGCTGGAGAGCGCCGTCTTGCGGGTCTCGATCAGGCGCATCAGGGCCGGGCGGGCGCGCACGGCCGTGTCGCGCAGGCGCTGTTTCGAGGCGCGGATTTCGCCGCGCAGACTGGCCGGGCTGAGCGATTGGCGTGACAGGCGCAAGCGGGCCTTCTGGACCAGGGCCAGCGCCGCCTTTGGCAGATTCCCGCTGGCATAATCCAGCCGCTGGCGTTTGGTTTGCAACAGCATTTCAGGGCGCGGCAGGCGGGCGGCGGCCAGCTTGTCTTTCGCCTGTCCGGTGCGGCGGGAGAGGGCGCGCTTCAGGCGCTCGCCATGCTCTCCGGTCAGCAGCAACAGTTCTGAGCGCACCGGCACGGCGATCTCGGCAGCGCCTGTCGGCGTTGGCGCGCGGGCGTCGGAAACATAATCGATCAGCGTCGTATCGGTCTCGTGGCCCACGGCGGAGATCAGCGGAATCTCGCTTTCAAAGGCTGCGCGGACGACATTTTCTTCATTGAAGGGCCAGAGGTCCTCAATCGAGCCACCGCCCCGCGCGACGATCAGCACGTCCGGCCGGTCAGCGCCGGTCATGGCGTTGAAGCCCTGGATGCCGGCCGTAATCTGCCCGGCGGCCTGGTCACCCTGGACGAGGGCCGGCCACACGATGACGCGCACGGGGAAACGGTCCCGAATCCGGTGCAGGATATCCCGAATCACGGCGCCGGTCGGGCTCGTCACCACGCCGATTGTCTTCGGCAGGAAGGGCAGCTTCTTCTTGTGCTCGGGCGCGAACAGGCCCTCGGCGGCGAATTTCTTCTTGCGCTCTTCCAGCAGGGCCATCAGCGCGCCAGCGCCAGCCGGGCGCATGGAAGAGGCCAGCATCTGATAGTTCGAGCGGCCTTCATAAATCGACAGGCGCCCCGTCGCGATGACTTCCAGGCCCTCTTCCGGGCGGAAGGGCAGCCGGTCGACCTGGCTTTTCCACATCACCGTGTTGAGAACGGCCTTTTCGTCCTTCAGGTCACAGTACATATGGCCTGACCGGGCAATGGTGACGCGGCCCAGCTCTCCGCGCACGACGACATGGTCAAAATTGGTCTCAACCGTCCGCTTCAGGCTGGCGGCGAGATCGGAAACCGACAGGGCGGCGTCATTGGAGGCAGGGGGTGTAGGCATATGCCTGTTTTGGACGCGCTTGGCAGTCTGGGCAAGGGGCCGAATGCGTCTCTACCTTTCGGAGAATGGTCATAGTCGCTTAACTTCTTTTGGGGCAAAATATGCGCGCATGCCTTCTGGAGGGGGATGAGGAGATGGCAGATACACTTGAGTTTCAGTCAAGAACAGGCGGCTTTGATCTGGTTCAGGCCGCCGACCAATGGCTGCAGCCCATGATGGTACTGGACCGGGAATTCTGCTTCGTTTTTGCCAATCGCGCCTATCAGCGCATCATGGGCAAAACCTGGAAAGAGATGGAAGGCCGGTATTTCTTTGACGTCTTCTACCATGCCCCGAAGAAGAAAGTGGAAGTCGAGGCGACGTTCCGTGAGACATTTGACGGCGAACTGACACATCTGGCCGAGCAGCCCTATGAGCTGGAACAGCCGGACGGCTCAATTCATGTGCGCACCTGGCAATGGGTACAGAAGCCTTTCTTCAACGCTGATGGTCAGGTGACGCATATCGTACAGCGTTGCGAAGACGTGACCGATCGTGTGGAGCTGATGCGCCAGAACGAGATCATGTCGAACGAGCTGGCGCACAGGATCAAGAACATGTTCTCGGTCATCATGGCGACGGCGCGGATCTCCGGCTCTTTGGCGGATGATCTTGAGGGCTTCATCGATGAGTTCAATGACCGTCTGGTCTCGATGAGCCGGGTCTATTCCAGCCTCACCACCAATGACTGGTATGGGCTGCCTCTCCGGCATATTCTGAAAGAGGAAATCGAGGCGGCAGTGCACCGCGATACATCAAGATATTCCCTCTCCGGTCCGGACATCACGCTCAGCCTGAAATCGACCAAGGATGGTGCACTGATCATTCACGAACTGGCCTCAAATGCCAAAAAATATGGCTGCTTCAGCCAGCCTGAGGGCCGTCTGGATGTGCGTTGGTATCTGGAGGATGAACATCTGGTCGTCGAGTGGGAGGAAAGCGGCCTGACTGACGTCAAGCCGCCATCCCGGAAGGGCTTTGGCAGCATCCTGTTCCACATGTTACCCAATCTGAAGGTCACGCGGGACTTCCGGGAGACCGGCCTTATGGTGACGGTGCGTAGCCCGATTTCCATTTCCATATTTGGTGAGGAAGAGGCCTGAGCCGAGCCTGTGTGGATCAGGCCTGCCTGGCTCTTTCAGTCAGCAGGTTTGTCACTTGCCCGACAAGGCGCTGCGTCAGGATGGGCTTCGTCAGGAAGGGGCTGTTCTCATAGGCCTTCCCGGCGGTATCGCGTGAACTGCCGGATACGGTGACGAAGGGGATGCCTGCCTTCATCAGACGCTCTGCGACCGGGTCTGCCGTTTCGCCTGCCAGGTCCACATCCACAACCGCGCCGTCGCACTGGACCTTGTCCAGCAATTGAAGCGCTTCATAGACAGAGCCCACCGGGCCAATCACTTCATAGCCGGAATCCTCAAGCGCCGCTGCGACATCAATCGCAATGATGGCCTCGTCTTCCACGACCAGGATGCGCTGGACCTGCTTCGCGCTCTGCGGGACAGGCACAGTCGGAGCAGGAGCGTGCATTTGCTCTGTCTCCGGAGCATGCTCTGCGCTCTTGTAGTCGTCATCCTCAAAGACGCGATCATCAATGCTGCGCAAATGCCAACGAACGCCTTGCGGCAGGAATTCCAGCTTCACAGGCTGACCAAAGGCGATGCGGGCCATCTTCTCGATCACGGTGGAGCCAAAGCCTCGGCGCTCAGGCGCCGTGACGGGCGGGCCGCCCTCTTCGCTCCAGGTGATGTCGAACTTGCCTGTGCCGTTCTGCAGTACGTCCCACACGATGGTGACCGTGCCGGTATCATTCGACAGGGCGCCATACTTGCCGGCATTGGTGGCCAGTTCATGAAGCGCCATGCCCAGGGACTGGGCGGCGGCAGATGTGAGGCGGACTTGCGGCCCCTTGAGGAAAATCCGGGTGCCGATCAAATCCTTGAAGTGGGCCAGCTGTGAGTTGACGATTTCATCCACGCGCGCCCCGCGCCAGCCGGAATGGACCAGCAGGTCCTGGCTGGAGGCGAGCGACTGCATCCGCTCAGAGAAGCGGGGCATGAAATCTTCGTGCTTGCTGGCCGTCTGGCGGGCGATGGCCTGCACCAGAGTGATCATGTTCTTGGAGCGGTGATTGACCTCGTTCATCAGGAACTGGATCTGCTCCTCATGCTGTTTCTGGTCTGTGATGTCCGTATTCGTGCCGAACCAAAGCGCCAGTTCTCCCTGCTTGTCATGCACGGGCAGGGCGCGGGACAGGAACCAGCGGAACTTGCCGTCTGCGCCGCGCAGGGGGAAGGTCTCTTCCCACGGCTCGCCAGTGTCCCAGGAATGCTGCATGCTAGTTGTCACGCGATCCACATGGTCCGGGTGATGCAGCGTTTGCCAGCCCCAGCCCTTTGTCTCCTCCAGCGTGGTGCCAGTATATTCATACCAGCGCTTGTTATACCAGAAAATCAGGCCTTCCTTGTCAGCCATCCAGGCCAGCTGAGGGATGTTGTCGGCAAGCGCCTCGAACCGCTCCTCGCTTTCCTGAAGCTGTAGCTGATTTTCATACTGACTGGTGATGTCGCGCACGATCTTCGACGCGCCGACAATCTTGCCGTCATCATCGTGGATCGGTGACACAGTGACAATCATGCGCAGCCTGCGCTGATCCTGGTGAAGGCGGACTGTCTCATGGTTGCGAACGGTCTTGCCTGCCGTGATGCTTGTCAGGATATCGTCTGCTTCCTGTTGCCGTTCCGCCGGAATCAGCAGGCGCACAGAGCGGCCAATGGCCTCTTCGGGCTTGTAGCCGAAAACACGTTCTGCAGCCGGATTCCAGCTCGCAATGGTGCCGTCCAGCGCCGTCGAGATGATTGCGTCTGATGAAGATTGAATGATTGCGCCGAGCCAGGAACTTTCCGATGCCGATACAATCGGGGGGCCAGCTGCCGGTCCGGGAGCATTGGGGCGTTTATTCCGCGCCATAGGGAGAGCTCCCGCTTTCATGTGTGGGGCGTGATTTCACGCCGTCGTGTCCGCACATAATATCAACGATAGAGAGGGCTTGTCTATAACCCTGATCAATGCCTCAACAGTGTGTGCGTGACTGCCGCCACGATGGCTCTCAACCTGCCGGAATGCCAATGGCTACGGGCCCTTGTGGTTCAAACAAGGGCCCGCATGCCGGGGGTATATGACAGGTGGAAACAGGCCCCTGCGATTAGTAACGGATACGCAGATCAGAGATGGATTGAGCGATGTGCGTATAGGCATCTTTCAGCTCGTCAGCGTTTTCCGGCTCGAACGCAAAGTCCGGCCCGCTGGAGCAGTAATTCAGGATGGCCTTACCTTTTGAGGGGGCCTGGAAGGCAACCGTATAGATCTTGATTCCGCGCGCCTTGATGGCATCGCACATCTTTTTCGATTGCTGGTTCGAGTTGCCATTTGAGGAGTCATACTGGTTCAGGAAGTCACCATCCGTCATCAGGATCATGGCTTTGGCAGTATCCGGCTCTTCATAGGCCCAGGGCTTGGAGCTGGCGGGCCAGATCGATTTCCACTCCGGTGCAATCAGATACCAGCCCCAAGCGATGCCGAGATGGCCGGCGGTGCCGCCGCTGGCGGGCAAATTATTGATATAGGCGTTCAGCACATCCGTATTGGAGGTCAGCGGAACCGGTGGCGGAGAGTTGCAAGCCTGGTCTGTATTCCAGCGGTCACGGGATTCGTCATATGTGGCGCCGACGGCTTCGACCCAGGCGAACGGACCCGGCGCCGCATCGGTAAAGGCTTCACTCCCGAGACGTTCCTTGACGCAGGTATTGTTGATTGTCTTGGTCGTGGTGCGCGGCTCCCAACTATAATCCGGGACCCATTGCTGCTGGCAATCGTAATACCATCTGCCGCGATATTTGTACCAGTCGCAGACTTCCTCATAGTGGCCGCCATCCTGGACCTGCACGTAGTATGTGCCTTCATAGGTGCGGACCTTGGTTTTGCCCGTGACCGGAGTGAAGAACGCACCGGCATCCATACCGTAGGAATAGGACACCATACCGATACGGACATCCCCGGTATCGATGAGGCTCGAGTCTTCCGGCAAAAGCACCTTCACGGCGAGCACTGCGGCTTCCTTGAGGGCTGCGTTCCGGCTGCCGGACATGGAGCCGGATGTGTCGAACACAAAGGCGATGTCGACCTTACCGATACCGTAGGTGGAGGCGGAGGAGACCGAATAGTTGATATGGTTCACGCCGGCCAGCTGCATGATGGCGGTATCCTGGCTGCACTTGATGTCAACCTGGATGTCCTGGGTGCTGCTGGAGATCGTGGAGACCGGATCCTTGCACCCCATCCCGCCCGAAGCGAGCAGGGACGAGTTGATGTAGTTCTTGATGTATTCCTTGATCTCGGCGTCTGTGCGCCCATCCTGCATCTCGCGTGCGCCGGCAATGACCGCGCTGTCGATGATCTGCTGGACACGGTTCTTGCTGGTGTTGACCTGCTGAAGATCAATGGCGAAGCCCATCAGAAGAAAGATCGGAATGACCGACAAGGCGAAGATGATCGCGACGTTGCCGTCTTCACGCGTGCGTGCCCGGTTCCAGGCCTTTGCGATGAGCTTTGAAAATTTACCCTGATACATGTTTCCCACCCCAGAATAAGGCCGGGTGCGGCCTCTTACGGTTCGTGCGCACCCTCGCATATCTGGATAACTCTACGGTGAAAGCGGGCGGGACGTTTTCAAAACGGGCAGTAAGAAAGCCTTAACCAGCACAGAGGGCGTGAGGGCAGGGCACTCACGCGGGGGACAGATGGTTTTGCGGGGGATTCAGGACGTGTTCGGCCAGAGCTGTTCAACGGTCTCATCATGCAGGGCAAGGGCTGCTTCCTGTTGCAAATGCTTCAGGTGGCGCGCGTAAAACACGGCCGGGTCAAGCCGCTGGACGGGGCGAAGCGGGCCTGCCAGAAGCCGGCGCATTTTGGTGACGTAAAGCGCGGCATTATCCAGCGCGTGGTTAATTGCGAGCAGGCGGCGGACCAGCGGTCCGGACGGAACAAGATCATCCGGCGCAGGCGGATAATCGCGCAGATCTACGGGCGTGTCCTCATCCAGGAAGCGGATGCGCGGGCCGGTGCGGAAGGCTGGCGGCGGGGGCGTGCCGGCACGCCTGGGGCCGTCTTGCGGCTCGGTCAGGCGAAAGTGCGGAATGGGAAAGGCCGGGCGGGACGGGGTCTGCGCCGGGCCTTTGGATCCTGCCGCAGGCTGGGCTGTGGGGAGGCCGGGCCTCGCGGCAGGTGCTGGCAGGGGGCCGAGTTCCAGCGCCTTCAGGACAAAGACCCGGCGCAGGACAGGCTCCAGAAAGGCCAGCAGGTTGCGGATTTCGCCATGTTCCTTGCGGTTCAGGAAGGGTTTGGCAGGGATGGGATAGAGGCCCAGCCGCGCCTGTGCCGAACCCGCCAGATAGCCGATTGCGTCCCACCAGAAGCGGACAAGGCTGACAATGTGGCGGGCGGGGCGATAGGTCATGCCCGCAAGAATGAGGGGGCCGCCTTTGCGCCGGATTGGACCGGGTGGAAAAAAGGCCTCAATCAGGCGGACTGTTTTGAAAGCAATAGGGTAATTTTCACGCACACAAGAGGACGAGCGGGGATTGCGCGTCAAATATGCCCGGTCAAATGACGCGGATGGCATCAAAGGCACGCATACAGGCTTGATCTCCGGCACGGACCCGCGCATCAACCCGTTCCATGAACATACTTCTCATCGGATCGGGCGGGCGTGAACACGCTCTGGCATGGAAAATGGCGCAATCGGCGCTGGTAGACATGGTGCACTCCACACCGGGCAATCCCGGCATGGACGAAGCGGGCCCCTGTTTTGACGTGGCCGTGACGGACATCGACAAACTGGTGCAGCTGACCCTGCAGGTGGAGCCGGACCTTGTGGTCATCGGGCCGGAAGCGCCGCTGGCGGCGGGCCTGGCCGATGTGCTGAGGGCGCGCGGCTTTGACGTGTTCGGGCCGAGCGCGCAGGCCGCACAGCTGGAAAGCTCCAAGGCCTTCTCCAAGGCGCGGATGAAGGAATATGGCGTGCCGACGGCGGCCTATGGCGAGTTCACCGATCCGGTGCTGGCCAAGTCTTACCTGCGAACGCTGGAGGCGCCCTATGTGCTGAAAGCCGATGGCCTGGCCGCCGGCAAGGGCGTCGTGATCGCGCCGACGCTGGAAGAGGCCGATGCCGAGATTGACGAGATGCTGTCCGGCAAGTTCGGCGATGCTTCCGCGACGCTGGTGATCGAGGAATTCATGCATGGCGAGGAAGCCAGCATCTTCGTGATCACGGACGGCACGGGCGCGGTCTATCTGCCTGCTGCGCAGGACCACAAACGCGCCGGCGATGGCGACACGGGCCCGAATACGGGCGGCATGGGCGCCTATGCCCCGGCCCCGGTGGTGACGGACGAGATCCTCTCCCGCGTGAAGAAACAGATCGTACAGCCCATGCTGAAAGGCATGAAGCGCGACGGCATGCCGTATCAGGGCGTTCTCTATGTCGGCATCATGGTGACGGCGGACGGCCCGAAAGTGGTGGAGTTCAATGCCCGCTTCGGAGACCCGGAATGCCAGGTTCTGATGAAGGGCCTTGCTGGCGACATCGTTCCGGCGATCCTGGGCGCGGCGACGGGCGGCCTGGAAGGCAATGAAGAGGCGTTCGAGGCGCTGCTGGAGCTGGACCGGTTCGAGCCGACGGCAACGATTGTTCTGGCCACGGAAGGCTATCCCGGCAGCTATGCCAAGGGCTCTCTCATCCGCGGCGTGAAGGCCGCGAACGAATTGCCGGGCGTTACCGTGTTCCATGCGGGCACGGATGTGGACGAGAGCGGCGCGCTGATCGCCAATGGCGGGCGCGTCCTGAACGTGACGGCCAGTGGCGACACGCTGAAACAGGCCGTGGACCGCGCCTATGCCGGGGTCGACGCCATCGACTGGCCAGAAGGATTTTGCCGCCGCGACATTGGCTGGCGCGCTTTGGGAGAGACGGAATGAACCTTCACGATCTGGTCGTTGTGGCCCCGAAACAGATGCTGCTGGCGCTTGCCGGGCAGCTGGACAAGGCTGTGGCATGGGGCAAGGAGAATGGTGTGTCTGCGGACGAGTTGCTGCAGAAACGCCTGGCGCCGGACATGTTCCCCCTGTTGATGCAGGTGAAGTTCATCTCCCTGCAGGCGCGTGAGACGGTGTGGCGTCTGCGCGGCGATGAGGTGGTTATGTGGGAGTCCGGCGACACGATGGACGAGATGAAGGCGCTGATTGCGCGCACCGTGTCCATGCTGGACGAGGTGAAGCCGGAAGACTTTGACGGTGCGGAAGACCGCGTACTCTCTGTCACGCTGCCCAATGCGATGATGTTCGAGCTGGAAGGCGCAGACTTTGTGCGCGACTGGGCGATCCCGCAATTCCACTTCCATGCCGTCACGGCCTACGCTATTTTGCGCAATGCCGGGGTTGATCTGGGCAAGGCGGATTATGTGCCGCACATGCTGCCCCATCTGCGCCCGGTGACCACGGCCTGATTTCCCCCCATCACATCCCCCCTTGGGGTGATGCCGCAGGACGCGCCCCGGCATAATGTCTGGTCATGTCGTGGAAAGGCGCTACAAATATCAGCGTCTGAGCAAGCCGTGGGGAGACGTTTTTGTTTCGATATCTGATGCTGGCCATGCTGCTGGCCATGAGCGCGCTTCAGGCGCATGCGTGGAAGTCTTATAGCGACGCAGGCAGCCTGCTGGCCGATATCAGCCGGGACAGATGCGTTGAGGACGCGCCGGAAGGCTTCAACTGCCTTTCGAAAGACATCCGCTATGTGCGTACCGATACGGGCACCATGCCGGTGCGGCTGTGGTCCATTTCGCAATTGGACGGCGAGCAGATGGGCGTGATCCTGGACAGGTACACTCTTCCGCGTGAGGACTTCACAAGGTACGCGCAGGATTATGGCGGCCAGAGCAAGGGCAACGGCTATAGCTGGATCTCCAAACAGGTCGTGCTGCAGGGCCTGGCGGCCGAGGACGGCACGATCCTGTTGCCGGCGGAATACATCCAGGTACTGCCCATCAGTGACAAGGTGGCCCTCGTGATGGCGCTGGACTACCGGTATTATTTTGTGACCCTCGACCCGGAGACGCCGCACCTCTTCAAGCTGCCGTTCAAGCACTACGAATTCTACTTCATTTATGGCCGCACGCCCGAAACCCCCTTCACGCTGATGTTCCATGACAAGACGGCGACGGATGCGCGGGGCAAGACGCTGGTCGTGATGGATAATATGGGGAAAGAGGTGCACCGCATCACCGACGTCGTGAACGAGGGCAGCGGGGATTACGATTTCTACTACTATGGCAATGGCAAGATTGCCTTTCCGGTGAAGGGCCAGGACGGGGCGGGCCTGTCCGTGGTCGTCAATGCGCTGACGCTGGAGCTGGAAGAAGTCGGCCCATATTTCCAGACGCTGCCCGTGGGCTATGCGCTGGCGGATGAGTGGGACGATAATAATTTCAATAATTACCAGCAGGCCCCAGTGCAGCGCGTTGCGACCATGACATCCGGACACGGCATATTGTCCGGAGAGCAAATCTACCTGCCCATTCGCAAAGCGGATGGCGAGGTGCTGAATTTCGACCATCCCAACATATTGGGCATTGTGCCGCTGTTCCTGCCGGAGATTGACGGCGTGCGTGGCTGGCTGGTTGTGTATGAGGCGGCGGACGGCCGGTGGTATCGCCTTGTGGCAAACGCCCCGGATGGAGATCTGCTGAGCGGCAAGCGGGACGAGTTGATGCCCGAATCCATCATGGAGCTGATCCTGGGCCGCGAGGGCTATCCGCCCTTTGCCGATATCTGGCTGGGAACGCTGGACAAGGATGAATATTATGGCCTGTTCGCGGGTGCAGACAAGCGCGACATACCGGAGCCGCCCTTGCGGCTGGCAGTGCGCTATTTCAAGAATCCGATGAACCGCTCCGAAGGGGTGACGGACTGGTATGATGCCGGCATGGATATTGGCCGGGAAGAGCTGTGGGCCGCCTATGAGGCGCGGGACAATAAAGCAACGCACCCGGACAATCCGCTGGCGATGGAGCGTCCGCTGATCCTGAAGACGGCCCGCGAATGGTGGCAGAACAACAAGAACTACCGCGAATATCTGGAAACGCCATGGGAGGTGTTGCAGGCACGGTATGAGGCCGAGGCGAGGGACTCCCTGAAGATAACTGCCGATGCGATATTGGCGATGAACAGCAGTGATGTGCCCTATGGCGGGGATTTCTACGCCGCGGCCCGCACGCTGGGCGGCAAATATCTGAGCGCGTATTGGCGCCGGTGGCATGCCCTGCCGCGATCCAGCGACGCGTATGATATCTGCAGCCGGTTCGGGAACAACAGCTATGAATGCAATTTGGTGTGGCCATGGGCGCAGGGGATATCTGACGGCCAGCGCGCGCAGGAACAGAAGGCTGCCCAGGCCTATGCGCAGGACGTGGCACGCACAAAGCGCCGGGCGCCCGCATACAACAAGCCGGTGTCGGAGCCGCGCTGTTACAATCAGGGCGATGGCACGGAAAAGTGCTTCTATGATTAGCGGCGTTTGATCCGGAGGGCGCAAGAATAAGCTGCAGCATCCCCCCTCCGGGGGATGCTGCCTTGGGGACATCTCCATAGTATCAAGGTATCGTCATGATCCAGCCTCGTCATATCCGGCGTCTGGATACGCTTTGGGGAGATGCCTGTGTTTCGATATCTGATGCTGGCCGTTCTGGTTGTCGCAGGGGCGCTGAACGCCCATGCGTGGGAGACGCTGAACGACAAGAATTTCGACTCGACCGTTCGCGATGGCGGGTGCGTTAGCAAGACCGATTTCGAACGCTGTGTGTCTGCCCGGCCAATTTTCGTGCGTACGGACGAAGGCCCCTCGGTCAAACGATATCTTCTCGCCAGTCATGGTGTGACGACAGCGGAGCTGGAGGCGATGCTGGACGAGTTGGGCGTTTCGACGAGCGTCTATGTGGACTATGTCTGGGACAACGAGGGCGGTCGCGGGCGGAAGCATATCGACTCAGTCGCAGAGCAAACGGTGCTGTTCGGCCTGATGGCAGAAGACGGCACGACGGAGCTGGCGCCGCCGATCTACAAGAAGGTCTGGCCTGTGAGCGACAAACTGATCCTGGTCAGGAGGCTCAACCTCGGCTGGGGCTTTATCACTCCGGGTGATCCGGCATCCTTCAGGGCGCTTGATTTTCCTTGGGACAATTGGGACTGGTATTTTGGCAACCAGGCCTCCTTGCCGTCGATGATTATGTTCAGAAGCAAGAGCACGACACCCGGCCTTTTGAAATATACCGTGATCAATACAGACGGAGAGCCCTCCACCACGATTGACAGGGTCAAGCCGACCAAAGGAGACGGGAAGCCATTTGCCATAAATCGCAGTGGTTATCTTGGGTTTCCAGTTCGCACTGAAGACGGCGCCGACACAACCGTATTCTTGAACGTGAAGACACGCGATATCGAGCGGGCCGATCCGACGTTTGAGTTTGTGCCCGTTGGCTGGAGAATAACCGGCGAATATGACCTGGATGTGGGAAGGAAAGGATTCACTTTTACGCCCATGGAAAAGGTGGGGACAATATCTTCAGGTCACGGAATAATATCCGGCGGCATGTATATGCCGCTGGACGATTGGGACAGTGCTCTGAAGCCGAACCCCGAGGCAGATGAACAGAAGATCATTGGCATCGTGCCGATCTATCTTCCTGACGAATATCAGAATGTGCGCGGATGGATCACGGTCCATGGCGACGATACGCGGCGGTGGTACAAGCTGGTGGCACATGCGCCGGAAGAGGATGCGCGCGGGAAGGAGCAGGTCGGCGAGAAGGACGAGCTGGATCCCACGGATATCATTCGCTATGCAAAATATTTTCCTCCGGTGGCTGATATCTGGATCGGGTCTGCGGATGAGGCCAAGTACAGGGAGCAATTCAGGAACGCGGACCCCCGGGATGTTCCCCCGCCCGAGCAGCGCGTCGTGGTACGTCTGTTCGACGATCCCGATCATCCCGAAACGTCCGGCATGACCGACTGGGTCAGCACAGGTAACGATCTCCACAGGCGAGCTATCGAGAAAGCCTATGATACGGACATCTCCACGATGAAGACGCACCCCTCCGATCCACAGGCGCTGATCACAAACGGCGTTATTCTGACTGCGGTCGTGAATGCCGGCCAGAACAAGGATGACCGGGAATATCGTGAAATGACGCCTGCGCAACGCCAGGCACGAGAAGCCCAGCGCGAGGCGAATTATCAGGCCGTCCTGGCGCGTGTCCAGGTTTCCATGGCCGATGAAATCCTGCAGTCAGGCCGGTCCGTCAGGGAGTATGTCAATTTCTACGCGGTGGCGAAGAGACATGGCGGCAAGTATCTGAGAGCCTATTGGCAGGAGTACGGGCATCTGCCGGACATAGCGGATTCAGGCGAAATCTGTAACCGGTTTGGACAGAACAGTGAGGAGTGCCGGCTCGTCTGGCCCAAGGCGCAAGCCTATTATGCCGAGGAAAAGGCGAAGTCCGACCGCGAAGCGCAACGCTATGCCAGGGAACAAGCGGATCGCCGCCCTGACCCCAACTGGAACAGGCCTTCCAAGAGCAAAGAGCCACGTTGTTACAACAATTATGATGGAACGGAGACGTGCTTCTCTGATTAGGCAGGACAAGAGGCGGTCATGCATGCTGTCGTCAGGCTTCGGGGATTTGAATTTTGCGATAGCTTGACGGCACCGCCATGTTTGACGGTAAGATGCGGCCGATGACCAAAACAGATGATAATGGGGCGGGCAGCCAGGCTGGACGAAAGCGGCGGACGCGAAAGGGCGAGGAAACACGGCGCCTGCTGGTGACATCCGCCGTCGAATGTCTGACCGAGCAGGGCTATGCCGCGACTTCCGTGGAATCGGTGATGGCGAAGGCCGGGGTCAGCCGGGGCTCTATGCTGAACCAGTTTCCGACGCGACTGGACCTGATGAGCGCGGCCAGTGAAGCGGCGATGCGCGCCATGATCGCCGATACACGCGCGCGATTTGAGGGCGTGGACAGCCCGGCCACAAAGATGCGCCGCCTGTGCGACATGTTCTGGCAGACGCAGAACATTCCGGAAGCCGCGGCGGTGACGGAAGTCTTGCTGGCTGCGCGCTGGGATGCGGATCTGGCCAAGCGGCTGCGCCATATTGCGGTCGAGATAGAAGTGGAAATCGACGCAGACGTTCAGCGCATCGCGCAGGCGGCCGGCATCAAGGATGTCGAGGCGTGCATTGTGCATGCGCGGATGCTGATCCTGTCTCTGCGGGGCATTACGCTGGAATTGATGTTCGACCCCCAGCGCGATGTCATCCACAGCGCGCTGGCCGAATTGCGTGCCATGCATGCCGCCTTTTGTGATCGGGTGCTGGGCTAGGCCCGCTCAGGCAGGCAGCTTGTCCGGATTGCGCATGGCATAGAGCCAGGCGATGCGGCCGGAGGAATCCGGGGCGAGGGTGAGCACCAGGTCTATTTTGCCATTCAGACGACGGACGATGGCGGGCGCCCTGTTGGCGCTGGCCGGTTCGACGGTCCACTGCGCCTGCTCTTGCGCCGCTTTCTGCATGATGGCCATCAGGACCTGGGCAATCTCTGCCGGACCCGTCAGAGGACGGAGGGCCGCGCGGGCTTTCTTTCCGCCATCACTGTAGGCGGTCGCATCTGGTGAGAAGAGGGCGAGCACGGCGTGGTGATCCTGCGCGGCGGCGGCAGATAGGAAACGCTGCAGCAGATCTGCGACCTCGGCAGGGCTGGCGTCGAAGCGCGGGCCGCTCTCCTGCAGGCGCTTGTGTGCGCGGCTGACCAGCTGGCGGCAGGCGGCCTCTGACTTTCCCGTGGCGGAGGCAATCTCGTCATAGCCAGCATCGAAAGCTTCGCGCAGGATGAAAGCGGCGCGTTCGGTTTCTGACAGGCGCTCCATCGCCCAGAGGAGCGCCAGCTCGCATTCCTGGGCGAGGGCGAAGCTGTCTTCCAGTGAGAGCGTGTCACTCTCCACCAGTGGCTCCGGCAGCCAGGGGCCGGGATAGGTTTCCCGCCGGGACCGGGCAGAGCGCAGCGCGTCGATTGCAATACGCGTCGCGGTGCGGCGCAGCCAGGCGCGCGGGTTTTCGATGGTGTCGTGATCGGCCTGCTCCCAGCGCAGCCAGGTGTCCTGCACGGCATCCTCGGCCCCTGCGCGCTCTCCCAGCATGCGATAACAGAGGGCCGTGAGGGCCGGACGTTCGGCTTCGAAGATGGCGGTGTCGGCAGTCATGCGGCGAGCTTCACGACCTTGCCGCCAAAGTCCAGCCTCTTGCACGCCTTTCCGTGGCCGAGGCCGCGTTTCAGCACCGGATAGATCCGGCCTGAGGCCGCAGCGAAGGCGCAGGAGACAGCGGCCTTCTTGCCGAACTCGCTTTCGATTTCGCGGCGCAGGTCGTCGGCAAGCGGGTCGCCCGTAATCGCCATCATGGCGAAGCGGAAGCCGAGGCCGATGGCGCCCGCGTCCTGTGGACGGCCCTCGGCGCAGGCCTGGAGGCAGGCTGCGTCGGCGCCGCCTTCTAGCGCCATGTCGACGACAAGCTGGGCGCACGGGCCGCAATCGCCCTCCAGCGTGGAGGCGAGCAGCGCGCCGGTCCACACGGCCTGCCCGGCGGCGGGGCCGCGATACTTGTAGAAGTTCGGCAGGCGGGAAAGCCCGATGGCGGCGGGCACGCTGATGTCGATGAGGTCATGCATGTAGTCGACGTCGTAGGTGTAGTGCCGGCCCATCTTGCGGGCCTTGTCGTGGAGGAATTTGCGGATCATGCTCTGAGCTCCTTGCGGGTGAAGTTGAAGGCGGCAGCGAGGGCAAGCCAGGCCGGGGCCTGGATGCCGGTGAGGTTCACGAGCGCGATCTGGTCGAACGGGGCGCCGCGATGAACGGCCCAGATCCAGACATGGAAAAGCGCGTGAAGAGCGGGCCATATGGCGCCGCAAACGGCCGCCGTGCGGTCGGACTTCGCAGCCCCATAGGCAAGGGCTGCCCCGCTCATCCCGAAGGCGAGGGCGATGTCACGCACGAAATGCGGATTGAAAGGCCCCATCATCGCGACGCCGGGCACGGTTTCGTACCAGGTGTGCGGCGCGAACCACATAATCAGCGCATTGGTGAAATGTGCGGCGGCGATGAGGAAAAGGGCTGGTCTCCACATGTCATGTCTCCTGTTTCAGAGACATGACGAGACAGCGCCCGGTTTTGTGACAGGACGGGCTGGCTTACGCTTCTGCTTCCAGCGTTTCTGCGGCTTCCAGCCATTCGGTTTCGGCGGCTTCGGACGCTGCGGCGTGGTCGGCGCGGGTCTTCAGCAGTTTTTCGAGTTCTTCCGGAGGCGGAGTGCCTGCGGCCAGTTTGGCGTCGATCCTGGCGATGGCGGCATTGGCCTTTTCCATGCGCTCTTCAGCCTCGCGGGCCTTTTTCTTGAGGGCGGAGAGGCGTTTCTTCGTCTCCGGGTCTTCAGCCTTTGGGGCCGCAGCTTTCTGCGGCTTTGCTGCCTTTGTCTCTTCCCGGTCGGCCTTCATGACGAGGGCGCGATAGTCTTCGAGGTCTCCGTCATAGGGCGCGGCCCGGCCATCCTTGACCAGCCAGAGCCGGTCAGCGGTCGCTTCGGCCAGATAGACATCGTGCGTGATGAGCAGGACAGCGCCAGGGAAATCGTTCAGCGCGTAGATCAGCGCCTCGCGGCTGTCGATGTCGAGGTGGGAGGTCGGCTCGTCGAGGATCAGGATGTGCGGCGCTTCGGCCGACATCAGGCCGAGCAGCAGGCGGACTTTCTCTCCGCCGGACAGTTTCTCGACATTGGTCTCGACCTTCTCATGCGGAAAGCCCATGGCGGCTGCGGCAGCGCGCACCTTGGCCGGGGGCGTACCCTTGGGCATGATGCGCTGGATATGCATCAGCACGCTGTCGCCTTCTGAGAGTTCGTCCAGCTGGTCCTGCGAGAAATAGCCGATGCGCACGGCGCGCGGGGCGATGCGCTGGCCGCCCATCAGGGGCAGGCGTTCGGCAATGGATTTGACAAGCGTGGTTTTGCCCTGTCCGTTGGCGCCGACAATGGCGATGCGGTCGTCCGGGTCCAGACGAAGAGTCACCTTCTTCAGGATGACGGCATCCTCGCCATAGCCGAGATCGGCGTCCTTGATCTCCAGCATCGGCGGGGCGAGCTTGTCTGCCGGTTCGGGGAATTTGAAGGGCGTTGTGCGGTCTGCCACCGGGATGGAAATGTCCTGCATCTTTTCCAGCATCTTGATGCGGGACTGGGCCTGGCGGGCTTTCGAGGCCTTGGCGCGGAACCGGTCAACAAAGCTTTGCAGGTGGGCGCGTTCTTTCGCCTGTTTGGCCTGCTGGGATTCCAGCTGGGCGAGCTTTGCCGCGCGCAGCTTCAGCCAGTCATCATAGCCGCCTGGCGAGATGGACAGTTTGCGATGTTCCAGCGCCATGGTGTGGGTGACGCAGCGGTTCAGCAATTCCCGGTCGTGGCTGACGATCAGCACCGTATACGGATAGCGCTTGATATAGCCTTCCAGCCAGGCGGCGCCTTCCAGGTCCAGATAGTTGGTCGGCTCGTCCAGCAGCAGGAAATCCGGCTGGGAGAAGAGGACACCGGCAATCGCCGCGCGCATGCGCCAGCCACCGGAGAATTCCTTCGTGGCGCGCGACAGGTCTTCGGTCGAGAAGCCTAGGCCGTTCAGCACTTCGGCGGCGCGGGCCTCTGCCGTCCAGGCGTCAATGTCCAGGAGGCGCTCATGGATCTCGCCGATGCGGTCCGGGTCGGTCGCCGTTTCGGATTCCTGCATCAGGGCGTGGCGCTCTGTATCGGCGGCCAGCACGACATCCAGGATCGTGTCATCACTGGCGGGCACTTCCTGCGCGACCCAGCCGAGACGCGCGCCCGTGTTCAGGCGGATGGCGCTGTCGGCGGTCGGGCGCTCCACATCCTCGCGGATCAGGCGCAGCAGGGTGGACTTGCCGGTGCCATTGCGGCCAACCAGGCCGACTTTCCAGCCGGAAGAGATCTGCGCCGAGGCAGATTCAAACAAGGGCCGGGCTTCGACCTGAAAATCGAGATTGGAAATCGTAAGCATAGGCGGCGGTCTACTAGAGCGCCGCGCGAATGCAAGGGCGGGTGTGCGGAGACCTTTGTTAGCGTGCCTGACGGGCGAAAGGCCCGGCAATGGCGGCGCGGCAGGCGGCCCTGTCTGCGCCGGGCGTCAGGATGAGACGGGCGGGGGCGTCTGGCGGGGAGTCCACACTCAGGCAGCTTGGCAAGGTGAGCGCTGTGAGAGGCAGTTTCGCGCCGCCCTGAACATAGGTGGCAAGGTCTGCTTCAAAGCGCGGGCCGATAACGGTTTCGAGCGCAGCGTGGATCGCCGCATCGGGCAGCAGTAGGGTCTCTCCGCGGGCGCGGGCGGCCTCTGCCCGGTCCAGCAGGGCGGCGACGGCCTCATCCAGGCTGCGGCCTTCAGCGCGGGCGAGCGTATCCCAGTGGAAGGCGAGCAGCGTGCCGCGCTGATAGGGCAGGCGTTCGGTTTCCCGGCTGTCCCAGATATGCGCGATCAGATCCCCGGCGGGCATCGTGTTGACGGAGGAGACCTCATACTCCGCCCAGAGAGCATTCATGTTCTGCAGGAAGTCTTCAAGGCTGGTCTCCCCAGCGCCGAGCAGGGTGAGCTGGGTGTAGTATTCTGTGAAGCCTTCCGTAAACCACATGCGGGCCGGGTCTGTGGCTTCATCGGTCTGGCCCATGCGGCGCGTGATCCATTCGTGGAGGATTTCGTGCGTGATGGTGTGCGTCAGGTTTTCCGGGTCTGCATTGCGAGTGGCGAGCAGGAGGAAGGATTCAGTGAGGCCGGTGCCGATGACGGAGGAGCCTTCCGGCAGGTCTGGCAAAGGCGTGACGGCCAGGAAATACTGGTCAAAGGCGGCGTCTTCAAAGGCCTCTCCCGCGAGGCTGAGCACGCTGGACGTGGTGAAGGCGATGTCGGCATCGGGCAGGCGCCAGTCCCCGAGGATGGCAGTGCGCACGCCGGTATCGGTTTCGCCAAAGCGGTAGGCGCCGAAGGCGTAGAGGCTGTCCTGCGCGGTAGAGAGCGGGATCGGGGCGGATATGCCATCCGGTGCGGGCTGGCTGAACGCTGCGCCGAGGGGGAAGCCGGTGAACGTCACCTGAAGCGCCGGATCGCGGCCCTCGACCGAGGGCAGGATTGTATGGCCGATCAGCGAGGCATAGGCAGGCTGCAGCACCGGGCGCATGCCGGGCATACGCTGGACACCCCATTGTGGCAGGCCCTGATAATCCTGGTGGATGTCATAGCTCAGCTGAATCATCTGCTCCGGTGCAGCGCGGACGGTCACGCGGTTGCCATCCATCTGTGCTGGCAGGGCGTCCCCTGTTGCGGGGTCAAACACGGCGCGGTTGGAGACGAGTTGGCCAAGGTCTTCATCCGGCCCCCAGGCTTCGGGAAAGAGGAAAACCGTCTCTCCATCTGTATCCGCAGGCAGGGTGAGGTCTATCCGAACCGTTTCGAGACTGTCTGCGCTGACCGGGGAAAAGCTGAGCGTCTCGGACGGCAGCGGCGCTTGCGCGGGTGCAGAGACGGGTGTGCCGGTTGCGCACGCCGACAGCAACGCGGCGGTGGCCACGGAGATTTTCAATTGCATTCTGAGTTGCCTCGTATCGAAGTGGATACGCCCCTTGGCGGAAAACCTAGACGGCTTTCCGGATTATCTCAAACGCTGAGTTGAAAGTTGCAGGCGATTATTCCGGCGTGCTGTCTGAGATGGCAGGACTGGCGGCGGGCGCTTGCTGGCTGGCCTCCAGAAGGTCTGTGTTCTTGCGCAGCTCTATGATCAGCATGATCAGGGCGACCAGGATGGCGACATTTATGGCCAGAGTGAGCCAGCGATTGAGGCTGTCCAGTGTGCGATCCGGCGGGCGCACGTCATCGGCCTGAATGATGGTGACATCCGGGGGCGGCGGCGGCGGAGGCGACGCATTTGTCGGGCGCTTGCGGAAGATACCTTTGACGCGGTTCACGACCATGTGCATGCCTCATTAGGTGCGGAAGTTCAGAAACGCACACAAGAGCGCGCCGCCCGCCGCGTCAATGGGCTTGTGGAAGTGGCTGGCTGCGAATCTGTTGATCTGCATGTGCGACTGGCGGCAGGGCGGGGCAGGCCGCCTGCTGTTCGCTGGCGAAAGACAATAGGCGCAGCGTGGCCGATTTTGTTCGGGCGACGCGAACAATCCGCGCCGATTGAACACGCCGGACGGCCTCTCGCCACAAAATGATGGCCAATAGCGCGGTGAGTGTAATAGTTACGGCAGCTATAAACGTCAGAACTGTCACGAGGGTTTCGATCTTGCGCATGGCGCGCGCCTTTCCTGATGGCGGTCATACGGACGCAGGGGAAGGCCTTGGCGTGGCGTAAGCCGTAGGTATGGTGTGACAGGTAAAGTTGGAAAAAAGAGGGCAGAAAATGGCCGAGGGAGAAACCGCCGCGGAATTGTTTACAGGCACCAAGCCTGTCGCGGAGTCACACAAATTCGATGAGACCAAACTGGCGGCCTGGCTGGAAGCCAATGTCGAAGGCTATGAAGGGCCGCTGGAAGTGCGCCAGTTCAAGGGCGGGCAATCCAACCCGACCTATCAACTGGTCACCCCGAACAAGAAATATGTGATGCGCCGCAAGCCGCCGGGCAAATTGCTGCCCAGCGCCCATGCCGTTGACCGGGAATATCGCGTGATTTCGGCGCTCTACCCGCTCGGCTATCCGGTCGCCCGGCCCTATGGCCTGTGCACCGATGAGAGCGTGGTCGGCACGATGTTCTATGTCATGGACATGGTGGAAGGCCGCATCCTGTGGGATGGCACGCTGCCGGACTATGAACCCGCGATGCGCCGCAAGATCTATGAGGCGAAGGTGAAGACCTTTGCTGATTTGCACAATGTCGACTGGCGCGCGGCCGGGCTGGAAGGCTTTGGCAAGGAAGGCGACTATGTGGCCCGCCAGATCCATCGCTGGACGAAACAGTACAAGGCCTCCGAAACGATCCACATTCCGGAGATGGAGCAGCTGATCGAGTGGCTGCCGAATAACATCCCGCCGGGCGACAGGACCACGATCGTGCACGGCGACTATCGCCTGGACAATATGGTGCTGCACCCGACAGAGCCGAAAGTGATTGCGGTGCTGGACTGGGAGCTGTGCACGCTGGGCGATCCGCTGGCAGACTTTTCCTATCACCTGATGAACTGGGTGATGCCGCCGGGCGATTCCACGCGCGGCTCCATCATGGCGATTGATGATCTTGAGGCGTGGGGCATTCCCACGATGGAAGAATATGTCGCGATGTATTGCGAGCATACGGGCCGCGATGGCCTGCCGGAGCTGGACTATTACTTCGCCTATAATGGCTTCCGTCTGGCGGGCATTCTGCAAGGCATTATTGGCCGGGTGAGGGACGGTACCGCCAATAGTGCGAATGCGGAAAGCAATGCCGCGCGCGTTGTGCCGCTGGCCAAGTTCGCCGCCGAATATGCCCGCAGAGCCGGGATGCCGGGGTGACGCCAGAACCCACCGGGCCCTCCGGGGGCGGGCCTGAATATCAGTACCTCAGTCGGCGGGACTTGTTCCTGCTGACGCTGGCCTGCGCCGCAGTGACGGCGAACGCGTATTATATCCATCCGATCATCGCGCTCGTCGCGGATGATTTTGGGGTCAGCGCGTCGCAGATCGGCATGGTGCCGGCCTTTAACCAGATTGCCTTGGCGCTGGGCATTTTCCTGCTGCTGCCGCTGGGCGACCGGATTTCGAACCGGCGGCTGGCGTCGATCTTTGCGGCGGGGCAGTTCCTGGGCCTGGGCGTGATGGCGTTTGCAACGGAGTTCTGGTTGTTCCTGGCCGGATCAACCTTTCTGGGCTTTGCGACGATTACGCCTTACCTGCTGCCGGCCTATGCCTCTAAACGCGCGCCCGCGACGCGGCTGGGCAGCGTAACGGCGATGCTGGCGACGGGCGTGGTGAGCGGCATTCTGGTGGCGCGTGTCGGCGGCGGCTGGGTGGGCGAGCATCTGGGCTGGCGCGTTGTGTATTACATTGCGTTCGGCATCATGGGCGTTGTCGCCTTCCTGTTGCCGCGCATCATGGATGAGCGCCAGTCATCCGAGGATGATACGCCCAAGAAGAGCTATATTTCGCTCGTCCTGTCTCTCTTTCCCGTGGTTCGTCAGTATCCGGAAGTCTTGCTGTCCGGCGTCATTCAGGGGCTGGGCTTTGGCATATTCCTGTGCGTCTGGCTGGGGCTGGGCCTGTACCTGACAAGCCCGCAAATGGGATATGGCGCGGACACGGTGGGATATCTGGCGGCGATCTCCTTGCTGAACCTGATCACGACGCCGCTGCTGGGCCGCTGGGCAGACAGGCTGGGGCCCCGGCGCACGCGCTTTTTCGGCGCGCTGGTGCACTTTAGCGGCGTCGCGCTGCTGGGCGTGTTCGGGCATTCGCTTTACCTGCTGATCATTCCAATTGTGCTGATGAACATCATTGGCCCGCTGGTGGACGTGACGGGTCGGATGACCTTCCTGAACCAGCCGCAGGGCATTCGCACGCGCCTGATGACGGCGTATATCGTGCTGATGTTCATCGGCGGCGGCATCGCCAGCTGGGCGGGCACAAGCGTTTACGAGCATTGGGGCTGGCATGGCATTACGACGCTGTGCCTCTGCCTGTCGGGCCTGCTCGTCACCCTGTCATTCGTCAGCATGCGCCTGACACCGGACCGGCCTGCCAGGATGTGAGCAGGGCCCCGGACACAAGTTACAATTATCCATCTCAATTCCTGAAGGAGCAAATATGACCGAGACAATGAAAGGCCCGCTGCGGGCACCCGCACAAATGCTGCAGGACCAATCCTATGGGGGCCATAAGAGCCTGCATGATGATTCTGAGGCCGAGCGGCTGGGCATCAAGGCAGGGCCGATTGAAGGCCCGACGCATTTCAGCCAGTTCGTGCCATATCTGGTCGAGATCTGGGGCAATGACTGGTTCGAGCGCGGATGCTTTTCCAGCCACTTCCTGAACATGGTGTTCGAGGGTGAGAAAGTCCGCGTGGAAGTGGACCGTCCGGCGCCTGGCGAAACCCGCACCACCTGCCGCGCCTTCAAGGAAGACGGCACACCCGTTCTGGAAGCCAGCGCCTCTATCGGCCCGGACCATGGCGTGCCGCTGCTGGAAGAACGCATGGCCAAGCTGCGCCCGGCGGGCGACCTGGTGATCCTGTCTGACATGAAAGTGGGCATGACCGGCGTGAAGGACGAAACCGTCACCATGGGTCCTGACCAGCATATGGGCGACCTTTATCCATTCTCCCTGGCTGACAAGCTGAAAGTGATCACAGAGCCGATGGACCTCTACCATGATGTGTCTGCCAGCCCGTGGGGCAAGCCGGTCGTGCCGATGGAAATGGTCAGTGTGCTGGGCAATTATACCGCTCATCAAGCGAAATTCCCGGTCAAGCAGCCAGCCATTGGCCTGTTTGCAGACCTGCAGGTGCGCATGATCGACGGCCCGCTTCTGGTGGGCGAGACCTATATCCTGCGCCGTGAGATCGTCGCGCTGGGGCAAAGCCGCCGTGTGGAGAATTACTGGGTCAGCACGAAATTCTATGATGCCTCAGGTAAGAAGCTGGTGGCTGATATGCTGCTGAACCATGGTGTGCTGAAGGCCAGCTATCCGGACTATCCGAAAGAGCTGTTGCCGTCATAGGAGGCGAAAGATGAAAGGCCTGCTGTATCAGGGCACACGGGACATCGTGTATGGCGATGCGCCGGAACTGAAACCGGAAGACACACGGAGCGCCATCGTGAAGGTGACGGCCTGCGGGATATGCGGGTCTGACCTGCACATCTATGAGGGCCACGGCTTCAGCGAGGAGACCGGATATTGTGTCGGTCACGAAGCCGTTGGCGAAGTGGTGGAAACCGGCAGCGGCGTGTCCCGCTTCAAGGCGGGCGACAGGGTGATGATCTCTGCCGCCGTCGGCTGTGGGACGTGTCCGCCCTGTATGGCAGGCCACATCAATGAATGCGAAACGGGCGGCGGGCGCTGTTACGGTTTGGGCCCCGGCCTGCAAGGCGTGCAGGCGGACTATTGCGTGGTGCCGGTCGCCGATTTCGGCATGGCGAAAATTCCGGATGGCGTGACAGAAGACCAGGCCGTTCTGTTGACGGACAATCTGCCGACTGCCTGGCACGGCCTGCATGGGGCAGACATCGAGCCGGGCGATACGGTCGCCGTCGTTGGCTGTGGGCCGATTGGCCTGATGGCGGTGGAAGGCGCGTTCCTGATGGGCGCGGCGCGCGTGTTCGCGGTAGATCTGGTGGCAGAGCGCCGGGCGCTGGCCGAGGGACTGGGCGCCATCGCGCTGGACGCGGCCGAGGCCAAGGCGTTGGTGGCCGAACAGACCAAAGGCCGCATGTGCGACAGCGTGGTGGAGTGCGTCGGCGCGGACCCGGCGATCCAACTGGCGCTGAAGCTGGTGAAGTCTGCGGGCACGGTTTCCTGTATCGGCGTGAACCAGAGCATGGATTTCAAATTCCCCATGGCTTTGGCCTTCATCAAGAATCTGACCTTCCGGACAGGCACCTGCTCTGTGCCGGAGCAATGGCCGGAACTGGTGCCATTGCTGCAAGCTGGTAAGCTGCGGCCAGAGCGGACGATTTCACATCACATGCCCTTGTCTGAGGGGGCAGAAGCCTATCGAATGTTTGACGCCCGTGAGAACGGTGCCATGAAGATGATCCTGAAACCTTGAGGGGAGAGCCAAATATGCAAGGCAAGTTAATGAAAGCCGCTGCGAGTGCAGCTTTGGTCGCGGGCACGGTGTTTGGCGCTGGCGGCAGCGCCTTTGCGCAGGACGCGGTGATCCATGCCGGGCACCTTCTGGCCAAGCCGGGCGAGGGGTACAAGACCAAGCAGACGATTACCGTGAAAGACGGCAAGATCGTCTCCGTCGAGGCGGGCTACAAGAAAGCGCCGCGGGGTGTTGAGGTGATTGATCTGCGTGACGCCTATGTGATGCCGGGCATGATCGACAGCCATGTGCACATCACCAGCGAGACCAGCCCGACAGGCCGGATAGAGATGTTCGAGAACACGGATGTCGACAGCGCTTTCAAGGGCGCGGGCTTTGCCTACAAGACGCTGCTGGCCGGGTTCACAACCGTGCAGGATGTTGGCGGGTCCAATGAAGCAGTCTTTGGCCTGCGTGATGCGATTGAAGCTGGCCAGGTGCCAGGCCCCCGGATGCGCGCAGCAGGCCGGGCGGTAGCTGTCACCGGTGGCCATGGGGACATCAATGGCTATTCCCCGGTCGTTATGGCGATGTTCACAGGCTCCAATATCTGCAATGGCGCCGACGATTGTCGCCGGGCAGTGCGCCAACAGATCAAGGAAGGCGCCGATGTGATCAAGATCACCGCGACGGGCGGCGTGCTGTCCAATACGCGCGCGGGCCTTGAGCAGCAATTCACCAATGATGAACTGTCGGCCATTGTCGAGGCAGCACATTCCATGGGCCGTCAGGTGACGGCGCACGCGCATGGCAAGGGCGGCATTGACTCGGCCTTGCGCGCGGGTGTGGATTCCATTGAGCATGGTTCCTATACAGATGAAGAGACGATCGAACTGTTCAAGGAGTATGACGCAACGCTGGTGCCGACTGTTCTGGCTGGCGCAACGGTGACAGGCTGGGTGAATGAGCCCTGGCTGCCGGCGGCGAGCCGCGAGAAGGCCGCGATTGTTGGCCCGCATATGATCGATATGCTGCGCATGGCCCATGCTGGCGGTGTGAATGTGGCGTTCGGCACGGATACGGGCGTCTCCCGCCATGGCCAGAACGCGGAGGAGTTGCCGCTGATGGTGGATGCCGGGTTCACGCCAGAAGAGGCGCTGCGCTCTGCTACGGTGATCGCGTCAGAGCATGTCGAGATGGATGAACAGATCGGTACGATTGAGACCGGGAAATATGCTGACATCATCGCGGTGGAAGGCGATCCGCTGAAGGACATCAACGAGATGCTGGACGTGGATTTCGTGATGAAAGGCGGCACTGTCTATAAAGGCGGCAACTAAAGCGGGGACTTCCCCTCAGCCGCGAAGCTTTTTGACTTTGCCGTATAAAGGCCGGAAAGTCAGGACAGAGTCGCCCATACAGCAACGTGCAGAAGGCACGCAGGAAAGGGAAAGCAGAATGAAGTTCAGCGGTCTTCTCGCAGGCGCGGTGTCAGGCATTGCAATGCTCAACCTGGCGGCCTGTGGCGGAGAAGATGGCGAGGCCGCCAAGGCGGCCTCCAAGAACTCGGCGGATGACGTGCAATGCGTTCAGCTCGCGCCCGGCGACTATTATTGGGATGGCAGCAATTTTGTCGTCTCGGGCCCGGCCCTGCCAGGCAAGGCAGAGACGGCGCCCCGCTCTACAGCGGCGTCTGTTCCGGCGGAGTCCGGCTGGGCGGCCGAGATGGAGCGGAGCTTTCCCGATCTCGGTTTTCCCTGGATGGGCCTGCATGCGCGTGAGCCCGTTGCCGTGCTGACCGGGATCGCGCCGGATGCCAATGCAAAGCAGACAGGGTTTGCTGCAGGCAAAGCCGCCGTGCAGGAAAATGCGGCGGCGTCTGGTGTGACGCTGATCGTGGATGGCATCAGCCTGGAGAATGCGGAGCAGGTGACGCAGAACGGCCCCGGCGCCGCGCTGACGACGCTGATCCAAAAGGGGGCATCACGGCAGACATGTCAGGCTGCCTTCAACGAGACGATGGAGGGGCGCACCATTCTGTTCCAGAGCAATCTGGCAATCGTGTCTCCGACCAGTCAAAGTTTGCTCGATGCATTGACGGGCGTTGCCCTTCTCTGCGAAGATCATTCTATCGAGATCGGGGGTCATACGGACTCGCGTGGATCCAATGACTATAACGAGATCATTTCCCAGCAGCGCGCAGATGCCGTGCGGGACTACATGATCGAAAAAGGCGTCGATCCTGACGCGCTGACGGCCAAGGGCTATGGCGAATCCCGCCCGCTGGACCCGGCAGAAAATTACAAAGCCTGGGCGAAAAACCGCCGGATGGAATTCAAGGTTTCAGGGCGCCGCTAGAGCGCTGTTCTGTGCAAACTGCCCCTGTTGCCTTCCGGCAGCAGGGGCTTTTGTTATCTGGAGATCAGAGCGACAGGATCAGGCCCTCTGACGGGCTGACCTCAGCGTCGAGCGTTTTGGTCCAGGCGTCAGAAATCTCGGTTTCGCCACTGGCATGCACCGGCGTGATGAATGTCTTTGACGCTGTGTAGAATGAGACCAGCGCCTCCATGAGGCGTTTGTTCAAGGTTTCTGCGCCCAGCTCTTTCGCACGGGTGGCGGCGTAAGTTGGGACAAAGAAGAATTCCGGTTGCGGATCTGGCAGCTGGATCGGCGCGCGATTGCCTTCCCAGTCTGTCACACCGATGACGAGGCTGCGCACTAGCCGGTCTTTCAGCGCATTGTGGATGTCTGCCGTCAGAGAGGGGCGGCCGAGAAAGTCCACAAAGGCAGTGAGCCCGCGCGCATGCAGGCGGTCTGCATCGGAATACGTCCGTACACGACCGTAGAGGCCGGTGGATTCGACAAAGGCCTTGTTACGCTCTGATGTCAGGGCAACCGTATCCACATGGCCGCGCAGTTTCAGGCAATGGGCCAGGGCGAGCGCCGTCTTGGACGATCCCGAGGAGATGACCACGGTTTCCGGAACATCATTGCTGCTTTCCATCAGGCAGTCATCAATCATCCAGCCTGTCGTGAAGAGCGGGCGGAACAGCATCTGCTGGTCCTCGAAGTCTGCGTCATAGGAAGTGTCCGTCGCAGTATCGATATAGGTGTTATAGATCGGCGCAAGCTCCTTGCGATGGACCGCGCCATCCATGAAGCCTGCCGGGCTGATCTTGATCGGCTGAATGTCGAACTCGGTCGAGATCGGGAGATAGCCATAAACACGCTGGCCGGGGGTGACGCCTTCAACTTTTGAGGCTGTAACCGTGGCAAAGCCCCAGACCGGGACGCGCCCCATGGCCGGGTCGCTGGCCGGGTAGAAATCCCAATACTTCATCGCATCGCCAAAGGTCGCGTAGGTGACATTGTTGGCGGTGAGGGCGAATGTATCGACCTTCAGGCGCGCATGGCCCTCTGCCAGATCGGGCAGGTGTGTCGGGGTCCAGCTGGTGTCGCGCAGGTCGCTGCGGCGGATCAGGAAATCACTCATGTGTCTGCTTTCTTTGCCTTGCCGGTAAAGGCCGCGATTCTCTGCTGCATGTCAGGTCCCACGCCTTCGCAGTTGAGAATCTCCCATTGCAGGCCGCCGTCAAGGTCTCTGGCATCGGTGGCCTCCAACAGGCGCTTGTTGGCCGCATGTGAGAAAGGCGAGTTGGAGAGGATTTGCCGGGCGAGGTTTTCTACGGCGGCGTCAAATTCGCTATCGGGGTAGACATGTTCGGCCAGGCCGATGCGGTGGGCTTCGGCGGCGCCGAACATCTCCGCGGTAAACATCAGCCGCTTGGCGGTGGCGATGCCGACGCGGCGGGGCAGGCGCTGGCTCATCCCCCAGACCGGGGTCAGCGCCCATTTGGCATGCGTATCGCCAAAGCGGGCGCTCTCTGCAGCGACGATGAAGTCTGCCGCCAGCGCCACTTCCAGTGCGCCGGTATAGCAATGGCCATGCACAGCGGCGATGACCGGCTTGGGCAATCGCTCCATCAGGCGCAGAGTTTCCGAATGCCAGCCGGGCGAGGGGACTTTCTCCCCCTCGGCAATGTCAGCGAGATCGTGGCCGGCGGAGAAGCATTTGCCCGCCCCACGCAGCACGACGCAGTGAACACTGTCATCGGTCTGGATATCCAGCACATTTTGGCGCAGCTCTCGGAAAACGCCCACAGTGAGGGCATTCAGCTTGTCCGGGCGATTCAGGGTGAGAGTGGCGAGGCCATCCTTGTCCTGACGAAGTACGAGATCACTCATGAGCCGAGATCCACCATCAGGCTTGAGATAGCATGCACGAAATTGTTCGGCGCAAGGCTTTGTTCTCCCGTCCATTTGATGTTCGGGAACCGCGACAGGATCTGACGATAGGCTGTTTCCAGCTGCATGTTGGCCACGCGCTGGCCCAGGCAGACATGCGGGCCGTGGCCGAAAGCGAGGTGTTCCTTCGCGTTCTCACGGGTGATGTCGTAGCGGTGCGGATCGGCGAATTTGGCCGGGTCGCGATTGGCGGCGGCATAGTACATGACCACCTTGTCGCCTTCCGCTATGGGCTGGTCTCCGAGTTGGGTGTCGGTCGTGGCCGTGCGGCGCATATAGGTGACCGGGCTGACCATACGGATCGACTCGTGCACGAAGTTCGGGAACAGATCCGGATTGGCGAGCAGTTTTTCCTTCTGGTCCGGAAATTCCGTCAGCAGGCGCATCGTTCCGGATAGGGAGTTGCGTGTCGTGTCATTGCCGGCGAAAACGATCAGCAGCCATGACCCGTCTAGGAATTCCGGGCTGAGCGGCTTGCCGTCAATCTCCACATTGGCGATGGCGGAGAGCAGATCTTCCTTCGGGTCCTCACGGCGTTTGGCCAGCATATCGCGGCCATATTCGAACATGGCCTGGATCTCGGTCATGAAGGTCATGATCTGCTCCTGGCTCACATTGCCGAGGCCTTCCTGCTGGGCCTGGTATTGCGAGGTTTCCAGGAAGTGCATCCAGTGAACCAGCTTTGGCCGGTCTTCGGCCGGGACGCCCAGGATTTCACACAAGGTAAACAAGGGCAGTTCGGCGGAGAACATTTCCACCATGTCCACGACCGGGCCCTGCTTTTCCATCGCATCGAGGAGTTCATTGACATAGACCTCCACGCGCTTGCGCAGCTCCGCAACAAAGCCGGGACGGAAGAAGTGCATATGCTCCATCCGTAGCGGCGTGTGATAGGGCCGGTCCAGATTGATCAGGCTGTTCAGGCTGGAGGCGTGCAGCAGTGGATGCTTTGGCTGGTCTGGAAGGCCGTACGTCATCAGGATGCCGCCGCGCTGTGACGAATAGGTGGCCGGGTCCAGCTCCACCTGCTTGATCAGATCATAAGAGGTGACCGCCCAGAAACCGGCGGCAACCTGTTCCGGGTGCCACATGACCGGGGCCTGCTGGCGCATCTGCGCAAAGGCCTCATATGTGTAGCCACCATGCCGGGAGAAGACTTCCGGATCGGTCAGGTCGACCGGCGGGGCAAGATCATGAACCGGTTTTCGTTTCGGCGGGGCGGGTGGAACTTCCTGCTGGTAGGTGTCTGTGACATTCTGCAGGCTCATTGGTATTTCCTCCCTAGAATTTATACCTCACGGGTATGGACTTTGGTCCGCCCACGAAGTTTGCCTTGATGTGCGTTGGCTCTCCGGCCAATTCGATGGATTTCAGGCGCGAGAACAATTCCTCGTAAATCGCCTGCATTTCAAGGCGCGCCAAATGCATGCCGAGGCACATATGGCCGCCATGGCCAAACGAGATCAGCTTGTTGGGGCTGCGCGTGATGTCAAACGTATACGGATTGTCAAAAATCTCTTCATCGCGGTTTCCGGATGGGTAGCAAAGCAGCAGGCTTTCCCCCTTCAGGATCTTGCGGCCGCGCATCTCATAATCATCCTGCGCTGTGCGCATGAAGTGCTTCACCGGCGTCGTCCAGCGGATCGCTTCATCCACAGCGGTGCGGGAGACGCCTTTCGGGTCTTCCATCATCTTTTTCAGCTGATCCGGATTCTGCAGCATGCCGAGAATGCCGCCGCCGGTGGACGCGCTGGTCGTGTCATGGCCGGCAGCAGCCACGATGACATAATAGCTCATCGCTTCCAATTGGCCGATCGGTTCGTCATCCACCATGCCATTGGCAATGACGGTGGAGACATCGTCGCGCGGTGTGGCGCGGCGGTCTGCTGTGATGTTGGTGAAGTACATGAAGAATTCGGCGAGCGTCGCATTGATCGAGGCGAGGCCTTTTTCGACATCCTGATCTTCGGCGAGTGTCTTGTCGCGCATCAGGTCTTCATCCTGGGCGCCGAAGATTTCCTGGGTCAGCTTCAGCATCATCGGCTCGTCGCTTTCCGGAACGCCGAGGATCTGCATGATGACGCGGAGGGGATAATACAGGGCGATGTCGCGCTGGAAATCACACTCGCCGCCAAGGTCTTCCATCCGGTCGACATACTCCCTGGCGATGCTGCGGATGGCGTCTTCGCGCTTTTTCACATTCTGCGGCATGAACCATTCCTGGGTCAGGTGGCGCAGCTTGTAGTGCATCGGGTCATCCAGCTGGACGAGCGTCTTGAGAAGATGCGGGCCGCCGGTCTGGGCGTAGACGCCTGCCTCGGTTTCCGCATAGGACAGCATCTCCCGCTCGCCATTGGTGAACAGCTTGTTCTGGCGGCTGACTTCCATGATGTCGGCATGCTTGGTGACGGCCCAGAAAGGACGGAACTTTTCAGGTTCGCACCAGGCCAGAGGATCTTCCGCCCGCAGGCGTTTGAAAGCCGCGTCCAGCTGTGCAGGATCAGCGTACACTGCCGGAGAGACAATATCCTCGCACGTCGCGACCGCCGCTGCGCTCATCGTCCGGCCGGAATCCTTTTTGGTCTCGGGCGGTGTTGCAAGGGCAGTGTCGGCCATGATGCTCTCCAGTCAGTGGTTTTATTTTTTTGGTTTGCGTTTCCTTGGATCAAGTCTAGCCGATGGCTTGCGCCTGCCAAGGCGTGACTTAACGGCACCTTTCCCGTCGGAAGGGGCGTTTTGGGGTGATTTTTTTGTAAGGGGCTGATCCAGCAAGTGTCCGATGGCTGCTTCCAGCAGGTCTGTGGGCACTTCCTCAACAGAACCGGGGCGCAGATCCTCCAGGACGAATGGCCCGTACTGAACGCGGATGAGACGGTTCACCTGAAGATCCAGCGATTCGAGGGCGCGGCGTACCTCCCGCTTCTTGCCTTCTGACAGGGTGACGGTCAGCCAGTTATTGGCGCCGGTTTCCCGGTCCAGTACCGCCTTGATCGGCTTGTAGTCCACGCCGTCCACGGTGATGCCCTTGGCGAGTTCCTGGATTTTCTCCGGCGTGACCGTGCCATGCGCGCGGACGCGATAGGTGCGCTCCAGTTCGTTCTTCGGCAGTTCCAACGCGCGGGCAAGGGTGCCGTCATTGGTCAGCAGCAGCAGGCCCTCAGTCGTCAGGTCCAGTCGGCCAACGGTGACAACACGGGGCAGGGATTTGGGCAACTCGTCAAAGACGGTGCGGCGGCCTTCGGGGTCCGTTGTCGTGGTGATCAGGCCGGAGGGCTTGTGATAGCGCCACAGGCGCGTCGCATCCGGGGCCTGAATGGTCTTGCGGCCGACGCGGATCAGCTCCTTGCCGGTCACCTTGAACGCGGGGGATGTGAGGCGCTGGCCATCCACGCTGACCTTGCCCTCCTCGATCATGCGCTCAATCTCGCGGCGGGAGGCAACACCAGCCCGGGCGAGGTATTTCGCAATGCGTTCGCCTTCGCTCCAGTCCTTTTCGGCGGACAGGGTATTCGGCTTGTAATTGGGTTTTGATTTGGGGCTTTGCTTGCGCGGGCCGGCAGGTTTCCGGCGCGGGCGGCCCGTCTCTCGACGCTCCGTCATGGGATTTTCTTTCGGTTAGTGTGTCAGAAGGACGAATTGCAGGAAGGGGGCCCCAATAGCAAGGCCAAGGATGAGTTCCGTGGGAATCCAGATCGGGATCATGCCAGGCTCGCGATTCTTGCGCGTGTCCAGGATGAGGGACATGGTGCGCCCGATGGCCGCGCCGATCCAGCCTGCCGCAAGCGGCAGCACGACGAGCGCCGTAGTCATCTGGTGTTCCCCATCCCAAAGGTAGAGGACCAGCAGCGCGGTAATCAGGTGGGCAAACAGGAAGACGCCGCCATAGGTGGCGCGGAATTCCGAATACCCACCGGGGCGCAAGGGGTCAGGATCTTCAACGAGGCGCACGACCTTGCTGGCCCAGGCAGGCGAGAACAGGGCGCCCAGCCCCATGACCGTGCCGCAGAATAACGCGATGACAGATATGATTTCGCCAAGATGCATCAGGGGTCCCTCTGGTTTCCTGACTCTAATCTAGAGCATCCCGCCGGGATGAACAGGGCCAGTCTAGCTGGCGCGGAGGATGTTGATCTCTTTGGCGATGGTCTGCGACGGGCGGCCGAGCAGATAGCCCTGGCCCCGGCGCACGCCCAGCAGCTTCAGCGTTTGCAGTTCAGCCTGGGTCTCGATGCCCTCGGCGATGATCTGCGCGCTGGTTTCACGGGTGTAGAACAGAAGCGCGCCAATCAGGGCGCGGCGGGCGAGGTCGGAATCGACATTGCGGGTCAGGCTCATGTCGACCTTCACATAATCCGGGCTGAGCTGAACGATATGGCGCAACGAGGAGTGCCCGGCGCCCGCATCGTCCACGGCCAGACGCAGGCCGCGCCGGCGCAGGGGGGAGAGGATTTTCGTGAACTGCTCATAGTCATCAATCACGGCATGTTCTGTCAGTTCCAGAACAATCCGGGAAAGCGGCAGACGCGAAAACGTGTCGACAAAATGCGCGCTCAGCATCGTGGCGGGCGAGACGTTGACGGAAATGTATTGTTCCGGGTCCAGCGTGTCTATGATGCCGACTGCCTCGCGAATGGCGGCGAGTTCCAGTTCAACAGACAAGCCAACCTCCGCAGCCTCGTTGAACCAGACATCCGGTGTCCGGTAGGGCTCAGCCGAGAAACGGCAAAGTGCTTCATAGCCGCTAGGGTGCATGCCGCCGAGATCTACAATCGGCTGGTAGGCGATGGCGAACGCGCTGGTTTCCAGCGTTTCCATGATGCGGGAGCGCTTCTCGCGCATCTGCAGGGTCTGTTCCATATCGGACTGGATTTGCTGTGCCGCCAGATTGACGAACAGGCGCATGGTTTCCAGATCGCGATGGTTCAGGCTGTGGTTCGGATTCGGTCCGAAGCAGCAGAACATGCCATAGGGTTCGCCATCATTGAGGTAGATTGGGATGCTGAGATGTGAGCCAATCCGCAGTGTCTGGGTGATGGGCATGGAGCTGGCCGCCTGGAACAGTTCCGTATTGGGGATCAGCTCAGGCAGCTTTCCGTCGAGAATGTTCAGACAGTAAAGTTCGTCCGCGTCATACATGTCGCCTTCCTTGATAAGGTGCGACAGGCCCGGGGCATCGACATAGCGGAATAGTGTGCGGCCGTTCACAAACTCAGAGACATAGGCGACAGACATGCCGAGATGCTTGCGAATGGCGGAAAGGGACGACATGATGGTCTGGCGCGAGGACGCGCTCTGCTGGTGCAGCATGGTCGTTGCGAATTCCATACTGGACATTCCAGTCTCCCAGCCAGGCTATCAAGCCTTAAACAGGCTTTGCTTCCAGGCACTGTATGGGGGCACACTTAAGGCTTGGTTCAGCAAGTGTGCAGGAGATTTTCGCGCGCGTTTACGAGTTGCTAAGCATAAACTCCGTGTGCGCCAAGCATAAATATACCCGGCAGGTATTTCGGGATAGGGGAAAATATCCGCGAAATACCAGCCGGGTTGTTTATATCCTTCTTGGCAGAAGGATATTGGGCGCTTTTAGTCTTCTCCCCCAATCAGGTGCAGGCGCGTCTGGCGCCCATCAATGTAAGTGACGGTATCGCCGTCGAAGAAGGCGTCTTCCTCGGTGCGGAAAGTGATCTTCTGCCCCCCCCATTCCGGCACGGCTTTCTCGGCGTAAAGCTCGATTGACCAAGCCGTGTTCGGACGGATCAGATATTCGCCCTTGTCCGTCGGGCCCTGATCATCCCAGAAGCCGATGGACGAGCCGGCGCCGTGGCCATGATAGCCAATCGGGTGGCTATAGATGCTGGGCACAAGACCGGCCGCAATCGCTTTTTCGCGGGCCAGAGCGAGCACTTCATTGCCGCTGAGGCCGACTTTGAAGGAAGAGGTCAGGGCATCCTGAACGCCATTGCTGGCGCGCAGACCGGCCTTCAGGCCTTCCGGAGCATCCGTTTCGCCGTCTTTCAGGACATAGCCGAGATGCTGGGTATCGGTGTTAAGGCCCATATAGACGATGCCAAAATCGATCCAGAGCAGGTCACCCTTCTCGATTACCGCGTCGCCCATAAGTTCATCGTCTTCGCCTTCGCGGAAGATGTGAACGGAGGTGTGGAACCATGGGTCAAGGCCCAGGTCGGAGATCTTCTGGCGGGTCCACCAGACAACATCGTCAGTTGTCGTCTCGCCCGGTGTGATGACCTTGGAAGAGAAGGCTTCGCCGATGATGCTATGCGCCGTGCGGACAATATCATCATAATAGTCCATCTCTGCCGGAATACGGGTTTCCAGCCAGCCGATAGCCAGGTCAAAGCCGGACACGACGCGCTGTTGGTATTTCGGGTCCAGAGACTTGTATAGATCCGTATACTGGCTGCTCGTGAGGCCATCTGCGAAGGCGTTCACAGAGGAGACGTTGACGGCGATCTTTTCCGGGTTGAGTTCTGCCACGAGTTCACCGAAGCGTTCCCACTGGTCGTCACCATCTTCCGGAACCCATGCGGATTTGAAGAAATCACCAAGATCATAGCGGCTGACCGTCAGGCGCTCCAGGGGCTGGCCTTCGCCCGGATCATAAAAGACGAGGATGGTGCGGCGGCGTGCGCGCAGGCTGGTCGCGTTCAGCATCGTGCTGACGACCGGGTCTTCCATATACTCGCGGGCGACCAGTACCCACATGTCGATGCCATTCTCACGCATCAGTTCCGGCACGACGGTGTCGAGGCGCTCTGCCAGCCATTCGTCATGCATCTTGGCGCGCTCACGCAGCGGTAGGATTTCGGGGGTGGCGGGTGACAGGCTGGCTTCGCCCTGGGCAGGCTCGTCTGCCATGGCAGGGGTGCCGGCAAGCAGGGCAAGGCCTGCGATACCATACATCAGTTTACGCATTATGTGGCTCCTTGATTTCTCAGCCAAAGGGGGCGTCGAGAGAGGTGGGTGGTTGGGTGAAATATTTTGGGCCGGTGTCTGTGATGTAGAAACAGTCTTCGATCCGCACGCCGAATTCACCGGGAATGTAGAGGCCTGGTTCATTGGAGAAGCACATGCCGGGGCGCAGCCGTGTTTTCTCGCCATGGACAAGGTTGACGGGCTCATGAATGTCCAGGCCGATGCCGTGACCTGTACGATGGGGCAGGCCGGGCGTGCCATAGCCGGGGCCATAGCCCATGCTTTCATAGAGGGCGCGCACAGCGTCATCCACCTTGCCGGCCTCAGCGCCCGGTTGGGCGGCGGCCATGGCCGCTGCCTGGCCTTTGCAGACCTGCTGGAAGACTTTACGTTGGCGCTTGCTCGGCTCTCCGAAGACCAGTGTGCGGGAGATGTCTGCATAATAGCCATCCACGCGGCAGCCACAGTCCATCAGGATGACAGAGCCTTCTTTAATGGTCTCGCGGACCTTGGAGCCATGCGGCAGGGCGCTGCCCTCATTGATCTGTACACCGCCTGATGGGAACTGCCCGCCAAAGCCTGAAATGGCGGCGCTCATCATCGCGAAGATGTCACTGCCATCCATGCCGGCTTCGAACTTTCCGGACAGGCTGCGATAGGCCGTGTCGACAATGTCTGCGGCCTCTTGCATCAACGCAATTTCCGGCGCCGTCTTGATCATGCGACAGGCGGTCACGATGGGCTCAGCCGAGACGAGTTGCAGCGATGGTGCGGCCTTGCGCAGGCCATCTACGGCAAAGAAGCGTACCGTGTCTTCAATCGCCATGGGGCGGTCGCCGAGCTTTTGCTCTGCTGCCCAGTCGGCCACGATTTGGTGCGGGTTCTGGTGTTCATTCCATATACGCACCTCACCCGGGACGACCAGCATCTCGCGGATCGAGGGTTCTTCAAATTCCGGCGTGACGATGCAAATCTCGCCATCTGCCGGCAACAGCGCAGCGGTGAGGCGTTCGCTGCGCCACCAATTGATGCCGGTGAAGTAGAACAGGGATGAGCCTGCCTCCACCATCGCCGCGCCGATGCCGTTCTGGCGCATCAGCTGTTGCAGGCGGGCGAGGCGGGCCGCCCGTTCAGCTGGCGTGATGGGATCGGCCCGGCGAATGCCTGAGGCGTCTGGCTGTGTGTCTGCAGCGGCCCTGCCAGACAGCAAGCTGCCCGCCATAGCCGTGCCTGCGGCCGTCGCCATGAAGCCCCTCCGGCTGAGGCCTTTGAGGGATGCGGCGGGCATTAATTGTTCCCTCCGGCAATGTCTTTCAGCAGGACTTCCCAGAAGATCAACTGGTTGAAATAGCTGTCCAGCGGAAGGCGCTCATCAATGCCATGGGCACGATAGTCATCCGGGCGAACCAGCGTCAGTGCGCCCGCGCCATAGGTGGGGATGCCAGCAGAGCGATATTCGCGGCCGTCGGTGCCGCCAGACGACATGGAGGGCTTGACCGGCGCGCCGGGGTGAAGCGTGTGGACTGCATTCCGGATGGACGCGAACAGCTCCTCATTGATCGGAGAAACCGGGCTTTCCAGCGTATCGCCAACGACTTCAATACTGATGTCCGGATTGCCTATGGCGTTGGCCAGATCCTGCTGCACGCTGGCGACGGTTGTGCCAGGAAGAATGCGGCAATTGACAGTCAGCTGCGCCTTCTGCGGCAAGGCGTTTTCGGCAGAGCCTGCAGACATCATGGTTGGAACGCATGTTGTGGAGAGGAAGTGCGCTTCCACCGGAGCGGCCTCGATGATTTTGCGGGCTGCTTCATCTGACGGATCGGCCAGCAAGGTGGTCATGGCCTTTTCGAATTCACCGCCTTCGGTTTCAGCGAGGTCCTTGGCCATCTGGCGGGAAATATCGTTGAAACCGATCGGGAATTGCAGGGCGCGAATGGCTTCAATCGCGTCCGCTATGTCGAACAGGGCATTGTCTGCGCGCGGGGCAGAGCTGTGGCCGCCGCGATTGGTCGCCGTGATATGGAAGGTGGCGTAGGTCTTCTCGGCAGACTGGATGGAGTAGCTGGGATTCTTGCCATCCTTATCCACAGAGCCCACACCCGCATCGGAGTTCAGCGCGTATTCGGCATTCTTCACCCATGGGTGCGCCGTCAGCATGCGGGTGGTTTTCATGCCAGTTTCCTCGTCGCCCGAAAAGGCAATGACGAGATCGCGGTCAGGCACAAAGCCATCCTGCTTCAGGCGGATGAATGTGCTGGTGAGCAGGGCGACACCAGCCTTGTTGTCGACCGAGCCGCGAGCATAGAGATAGCCATCTTTCTCGACCGGCACATAGGGGTCTGTTTCCCAGGTGTCGGCGGAGGCGTCCACCACATCCATATGGGCAATCAGGGCGATGGGCGGCTTTGTGCTGCCTGCCTTGCCGGGGTAGCGCACAACGAGACCGGCAACCGTCTCACCATCAATATCAAGCGTCGGAATATCGATATTCTCTTCGCTGAAGCCAGCGGCCTTCAATTTGTCAGCCAGAAGACGAGCCTGCGTTTCGGTCAGGCCGTTGCCTTTGGCGGTGCGGATACGGAGAATGTCTTCCAGAACGCTGCGAGCGAGGGTGATGTCTCCGCTGTCCAGGGTGACGGTCTCATCAGCCGAGGCCGGAAGGGAAGCCGTCATACCCATGGAGAGGGCCGCGATGCAGGCGACGGAGGCGAGGCGGGATGTAAGTTTCATGTGAGCGTCCTTTGTGGCCGGTCTCTTATTAAGAGGAAATTCCCGGACCGCGGAGGTTCGGCCCGGGAAAACATGAGGATGTCAGGTGCGTCAGTAGCGCCAGCTTGTCAGGTCAGCACCTTCGGGGGCGGCATCCTCAATCCTTTTGAGAATTTTCGGTACATACATCCAGTTGTAGCGAAGTCTCGAAACGGCATTCGGCAGAGATGGGTCACCGTTCCAGCAATGCTCGTCACGGTCACCATAGGTGACTTCCCCCTCATAGGGCGGGTCTGTCTTGTTCAGGAAATCTTCCATCAGATAGACGGCGTTGTTGAGATAGAAATTATCCATATCGCCGGCATAGATGTGGATCTTGCCCTGGAGTTTCGGGCCGAGTTCCTGCCAGTCGCGCTCCATAATGTAGCGGAGATCGTAATTGTCGCGCCAGTATTCAGCGACCTCAGGATCAATTTCGCCTGTGCGCTTGTCCCAGATGCGCTGGGGGTAGCCATCTTCGCCATTCGGGGAATAGACGGCTTCCCAGATATCCCATTGCTGGCCAGAGCGTGTCTTGTCACCAAGGACAAGTTCCCAGCGATTCTCCATTTCGACCGTGTAGGGAATATGGCCAAGATAGTTGCGCTTGCCAGGCTTGTCGACCTTGCCGAAGGTGCCTTCATTATAAAAGGCGTTGTCTTCCTCATAAATGTTGGTGACCATCATCTGGCGGAAGTCGATCGGATCCGGGCAGGCTGCGAAGGCGCCATTGTACTCATCCGGATACTTCACCTGAACTGCCAGAGCTTCCCAGCCGCCGGTAGAGCCGCCATAGACGAAGCGTGACCAGCCTTCGCCAAGACCGCGGAATTCTTCCTCCAGGGCAGGCACGAATTCGTAGGTGATGGCATCGCCATAGGGGCCGATATTGGCCGAGTTTACGGCATAGCTGTCATCATAATACGGGTTGGAGTGGTCGATCTCCACGATCAGCATGCGGGGGAAGTCATCCGACGTCCACTTCTTGTAGAAGTCATAAGCTTCCTGCTGCTCGATGCGGTTATAGCATGGCTCGTCGAAGCGCTCGCTATAGACACACTCCAGGTCTTCGTCCGGCGGGCTGGTGCGAAAACCGCCAAAGTCTGCCGGGAAGTGGCCGTGGAAGATCACCAGCGGATACTCGGCCTCCGGGTGGTCATCAAAGCCTTCGGGGACAAGCACATGGCCGCGAATGAACACATCCGTGCCCCAGAATTCCGACAGCTTTTCACTGCGCATCTTGAAGTGGCGGATATATTTTGTGTCTTCCGGCTCCTCGATATCCGGCAGAACCGAATCGAGCTTGATGTCGATCACCTTCTTGCCGTTCGGGTCAAAGCTGACCTTTTTCGGCTCACTGATGATGTTGCCGGGCTCAAGCCGCCAGTTTTGTCCGGCGCCACGTGCCGCCGGCAGCTTCACTGTCTTTCCGTTAGATAGGTTGAAGGTGTCGTATTTGTGCAAGACGGCCTGAACATAATAGTCGCCAGCCGGGACATCATCCATGTCGATAGCCGGGAAGCCCAGCGTGCCGCTGCCGATCTTGACGCTGGAGCCGGGTTTCATGCCGTCTACGGTGACGCCGAAAATCTGCGGTGCGTCATAGGATTGCTTCACCTGGAAGCGGGGCTCTGTCTCGCCATCCGGAGTGATGACGAGAATGACGCGTCCATCCTGGGCTTCTTTTACGGCCTTCTTTGACAAATCAATCTTGAATGTGTCTGCGTGTGCCGGGGCGTTCAGTGCACCAAGCATTGCTGCAATGCTGGCTGCGCCCGTGAGTGTTTTCCTAATCACGTTATTCCTCTCCTGGTCCTTGGAACCTTTCTGAGCGAAGCATGATGCATTCCCTCAGCCCTGGCGCGAATGTACATGGATGTGTGGGCGATCTGTCAATGGAAAAAAGTACGTAATTCGACCATTGTTTCCAAATCGTGCGCTATGCGGACACTTTTGACTCTTCTGACTTACCTTTGGTCAAGGGTGATTAAAACTTGCACTCCTGTATTGGAATATGGCGATATATAAAAAACCCAATCAAATATGACGTTTTCTCTATTGACTTGTGACGCAACAATGTTGTGAAGCTGTGCATGCGATAAAAATACGATATACGAACAAAGTTCGCAATTAGTACAAAGATAGCCATGGGGGTCATCATGCCTACAAGAAGTCTAAACGGGTCGTTCAAGAGCAGGCCGCGTCCAGCGCGCGCCTTCATGCTGGGGGTGGCCATGGCGCCACTCGCAGCCATGCTGGGAGCCGCAAGTCTGAGTGCCTCAGCGCAGGAAGACGTTGAAGAAAGCAAGGTTGAAGAAACCATCATCGTGACGGGGTCACGCATCGCCAACGCCAATGTCATGTCGCCAAGCCCGGTGACGACGGTGGGCGCTGAGCAAATCCAGGCGCGCGGTACGGTGCGCGTCGAAGACATGCTGAACACACTGCCGCAGGTCTCTCCTTCCGAGGGATCCGGCCGGGCCAACGAAGCCGCGGGTACGGCAAACGTTGACCTGCGCGGTCTCGGCGCAGAGCGGACATTGGTCCTGGTTGATGGTCGCCGGATGCCTTACGGCTCTCCGATTTCCGCACCGGCTGACCTGAACCAGATCCCGTCCATGCTTGTGGAACGGGTTGAGGTTCTGACTGGTGGTGCATCTGCCGTTTACGGCGCGGACGCAGTGGCCGGCGTTGTCAACTTCATCATGAAGGATGACTTCGAAGGCATCATGATCGACACGCAAGTCGGTGCATTCCAGACCGGCAACAGCAATGACATGCTGGAAAGAACGCTTAATGCGTCGAACCAGCCCGTGCCAGGCTCAACGATGGATGGGGAATCCGTCGACATCAACGTGGTCTTCGGCATGAATGGCGACGATGGCCGCGGCAACATCACTGGCTACTTCAACTGGAAGAAACAGAATGAAGTTCTGCAAGGCGAGCGCATCAGCAGCGCTTGTGCGCTCGGCTACAGTGATGGCGTGTTCTCCTGCGGTGGGTCTGGTACGACCTTTCCGGGCCAGTTCACCAGCCTCGGCGGCGGGATCGCGCCATTCTCCTTCACGCTGGCAGAAGATGGCGGCATACGTGACTATGATCCGTCTACAGATACCTATAACTACGCGCCGCTGAACCACTTCATTCGTCCGAATGAGCGGTATTCCTTCGGTGCAATGGGCCATTATGATGTGAGCGACAAAGTGGAGCTGTATGGCTCGTTCGCCTTCACGAATGATGTGACCACAGCCCAGATCGCCCCGTCGGGTGACTTCCTGCAGACGAATACGATCAACTGTGACAACCCGATGCTTTCTGATGAGCAGGTGCAGACAATCTGTATCGATAACGGCATCGACCCGAATGCTGCTGATATTGCTGACCGGACTGCCGCTCTGTCTATCGGCCGCCGGAACGTTGAAGGCGGTGGTCGCCGCAATGAGATCGAGCACACGTCTTATCGGGTCGTTGGTGGTTTCCGCGGTGATCTGGATGATGTCTGGTCATATGACGTTTTCGGTCAGTATGCGAAAGTTTCGTATTCCGACTCAGCCGAGAACTTCTTCAACCTCGACAAATTGCGCAATGCTCTTGAAGTCCGGATTGATCCGGAAACCGGCGAAGCAGCGTGTCAGGTTGCCATTGATGGGACTGACCCGACCTGTGCGCCTTACAACATCTTTGAGCTGGGCGGTGTAACGCAGGAAGCGCTTGATTACATTCAAAGCCCGGGCTTCCGTGAAGGCGAAGTCACCCAGGAAATGTTCAGCGCCGTGCTGACGGGTGACATGACCCAATATGGCATCGCAACACCTTGGTCCGAAACCGGTCTTCAGGTCGTGTTCGGTGCAGAGTATCGTGAAGAATATCTCACTCAGAAGAACGATGCCCTGACGCGTGAAGGAAAGCTGGGGACAGCTCGCCCGGACGTCGAAGGTGGTGTTAATGTCTATGAGTTCTTCACGGAGCTTCAACTGCCGCTGGTCGAGAATCGTCCGGGCATTGACGAACTGGCGATCAATGGCGCCTATCGTTACTCAGACTATTACGACACGACAGGGTCTCAAGGCACCTATGCACTGGGCCTGACCTATGCACCGGTGCCGGAATATCGCTTCCGGGCGCAGTTCCAGCGTGCGACGCGCTCCCCGAACCCGATCGAGCTGTACTCTCCGCAGTCTCCGTTCGAGTTCACCCTGCCAGCAAATGCCAATGGTCTGTATGATCCGTGTGCAGGGGCAAACCCGGCCCGGTCCCAGACCGAGTGTGCACGCACCGGGGTAACGGCTGCGCAGTATGGCAACATTGCCGACAACCCGGCAGCCCAATTCCGCAACATCAGCGGCGGTAACCCGAACCTTGATGTGGAAAAATCCAACACATACACCTTCGGTGTTGTGGCGTCGCCAAGCTTCGTGCCGGGCCTTAACCTGTCCGTCGACTACTTCAACATCGAAGTGGAAGACTTTATCGGCAGCATTCCGGAAGAGGAATCCCTGAACCAGTGTCTCACCACGGGGGATGAGTACTTCTGTGGGCTTATCAATCGCGGCGCAAATGGTACGCTGTGGGCTGGTGACGATGCTTATGTCATCGCGACCAAGCTGAATACGGGCTCTCTGAAAACGTCCGGTGTCGACGTGTCGGCCAGCTACAATTTCGATGTCGCCTCCTATGGTTCTGTCCGCGTCGACTATCTCGCCACCTTCCTGGACACGCTTGATAAAGAGCCACTGCCAGGTCTGGATGTGATCGAATGTGCCGGTTACTTTGCTTCGACGAACAGCTCCTGCGGTACGTCCAAGCCGAAATACCGTCACAATCTGCCGGTCAGCTGGATGACGCCATGGGGTGATCTGACGGTTCGTGCCACATGGCGCCATATCGGGTCTGTCGATCTGGTCGGTTCCAATGTGGACAATGTGAACACCGTGCTTGAAGCGCGTGACTATCTGGACCTGTCCATGAAAGCCACAGTGCGTGACGGCGTTGCCCTGCGCTTCGGTGTGAACAATGTGTTCGACCGCAATCCGCCAGTCAGCACCAATGTCGGCTCAGCCGGCGGCTCCTTCGGCAACGGCAACACATTCCCGCAAGTATATGACGCGCTCGGCCGGTATATGTTCGCGGGTGTGAATGTGACCTTCTAAGTCTGGTCGCCTCACTCGAATACCTAAAAGGGAGGGGCGCCATGATGGCGCCCCTTCATTTGTCCTTACAAGGAGAGTGTTTCGTGTTCGGTGCAGTTTTTGTTGTTTTGTGCGAAAATATTCTTTTCTTTCAATAGTCAGGCTGGTGTTAGAGCTTGCTAAAAGGTTTTGGATCAATAACATTAACCTATGTAAGAAGATCATGGGCGCGATAGGCGTGCGACTGCATGACATGGCCTTCTGAGAAAATAAGGGACTTCAGGAAGAATGCCGGACATGCCTGCTGACAGCAATTCAGACGAACCCGAGAAAACCACTCTCGAAATAAGTGAAGATAGCGACAGGGACTATGTAGCCACGCTCGCGCGAGGGCTGGATGTGATCTGCTCGTTTACACGCTATACCCCCCGGATGACACTCAGCGAAGTGGCCAAGGCGACCGGCATGACGCGCGCATCTGCCCGGCGTATTCTGCTGACGCTGGTCAAGGAGGGGTATGCTGAGAAGAATGACCGCGTCTTCTCATTGCGGCCAAAGGTGTTGCAGCTCGGTTATTCGGCTTTGTCATCCGTCGGTATTCTGGATGTCGTGCAGCCGATCATGAATGAGCTGACACAGGCGACGCAGGAATCCATTTTTACGGCTGTTTTGACCGGGGATGATGTCACCTATCTTGCGCGGTCAACGCCGGACCGGGTCATGTCAGTCAGTTATAATGTCGGCAATCGCTTGCCAGCCTATGCCGTATCGACCGGGCGCGTTCTTCTGGCATATGAATCTGACGAGGCCCTGGAGCAGTATCTTGCCCGCGTGCAGCTGAAGCAGCACCGACCGAACACGGTCAGCACGACGGTGAGGCTTCGTGAGGCCATACTTGAGACTCGTCAGCTCGGCTATTCCCTTGTGGACGAGGAGCTTGAGGCTGGCGTGAGGTCTCTTTCCGTGCCGATCCGCGACATGAACAACCGGGTCATCGCGGCGCTGAATGCGTGCTGTCCGTCGGTCCGGTTTACAGTAGATGAAATGCGCAGCCAATTGGTGCCAAAGCTTCTGGATGCCGCGCTGCGGATCAATCGCTCCTTCCTGACGGGGGCTGCGGGCTAGGCTTTCGCGCGACATAAAGATGCGGTTCCGGACTATTTTCATGTTCCGGTGAGGGGCCTATGCTGAGCGCGAAAGGCGCAGGGGCCCATGAAACCGAAGATACTCACGACGCTGAAGACCTATAGCTGGCCGGCGTTCATGTCCGACACCTTTGCCGGCATGACGGTGGCGCTAGTGGCCATTCCACTCAGCCTGGCGATTGCGATTGCGTCGGGGGCAGACCCTGGCAAGGGCCTGATCACGGCGATCGTGGCGGGTTTCCTGGTCTCTTTGTTAGGCGGTAGCCGCGTACAGATTGGCGGGCCGACGGGCGCGTTCATTGTTGTCGTCTTCGGGGTCGTGGCGGCGCATGGCTATGACGGATTGGTGCTGGCCACCTTCATGGCCGGGGTGATCCTGATTGCGGCAGGCCTGTTAAGGGCAGGCAATCTGATCAGTTTTGTCCCGGAAGCCGTCGTGAACGGCTTCACGATCGGCATTGCCATTATCATTGCGACCAGCCAGCTGAGCGATCTGTTCGGGCTGACGGTGCAGCATCTACCGGCTGAATTCTTTGCCAAGCTGAGCGCCCTGTGGGGCGGTCGGGAGACGTTCACGCCCCACGCGTTTGCGATAGGCCTGGCGACCATGGTGCTGATCGTGGTGCTGCGCCGGATCGCACCGAAGTTTCCGGGCTTGATTGTGGCTGTGGGGGTGACTTCGGCCGCAGCGGCGCTGCTGAACCTGCCCGTCGATACGATTGGCAGTCGGTTCGGTGCGCTGCCCAGCCAGCTGCCTATGCCACATGTGCCGAACTTTAGCGTGGATCGCGTGGTGGAGCTGTTGCCATCCGCGTTCGTCATTGCGTTTCTGGCGGGCGTTGAGTCCCTTTTGTCCGCCATGGTGGCAGACCGGATGACGGGGGGGAGTTATCGGCGCAATGCTGAGGTTCTGGCGCAGGGCTTTGCCAATATCGGCTCATCGCTGTTTGGCGGCATGCCAGCCACGGGCGCCATCGCGCGCACAGCGACCAATGTGAATGCCGGAGGCAAGACGCCGGTAGCGGGCATGGTGCATGCTGTGACGATCCTGCTGGCCATGATGCTGGCGGCGCCGCTGGCGGGGTATCTGGCCATGCCTGCACTGGCGGGTCTGTTGCTGTTGACCGCATGGAACATGAGCGAGCCGCACAAATGGCGCAGCTATCTTTCCATGCGCAAGGCAGATCTGGCGCTGATGCTGATCACGCTGGTGCTGACCGTTGTGGCAGATTTGACGATTGCCATCGGCGTAGGCGTGTCGCTGGGCCTGGCGATCCGTTTGCAGCGGCGTCATGTGCCGCCCGCCGACTGGGAAGAGCCGCACCGCTAGCGCGGGCAAACATGACAGGATCAGGTGATGCCGGCTTTCTTCCAGGCGTCCTTGGGCCAGCGGCGGTGTTGCCAGAACCATTGGCCGGGCGCCTTGCGAACGTGTTCTTCAATGAATGCATTGATGCGCAGTACGCTGTTGCGAATATCCGCATCGGTATTCCCGGTGTTTTCAGGCACAAAGGGCTCATGGAATTCCACGCGGAAGCGGGCCGGGCCGGTACGTTCTGTCGAGACAGGCACGATGGGCACGCCATATTTCAGGGCGAGGCGCGTCGGGCCGGGGGCGGTCATGGCCTCATGACCGAACAGGGGCACGGAAATGCCCTCATTGAATTTCTGGTCATTCATCAGCGCGACCGGCGCACCGCGGGACAGGGCGCGCATCAACTCCCGCGTGCCAATGCCCTTGGGCGCATTGACCGTAGTGCCATAATCATGGCGCAGCTCCGCAATGCGGCGGTCAATATGCGGATTATTCAGTGCACGGTAGGTCATCACCGCGTCGGGAATGCGCTGGGTGATCGTGGCGGGCATGATCTCCCAGTTCGCAAAATGGCCAGACACGAAGACCGCGCCCTTGTCGCTGTCGCGGATGCGGTCGAGGATATCCAGCCCGACAAGTTCAACGCGTCCGGATGTGTACGGATCGATTGAGGGCAGGTGCGGCAATTCCCCGGCGGTGCGCCCGGCGCTTTCCCAGCAGGCCATTGCGGTGTCGTGGATCTTCTCTTCGGACCAGTCCGGAAAGGCCAGTTTCAGATTGCGCAAAGTCGTCTTGTGCTGGGACAGGCGCGGACCGATCTTCTTCAGCAGCCAGCCGCCAAAATCGGATGCCTTGTCCGGCCCCAGCAGCTTCATCGGGCCCCAATAGATCAGATCCCATGCAATGGTCTCCAGCCGCCACTGGACGCGCTGCCAGAAACTGGCGCGGTTATCGATATCCTTCGGGCGGACATAGCTGGAAGACGAGTCGGGCATGATCAGAGAGAGTTGAGAACCGGTGAGAGAAGTTCGTCAAGGCGTTCAGGCTGGTCAAACTGAGCTTTGACGGGGAAGTCGAGGATGTCTTGCCGCTCGGTCGCTGAGAGGCGGGCATGGTCTTTGGTCGTGGTGATCAGCTGAGCCTGATGGTCTGCGGCCAGGCGGCGCAGATAGGTCAGGTCACTGGCGCTGTAGGTGTGGTGATCGGGATAGCCGACGGCGTCGCGGACATCGCCGCCCCACTCTTTCAGGCTGTCAAAGAATTTGGTTGGGCGGCCAATGCCGGCAAAGGCGACAAGCGGCCCGGATGGAGGAGGGGCTGATGGAACAAGTTTCGCGCGCAGCACCGGCAGGCCGGAGGCCGCGACTTGCGCGGGGAGGTCTCCCTCTCCCATCAGGATCACGGCGTCGGCGCGGGCCAGGCCATCGGTAATCGGTTCGCGCAGCGGGCCCTTGGGCAGCACATGGCCGTTTCCGAAAGGCGCGGCGGCATCGATGACGACGAAAGATAAGGTCTTGTTGACGCTGGGGTTCTGATGGCCGTCATCCATGATGACCACCGCGACATCATTCGCCGCCATGGCCCGAATTGCGGCCGGACGGTCTGCACCAATCCAGCTTTCGCCAGACTGGGACAGTTGAAGCGGCTCGTCCCCGCACATGGCGGCCGTGTGCCGGCCGGGATCAACTTTCAGCGGGCCGCGCTCTGATCCGCCATAGCCACGTGAAAGGCTGGCGGCGCGAAGACCGCGCTGCTCAAGGCGCTGCCGAATGGCTTCGACGATTGGGGTCTTGCCCACGCCGCCGGTTGTCAGATTGCCGATACAAATGATCGGGATGGCCGGTGTCTCGGGAGTGGCGCGCGCCAATTTTCGGCGGATGCCCCAAGTATAAAGAGCGGCAAGTGGTGTCAGCAAGGCGCGGGTCAGCGGGGCGGATTCACGAGACCTCGGGTCCAACCCGGCTGACCAGAAGTGCGGCGCCTTCATTGCAGCAGCCCCGGCTCCGGCAGCAACGGGATCAGCGCCTGCAGGGTTAGCGTCATCGGGGCATCGGCCTCGCGCGTCAGGGCGGCCAGGGCTTCATCGGACGGCGGCTCCATCGTGCGCAACGCCTTGCCGATCGCCTTGGGCGTTTTGAGGCGGCGGATCAGGCCGCGTTTCTCAAGATCATCCATCATGGCGGCAAAGTTGAACACGTCCGGGCCTGTCACAACCGGTCGGCCGAGGCGGATCGGCTCCAGCGGATTATGCCCGCCCACGTCCGGCGCGTGGCCGCCACCGAGAAAGACGGAGTCCGCCAGGCGATACCAGATGCCCATTTCGCCCATCGTATCGGCCAACAGCACGCGGGTGCGTGGCGTCGGGATTTCCCCGCGAGAGCGGCGGGCATAGGTCAGGCCGCGATCCTTCAGCAGGGCTTCGACCTCGTCACCGCGATCCGGATGACGCGGGGCGATGATCAGTGCGGCGTCGCCCGCCTGCTTGATCGCATCCAGAAAGATTGCCTCTTCGCCTTGATGGGTGGAGGCGGCGAGGATGCACTGACGCGCGGTGAGAAAATTCTCGCGCAGGCGCCGGATCTCTATGTCGCTGGCCGTTGGCGGGGGCAGGGCAGACTTCATATTGCCGGTCGACTGAACCGGCTTGCCCAGCAGCACTTCCAGGCGGCGGGCAGTGTCCGTATCCGCTGTCAGTACCACGTCAAACTTGCCGACCAGTTGCTGAAATGCGCCGCGGAATTTCTGCCAGCCTTCTGAGGATTCATCCGTCATGCGGCCATTGACCAGCGCGCGCCTGGCCCCGGCCTTTTCAGCTTCCATAATGAGGTTTGGCCAGACTTCGCCTTCGCCGAAAATGCAAAGGTCTGGCCTCCAATGCTGGATGAAGCGCCGTGCAATGGCGGGCGTGTCCAGTGGCGCCATCATGTGAATGCCGCGGTCCGGCAGGGCCGGTCCGATCAGGCGGGCTGAGGTGAGGGTCTGGCTGGTGAACAGCAGCATCAGGTCTGGGCGCTCCGCTAGCAGGCGGTGGCCCAGTTCCAGCAGCAACTGGCTCTCGCCCACGCTGGCGCCGTGCAGCCAGATCAGCGGTCCGCCTGCCATGCGGCGCGGCATGTTGCGCGCAAGACGCTCATTCAGGCGGCCAATGTCTTCCTTCCCGGCCCGGGCACGCCGCTTCAGAATGCCCGGCAGGAAAGGCCCCAGGGCACTGGTCGCAGTACGATAGAGGTTTAGTCCAAGGGTCATCAGGCGGAGGTCACCGGCGAATTGTCTGTCGAATAGCCCGCTAGCATGTCGGCCCTCTGAGTCGCGGCATCAAGACGTTTCTGCAATTCTGCCTGCAGCTCTGCCGGGTCTGCGTCGCGCGTCGTCGCAAGCGGTTCGCCATAGACTATGGCCCCGCGTGCAAACGGGAAAGGAATAATGAACCTGTCCCAGGTGCCGAGGCGCTTGGCCGGTTTGACGGACAGGGCGTAGGGCAGGATTGGGGCGCCGGCGCGCTGGGCGATCATGATCGCGCCCGGGCTGACCACTTCAGCGGGGCCGCGCGGGCCGTCTGGTGTGATGCAAACGCCCGTTCCGCTGCGCAACAGGCGCACGGCTTCGGCCACGGCCTTGATGCCGCCCTTGTCTTTTTTGGCCTTCTTCTTGTTCGCGGCGGAACCGCGAATGGCGTGAATCCCCAGATGGCCAATGGCGCGGGTGACGGCCTCTCCGTCTGGTGACAGGGAGATCAGCATGGCACCTTTATGGATTGGCCCCGGCCAATGCCTCATGTGCCGGATCCAGCCGCTGGGCAGCAACATGATGCGGGAATGCCAGGAGGCGACGACAACGCCCTGATTTTCGCTCCAACTCTGACGCGCTGGCTCAATGCCTTCGACCTTCCAGCGCACTGTGCGTGCGACAAGTGTCATCCAGCCCCAGATCAGGGTGCCCAGAAGGATGGTGACAGGTTTGGAACGAAACAGCCTTTTCATCGCATCGCCTTATACTGTGCTTCGCCCCCGCGGCTATGGGGCAGTGTCAGGGACGTGGTTAAGCAGTCAGGCTGAATTGGGCGGGTAAAGCTGCGCGACAGTTCCGATAGGGATCAGGACGCCGTGATGAGGAGGGCTACTAAATTCCGGATCATTTCAGGAGCCCTGAGGCCGGGCGCGGGCTGGCGCTGCGTGCCAGCCTGAAATGTGAGCAGTGCGAGAAATGACTGGTGGGCGATAGTGGGTTCGAACCACTGACCCCTGCCGTGTGAAGGCAGTGCTCTACCACTGAGCTAATCGCCCCAATCAGTGAAGCAGGTGCCGTAATCTGCCCTTGAGGTTACGTCAAGCACGGATGTCTGAGGCGGCTGATTCCCAAACGATTGGTGCATTGCACAAAATCGGAACGCATGACTTGTTGTCGCACCTATGCGATTTTGCCGATGTCGTTCTGAATGGCTTTTCAGCGGCTTTGCAAGAAATTCAGCCCCTGTCCCATGATTTAGTTACAATGGATTGGCAGATTTTTGCCTATTTCATACGTATTTCGGGGCAGCCTTGTTTGCGTTATCACGAAGATGAATATCCATTCATGATGAACAGTTGTTCATCTTGAAACCTTACGCGAGTTTCATTCGAATTTGGTCTTGAGAAATCCACAAAAGATCGTCATGTATCGGTCATACAGCGACGGCCCGGCAAAAAGGGTCGCGTTATCAAACATAAGAAGGACAGGCGGAGGCTTAAGGCCTCGATTACAGTAGAGCCTGGAGAGAGAGAAAAATGAAAGACTGGTGTGACGAAGAAGGCGCAAAGCGCCTGCGTGAGAAAATTAGTGCCTATTGGGCAGAGCGTGGCTATGAAGTGGACGTCGACCTGATCGACGCAGGCTTCGTTCCGGCCATGCGCTCAGCTCGCACTGATGTACGCAGCAACATGGTAAACGGTATGCCCCGTCGCCGTATTGCAAATGAAACGGGCGCTGCGCGTCCGAGCTACCGTCCTCGCGAAGCGACGGCCTAGCCAATAAGGTCAGACAAGGCGGACACCAAATCTGAATAGTGGTCCACGACCACATCAGGTCCGATCTGATCTGGCGTTTCCTCCTCGTAACCAAACGGTACGAAAACAAAGGGCAGTCCGGCATTCCGGGCTGCCCTTTCGTCTGTTCGGGAGTCTCCCACCATGATCGCGCGATCTGTTCTGCCGCCTGCAGCTTTCACAGCACGCAGGATGTGATCGCCATCCGGTTTGCTGGCCGGAACACTGTCGGCCCCGACGATCGCCTGAAACCGCTCCGCCAGTCCAAGAGCTGTGAGCAGCTGGTCTGACAAATGCTGTTTCTTGTTCGTGCAGACCGCCAGCACCGCGCCCTGTTCCGCCAGCGTGTCCAGGGCCGCCTCTACCCCTTCGAAGGGGTGCGAATGATCGGATATATGGGCGGCATAATATTCCAGAAAATCGGCGAAATACTGGTTCAGTTCTTCCCCGGCAGGCGAGTAACCCTGGTTTTCCATGCCCTTTACGATCATAGCGCGGGCGCCGTGACCGATCATGGTGGCGATTGCTTCCAGTGTCACGGGAGCAAATTTCGCGCGGGTCAGGACATGGTTCAGAGCTTCGAGAAGGTCAGGAGCTGTATTCACCAGCGTTCCATCCAGATCGAAGACGATGGTGTATCCCTCAAACTGTCCTCTCATCCCTGTCATTAATCCCTTTTCGCCACTCGCCTTGAATCGGCCTTTGGTCTAGGCGAAAGGAGACAGGAAAGCGAGAGGGCGACACAAGTGAACGATCTGGCCAGAAATCGCGCTGCAATCATCCTTGCTGCTGGCAAGGGGACCAGGATGAAATCCGACCTGCCGAAAGTCATGCACAAGGTTGCAGGCCGTCCGATGGTGGATTGGTCAATCGATCTGGCCCGACGTGTAGGCTGTTCGCGCATCGTGGTGATTGCGCATCCCTCTCAGCATATTCTGATCGAACACGTCACGGCCATTTTGGGCGCAGACTGCATCGCCTATCAGGACCCGCCCATGGGCACTGGCCATGCTGTGCGCTGCGCCGAGGAGGCGCTTGAGGGCTTTGAGGGAGACCTGGTGGTTCTATATGGCGATAGCCCGCTGGTGCCGGCAGAGGCTATTGAAGACCTGTTTGACAGCCTGAAAGGTGGCGCGGCGATTGGCGTGCTGGGCTTTGAGGCGGAAGAGCCGGGTCTTTATGGGCGGCTGATCACGTCTGGCAGCGGAGACCTGGAGGCGATTGTCGAAGCGCGCGAGGCCAATCCGGAGCAGCTGGCGGTGCGCCTCTGCAACTCCGGTGTCATGGCGGGCGGCGCAAAGACAATGTTCCGCCTGCTGCAGAATGTGACCAATGAAAATGCCAAGGGCGAGTATTATCTGACCGACCTGGTCGCGCTGGCGCGCGGTGAAAAGCTCACCTGCAAGGCGGTGCGGTGTGATGAGGAAGACCTGATCGGCTGTGACTCCAAGGCAGACCTGGCTGAGGCCGAGGCAATATTCCAGGCGCGATGCCGCAAGACAATGATGGCTGAGGGCGTCACGCTGATTGCTCCGGACACAGTCTGGTTTTCTCATGATACGGTGCTGGAGGCGGATGTGATCGTGGAGCCGAATGTGGTGTTCGGTCCAGGCGTGCATGTTCACTCCGGCGCGGTCATCCGGGCGTTCAGTCATCTTGAAGGGGCCAAAGTCGGTCCTGGCAGTTCGGTTGGCCCATATGCGCGGCTGCGCCCTGGCGCGGACCTTTCCAAGGATGTCTTCATCGGCAATTTTGTGGAAGTGAAGAATACGCATCTCGGCGAAGGCGCGAAGGCCAGCCATTTGTCTTATCTGGGTGACGGGCAGATCGGCGCGCATGTGAATATCGGCGCCGGCACAATTTTCTGCAATTATGATGGCTTCCTGAAATACCAGACAAAAATCGGGGATGGGGCCTTCATCGGCTCCAATTCGTCGCTCGTGGCGCCGGTCGAGATCGGCGACGGGGCGATTGTCGGGTCCGGCAGTGTCGTCACAAAGGACGTATCTTCAGATGCTTTGGCCGTCGGCCGAAGCAGACAGACAGAGTATCAGAATTGGGCCGCAAAATTCCGTGAACGGAAAGCGGCCGAAAAGGCTTCGAAGAAAAAGGGTTGATCGGGCATGGCCAACGAGCTGGAAAAAGAGAACGCGGCGATTGCTGCAATGGAATACGTCGAAGACGGCATGACAATCGGGCTCGGCACAGGCTCCACGGCGAAGTATTTCGTCGAGTTGCTGGCCGATGAGGTTGCGGATGGTCTGGTCGTGCGCTGCATCGAGACCAGTGAACAGACCCGCCGCCTGGCCGAGAGCCTGGGGGTGCCGCTTATCCCGTTCGAGCAGGTGGAGCGTATTCATCTGACGGTCGACGGCGCTGATGAAGTCGACGAGCAGGGCCAACTGATCAAGGGCGGTGGCGCGGCGCTGCTGCGCGAGAAGATCATCGCCAATGCGAGCGACCATATGGTCGTGATTGCAGACCCGTCAAAGCAGGTTGAGCGTCTAGGCGCATTCCCGCTGCCGGTTGAGGTGACGCCGTTCGGTTACACGATCACGGCGAAGATCGTCTATGACGTTCTGGTCGCCTCCGGCATCGACAAGCCGCGCGTCTCCCTGCGCCGTATGGAAGGCCAGGAATTGCTGGTGACAGATGGCGGCAATCACATCCTCGATTGCCATTGTGAGCGCATTCCGGATGCAGAAGCGCTGGCCGCCAGATTGTCGAATATCCCCGGTGTTGTGGAGCATGGCCTGTTCATCGGCCTGACCCGTACGGTGATCATCGGCAATGAGAATGGCGCAACAGTGTTTGAATTCTCCTGATCGCCCCTCATATGGGGAGCGTACATTCCAGGAATTCAAGGACCTCCCCATGACCGACACGACACATGATTTCGATCTTTTCGTAATTGGCGGAGGGTCAGGCGGTGTCCGTGCGGCCCGTCTGGCGGCCCTGACGGGCGCGAAGGTTGGCCTGGCGGAAGAATACCGTATGGGGGGCACCTGTGTGGTGCGCGGCTGTGTGCCCAAGAAATTCATGGTCTATGCCAGCAAGTACGGCAAGGATATCCACAAGGCAGATGGCTATGGCTGGTCTGTTGGCGAGGTCAGCTATGATCATGGCAAGTTTGCCACCGCCATGCATGCCGAAGTGGACCGGCTGTCCGGCATCTATTCCCGCAATCTGAAGAATGCTGGCGTGGAGCTGTTCGAAGAGCGCGCGGAATTTGTCGACAAGAACACGCTGCGCCTGAAGGACAGCGGCAAGACGGTGACCGCTAAGAAGATTCTCATTGCGGTTGGCGGCACGCCATGGCGACCGTCACAGGAAGACTTGCCGGGTATCGAACATACGATCACCTCCGATGGCATCTTCCAGCTGGAAGAGCTGCCCAAGCATCTGGTGATTGCCGGCGGCGGATATATCGCCGTGGAGTTCGCGCATGTCTTTGCCGGGCTCGGCGTGAATACATGCCTCGTCTATCGCGGCGATGAAGTGCTGCGTGGTTTTGACGAAGACGTCCGTACTGAAGTGCATGAAGGCCTGAAAGAGGCTGGCGTGCACGTCATCACAAAGGCTGTGTTCGAAAAGATTGAAAAGCGCGAAGGCGAAGAGTTGCCGCTGCATATCTCGCTCAGCAATGGTCAGCATGTTGACGCCGATGTGGTCATGATGGCCGTGGGCCGCCGTCCGAACACGGAAGGCCTTGGCTGCGATGCGGCTGGCGTCAAGCTGGACGACAATGGCGCCGTGATCGTTGACGAGTGGTCAAAGACCAATGTCGACAGCATCTGGGCCGTGGGCGATGTGACCGACCGCGTGGCGCTGACGCCGGTTGCCATCCGCGAAGGTCACGCCTTTGCCGAAACCGAATTCTACGACAAGCCCTGGCATTTCGACCATAATGACATTCCGACCGCTGTTTTCACGCAGCCGGAAGTCGGCACGGTCGGCATGACAGAGGCTGAAGCGCGCAAGGAACACGGCGAGATCGATATCTACAAGACGCGCTTCAAGCCGATGAAGAACGCCCTGAATGGTGACCCGACCCGTACCATGATGAAGCTGGTCGTGCGTCAGTCGGATGAGCGCATTCTGGGGGTGCACATTGTCGGCGATGATGCCGCCGAGATGATTCAGATGATCGGCATTGCCGTGAAGATGGGCGCCACCAAGCCGGATTTTGACCGCACATGCGCGCTGCATCCTTCCTCTGGCGAGGAAATCGTCACGATGCGTCAGAAGTATGTGCCTGAAGTGACGAGCTAGGCTTCGAGCAAGGTCTTCAGTTCAAGGGCGATGGCCTTGAGGCTCTCACGAATGGGCTTCAGGCCTCCGCCTCGACCGGAATGTATGACCAGCTGCTTCCAGGCGGGCTGGTCTTCCTGCGGTGCTTTTACCTGCAAATGGCCTGAGCGTGGCAGGGCTGCTTTCAGCAAAGCCTTGGAGAGCGCGAAGCCCGCTTTGCCATCATAGGTGCCATTGCGCGCTTCTGCCTCAAAGCTCGACTGTTCGGACCGGCTGACCGCGTTGAACAGGATGGACAGGTCCGGGCGCTTTTCCGGCTCGATCTGCTCATTGATCACCTGGTTCAGCAGGCGCACGCCGCGCAGTGAGTAAACATCGGAGTGCATCGGAGCGAGCACCCGGTCTGCCACTTCCAGGGCGCAGCGCGTCAGGAAGGTCGCGTTCGGGTTCGTGTCGAAGACGATCAGATCATACTCACTGCGATAGCGCTCGACCGTTTGCAGGAAGTGCTGCTTGATGCGGGCCAGCGCCGCGCCGTCTGTCGCGAAGGCATATTTCGAAATCTCGAACTGGCCGGAGATCAGATCCAGTCGCCCGCCGGGGCTGCCTTCACCCATCAGATCATGCATCAGCTTTTCGCGCGGGGCAGGGGCGAATGGCTCAATCGAGAGCGTCAGCCAGGATTCTGCCGGGCTGGAGGCATCGCGCGCATGAATGCGTGAGCGTTCGAACAGAGAGATGACGGATTTGTCGGCCGCTGCGCTGGCATCGGCAATGTCCATCTCGAAGAAGGTTTGGGTGAGGTTGTATTGCGGATCGAGGTCAATCAGCAGGATCCGCCCGCCAAGTGAGCCCTGCCAAGCCCCGAACACCTGGCTGGAGACGGTTGTCTTCCCGACGCCGCCCTTGAGGTTCATCACCGCCATGACCGGGCATTTGCGCTTGTAGGCCGCCTTGGTCTCCGCCACGAGCTTTTCCATCCCGTCCGGCATGGTGGAAGAATAGCGAAGGTGCGGCTGAACCTCATGCTTGAAGAAGCCGTTCATGCGCGCCTTGTCGATTTGGTACGGTATCAGCTTCAGGCCGCGGGCCTTCGCGCGCTCAACATCCTTGCGTACGGATTTTGACCGTACCGAAGACGCCGACACCAGAATGATCATGGCAAAGGCATCATCAATCGATTGATCGGCCAGGTCGCGCGAGCCGCCATCATTCGGGACATACCAGTCCGGAATGGATTCCGCGCGCAGGGCCTCGTGAAGCTCAAGCAGAGCGTCAAAGTCCTTGGCAGAGTGGCTGATGAAGACGTGCGACATGGCGGCGTGTGGCTTTCTTTCGTGACGTCAGCTCTATCCTGTTTCTAAAGGCCCGGGATATGATTCCACCAGCTTTGTGCTGTGAAATTATGGTGAAACTTGAGTGTGTGCCTGCCATGTGATTAATGCGGCCCACAATTGGAGTAAAAAATATGACCTGGACCCCGTCAGACTGGCGCAATCTGCCAGCAAAGCACATTCCGGAGGATTATCCGGATGCTGCTGCGCTTGCTGCAGTTGAAGCGAGGCTCAAGAGCTTTCCGCCGCTTGTCTTTGCGGGCGAGGCACGTCGTTTGAAGACCCGTCTGGCCGATGTGGCCGCAGGCAAGGCTTTTCTGCTTCAGGGCGGGGATTGTGCCGAAAGCTTCAAGGAATTCCATCCGGACAATATCCGCGACACGTTCCGCGTGATTCTGCAGATGGCGGTCGTGCTGACCTTTGCGGCCTCCAAGCCGGTGGTCAAAGTTGGCCGGATCGCGGGCCAGTTCGGCAAGCCGCGCTCGTCTCCGACCGAGACGATTGATGGTGTTACGCTGCCCTCCTACCGCGGTGACAACATCAACGGCATGGATTTCACCGAGCAGAGCCGCGTACCGGATCCTGAGCGCCTGGTTCAGGGCTACTCACAGTCGGCGGCGACGCTGAACCTGCTGCGTGCGTTCAGCAATGGCGGCTATGCGAGCCTGGCCAATGTTCACAAATGGACGCTGGGCTTCGTGGATCGCAGCCCGCAGGGCGAGCGCTACGAGTTGCTGGCCGACCAGATTTCCAAGTCTCTGGACTTCATGCAGGCTGTTGGCCTGAACGCGGACACGATCCCGCAAATGTCCCAGGTGGAATTCTACACCAGCCATGAGGCGCTGCTGCTCGGCTATGAAGAAGCCATGACTCGGATCGATTCCACGTCTGGCGAATGGTACGACACGTCTGCGCACATGCTGTGGATTGGTCACCGCACCCGCCAGGTGGATCATGCGCACGTCAATTTCTGCAAGGGCGTCCGTAACCCGATCGGCATCAAGTGTGGACCGGGCATGGGAACCGACGAGCTGCTGCGTCTGATTGATACGCTGAATCCTAATGACGAAGCCGGCCGTATCACGCTGATCTCTCGCTTCGGCAGCGAAGGCGTGGAAGAAGGCTTGCCGCCGCTGGCGCGCGCCGTGAAGGAAAGCGGCCGCACAGTCGTCTGGTCCTGTGACCCGATGCACGGCAACACACTGAAAACCGATAGCGGCTTCAAGACGCGTCCGGTGGATCGCATCCTGTCTGAAGTTCGTCAGTTTGTGGACGTTCTGTCGGCTGAGGGCTGTTATCCGGGCGGCGTTCACTTCGAAATGACTGGCCAGAATGTCACCGAATGTATCGGCGGCGCACAGGCCATCTCTGAAGAGGACCTGTCATCGCGATACCACACTCATTGTGATCCTCGCCTAAATGGTGAGCAGGCCCTTGAACTGGCCTTCATGATCGCAGAGAAGCTGCAGGCCGTGAATGTGCCGGGCACTTCTGAGGCCCGTAAGGCAGGATAAGAAAGACAGTTCCATGCGTATGTTTCGCCTGGGCTGGCCTGCCTGGGCGAGGCCAGCTGACATTGGAGATTTGCTTCGGCTTTCGGTGCCGATTGCCTTCACGCGCATGTCGCAGATGCTGATGGGCGTGACGGATGCGATCGTGCTCGGACAATTTGCGCCTGGCGAGTTGCCCTATATCCTGAACTCCTGGCTGCCCATGGGCGTATCGCTGGGGCTCGGCATCGGCATTCTTCTGGGGGTGCAGGTTCTGACGTCCGAGCTTCTCGGCATTGGTCGCGAAGGCGAAAGCGGCCGCATCTTCCGGCGGGGCTTTGTGACCAGTGTGGTGCTGGGCATCGTCCTGATGGCGGTCGTCTATTTCTCGGCCGGGGCCCTGTTCCATTGGCTGTTCGTGGACATCGCGCCAAAGACTGACGCCGTGGATCAGGCCGACCCTGCGCTTGTGGCGTCGTCGGTTGCGCATGTGACGCGCATCCTGTCCTTCGGCCTTGTCGGTTTCATGATCTCGACCGTTTGCAGCTATTATCTGGAAGCGCTGCGCCGGCCGCTGCTGGTAACAGCAGTGATGTATTTTGGCGTGTTCCTCAATCTGGGAATTGACCTGGCACTCGTCGGTGGTTTCTGGGGCTTTGAACCGATGGGGGCAGAAGGCGTGGCCTGGGCCACCACGGGCTCGCGCTGGGCGCTGACGCTGGTGATGCTTGTGCTGGTCCTGATCCTGACCCCGGCGTTGACACAGTCTGCGCATAAGGGTGCGCCGAATGAGGCCCGCAAACAGCTGTCCGTTGGCTCGGGCACGGCCATCAGCAATATCGCGGAGTGGGGCGGCTTCAACCTGACCTACATCATCGCGACCTGGATCAGCCTAGCGGCCAATACGGTGTATGGCTATGCCATCCAGCTCATGGGGCTGTGCTTCATGTTCTATCTGGGCATTGCCTCTGCAACGAGTGTACGTGTGGCGGAGGCTTATGGGCGAGGCAATGTGGCGGAGATCCGCGATGCTGGCCGCCTAGGGGTGGCTGCCACAGTGTTGATGGGCCTGATCCTCGGCGCACTGGTTGTGCTGTTCAATGATACGCTAGCGGGGCTTCTCGTGCGCGATACAGCGGTGATGAATGGCGTGCAGCTGGCACCGGCCATTGCGAGCCTCCTGGCCTATGCTGCCGTTGCAACGATGTTTGACGGCCTTCAGGCGACCTCCTCCTTTGCCCTGAGGGCGCAGGACGTGATCTGGAGCCCCAGCGTGATCCACATCGGATCGTTCTTCCTGGTGATGATACCGGCCTGCTACTGGCTGGGCATTGTGCGCGAAGGCGGGGCCACAGGCATGATGCTGGGTGTCATGCTGGGCGTGTTTACGGCCGGATCGCTGCAGACCATTCTCCTGGAATGGAAAACGGCGCGCCAGGCAAGCCAGCGCGCCGTTTGAATTCCGCTAGACAGGGCTAGGTTGCCCCGCAGGAAATCCTAGAGGTCTTTCAGAGCCGAGGCCGGCTTGAAAGCGGCCGAGGTCTTTTCCGGGATCTTGATTTCTTCACCCGTTGCCGGGTTGCGGCCGGTGCGGGCATTCCGGGTTTTGGCCGAGAATGTACCGAAGCCGGCAATAGCCACTTGCTGGCGGCTTTTCACGGCGCCGGCGATGGCTTCAAATACGGCGTCAACAGCTTTGCCAGCGTCGCTTTGCGACAGGCCGGATTCAGCTGCAACAGCCTTGGTAAGTTCACCCTTGTTCATAGGGGTTCTCCTCTAAGTTAAACGGCGATCCCACGCCGTTGGTGCGACATACCCACGATTCGTAACACATGAATATGCCGGATTCCCAATAAAGACGGGCTATGTGCCGAGAATCCACCCCTCTTCAGAGTGAATTTGCGACATTTTTCCATCGTCAAGCGAATTATTTGTGGAAATAGGGGCTCCAAGTTGCCCTTTTTCGTCAAGTTCTGAGTAATGACGGGCAATCTCGCGGACTTGGGCTGCGTCCGGCGTCTCGCCTTTTTCCGGTTTTGCCTTGATCAGGGAGGGGTAGATTTCGGTCATCACGACCTTGATCCCGTCAAGCGTTTCATCATTCAATTCGCCATCCGGAAACTCGAACGGCCATACCCGAGAGTTGGGGAACGTCTCACGCAGGCCATGCACGTGCGGAATGCCGGTCAGCGACTGGCTGCCGACACTGCCGGTATAGGCGAGCTGCCAGACCGATTTTGGCTGGCCCATCTTGTTTGCGCGCAGATAGGTCTCGATTTCCCGGAATTCCGGAAGGCTTTGGCCCTCAAAATCCGGCTTCTTGTCAGACAGAGTCGACACGACATCGCGGGCTGGCGCGCCCCAGAAGGGAAACGGTCCCTTCGAGACGGCATAGTTCATGCCGGCCGCAATGGCGTAGCGGGCATTGGAATTGTCTGCCTTGTCCTTCAGCTTGGAGGCCAGATGCGCATGCATGGCCTGCCAGGGGGCCTTCTCTGAAAGGTCGAGGCCCAGGGCTTCAGCTGTTCCGGCGGGATAGCCGAAGGCAAAGTCAAAGCCGAGCAGGACGCGGTCTCCGCGCCCTGTCAGCTTGGTGATGATGCCATTGAGAAACTCCCGCGCCTTCAGGCGGGTCTCGATATTGGTGGATTGGTACTGAAACTTCAGCCGGGCATCCCGCGCTAGAATTCCGATCCATATGGAATTCTTGCCGGTCACCGGTTTCGATGCAGCACTCCAGTCTACCATTATGTAAGCATCAAACAGACGCGACATGACTACCCCAATTTTACAAGCATTTTGCCCTTGTTGGCCCCACTGAAGAGACCAAGGAACGCGTCGGGTGCCTTATCAATTCCTTCCATGACCGTCTCCTCGTATTTCACCTGACCTGATGAAATCCATTCGGCCATGTCCTTGAAGAAGGCGGGCTGCATGTCAGCATGGGTGGAGACGATAAAGCCCTGAATTTTCAGCTGTTTACCGACGACCTGGATAATGTTGTGCGGGCCAGTTGGCTGGCCGGTCTCATTATACTGGGCGATCATGCCGCATTCAGCAAAACGCGCCATCGGACGGGCGCACTCGATTGCAGCCGTCAAATGGTCTCCGCCGACATTGTCAAAGTAGACATCGATGCCTTTCGGAGAAGCCTCCTTCAGCGCTTTGACGAGCCCCTGGAAGCCACCGGCGGCCTTGTAGTCGATCACATGGTCTGCGCCGAGGGATTTGACGAAGTCGCACTTTTCCTGGCCCCCGGCAGAGCCGATGACGGTGCAGTTCTTGATCTTGGCGATTTGTACGACGGTTGAGCCCACTGCGCCTGCGGCGCCGGATACAAACACCGTGTCGCCCTCTTTCAGCTCAGCCACGCGCAGGATACCTGCATAAGCGGTGAGGCCCGGCATGCCCGCAATGCCAAGGAATGCGCTTTCCGGCAGACCGACATCCGGCAGCTTCTGCGCCATGACGGCTTCCGGTTTTGCTGTCCAGGCCGTACGCCAACCTGCCATGGAGGAGACGAGATCGCCTTCCTTGTAATCAGGGTGGTTGGAGGCCGTGACGCGGCCAACGGCGCCGCCCTGCATGGTCTCGCCGATCTGGAACGGCGGAACATAGCTTTCGCGGTCATACATGCGGCCGCGCATATAGGGGTCGACCGACATCCACTCATTCTGCACCTGGATTTCGCCATCACCGGGGGCGGCGACATCGACAGTCTTTTTCTGGAAGTCGGAGAGTTTGGGCATGCCGACGGGACGTTCGGCGAGGGCCCATTCTGTTGAAGTCATATTGGCCATGAGAGTTTCCTTCCTGCTGATTTTCTAGCTTCTAAGTGGCCTTGGCCCACCCCGAAGTGAAGGGGCATCTGTCAGGAAAGCGGCGAGTCTTTCTCAGTTTGGCGTGCCCGCAGGGCTTGCAGCACCGGGCGATGCAGTGTCTTAAGGTGGGCAAGAGGGCAAACCTGACATGACGATTTTGAAGGTAGGCGTCGCTGGCGCCGGTGTGTTCGGCAACTATCATGCGCAGAAGGCCGCCGCCTCTGCCCAGACAGAGCTGGTTGGCGTTTATGATCTGGATTTGCAGCGCGCGGACCGCGTTGCAGCACAGTTTGGTGCCAAGGGCTTTGACAGCTTTGAAGCGTTTCTGGCGGCCTGTGATGCCATCGTGATCGCCGTTCCTGCGACATGGCATGAAAAACTGGCCCGTCAGGCCATTGAAGCGCATTGCCATGTGCTGGTGGAAAAGCCGCTGGCGCTGAATGGCAAGGCCGCCCGGGATCTGGCCGATGAGGCCGCCGCGCGGGGCCGTATCCTTCAGGTGGGCCATCAGGAGCGCTTTGTGGCGCGTGCCATGGGTGTGCTCGCGATTGAGGAAACGCCGCTGTTGATCGAATCTGTCCGGGCCGGGCCACCTGCGCCTGACAATCGCGCGGGCGATGTCTCCGTGATCTGGGATCTCATGATCCATGATCTGGACCTTGCCGCCATGATGATGGGCAATGAGTTCACCGGCGTCATGGCCAGCGGCAAGCGGGTGCATTCCGACCATATCGATGAGGCGAGCGCGCAGTTCACCTATGCCAGCGGCGGTGTTGCGCGTCTTCGCGCCAGCCGCGCGGCAGAGGCGCGTGAGCGCACCATGCATGTGGTCTATCCGTCAGGGGAGATCTCCATCGACTTCCTGACGCGCCAGCTGAAGAACACGACGCCCTATGATGTGCGTGTGGATATTGCTGCTGAGCTGCCAGACCCTCTGGGCGCGGCAGACCGCGGTTTCTATGCGGCCTGTCTGGGGCTCGCGCGCAGCCCGGTTCCGGCGCATGGCACAGTCGGCGCGGTCGCCATGGCGGAAGCCGCCGAGGCCGCCATCCTCACGAAACTGGATGCCTGAGGCCTTACGACCCTAGCGCGCGGTCTTCTTGGGATCGTTCTTTGGGGCAGGGGCAAGGCGCATGACTTCGGTCTGGAAGCGTTCGTCATTTCCCTCAACCAGGAAGGGCAGGGCAGACGCAATGGCCTTTGCCATCGGCTCGAACCATTCGCTGTCAGCCTTTGAAAAGTCTGCCAGCACATAGGGCATGACCTTTGACTTGTCGCCCGGATGGCCGACGCCGATACGTACGCGGCGGAAGGTTTCACCCAGATGCGCGATCATGGAGCGGATGCCGTTATTGCCGGAATGCCCGCCGCCCTGCTTCATGCGCAGACGGCCCGGCGCCAGATCTATCTCGTCATGCAGTACGACAACGTCTTCGGCGTTCAGCTTGTAGAACTGAACCGCCTTGGACAGGGCGCGGCCGGTTTCATTGTAATAGGTCTGGGGTTTGACGAGCAAAACCTTCTCGCGGCCATTGGAGGTGTTGATCACCCCTTCGGCAATTTCGCTCTCGAATTTGGAACGCCAGGGCTGAAACCCGTATTCGCGGTGGATGAAGTCCAAAACAAGAAAACCGGCATTATGCCGGTTCTTTGCGTACTTCTCACCGGGGTTTCCCTGACCTGAAAGAATGAGCACGGCTTTGCCTCCCTCATCCGGTATAGCAGGGGCTGGCTGCGTGCCCAGCCCTAACAGGCCGGACACGCGGGACCAGAATGAGCGGATCAATCTTCCGCTTCGTCTTCGCCGTTGTCTTCGTCAGCAGCGGCTTCGGTTTCGGTGGCCTCTTCATCGCCATCCTCATCGGTCGTCTCGGCTTGAGCCGTACGGCCTGCGATGGTCGCGATGGTGAAGTCACGGTCTGTGATGGTCGGTTCGGCATCGTCCGGCAGCTTGATGTCGGAGATTTTGACATTGTCGCCGATTTCCAGCGTGGACACGTCTGCGTCCAGGGATTCTGGAATGTTGCCAGCCGGCACGAGCAGTTCGACCGTGTGGCGAACCACGTTGAGCGTACCGCCCTTTTTCAGGCCCGGAGAGACTTCTTCGCCGTGGAAGTGAACCTGAACTTCAACCTTGATCTGCTGGTTGGCGCTGACGCGGAACAGGTCCACGTGCATCGGCTGGTCAGAGACAGGGTGCATCTGGATCGCTTGCGGGATCACCAGCTGTTTCTTGCCCTGGTGGACCAGAGTCGCGGTCGAGGACAGGAAGTGGCCGGTTTCGATGGCTTTCAGCACTTCGTTGCGCTTCAGGCTGATGGCAACCGGCTTGTCGCCGCCGCCATAGAGAACGCCGGGGACAAGCCCTTCGCGGCGTGCTGCACGGGAACCGCCGGTGCCTACGCGCTCGCGCAGCTCGACATTGAACGTAATGGTGGATTTGGACATGTTTTTTCCTTTCGCCCTCGACTCCGCCTCTCTGTTATCTCTGAAGAGGTAAGAAGCTGACACGTACGGCCTTGCGCCGTCGTTTCTGAAGGCGGGCCTATAGGCGATGTTTTCAAGCCTGGCAAGGCATTAGGGCTGTTGAGGGTCTTGAAACCGCACTGCGATTTCCCTCAGCAGTCCCAAGGGCAAGCGCCGGGCATCTGCGCTTCACGCGTTTATCCTATGGCTTAGCCCAAGATGAAACCTCTCTATTTAGCGAAGTCGAAGCCCCCACCTCGGCAATCGCGCGGGCGATCGTGAAAAACGCCTGGGAGAAGAAATCGGTGCGGTCTGTCATGGCGGGAAGACTACCATGGGAGGTTATCCGGGTGGAGGTACTGTATTTCCGTGTGCTGCGTAATGAGTCCGGGCATGCGGGTGGTGGGTATCGCTC
>NZ_AWFF01000088.1 GCF_000682755.1 Hyphomonas beringensis
AAGGAGAGGCCCGATGGCCAAGGCAAAGTTTGAACGCAACAAGCCGCACGTCAACATCGGCACAATTGGCCACGTTGACCACGGCAAGACGACACTGACGGCAGCGATCACGATGGTGCTGGCGGAAGCTGGTGGCGGTGAGAAACGGTCCTATGAGGACATCGACTCCGCACCGGAAGAAAAAGCACGTGGCATCACGATCAACACGGCACACGTGGAATATGAGACGGAAAACCGTCACTACGCCCACGTCGACTGCCCGGGCCACGCTGACTACGTCAAGAACATGATCACGGGTGCTGCCCAGATGGACGGCGCGATCCTGGTTGTGAACGCTGCTGACGGCCCGATGCCGCAGACCCGCGAGCACATCCTGCTGGCCCGTCAGGTCGGCGTGCCGGCTCTGGTCGTGTTCCTGAACAAGGTTGACCAGGTTGACGATGAAGAGCTGCTGGAACTGGTGGAAATGGAAGTTCGCGAACTTCTGTCTTCCTACGACTTCCCGGGCGACGACATTCCGATCATCGCTGGTTCTGCTCTGGCAGCTGTTGAAGGCCGTGACGACAATATCGGCAAGGACAAGGTTCTTGAACTGATGGCGGCTGTCGACGAGTACATCCCGACACCTGAGCGTCCGCTGGACAAGCCGTTCCTGATGCCTGTGGAAGACGTGTTCTCCATCTCCGGCCGTGGTACGGTTGTGACGGGCCGCGTTGAGCAGGGCATCCTGAAGGTTGGCGACGAGATCGAAATCGTCGGTATCCGCGACACGCAGAAAACGACCTGCACGGGCGTTGAAATGTTCCGCAAGCTGCTCGATCAGGGCCAGGCTGGCGACAACATCGGCGCACTGCTTCGCGGTGTTGACCGTGAAGGCGTTGAGCGTGGTCAGGTTCTCTGCAAGCCGGGCTCCATCACGCCGCACACGACGTTTGAAGCTGAAGCCTACATCCTGACGAAGGAAGAAGGCGGCCGCCACACGCCGTTCTTCACCAACTATCGTCCGCAGTTCTACTTCCGTACGACGGACGTGACGGGTGTTGTGACGCTGCCGGCTGACAAGGAAATGGTTCTGCCGGGCGACAACGTGAAAATGGACGTTGAGCTGATCCAGCCGATCGCCATGGACCAGGGCCTGCGCTTCGCTATCCGCGAAGGTGGCCGTACGGTCGGCGCCGGCGTCGTCTCCGCGATCAAGAAATAAGCTCTCTTCCTGAAGAGACTTTGCGAAAGGCCGCCCC
>NZ_AWFF01000089.1 GCF_000682755.1 Hyphomonas beringensis
TCCATTCGTCTGTGTACAACCACTTCAATCATCAATGGGATATCGAGAGCAGGGCCAGGTTCAAATCGATTCGCGACGCCGCTCTTCTCGAATGGCGGGAGTTGATCGCTGCATGAGACCTGCTCGCTTGCGAAAAATGGAATCTGGTTCGGAGATGGTTTGCCTGTTGCCAAGGTACGCGTAATGAATTTTAATCCTCATGAAAATTCTTTTGGCAAGCTTACAAGTTTATAAAGGACTTTAACTGTGAAAAATGTCTTCTCTGCATGTGCGGTGAGTGTGCTCAAAAAAGGGAGAAAATCCGTCGTTCGCTTCGTGTCTTCAGGTGTGATGTTTTCCGTGGCCTTCTCCGGAGATGCATTGGCTTATGAAAACACGCCAGTAAAAAAGATCCAAATACTTGCGGTCGGGCCGACAGCTGTGATGGTTACTTTGGAGGGTGCAGCTATTAATCCTGATAATTGCGCCACATCAGGTCGATATGTATTGCAAACAACACACCCGAATTATGAGGCGCTTCTCGCGGTTTTGACGTCTGCATATTTTTCAAACGAGACAGTTAAGCTCTTGATACATGGGTGCTATCAAGACACCCCAAACATTATATCTGTGTACGTTCCGAATTAGGCTGTCTCTCGCGGGGCACTGTCGGATTAGCCGGACTATCATGTTTGGACGGCCCCGGTTCTGCAAGCACAAAGTTCGATAAATAGATGATCCGAGGGCATTGTCAAAGGAGCCGAGCTTGGGTTGGCTTATCTCGTCGTCTAGCCTTGGAATATGATGACATCGCCCGGCATTATCAGGTTGATTGACCTTGAGGCGGCCCATTCTGGCGCTTAGGCTCCAAAAATGAGCCAGAACCCATTTCGCTACTTTAAGACATCGCCCGAAATCATCCAGCTTGCAGTGATGATGTACGTCAGATTTCCGCTTTCACTTCGGAACGTCGAAGACCTGCTCCATGAGCGTGGCATCGATATCTGCCATGAAACGGTCCGGTATTGGGTCGACCGCTTCGGTACTCACTTCGCGCACAAGATCCGCAAACGCC
>NZ_AWFF01000090.1 GCF_000682755.1 Hyphomonas beringensis
CCGCATCAGGCACTGGCCGCGCGATCGATCTGGCCGCGCTGAACGGGGAGGTGATCAATCTCGCCGGCGGTAGCGGGCTGGTTCTGTCGGGTGGTGGCCATTACGGGATCTATGCAGATACGCCTGCCGACGTGGATAGTGGCGTGCTGGGATCTTATCTGCGTCGCTACAATGTCACCGATAACGCAGCCTATGATGCCCTCGATCCGGGCGCCAATTTCGTGGCGTTCCGCTATGCACCGATACTGACGGTTACGGCAGATGACGCCAGCCGGGCCTATGGCGAGGACAATCCAACATTCACGTATCGTATTTCCGGGTTTGAGACGGGGGATGGCGTGTCTGATCTGGCGGGCGCTCCGTCTTTGACAACGACTGCGACAGAGACATCCGATGTGGGCACATTCGAGATTCTGTCCGCAGCCGGTACGTTGGCCAGCGAGCAGGGCTATCAGTTCAGCTTTGAAAGCGGCACCCTGACGGTCCAGGCGGCCGCTGAGCAGCCCTCACCGGAGCAGCCCTCACCGGAGCAGCCCTCACCGGAGCAGCCCTCACCGGAGCAGCCATCGCCAGAGCAGCCCTCACCGGAGCAGCCAACATCTGAGTTGCCTGTGACCAATGAGGCCAGCCTGTTCGTCATCAATGCTCCCGTGACCCCGGATTCGGGGCTCTCGGAAGGCAATGACCGGGAACCGGAACTCGGTGCACTGAATGAGGCCGAAAGCGCCTCTGAAACGACAGAGCAGGATGAAGCCGACGGCGAGCCCGAGGACTGCGCCATAGGACAAGACTGCGATAGGCGCCCCGTGGCGCAAACTGTTGAGTAATTCCCATACTGGAAGAACCCGGCTCAAACAGAAACGAAACGCCGCGCTTCGCGAGTGGCGCGACCTTCTCGTCGCTTAAGACCTGCAGGTCTTAAGCGAATAATGGAGACGGGTTCGA
>NZ_AWFF01000091.1 GCF_000682755.1 Hyphomonas beringensis
GCACCATATCTGGCGCATGGCTCCTCCCCCTTCCTCCAAGGGCGTTTCGGAAACTTTTGCGATCATCGGCAAAGATCGCCCGGCTCGTGTCGCACGGGTGGTAACCGACCTCTCCTGAGGTCGCCCCGCGCGCCATGATCTGATCATACGTGGCCGTCCACGCTGAGAGGCCAAAAGCTAGTAAATTACAGCTTCCCTCGCGTAAAAATTGTGCGCCTGTATTGCTAATATACGTGGAATCTTTATTGGCTATATCTACCGGAAACGGTAAACTGTTCAATATTGGGGGGCATTCTATGCTCAAAGTACTTATGCTGCTGCCGCTGGCAGTTGCAACTGCTGCGTGCGCGACCGTGACACGCGGAACTACAGAAGCGTTCGTTGTGGAAACTGTTCCAGCGGGTGCGAAGGTGACAACCAGTCTCGGCCTTAGCTGCGATCCGACGCCGTGCGCCATTCCGAAAGTGAAACGCGAGTCCGAATTCACGGCCACGATCACCAAGGAAGGCTACAAGACGTCCAAGCATAACATTACGCACCAGATGTCTGGCGGTGGTGGCGCCGGCATGGCGGGTAACGTTATCCTCGGTGGCGGTATCGGCGCACTGGTTGATGCCAACAATGGCTCAACCCAGGAACTCGTTCCGAACCCGCTCAAAGTGACGCTGGAACCGCTCGAAGAGAAAGGCTCTTCCCGCTCACAGGTGGAAGACGCCGTGGAGGCCGCAAACGAAGGCCCAACCAGCTAGAGCCGGTTGCGCAGCAAGTATTCAAGGGGCGCCAGGCGAACAGCTTGGCGCCCTTTGTTTTGCCGGGCTTCACCCCCCGCGCCCGAACACAACAAGAACACCCTAGACAGGCCCCCTCCCCTGCACCATATCTGGCGCATGGCTCCTC
>NZ_AWFF01000092.1 GCF_000682755.1 Hyphomonas beringensis
GCCCCAAATTCTGCAGCATGAAGATCACCGCCGAAGTGCGGGAATATGCAGCAGGCATGAGCGAGAACGAACGGAACGATTTGGAAAAGCAGGCAGCCGAAGCACGCAAGGGGATGGAAGAGAAGAGCCGCGAGTTTATGGAGAAAGGCGGGGAGATTTATCTCTCGGAAACCGGCGAAAAGCGCGAAGCGATTGATTAAATCGTAGAGTACATTGAGGCACGAAATGCACCATTGGCGCAGATGGCGCATTTCGCATTGCTCAACGACACTCTACGGATGGGCTCTTTGGGATACAGATAAATGCAGTGGTCCAAGCTCAAGCAAAGACTGGAAGACCGCTTCGCCGATTGTCTGAAAGGGCGCTTGCATATCTATGAGACGCGCCAGCGAATGGGCCACCATCATCGATTAGGCGAAATCTGGATCACGCTCGACAAGAAACGCATATACTCAACGTCAGACTTCAAAGCTTCGCAATTAATGCAGACTCACCTGAAATCTGGCGACACCTACGAGGACTCATTTGAGAAAGCCGCCGCTGAGGGCTTGGCCCCGGTGTCCCAATCAAACGAAATGCTGTTTGATAGTTTGAGTATGAGCATTGATGACATGTTGGCGTCTGAAGCAGTTCTGATCCGGGGATTGGCGATTTCGGATGCACGATGCGGAAGACGTCGTCTATTGGCTTTGAAAGAGCAGATTAAAACCGAGCACGATTTTATCAAACTCGTTTTCGAACAAAGACTGTCAACGCCCAGCAACCCGTAAGGTGCCAATCGCCTCGACCCCGAAACCGCCCGCGACTTCCACGACCAGACCCTTCCCAAGGAAGCCCACAAGATCGCCCACTTCTGCTCCATGTGCGGCCCCAAATTCTGCA
>NZ_AWFF01000093.1 GCF_000682755.1 Hyphomonas beringensis
ATGTCGAAGACCTGCTTCACGAGCGCGGGATTGATATTTGCCATGAAACAGTGAGGCATTGGGTCGATCGGTTCGGCACTCACTTCGCGCACAAGACCCGCAGACGTCGTTCGGAGAGATTGATACAATCGTCGCAATGGCAGTGGCACCTGGACAAAGTCTTTGTGAAGATCCGTTGTCAGACTAATCGCCTTTGGCGAGCGGTTGATCATGAGGGAGAGGTGCTGGAGTCGTTCGTCACGAAGACTCGTGACAAGGCTTCAGTGTTGAGATTTATGAGAAAAGCCATGAAGCGCTATAGTAATCCCAAGGTGGTCGTGACGGGTAAATGCCCTTCATATCGGGCGGCGAGGAATATGATCGGGAGCGAGAGGCGTCAGGAGACCGGCCGGCACCTGAACAATCACGCCGAAAATTCACACTTGCCATTCCGACGAAGGGAGCGGGCGATGTCTCGCTTCCGGCAGATGCGAAGTTTGCAAAAGTTCGCTTCAATCCATTCGTCTGTGTACAATCACTTCAATCATCGAAGGAATATCGAGAGCAGGGCCAGGTTCAAATCGCTACGCGACGCTGCTCTTCTCGAATGGCGCGAGTTGATCGCTGCCTGAGACCTGCTCGTCTGCGAAAAGCGGAGACTGGTTCGAATTAGTCTGACAGCACCGCCAGCCACACCCCCAAACAGAGAACACTACACTCACCCCCGCGCAAAGCCCCAGACACCGCGGGCTTTGGCGTCGGAGCTGCGTCTCCGTTTCCGGAAACAGGGTAGATTTCAGGCACGAAATCTGCCGCCGTCTCCGTTAGCCAAATGCAACAGTACCTTTAGCGCGGATTTCCCTGATAACCCGCGATTTACAGGGA
>NZ_AWFF01000094.1 GCF_000682755.1 Hyphomonas beringensis
GTGGGCTCGACTGCAAATGACCAGGTGGGCGGTGGCGTTGTGACTGCGCTGACGAATGGCAATTATGTCGTCGCAAGCGCGGGTTGGGCCAACGGCTCGGAGGCCAGGGCCGGAGCGGTGACGTGGGGCAATGGTGACGGCGGAACTTTTGGCGCAGTGGATGATACCAACAGCCTCGTGGCGAAGGCGGTACTGTTGGTGCAGTGTCTGCCGGCAACAGCCTCGTGGGCACAACGGTGAGCGACCAGGTGGGCTCGTTGAGCAACCCCATGGGGGTCTCAAATGGCGTGACCGCGCTGACGAATGGCAATTATGTCGTGGCCAGCCCTAAGTGGGATAGTGACACGGCGACCGATGTCGGAGCGGTGACGTGGGGCAATGGTGACGGCGGTACGACAGGAGCGGTGTCTGCCACCAACAGCCTCGTGGGCTCACAGGCAGATGACCAGGTGGGCACGACGGGAAATAGTTTTGGTCGCGAAAATGAAGTGACCGCGTTGACGAATGGCAATTATGTCGTGGCCAGCTCTGACTGGGACAATGGCGGAGTGTCCAATGCCGGTGCGGTGACGTGGGGCAATGGCGCGGCCGGGGTGATAGGCGTGGTGTCTGGTTCCAACAGCCTTTTGGGGGCAGATGCTGATGGCATGCTTGGCAGTCAGGTTGTAGAGGCAGGGTCAGGCACATTTATTGCCGCCACAGATGACTCTTATACAGGGGCCGGGCGTGCTCTGGTCGGCCTGACCGATCCAAGCCAGTTGA
>NZ_AWFF01000095.1 GCF_000682755.1 Hyphomonas beringensis
AAAAAAAAGTGGAGATTCATCTGATAATTCATCACAAAAAATAGAAAGGAAAAGATCTCCTAAATTTAAAATAAATTTATAATCAATATTATTTTTATCTTTTCAATCCTCATAAGATAAAGGATAATCTATACTTTCATTATCTAAAATTAATAAATTGTTATAATTATTAATAACATTTGTTGAGATTAAATTTTTTAATTCTAAATTGTCTTCTTTAACATCTTTTTTATTTAATAATTGTTCTTTTCAAACAGAATATCAATTATAAATAATAGCTTCACCTGAATTTATTGCTATAGAATTATAACCTTTATTAAGGGAAGTTAAAATAATAGAGAAAACTATAACAAATCATTTCTCTTCATTAATTAAAATATCAAATTGACCAAATTTTCTTTTTAGTGTTTTATTTAAAAAAAGTGTATTTAACCTTTCTTTATATTCAAATCATTTTTTACCAAATTCATAAGAATAACTTTTCTTTTCATCTAATCCACTTTTTAGAGTGTAATACTCAATTCATTTTTTTTCTAACAATAATTGTCTTTTTCTTGCTGGAATAGTTTCATTGTTAATATGTAATTTAATTAAAGTAAGAAACTCTGATAAATTATAT
>NZ_AWFF01000096.1 GCF_000682755.1 Hyphomonas beringensis
CGTCCCGCCCAACAGGTCCGCGATCGCCGTCGCGTCATAGGTCCGCGGCGCAACCGTCACACCATCAACCGTCAGAAGCTTCGGCGTGATCGTGGCCGTCGTCGTGGGCGCATTCGAGACGATCTCGTAATTTTCCCTGTCAGCCCCGCCCAGGGACCCGCTCGTGCTAAGCGTCACCGTCTTGGCAACACCGGCATTCGCGTCCACAAACGACCCTGTCGCATTCGCCAGTTCGAGCGTGAGTTCATCGCCCGCGACGTAATCCGACAGTGACAGGTTCGACGTATCGATCGTCGCTGTCGTCATCCCATTATAGGGACGGTCCTCAGCCGTTAGAGTACCCGTGACCGTCAGCTGCGCCTTGGCGATATCCGCCGTCAGGTCTGTCGGCAGGGTCAGGATATAATTGTCCTGATCCGCGCCCGTCAGCTCATATTGCGCCGTCAACAATTTATTCGCGCGGGCATTCTTGTCCGACATCACACCGTATTCGGTACTTGAATCCAGGGCCACGGTACCACCAGCCAGATCGGACGCGACGGCATTGGCCAACTGAGCACCCGTCAGCTCGACACGGGTTGTCCCGTCATAGGGGCGGTCCACCACAGAGA
>NZ_AWFF01000097.1 GCF_000682755.1 Hyphomonas beringensis
GCCCTGCTCTCGATATTCCGCTGATGATTGAAGTGATTGTATACAGACGAATGGACTGATGCGAATTTTTGAAGACTTCGCAAGCGCCGGAAACGAGACATGGCCCGCTCTCGTCGGCGGAATGGTTCGTGGGAATTTTCGGTGCGATTGTTCAGGTGCAGGCCAGTTTCCTGGCGGTGTGCATTTCCGATTTCACGCATTGCGGCCCCATACGAGCGAAGTCTGTCAGTCACCACGATCTGAGGGTTTCCATATCGCCTCATCGCTTTTCGCATAAATTTCAATACAGAGACTTTATCCCGGGTCTTCGTGCCGAAGAACTCCAGAACTTCGCCTTCATGGTCGACCGCGGGCCATAGATCGGACCATAGATAGAGAGTCTTCCCACGGATATTGGCTTCGCCTGCCTGCGGCTCACGAGGACTTCGTCCAGGTGCCACTGCCATTGCAGTGACTGCCTCATTCTTTCCGAACGGCGCCTGCGGATCTTGTGCGCGAAGTAAGTGCCGAAGCGATCGACCCAATGACGGACCGTTTCATGGCAAATGTCGATGCCGCGTTCATGGAGCAGGTCTTCAAC
>NZ_AWFF01000098.1 GCF_000682755.1 Hyphomonas beringensis
GTGTGAGCAGACCTGAAGTATGGCTTGGGGCACTATCAGACGGATTGGGTTCGGGGTGGAGGGTCTCATGAGCCGCCAGTCATCCTTCGACTTCTCTCAGGATGAGGTGCGGTTCTTGGGGTGAGGCGAAAGAGCGCTCATGGTGAGCGAAGTCGAAGCATGGAGCGCGGGCTTGGGGAGTGAGCCTCTCTCTGTCCCACAAACTTCTGCTCCTGTGGCTCTGGACCCCGGCCTGCGCCGGGGTGAGCGGAAGAGGGGAAAGCTCCCCACCCTTGTCATCCCGGAATTTGCATCAGCAAATATCCGGGACCCAGTTCAGACTTGCGCCTCTGCGTCTGGGTCCCGGATAAACGCGCAGCGTTTTCCGGGATGACACGGCAGACTCAATCGCAGTGTATGGGGCAGGGCCATTATCATGTGGCGCGAATGCCCTTACTCTGCGCGCTGAAAGCGGGATGAGGGGCGCGAGTGTGCTGAAACGGGCGATCATTGCGGCAGGGCTGGCCATTTCCGGGCCGGGCGCGCTGGCAGAGGGGGAGGCCGCCCCGCCACCGGATTGCGAGCATTTGCTGGTGGAGGTGGATGGTGCCGGGCAGGTGAGCGCAGGGGACAAGGCCGCGCTGATTGAAGCTGTCCGCTCAGGCCAGTCCGTTCAGGTCGGCTTCCGGCTGGCCGAGACACCGGCGGGCGGCTTTTTCCTGACGCACTGGTATGCGCCCTATTCGATGACGGTGATGGGGGAAGATGTGTTCACCCATTCATCGCGTGTGCACCTGCAGATGCCGGACGCAGAGATTGAAGACCTGCCGCCGGCAGAGCGCTCTCAAATGTGGGTGACGCTGATCGGAACCGACGGTGTTCTGCATGGCCGCTATCCGGATGAAGCCACCCCCACAGCCCACGCCGTCACCGCTTGGTGGTGCGCACTGGAGTAGGCAGGACAGGCGGAAGCGAAACTCGCCCCTCACGGGAATCGATTCCTCAGTCTGGCCCTTCCAATTCCCCTGAAAATGGGCCATAAGCCGCGCCTTGTGGTGGGATTTCGGGTTTTGACCCGGCTGGACGACATCCCGGCCGCGGCCAAAGGCTTCGATCCCCACCAGAAAACCCCGCCAAATCAGGCGTTTATGTGAAACCCGCCGCAAGGCGACAATATGAAAGATATACGATGTCGATTACTGCTGAGAAAAAGCAGGAGCTGATCTCCAAATTCGCCACCAAGCCTGGCGATACCGGCTCTCCTGAAGTCCAGGTCGCGATCCTGACCGAACGGATCAACAATCTGACCGACCACTTCAAGACCAACAAAAAAGATCACCACTCCCGCCGCGGCCTGCTGGCCATGGTGGCAACGCGCAGAAAGCTGCTTGATTACGTCAAGGGCAAGGATGAGTCGCGTTATACCAAACTCATCTCCGAGCTGGGCATTCGCCGCTAGGCTCTTCAAAAACAAGCCCGCCGGGCACTGGGGCCGCGGCGGGCTTTTCGTATGTGAAAGAAAGACTTTTAGATGTTTGACAAGAAATCTGTGTCGCTGGAATGGGCCGGCCGCACGCTGAAAATCGAAACGGGCGAAGTTGCCCGTCAGGCCGATGGTTCCGTCATGGTGACCTATGGGGACTCTACTGTCCTGGCCACGGCTGTTTATGCCAAGGAAGCAAAACCGGGTCAGGACTTCTTCCCCCTGACCGTGAACTATCAAGAGAAATATTACGCATCGGGCCGCATCCCTGGCGGCTACTTCAAGCGTGAAGGCCGCCCGACAGAGAAAGAGACGCTGACGTCTCGCCTGATCGACCGCCCGATCCGTCCGCTGTTCGTCAAAGGCTTCAAGCATGAAGTCCAGGTCGTTCTGACCGCCATCTCCTATGACCTCGAAAATGATCCGGACATTCTGGGCATGATCGGTGCGTCTGCGGCGCTGGTTCTGTCCGGCGCGCCCTTCATGGGCCCGATCGGTGCAGCCCGCGTTGGCTACAAGGACGGCGAATACCTGATCAACCCGACCGTCATGGATCTGGAAGAGTCCGAACTGGACCTCGTCGTGGCCGGCACCGCCGACGCCGTGATGATGGTGGAATCCCAGGCCAAGGAACTCTCCGAAGAGATCATGCTGGGCGCCGTTGTGGCTGGCCATGACGCGATGCAGCCGGTGATCGACGCGATCATCGAGCTGGCAGAGCAGGCCGCCAAGGAACCGTTCGACTTCCAGCCCGTGGACAATTCCGCCGCGCTGAAAGCGATTACGGATCTGGTCGGTACGGATCTGTCCGCCGCCTACAAGATCACCGAGAAGCTGGAACGCCAGGCCGCAGTGGGCGCTGCCCGCGACAAGGCCAAGGAAAAACTGGTCGGCACGGAAGACGCGCCGGGTGAACTGAGCGGTGAAGCCTTCAAGGCTGCGTTCAAGGAAGCCGAAGCCAGCGTTGTCCGCGGTGACATCCTGAAAACGGGTCAACGTATTGACGGCCGCAAGCTGGATCAGGTTCGCCCGATCCTGGCTGAAGCCGGTTTCCTTCCGCGTACGCACGGTTCTGCGCTGTTCACCCGTGGTGAAACGCAGGCGATCTGTGTCGCCACTCTGGGAACGTCAGACGACGAACAATACATTGACAGCCTGGACGGCACCCGCAAGGAACGCTTCCTGCTGCACTATAACTTCCCGCCATATTCCGTTGGTGAGACAGGCCGCATGGGCGGCGCTGGTCGCCGCGAAATCGGCCACGGCAAGCTGGCATGGCGCGCCCTGCAGGCTGTTCTGCCGGACCATTCGGAATTCCCGTACACGATCCGTCTCGTTTCCGAGATCACGGAATCCAACGGGTCTTCCTCCATGGCAACGGTTTGCGGTTGCTCTCTGGCCATGATGGATGCCGGCGTGCCGGTCAGCCGTCCGGTCTCCGGCATCGCGATGGGCCTGATCCTGGAAGGCGAAGAGTTCGCTGTCCTGTCCGACATTCTGGGTGACGAAGACCACCTCGGTGACATGGACTTCAAGGTCGCCGGTACGGAAGCGGGTGTGACCAGCCTTCAGATGGACATCAAGGTGGCCGGTATCACCAAGGACATCATGGAAAAAGCCCTCGCTCAGGCGAGCGGTGGCCGCATGCATATCCTGGGTGAAATGGGCAAAGCGCTGGATACGTCCCGCGACAGCCTGTCCGAAAACGCCCCGCAGATGGAAATCATCAAGGTGCCGACAGACAAGATCCGTGACGTGATCGGTTCTGGCGGCAAGGTCATCCGCGGTATCGTGGATGAGTCCGGTGCCAAAGTGAACATCGATGATGATGGCACGGTTCAGGTCTCTGCCCTGGACAAGGAATCCATCAACAAGGCCCTGAAGATGATCAAGGAGATCGTCGCAGAGCCGGAAGTCGGTGAGATCTATGAAGGCAAAGTTGTCGGCCTGAAGGATTTCGGCATCTTCGTGAACTTCTTCGGACCGAAGGACGGCCTCGTCCACGTTTCCCAGATGGCCAACAAGCGCGTGGGCCATCCGAAGGAAATGGTGAAAGAGGGCGACACGGTCTGGGTCAAGCTGATGGGCTTTGACGATCGCGGCAAGGTTCGCCTGTCGATGAAAGTCGTCGATCAGGAGACCGGTAAGGAAATCACCGAGGACGAAAATGGTGGCGAAGAGGAATAGTCTTCCTCTCCACTGCCCAAGAATTGGAAGGCCGCTCCCCGGAGCGGCCTTTTTTTGTGCAGAAATCAGGCAAACAGCTCATGCTGCGCAATGTTCACTCATTTGTCGGGAACCTGCCTCACAAAAGAACGTATCGCTCATCTCCAATCGCAAGCCGGACCATGCCATGCCGAACAGAGTCGATACCGTCAGCCGAGTGATCAGGGCTTCGGCAGCTGAGGTTTATGACGCGATGTTGCACCCCGATGCGCTGGAATTCTGGCTGGTGCCCGATGGGATAGAGGCGCGGGTGGTGGCGTTTTCCCCACGGCCTGGCGGGCATTACAGGCTGCAGGTGGAACCAGGCTGTGGCCGCGACGAAGCAGAAATCTGGAGCAGCGCCGAAAGCATGGAAGCGCGTTACCTGGATATGGTGCCGGGCAAATGCATCGTGCAGGCGGTCGATTTCGCAACGGAGGACGCGCGCTTTCAGGGCACAATGCGGCTGAGCTGGCTGATGAGCCCGGTGGCAGAGGGCACAAAGGTGACGATAAGGGCCGAGAATGCGCCCGATGGCCTGACTGTCCAGAGCCATGAAGCGGAGATGGCGTCATCCCTTGCAAAGCTGGACCATTATGTGACCGGACTTCAGGAACGTCAGGTCGCCTGAGACCTGTCAGAGGGCAGGCTGCAGACGAAGGCCCGTCTACGGGCTTTCCCCGTTGAACATGTGGGGGCTTTGCCAGTAAACCCCTCCCATGATGGCGAAACGCAAACCCTTTCTCGTGGCTATGTCCGGCGGCTCTGGCTCCGGCAAGTCGACCCTGGCAGAAGCCCTTCTGGAGCATTTGCCGGACGGCCAGGCCGTTCTCTTCGGGGAAGATGCCTATTATTATCCGATGAGCCATTATGGCGAGCCGCAGAGCAAGGAAGAGTGGACCGAACTTGTTGCAGGCATCAACTATGATGCCCCGCGGTCGAAAGAGGCAGACCGTCTGGTAAAGGATCTGCGCGCGCTGAAGGCCGGCGAGACGATCCAGCAGCCCATCTATGATTATGAGCGCCATGACCGCAGCCCGGACACACGGGAGATCAAGTCTGCGCCGATCCTGATCCTGGAGGGGATACACGCGCTATCCTTCCCGAAAATCAGTTCGCTGATCGATTTGTCAGTCTATGTGGACACGCCGGACGATCTGCGCCTGGCGCGTCGTATCCGCCGAGATGTGACAGAGCGTGGCCGCAGCCTGGAAAGCGTGTTGCAGCAATATCTCGGCACGGTCCGCGCGGCGCATTATCAGTGGACTTATCCGGCGAAATTCGAGGCGGATCTGGTGATCGCCGATGAAGGCCTTCCAGCCTATGGCAATGTGCGCCCGACTGGTGAAGCGATCGAGCGCATGATTGCGCCGGTGCTGGCACGTCTGCAGACGGCCGGCGTCATCTGATCAGACGCCCTGTAAAGTCCGCATGATTTCGATCTTCCCTGAGGGGGGGAGACTGAGTAGGGTGCCCGCACATCAGAGCGGAGCACGTGAAAATGACGGTTAAACGGACAATCCTTACCGGCCTGGCCCTGGCCACCAGCCTGGCGCTTTCCGGCTGTATCATCGTGGATGAACAGACAAGCCCGCCGCGTGTTGTAACCGTGACGGAAGTGGTGGAGCCTGCTGGCCCGGCGCCCGATGACCGGCTGAACGCGGCACTGTGGATGCAGCAGGCCGTGGAATACAAGGCAACGACAGACGGCATTTACGCGCTGGCGGGAATGCGCCTGGATGAAGCGCTGGCGGACCCGGACTGGACCGCCGTGCCGGAAGCGCAGCAGGCAGGCTATCAGGATTTGCCGCCCGCCATCATTCTGGATGCCGACGAAACCGTTCTGGACAATTCCGCCTATGCGGCCTTTGGCATCCAGCAGGGCCGCGAATTCGACGGGCCGAGCTGGAATGCCTGGGCCAGTTCCGGTGTGGCCGGGCCCGTGCCGGGCGCGGTGGAGTTCACCAATGCCGCCGCCGCCAAGGGTGTGAAAGTGTTCTATGTCACCAATCGCGATGCGGTGACGAAAGAGGGCACGGCGCGGAATCTGCAGGCGCTGGGCTTTCCGATGGGCGGCAATGTCGACACGTTGATGACCAAGGGAGAGCAGCCGGACTGGGGCTCTGCCAAGGGCACACGGCGTGCGGCGGTTGCCGCGAACTACCGGGTTGTCATGCTGCTGGGCGATAATTTCGGTGACTTTACTGACGAATACAAAGGCTCCCCCGAAGAGCGTGAGCGCGTTTATGAGGCAAACGCCGCCAAATGGGGCCGGGAATGGATCATGCTGCCGAACCCGGAATATGGCAGCTGGGAAAGCTCCGCCTTTGGCAATGACTATTCCCTGTCGCCGGAACAGCGCCGCGAGATGAAGATCGAGCAGCTGAAGGCCTGGTCTCAGGACTGATCGCGCGTAACTGTTCTGTTCATGTTCGGCGCGCTAAACTTGTCGCCGATATGACATTGCGTTCCTTGCTTCTGGGCCTCGGCCTGTCAGCGGCTGCTTTGCCGGCGATGGCGTGCGATCTGGATTTGGCAGGCCGGGCCACGGCTGTGGCCGATTATGTGGAAAGCGTTGCGCCCTGTTTCAGCGACTTGCCCATCGGCTATCAGTTCGATGCCGGGATGGAGCAGGAGTTTCTGGACCGTATCAATGCGGCGCGCGCAGATGCGGGGTTGCCGCCGCTGATCTATCGCCCGGCGCTGCGCAATACGGCGCGGTTCCACAGCCTGGACATGGCGTATAATGACTTTTTCGGTCATGTCGGCCCGGATGGCCGAGAGCCACAAGACCGGGTCTCTGCCTTTGATCGGCGAGACTTTATTCAGTACTCAGCCGAAAATGTTGCCATGGTGGAAGTCACGCGCGGGCGCTGGAATGTGGAGCGCAATGCCGTAAAGCGCCTGCACCGGAATCTGATGGAGAGCCCCGGCCACCGCGCGAATATTCTGAGTGAAGAGGCCACCCATGTTGCGATCGGTGTTGTGCGCACGGAGACCGGCGTCTGGGTGACGCAGAGCTTCCTCAATCTGTCGGGCAGTCTTGCGCGGGATCTGCCGGTGCGGATGCGTGTGGGACAAAAGGTGCAGCAGATGCCTGTGCTGGAAGGCTGGCGCTTCCGCCGCTTTGGCGCCCAGACTCCGAACGGTGACTATCTGCCGATGGAGAACGGCGTGCCGGCCGGCATCAGCGGCGATGTCGGCATTGCTGCAGAAGGGCGAAGGCCCGGCGACGAACCGCTCAGCTATTACACGATCCATCTGCCGGGCCCGTCTGTAACCGTAGACGGATAATCAAGATGCCCGGCGGGCGGCCTGCGCGCCGCGGGCCTCTGCCTTCTTCAACCATTTTGCGATTGTTGCGTCTGAGGCCGTCTTGACCGGCCCGACCTGCAGGATGCGGGCGGGTTTGATGCCGGCAAAATGCAGCACAGGTTTCTGCACCTGCAGCTTTGCCGCGCGCCCATTGGAGAGCCGGTCAAACCAGACCGGGGCATCGGCGGTCATCAGCACATCGGCTTTACGGCCGGAGAGCAGGCGATCCCAGAACGGATCATCCTCATGATACTTCATGGCATAGCCGGGCAAGAAGCAGCGGTCGATCACGCCTTTCATCTTGGCAGGCATACCGCCCCACCATTGCGCGTAAGCCCAGCATGTATGGTTCGCCCAGGAGAGAGTGTCCCGCCATTCCTCAAGACAGGGCTCCAGCGTTTTGCGGGCGTGATAGCCTTCGGTGAGGTCCGGGTCGAACTGCATGTCGGACAGGTTCATCCGGCGCACCTCAGCGCCCTCAGCCTCAGCGCCCCGCTGATAGGCATCTGCCAGGCCATGGCTGAGGGATGTGGACCGCGGATGGCCGACGAAAACGAAAAGTCGGGCTGACATGTTATCTCCAATGATACGAATGAACAAAACGCTCATTATTCAATCTGGGTATCATTGCAAGGAGAAAACAGGTCGTTTCTGCAATTGGCTGGGTGGCGTCAGAGGGCCGGTCAGCCCCGCTTCAGCGCGCTGACGGCTTCAGCAACAGGATGGTCGCCATTCGTCAGCTCGATGATCTCGTTGGTGATGTCCGGCGCATCGATCAGCTCTGCGAGCATGGCGGCGACGTTACCGCGTGCGACATCACCATAGGGAATAGCGCGGCCTGAATTGACGCGGCCATCGCCATCATCATCCTTCAGCGTGCCGGGGCGGACGATGACATAGTCGACGCCGCTCTGCGCGAGGGACGCATCGGCGCGGCGCTTCATGGCCATGTAATGCTCAAAGCCCTCGGATGTGTCGCGGTCGCGGCCGGCATCCATGAAGACGGAAACGAGATAGATGCGCTGAAGCCCGGTGGCCTTGGCGGCGGCGACCAGTTTCTCCGGGCCTTCGCCGTCAATCTTGGTGGCACGCTCTTGCCCGCTGCCAGCGGCGCCTGCGGAGAAGACGGCGATGTCACAGCCTTTTACGGCCTCTGCCAGATCGTCCGAACTCATCTCGATAATGTCGCCAAGTACGGGTTCGACGCCCTGCGCGCGTAAATCATCCGCCTGTTCGGCCTTCCGGTGCAGGCCTTTGACTGTGTGACCGGCAGAAATGAGCTTGGGGATCAGACGGCTGCCAACGCCGCCTGTTGCGCCAATGATGAAGATGTTTGCCATGAGGGGGGAACTCCCGTGTTCTTTTGTGGATCTGCCGTAACAACAGACCGCACAGCACGGGAGTTCCCGGTTCAACTCAGCCGGTGCCAATCCATCGCATCAGCGATTGCCCAGTTCGGCGCGGACGAGTTGCAGGCCCCGGCGCGTGATGCGGTAAGGCCCGCCGCCCTGAGAGGCGATGGCGCGGTTACGCTTCAGCTTGCGGAAGAGGCGCAGATTGAGGCCCGCATAGCGCCAGCCATCGCGGGTATAGCAATACAGCTCGACCGGCTTTTTGCTCTCGTTACGGATGATGTCGATATGCCCGCCCTGGGCGAGCAGGTGGAGGATGCGCTGTTCGGCGCGTGAGATATCCATTTGCAGGTGGTCCGAAGTCGGGCGCCGCATGGATGTGCATGGGGCGCGCAAAAACGTTTCCGGCACATGGCTGTGCCAGGCTTCGCTCTTGCCGGCCTGCCAGACGCTGACCCTCAGCGCCTCAAACGGCAGGCCCCTTACCGGGACTCAAACAAATTGGACATAAACACTCCGTTGAGGCTGCAAATTGGGGATGCAGCCTCAACGGGTCAAGTCGTTTTTAAGAAGATCAGTCTTCCGGCAGGTCCGGGACGCCGACGACGTGGAAGCCGGCGTCGACATGGTGGACTTCACCGGCGACGGAGTGGCCGAGGTCTGACAGCAGGTAGAGCGCGGCGCCGGCGACGCCTTCCATGCGCGTGTCTTCCTTCAGCAGGGACCAGTCACGGCCCGTGCCCATAAGGCTCTTGCCGCCGCGGATCCCGGCGAGGGAAAGCGTACGCATCGCGCCGGCGGAAATCGCGTTGACGCGGATGCCTTGTGGCCCGAGGTCGCGCGCCGCATAGCGGGTTGCCGCTTCGAGGCCTGCCTTGGCAACGCCCATGACATTGTAGGAAGGCACGGTACGCTCAGCGCCCAGATAGGTCATGCAGATCATCGCGCCGCCATCGGGCATGATCTCGCTGGCCCGGCGGGCGCAATCAATGAAGCTGTAGACAGAGATATCCATCGCGCGGCGGAAGCCTTCGCGGGTCGTGTTGGCGACCATGGAGCCCTGAAGCTCGTCCTTGCCGGCAAAGGCAATGGAGTGAACCAGGAAATCGATCTTGCCCCATTTGTCTTTCACGGCCTCAAAGGCTGCGTCCATGGAGGCATCATCGGTCACGTCAGCCGGGATCATGAAATCCATGCCGATGGATTCGACCAGAGGGCGGACGCGCCGCTCAAGGTTTTCGCCCTGATAGGTGAAGGCGATCTCTGCGCCCTGGGCGGCCAGCTGCTGGGCAATGCCCCAGGCGATGGAGTTCTGGTTGGCGACACCCATTATGATGCCGCGCTTGCCTTTCATCAGGTCGCCGGAAGGCGGGGTCCAGTCATCAGCCATGGCGGCATCTCCCTTGGATACTGTCGTTTGCTATCTATGAAGGGCTAGGCAGCGCCTCGCCAAAGGTCAAGCGCTCTAGGCTTGTGCGTCCACGTTCTTGAGGCCGACTTTCATGTCGAGCGCGGTGTAGACATGCTCTCCGTCGACATAGACGCGGCCATCCGCGATGCCGAGATTCAGCTTTCCACGGCGCACGCGCTTGATGTCGATCTCGTAGCGGACAAGTTTCTTGTCCGGTGTGATCTCGCCCGTGAACTTCACTTCGCCAACGCCCAGCGCGCGGCCCTTGCCGGGGCTGCCGGACCAGCCGAGCCAATAGCCGACAGCCTGCCACATCGCGTCCAGGCCGAGACAGCCCGGCATCACCGGATCACCCGGGAAGTGACACTGGAAGAACCAGAGGTCTGGTGTGATGTCGAGTTCGCCGATCACACTGCCCTTGCCGAACTGGCCGCCATCCACGGTGATCTCCGTGATACGGTCCATCATCAGCATGGGGGGGACAGGCAGCTGGGCATTGCCCGGTCCGAAATACCCACCCTTGCCGGATTCCAGCAGGTCTTCCTTTGTGTAGGAATTCTTGGGCGTGTGATAATCGTGCGGTCCGGACATAGCGGTTCCCTTGTTCAATCAGCGCAAGCAGTCTTACGAGCGCGCCCGGGCCAGCTTGTCAACACTCAGGGTAAGCGCGCAGGCATGCAGATTTACAGGGCAGCCTCTGCCGTATCTGTGCCCCAGAGGGCCGTGGCGGGCACGAAACCTTTGAAATTCCTGGCTTCAATCCGGCACCATCCGCTTTTGCAGGGGCCAAGCTCTACCAGCACAGTTGCCTCGATATGCGCAATTTCCGGGCTCATCGCGTCAGGGTCTTCATGCAAGGTGACATTCGATTGCACCATGGCGGTATGACCGGGTTCCAGCATGCGGGCATGCACCCAGACCTCCGCGCCGGAGGGATCGCGCACGCGCCGCCAGTTCTGGCTTTCCTTGATGATCAGCAGGGGCAGGCCCTTGCGCTCATAATGCCAGAGGATGGGGTGATCGCGGCTCGGCCCGGCGCGTCCGTTCACGGCATTGTATTTCAGCACCTCGAACCGGGGCACCTCCTTGCCGGAAAATTTGCTGACGCGGACATAGGTCGGCCCCTCTGCGAAGGCGCTTGCGCCAGCCAGTAATAATCCGGACAGGAATATGGGTGCCCACTTCATGTGCAGTCTTTTCCCATTGTCTGCGAGCCGCTACGATTCCACGGTCAAATGAATCTAGGGTAAAATATGAAGCGTTGGCGATGCAGGATCCCTCTGCTAAGGCCCGTTTTGAGAATATTTGCAAAAAGAGTCCCCATGTCTGCAAAGAAGCTGAAAGTCGTTGTGACCCGTAAACTTCCCTCACCCGTAGAATTGCGGCTGAAGGAATTGTTTGATGCGCGGCTGAACGAGGATGATCACGCCTTCACCCAGGATGAACTGGTGGACGCGATGCAGACCGCAGATGTGCTGGTGCCGACCGTGACGGACCGTCTGGATGGCCGTGTCATGGCGCGGGCAGGCGAGCAGCTTCGCCTCATCGCGCAATTCGGGGCAGGCGTGGACAATATTGATGTGCAAAGCGCCATTCAGCGCGGCATCACCGTGACCAACACGCCGGGCGTGCTGACCGATGATACGGCGGATGTCGCCATGGCGCTGATCCTGTCCGTGCCGCGCCGCCTGTTCGAAGGCGCACAGATCATGAATACGGGCGGCTTTGATGGCTGGACGCCGACCTGGATGATGGGCCGCCGACTGGCAGGCAAGCGTCTGGGCATTATCGGCATGGGCCGCATCGGTCAGGCGGTCGCCCGCCGCGCCAAGGCCTTTGGCCTGCAAATTCACTATCACAACCGCAAACCGGTCAGCCCGCGTATCGAGGAGCTGCTGGAAGCGACCTATTGGGACAGTCTGGACCAGATGCTGGCCCGCATGGACATTGTGTCCGTCAATTGTCCGCACACGCCGGCGACGTTCCACCTGATGAATGCCCGCCGCATCGACCTGATGAAGCCGGAAGCCTATGTGGTGAATACGGCGCGCGGCGAAGTGATTGATGAGGCCGCGCTGGCGCGTGCGCTGAAGGCTGGCAAGATTGCGGGCGCAGGGCTGGATGTGTTCGAGCGCGAACCGGCCGTTAATGAGGAATTGCTGGGCCTGCCGAATGTCGTGCTGCTGCCGCATATGGGCTCAGCCACGATCGAGGGCCGCACCGAAATGGGCGAGAAGGTCATCATCAACATCAAGACCTTCGCGGACGGTCACCGCCCGCCGGACCGGGTAATTCCGGCAATTCTGTAGGGTTTGCGGGTCTAGTCCAGTGCGCCGATATAGGGCAGGCCGCGATACTTGCCCGCATCGTCCATGCCATAGCCGACCAGATAGCGGCCTGGTGCTTCAATGGCGCAATAATCCACACCGTCTTCACCGCGCGGGGCCCAGGGCTTCTGGGTCAGCGCGCAGGTAATCACCTCCCGCGCGCCCTTGGCCAGCATATGCTGTCTGGCAAAAGCGAGCGTGCGGCCGGTGTCGAACACATCATCCAGGATGAGCACGCCGCGATCCGTGACCGAGCGGGTGAGATCCGCACGCACAACGACCCGGCCAGAGCTCTCGCGCGCGTCGCGATAGCTTTCCAGCCAGATGACATCCAGCGTCGGGTGAATGTCGCGGCGGGCCAGCGCCTTCATCAGGTCTGAGGTAAACGGCGTCGCGCCAATCAGGATGGAGACAATCGTCCACTCACCGGTGAGGCGCGGGGCCAGCGTCTGGGCCATCTTGTCGATATGCGCCATCAATTCTTCTTCCGGCACGACGACTTCTATCTGGGGCGTTTCGCTCATTCCGGGGACTCGTCTGTTTCTGCGTCTGTCGCCAGACTTTCATGAGGGGGCATGTCCGCTGTCGCAGGCACCTGGTCTCGCGGTACGAAGGACAATTCGATTTCGAAGCTTTCAATCGGTGCCTGCTGCACCACGATCTGGAAACTGCCGGTCTTTCCGGCGGGCAGGGTTTCCGGCTGGATCGGGCCGTAAGTGGTGCTGACAATCGCGCCGCGTTCATCCTTCAGCTCTACCCGGACGGCAGGGGTGTGCACGGCGGAGCGGGAAATGTTCACCGCCTTGCCTGCCACGGTGACGATCGGGATCGTGTCATTGAAGGTTCGGCTGCGCTGAATGTCTTCGAATTCCAGCCCGTAAGGGTTCACATCAAAGCCCAGCTGCTTGTAGGCGCCGGCGGCCTGGGGCCAGGCTTTCACAACTTCATTGCGGAAGACGATGGCGCCAACGCCGAGCGCGAAGAACAGGCCCGCCGTGATCAGCCAGGACAGCAGGGCCGCAAAGCGGCTTTTGCGGCGGCGCTGTTCGCGAACGCGCTCACGATAAATCTCGTGGGCGGCAGCGGGATTACGCCGGGCCGATTCTTTCTGCTCTTTCGGGGCGACGAACCATGAGTTTCCGCAGGCAGCGCACTTAACCGTGCGTCCGCTTTCACCGATTGTTGAGTCATCGGCGAAATACTGGGTCTCACAATTGGGGCAGGTGAGGATCATGTCTTGGTCTTTCCCGCAATTCGCCCCAATAATCCACTCGTCTGAGCAACCCGACAGGAGCCGATGACCCTATCCCGCCTCGACCTGTTTGACGATGTCGCCGTGCGCCTCGACGGAGTGTCGCTTCGGTATGGTACGTCAGAAGATATACTTAGCGGTATTGATCTGGTCCTGAAACCCGGATCATTCAGCTTTCTGACAGGTGCTTCAGGGGCGGGCAAAACCACCCTGTTGAAGCTGCTTTATCTGGCGCTGAAACCCAGTATGGGAGAGGTGTCCCTGTTTGGCCGGCCAACCAGCCGCCTGACGCGGGACCAATTGTCGGCCCTGCGCCGCAGAGTGGGCGTCGTGTTCCAGGAGTTCCGCCTGCTGGACCATCTCACTTCATATGAAAATGTTGCATTGCCGCTGCGTGTCCTGGGTCGCAAGGAAGCGAGCTATCGCAGTGATGTGCAGGAATTGCTGGCCTGGGTCGGCCTTGGCGAGCGGATGCATGCGCACCCGTCCACCCTGTCGGGTGGGGAGCAGCAACGCGTTGCCATTGCCCGCGCTGTGGTGACCCAGCCGGATATCCTGATTGCAGATGAGCCAACGGGGAATGTTGACCCGGAAATGGGCTCTCGCCTGATGCGGCTGTTCCTGGAGCTGAACAAGCGGCGTGGCACCACGGTGATCATCGCGACGCATGATCTGGGCCTGGTGCGTCAGGTGCAGGCGCCGGTCTACCGGTTGCAACATGGCCTGCTGGTGCAGGATGCCGAATACAGCGATGGCACGTCTGTGGCCGGGCGCCGGCGCACAGACCCGGCAAAGGCGGACTAGATGAAGGCCAAGGAAACCCCTCTGTTGCCCGTTGAGGATGCGCGCGAAGCGGCGCTGTTCTTTGTCGTGTGCGCGCTGTGCTTCCTGGCAGCCTTGGCGGCCCTGTCGGCAAAATCCACTTATGGCGCGGCGCGCAGCTGGACGGCGGAAGTGGAAGGCGAGCTGACGGTCTCCCTGCCGGATGTCGACCGGCGCGCGGCGGAAGCGGCGCGTGAACTGATCGCGAAAACCGATGGTGTGCGCGAGGCCCGCCTGCTGACCAAGGAAGAGATCGACGACTTGCTGGAGCCCAGCTTTGGCAGCCGCGGCCTGCCGGAAAGCCTGCCCCTGCCGCAATTGGTAGCGGTGACGGCGGACCCGCTGGCGCAATTTGTCGGGCCTAATATTGAACGGCGTCTGACAGAGGCCGGCTATGTCAGCGCGGTGGATGAACATGCCGAATGGGCCGGGGATGTGCGGCGCGTTCTGGGCATTGCGCGGCTGGTGGCGCTGACAGCAGTCGCCCTGCTGGCCTCAACAGCTGTGGCGGTGATCGCCTTTGCGACGCATGCCGCGCTGCTGACCCGGCGGGATATTGTGGATGTGCTGCATCTGGCGGGCGCCCGGGATAAATTCATTGCCAGCCTGTTTGAGCGGCGTTTCTGGTTGCTGGGCCTGAGGGCCGGATCGGTGGGGGCGCTGATGTCTCTCGGCGCGGCGGCGGCGATGATCTTTGCGGCCCGCTCCAGTGGTGCGCGGAGTGGCCTGTTGCCGGAACTGAGCATGGATTTCTATGATCTGCTGATTCTGGTGCTGACGCCGCTGATTGCGGGGCTGGCAGCCCGGCTGGCAGCGCGAATTACGGTAATCCGGTCTCTGAAGAGTGTGATGTGAGTGGAGAAAGGCGGCTCAGGAAGCGGCGGTTCGGCATTGTCCCCGCCATGGTGCTTGCCGCCTTGTGTGTGGCTGCAGTGGACTTCATCCTGTTCGCCAATCGCGTTGCCTCTGCCACGCATGATGAAGGTGCAAGGGCAGACGGCATTGTCGCGCTGACCGGTGGCTCCGGCATCCGCATTGCGGCGGGCGTGGAATTGGTGGCTGAGGGCCGCGGCCAGCGTTTGCTGATCTCCGGCGTCAATCCCGATGTGACCCGGCAGGAGCTGATCAATCTGGCCGGCGGTTCGGAAGAGGTCTGGGCGTGCTGTGTGGACATTGGCTACATGGCCGAGTCGACCAAGGGCAATGCCGAGGAGACGGCGGCCTGGGCCTATGAGCGCGACTATGAGCGGCTGATCATTGTCACATCGGATTATCACATGCCGCGCAGTCTGATCGTTCTGCAGAAGACGATGCCAGACATGGAGCTGATCCCGTGGCCAGTCCGCACGGTGAATGACCCCTCTTCGATCTGGACCGACCCCAATTCCTTCCGGGGGGTTCTGACCGAATGGCTGAAGTGGCGCGTGACGACACTGGAATGAGCGGCTATCTGATAGCGCTATGACATTTCTGCGCTCTATCCTGTTCGTGATCTGGATGTATGGCCTGATGGCCATCATGGGGATTCTGTTCCTGCCGACTCTGGTGATGCCGAAAGGCGTGATCCTGTGGGGGATCAGCGTCTATGCCCGCAGCCTGATTCTGGGCCTGCGCCTGATTTGCGGCATCGAGACGGAAATTCGCGGCCAGCAGAACATGCCGCGCGGCACAGTTCTTTACGCGGGCAAGCATCATTGCATGCTGGATGTGTTCATCCCCTTCATCGTGACGCGCGCGCCGGTTGTGATCATGAAGAAGGAATTGCTCTGGTATCCCTTCCTTGGCTGGTATGCGCTGAAGGCAGCGATGATCCCGATTGACCGGGAAGGCACGACCAAGACGCTGAAAAAGATGGTCGCCGACGCGACAGAGCGTGCCGCGGATGGCCGCCAGATCGTCATTTTCCCGGAAGGCACGCGGGTCGAGCCCGGTGCGCCGCCTGCCTATCATGCCGCAGGCCTCTCTGCGCTGGCCAAAGCGATTGTCGAGCCGATTGTTCCGGTGGCGACCAATGCGGGCCTGTGCTGGCCGGGCCGGGGGCTTAAGCGCTCCAAAGGCAAGATCGTCTACGAAATCCTGCCCCCCATACCGGCGGGGCTTGCGCGCAGGGATCTGATGACCCGGCTGGAAACGGAACTCGAGACGGCCAGCAACGCTCTTATTGAAGAAGGCCGCGCCGTTCAGGCGCGCCTGTCCACATAATCCTGTCAGGACCTGTCCATGGTTGAGCCCTCCACCGTTCAGAAGAAATCCCGCTTCTGGCTTTTCTTGCCTTTCGTCCTGCTGCTGATCGTTGTTGCGGCGTGGACAGCCTATTGGCTGATTGCACGCAGCCAGCTGGAGAAGGGCATCGATGAGTGGATCCGCACCGAACAGGGCAAAGGCGCGACAATTGAATACGCGTCGAAATCCCTTAGCGGCTATCCTTTCCGGTTCGAACTTGAGGTTCGCGACCCGGTCTATCAGCCACGCGGGCAGGCCCGCTGGGAAGGTGAGACGCTGCGCCTCGTCATGCAGCCCTGGAACTGGCAGCACATCATTGCCTATTCGCCCGGCCGGAACCTGATCACAGAGCCAAGTGCCCTGCGCCACACAATCAATCTGGATCCGAAATCCGCTATGAGCGTGTCGTGGGACAAGACATCCCTGAACCGGATTGGTCTGCAGTTGGGCAATGCGACGGCGCTGATCCGCGGGGAGCTGTATGCAACGACCGGCTTTTCCCTCAATCTGGCCCCGCGCAAGACGTCTCCCGATGACATGATGTTTGCTGTCCAGTGGGACAGGCTGACCCTGAACGCGGCGCCGCAGGAGGCAGAATATCTGGGCGATACGCTGGGGCCGTCTCGGTTGATCGGCGAAGTGCGCAATTTCTATCCCGCCTGGGAGCGTGCCGGCGGCGATCCGGAACGGCTCTATGAGAGCCTGATGGAGCAGGAGGGCGGCGTGGAAGTCGCGCAATTGCTGCTGAAATGGGGGCCGCTGGACCTCGGTGCGAAGGGCGATATCAGCTTCAAGGGCGGCAAGGCGAATGGCACGGTGGGCCTGCGCATAGATAATGCGGATGACCTGAAGGCGGAAATGGAGGCGGCGAGCCGCTTTGGCCAGCAGGAGCAGGCTGTGATCACGATGCTGGAAGCCTCTTCAAAGGATGGCGGCTTCCTGACTTTCACGATCAAGGACAATGAGCTGAAAATGGGCCCGCTGAGCCTTGGCCGTCTGCCGGAGCCGCGCTTTTGACGGCGCCCTCGCGGCGGAAACTGATATCGGCCTGTAAGACGCTGGCCGCAGCAGACCCTGCGCTGGAACGCGCCTATCAGGAAATAGGCGTGCCCGAATGGCGCGTGGGCCAACCGACTTACGCGGCGCTGTGCCGTCTCATCGCCTATCAGCAATTATCAACAAAAGCGGCGGGCACGATCTGGGGCCGCACCGAAGCGATGTTTGGAGAGGTGACGCCGGAAGCTGTGCTGGCGGCGGACCCCGAGGCCATTCGGGGCTGCGGCATGTCCCGGCCCAAGGTGCGCCACATGACCTCCATCGCCGAGGCCGTTGTCACCGGCACGTTGAATCTGCAACGGGTTTGCGCGTCTGATCTCGATTCCGCGCGCAAGGAACTGGTCGCCGTGAAGGGGATCGGCCCGTGGACCGCAGAATTATTCCTGCTCTATTCGATCGGCGCACTGGACGCGTTTCCGGTTGGGGATGTTGGCCTGATGGAGGCGCACAAGCAGCTGTCGGGTCATGAAACCCGTATGGAAATCAAGGAATTCACAAGCCATGCCGAGGTCTGGCGCCCTTATCGGGGGGTGGCGGCGCATCTGCTCTGGGGCTGGATCAATGCTGAGCGGGCCAAGGCCGGCGGGGCGAGCCCGCAGGCCTGAGCGACCGGTAAAAGATTGCAAAACGCTGGGGCTGTCATAATCTCATGACACGAATCGTCTATCCGCATGGACGAAACGAAAAGGAGCTGCGTCTTCAGTCAGTTCGTTGGACAATATGATCTCGCACATGGGAGAGTCCCATGGCTGAGATAATCACGGCCCCGCCCAGCGGTCGGCCGGCACTTGTTCTAAATGCGGACTACAGACCGCTCTCCTATTATCCGCTCTCCTTGTGGCCGTGGCAGGAAGTCGTGAAAGCGGTGTTCCTGGACCGTGTCGATATCATTGCGGAATATGATTATGTCGTGCGCAGCCCCAGTACGGAATTCCGCCTGCCGAGCGTGATCGCCCTGCGCGATTTTGTGCGTCAGGACAGGCCGCCGGCATTCACGCGCTTTAATGTCTTTCTGCGTGACGGCTTCAAATGTGCCTATTGTGGGGCTTCGGACAATCTGACCTTTGACCATGTCATCCCGCGTTCCAAAGGCGGGCGGACGAGTTGGGAGAATATCGTGGCGGCGTGCAGCCCCTGCAATCTCCGGAAGGGCGGCAAGTTCCTGCACCATACCGATATGCATCTGATGCGACGGCCCCTGCGCCCGAACAATTACCAGCTGCAGGAAATCGGCCGCAAATTCCCGCCCAACCATCTGCACGAAACCTGGATGGATTATCTCTACTGGGACGTCGAGCTGGAGAGCTAGCGAGATTCAATCTTCTTTTGATTGAATAGAGCGCTCGCATGAGTTACTTTTTACAGACAGCCTGGAGGAAGTAATCATGATCAGCAGCCGCTTCGCCTTTCGTGGTCTATTTGCAAGCGCCGTAATGGCATTGTCCTTCAATGCGGCAGCACAGCAGCCTGAGGGCGAAGTCGAACAGCAATTGCGAAATGAGACCGTGATCGTGGAGGGACAGGCGCCCACGCTCAAGGAGAGTTTCAATTTCACGCGTGAGCTTTCAGTTGAGGGCATGAAGTCGAAGCTTCTCGCGCGCTGGAACAAGAGAATATGTCCTGCCGTGTCAGGCCTCTCGCCAGACAAGGCCCAATTGATTGCAGACCGTATTTCAGAATGGGCTCTTGAGGTTGATCTATTGCCGGATGACCCAGGCTGCGAGCCGAATCTGGCCATTTTCGTTACTGATTCAGCGGATAGTCTGGCGCAGCAGCTGTATGAACTTGACCCTGAAACATTCGGTTTGGCTGCTGACTGGACCGTTTCCACAAGAGGCCGCTTTGCCTTTGAGGATTTTCTTGAAACCACGAGCCCCGTGCGCTGGTGGCATGTTTCAGAAAAACTGAGTGAACAGGGTCATCCCATTACAGGCGCCAGCCGATTCATTATGAAGGATGCCAGACAGGCGCCTCGGATAGCTACGGTAAACACGACGAATTCCTCGAGGTTAAAAGGCCACTATCGTCAGCACATCAATCACGGCATCATCATTGTTGATGCCAAACGTGTCGAGGGTGTTCGGCTTGATACGCTGGCAGACTATCTGGCTTTTGTAAGCCTGCTGCAGGTTGATCCGGATGCAGATGTAAAAGACGCGAACACCATACTGAACCTTTTTGATGAGGTCGGGATTGCGAACACTGGAATCAGAGGTCTGACGGAATGGGACACGCGCTATCTGAAGGCATATTACAAAGCCAAGCGTAACGCCTATAGTGAGAGGCAACAGGAACAGCAGATCGCCTATTATATGAGAAAATGATGCCGGCGGCCTGGAATAGGTAATTACAAGACATATCAAATCACCTAGAAGGTAGGTGTGTGATATTTTGCACGACATGGCTCAGACATGATGAGGGAAGGGGGCTTCTCTAGCGGTCGGATGACTTCATCTTTCCGCGTCTAGTGAAAGGGTCTTTCCATGAAATTCTTGAATATTGTGAGTTCGGGCCTGCTGGCCACGGCTATGATGATGACCGCCCCTCAGGCATTCGCCGGAGATGAGGACGTGCCCTCCGATGAAAGTAATGCTGAAGGCGAGGCGCCGCTGATCAATGATACGGTGACCGTCACAGGTTACACATTCAAGGACAGCTTTGATTTTGCCACCGAGCTGTCGGCTGTTCCGCGCAAAAGCAAACTGCTGGCCAGGTGGAATCTCGGTATCTGTCCCGCAGTTTCAGGCATACCTGCTGACAAGGCTCAGATGATTGCAGACCGGATTGCCATGAGGGCTATGGCTGTTGGGCTGAAGCCGGGAGAACCTGGCTGCAAACCCAATATCGCAATTATCATTTCGCCGGATGGTAATGCGGCAACCCAGGCGATTTACGAGAATGACCCCAAGGTCTTTTCGCTTTCGGGTGATCCAACTGTTACCACGATGGGAAAATTTGCTTTTGAAGATTTTCTGAAAACACCCCGGCCGGTTAGATGGTGGCATGTCTCGGAAACCAAGAGCGAGCAAGGTCATGAGATGTCATCAGGGGGACAATATTTTTCACGAGGCGGGGCAGCCAATATGCCAACCGTTTCCACAACGAGTTCTTCACGTCTGAAGGGCAGCTATCGTCAGGATCTCAACCATGCCGTTATTGTGGTGGATGTCGCCTTGGCGCAGGGCGTCAGTCTCGAAGCGCTGGCAGACTATCTGGCTTTTGTGTCATTGGTGCAAATCGATCCGGATGCAGAAACCGCTGGTTTCGATACCGTGCTGAATCTTTTCGACGAGACAGGCGTTCACGACACAAGCATCACCGGGATGTCAGAGTGGGATGTTGCGTATCTGAAGGCGCTGTACTCTGCCAAGCGTAATGCAAAGACCGCCAGGCAACAGGAACGTGAAATCGCTGAAACCATGGGTAAGTGATTGTGCTGACTGCCGGCCAGTGAATATGGATTATTCATAGACACAGGCCTCAATTTTTCGGGTTTTCGCCTGTGGAAATGTTTTCAGCGCGCGTCTTTGCGCCTAGGGTTTGCATGGGTGGGAGATTTGGACGGAGGGGGTGTGATGACTCCGGATTTCACACGGGCGGATCTCAAGGCGGCCATCCCGGCACGGTGCTTCCAACCGAGCACCGCCCGGTCGATGGCCTATCTGGTCTTTGACCTTGTCCTGATCGCGCTGGCCTATTGGGCGCTGTCGCAGGTGTCTGCCTGGTATCTGAAACTGCCGCTGATCTTTTTCATCGGCACGATGTTCTGGGCGATTTTCGTGATTGGGCATGAGGCCGGGCATGGTGCGTTTTCCAAATCCCGCGCCGTGAACACGGCCGTAGGCCTGATCACGCATTCCCTCATTCTGGTGCCGTATCGTGGCTGGCAGCGCAGCCATGCCATGCACCATATGAAGACAGGGCATTTCCGCGAGGAGGAAGTTTTCCGGCCTTGCCGCGCGGAAGATGACTGGCTGGCGCGGAAAGTGTTGTTCCGGTCCGGCCTGTTCCTGCTGATTGGCTGGCCGATGTACAAGCTGGGCTATCGCAATCTGACAACGTATGACCCCGTTAAGGGCAGTCACTACCTACCGGTCAGCGACCTGTATGCCAGCCATGTGAAATGGTCATGGGCGGCAAGTCTTGTGGGCGTACTGGCCTGTCTGGCATTGTACATTGCGCTGGGTGTGATGTTCGGCTGGGCCTTTGCGCTGACCTATATTGTCGGGCCGTATTTTGTATATGCGGCCTGGCTGACCTTTGTGACGTACATGCAGCATGTCGCGCCGGAAGTGCCGGTTTATGACAGCGATGACTGGAGCAGCCTGAAAGGTGCGCTGGCCACGGTGGACCGCAATTATGGCCCGTTCAACTGGCTGACCCACCACATTGGCGACCTGCATGTGGTGCACCATGTCTTCCCGACAATCCCGCACTACCGCACGCGGGAAGCCACGGACGCGATCAAGCCGATTCTGGGCGCGTGGTACATGAAGTCCGACCGCTTTGTTCTGACGGATTTCGTGCGTACCCTGATCGGATGTCATTATGTTGAGCCGGGTGACGGACAGGAAGTGTGGAAGTCCGCCTATCCCTGGGCGAAGAATGCTGGCACCGGCAAGACAGACAAAGTGAACGAAACGAACGGCGCGCACATTCCGGCGGAGTAGGGCGACCTATTCGGCGTCCAGACTCACAATGGTGCGGCCTGCTTCTTCCGGATCAGGGGCATCGGTAATGCTGGCCTCAATGTCTTGCGGTAGAATGCCAGCACCTGTCACCACATCCAGAATGGCCGCCTGACGCGCGGCGGTCAGGTCCGCATCATCTGTGCGGTAGGTGATAATGTGGACCCGCCCTTCCGGGCAGTCCGTGGCGCGATCCTCAATCACTTCCAGAACCAGATCATGGCCCAGGCTGGAAAGCTCTGAGGAGTCTGTGTGGAATCCGATGGAGTTCTGCTTCACGCGGCACGGTATGACCGTCTCATCCACCTCGACGACCTGCACTGTGTCCTTTGGCGTGTCGTCTTCACGCGGCAGGGCGGTTTCGTTTCCGCACGCGGCAAGGAACAGGCTGGCAGGTATCAGAATAAGCGGCAGTTTCATGGGTCTCTCCATCAGGGCAATCTAATATTGCCGGGTTCGGTGCGCCAGGCAAAGGCCTGTCGGGCCTGTTCGATATGGTCGAGTTTGGCCTGAAGGTCAGACCAGTCATCGCGCTCGGCAATCGGCGCCCAGAGAGATTCCACATCATCGACGAGCAGGCTGGCAGGATGCACTCCCTGGAAATAGGTGTGGGCAAGGCGCTCTGGCCGGGTAGGCTTGCGGGCGATAATTGCCTCGCGGACCGGTGTGAAGGCGTCTTGTCGATAGAGGTTTGCTTGCGGGGAGGCTGCCGCGCGGGGCTCGCTTTCGCGGCCGCAGAACCAGTCAAAGAAGGTTTGTGGCCAGCTGGCTTCGCTATTTGTCATCCAGGCATAGAAGGCCTGCAGGAATTCTGTATCGCTGTTGGCATCGCCAAGCGGTTCGAGGCCCAGCAGAGCGTGGGTGTGGGCGATAAAACTCTGCTGATAGGCCTGCTCATAGGGTTTGAGGCCGCCCGCGAGGGACTCGGCATCCGCCAGCGGAAGCAGAGCAGAAGCAAGCTGTTGCAGTGCCCAGCCGCCCTGAAGTGGCTGGCGACCAAAGCGGTAGAGGCCCTGCTGGTCAAAATAGGCCGCAGTGAAATTCGGATCAGAGACCGGCAGAAAACGCCAGGGGCCGAAATCGAAGGTTTCGCCGGTGATGTTGAAATTATCCGTATTCATCACGCCATGCACAAAGCCAGTCGCCATCCATTGGCCAATCATGCGCCCCGTCGCGTTGGAAATGGCGGCCAGCAGATTGACGGTCTTCTGGCTCATGTCCGGATCATCTGCTTCGGGATGGAAATAGCAGACGCAATAGTCAACAAGGCGGGCGAGGTCTTCCGTCTGTTCCAGATAGGCCAGACGCTGGAAGCTGCCAAAACGAATATGGCTGTGGGACAGGCGCGTCAGAACGGCAGAGCGCGTCGGCGAAGGCTCATCATTGCGGTGCAGGGATTCGCCGGTTTCGATGAGGGCGAAAGGTTTGGACGTGTTGACGCCGTGGGCTTCGAGATAGTTCGCGGCAAGGATTTCACGGGCACCGCCTTTGAGCGTCAGGCGGCCATCGCCCTGCCGGCTCCAGTGTGTTTGGCCGGAGCCCTTCGTGCCAAGATCCAGCCATCGCCCTTCTGTGTCCTGGATCTGCGCGAACAGAAACCCGCGGCCATCGCCCAATTGCGGATTATACACGCCGAATTGGTGGCCGTGATAACGCAGGGCCAGCGGTTGCGGCAGGTTATTAGCGAGTGGCGCAAAGCGACCGAAATGGGAAAGCTGGTCAGGTTCCTGAAGGTCTGACAGGCCTGTCTCTTCGGCCCAGCGCGCATTCCAGTATCGCAAGGTGAGGGTCGGGAAGTCCGCGGGCTCGACCGGATCGGCAATGAAGCTGGCAATATCCTGGATGGGAAGGGAATGGGTCATGCCTGACACATAGGGGCGCCATGCAAAAAGGGCGACCCTTGGGCCGCCCTTTCAGGAAGTTTGTTTGGCGTATGAGCGCCTAGTATTCGTAGGTCAGCTCCATACCGAGCATACGGCCTTTTTTCAGCGGGGAGAACGTGCCGCCAGCCGGGTAGGCCGGGTAGGAGTAGTTCACACCGGTAGACAGCGGGCCCGGGAAGGGCAGCTGTGTATCGTTACCAGCCTGAACTTCGTCCAGCATGTTCTTGCCGTAAAGGGAGGCAGACAGACCGTTGAACGGTGTTTCCCAGGTCAGGTTGAAGTCCAGCATGTCGCCTGCCTGCACCCAGCCAAAATTGCTGTCAGTGTAGGCAATGCGGTCACGGTGCTGGAAGTTCACCCCGGCAACCAGGGCGCCATTGGCACCCATGTCGATATCCTTGATCAGGCCGACACCCCAGGTGAGTTCCGGAACACGCGGCAGGTCAAGGGCCAGATCGCTCTGGCCTACAACACCGTCAGCATCCAGATCGAAGAAGACCTTGTCATAGGACGCGTCAATGATGCCGACATTGAATGTGCCGAGCAGGGTATCCGTGATCGCCCAGCGGCCATCGGTTTCAACGCCATAGATGGTTGCATCTGCGGTGTTGATGATGTTCTGGACAACGCCTGAGCTACCGGCCGTGTTGACCTCACGCTGCATGTTCTTGATGTCGGTGTAGAAGACCGAGCCATTGATCTGGATGCGGCCATCTTCGCTTTGAGACTTGAAGCCGACTTCATAGGCGTCCAGCTCTTCCTCATCAAAGCCGAGATTACCGGTTTGAGCAACAAACTGGTAGAAGATCGGAACATCGGTGATGCGGAAGTTATAGCCGCCGGAGCGGAAGCCCTTGCTCCAGGTTGCATAGGTCTGGACATAGTCGTTCCAGAAATACTGCAGGCCCAGTTTCGGCGTCCAGTTGGACCAGGTATTGCCGTCGCTGAAGCCGTTCGGCTCCTGGGCACCACCGCTGATCAGGGCGATCAGGTCATTGGTGCCGTCCGGGCTGCAAGTGCCTTGAACCACGGAGCAGGGGAAGCGCGGACGAATGAAGACGACGTCTGCATCTTTCTCCTCATCGGAGTAACGCAGACCAACCGTACCGACCAGTTTATCCGTAAGCGCATAGTCTACGTTGACAAACGCGCCCCAGACGGAGTGATCCATCTTGCCGCCGCCATAGAAGCCCCACGGAATGGAAGCCGGAAGCGCACTCGGACGCGTGGTCGGCAGGTTACGGATTTCCGTATATTCCAGCTCTTGTTCGAAATAGTACAGGCCGGTCGTCACGTCTGCCTTGCCGAAGGTGCCGGCATAGCGAAGCTCATCAGAGAATTGCTCTGCATTGAACTCTGCATCGGAGTGGAACAGCGTGAACGGCGTTGCGTCGATGTCGGCGCGGCTGGTGGTTTCCAGATCGCGATAGCCGAAGATGTTGGTGATACGGCCATTGCCGAAATCAACATCATAATCTGTGCGCAGAGATCCGAAGGTTGTCTCTGCTTCGCCAAAGCCCGGCTCGTTGATGGACATGTCGAACGTGTCACGCTCGAAATAGGAACGGTTCTGGCCGCTCGGGCCATCGCCGCGGGAGTCACTATACTCCACCTTGCCGAGGAAGGTCAGGCGTTCGGTCGGCGTGAATTCCAGGGCGCCGCGATAAGTGGCAGCCTGAAGTTCGCCGTGATTGTCACCATTATACTGGTTTTTGAAGTAACCGGCATCGGTGACATAGGACGCGCCGAGCTTGCCGTTCAGAACGCCTTCGATCAGCGGACCGGAAACATAACCCTGAACCTTGGCGGAGGCGCCGCCACGATCATCATCAATCGGGCCGTTGACGTCCACGCCCACCTTGTAGGTGAATTCATCCGTCGGGTTGCCCGTGTTGATGACAACTGCACCGCCCGTGGTGTTACGTCCGAACAGCAGGCCTTGCGGGCCACGCAGGATTTCGATGCTGTCGACATCGAACAGGTCAACCACAACCTGGCTGTTCACGCCGATATAGACGCCGTCAATGAAGACGCCGACGGCCGGGTCGATGGACGGGATGGAAGAGTTCACGCCCAGGCCGCGGATGGCGAAGTTTGCCGTGCCGCGCGCCGTGCCGACATCATCCAGAGAGACGTTCGGGGAGGAGTAGGACAGGCTTTCCAGCGTCGTGACGTTCAGCGCGTCCAGCGTGTCAGCGTTGAAGGCGGACACAGCGACGGCAACGTCCTGAACGTTTTCGACGTCTTTCTTCTTGGTGGCGGTAACAGTGACAGTGCCAAGAACGCGGTCAATGGCAGATTCGCGTTCGTTTTGGGTGTCTGTCTGTGTGTCGGCTTCCTGCGCGTGGGCCGCGCCGAGCAGAAGGACGGCAGAAGCCGTCGCAAACAGAGTTTGTTTGAGAAGCATAGCGGTTTCCTAAATTGTATTATTTATTGAGTTCCGGGAGGTATTTCGGATCCGCTCTTCTTGGCGGATTACTCCTAAAAATAGAGGCAAATATTATAGTTTCACCTATTCAAGGTGGTCTCGCGATGAATTCTTGCAGACTGTAACATTTACGCCACAACACGCCCATGTTTCGCTAGAGTTTCTACAGGTTTGCGCAGGGGTAAGCGCGGTTACACATGGGTGACAACGTTGTATACTTGTGAATAGCCAAATTTATATTGCGGCGCACAACAACTCCTGCCTTCTGAAAGGCCTTATGGCGCATATGCTGACCCTCTGATGAGTAATCACGGACGTCAAAAAGATCCGGATGCTCATGTTACGGGAGGAAAATATGAAGCGATCTATGAGACTGTGGACCAGTGCGTCTTGTGCTGCCCTGGCGCTGGTATTTCCAGCGTTTGCGCAGGAAGAGGACGGGTCTGAACTGAGGCAATCAACGGTGACCGTTACCGGGTCCCTGATTGCCGGTACGCCAGAGGATGCCGCCCTGCCGGTCGATGTGCTGACCGCCGGGGAACTGAAGCTGGAAGGCTCACCCTCGATTACGGAACTGATCCGCAATCTGGGTGTGTCATCCGGTGTGGACGGACAAACCAACCAGTTCTCCTCGAACGGACTGGAAGGGACATCCAACGTGAACCTTCGCGGCCTTGGCGCGGCGCGGACCCTGGTTCTGATCAATGGCCGGCGCCAGACCTATCACCCCTATGCCATTGGGGAGCAGGCACAGCTGTTCATCGACACGAACATGATTCCGTCCGCTGCTGTGGGCCGGATCGAGGTTCTGAAAGATGGTGCGGCAGCGATCTACGGCTCCGATGCCATTGCGGGTGTTGTGAACTTTATCACCCGGTCTGATCTGGATGGCTTCGAAATCGGCGGGGACTTTTCCCAGTTCGACGGCACGGATGGGGATTATAACCTCAATGCCGCCTACGGCCTTCAGGGTAATAACTGGAACTGGGTAACGTCGGTCGGATACAATTATCGCAATGAAGTGCCCCTGCTTGAGAAAGACTGGGGCATTCTTCCCTATGCTGAGAACCCTGTTGGCGGTTGGTCATCCCTGTCCAATCCAGGCCGCTACGTGGCGCTGGGGATTACAGGCGGCGCAATCGGAGCAATCGGCGCGCTCGATACTGAAGCGGGCTGTGACGATGTGGGCGGCTTCATAAATGCGGCAGATAACAATAGATGCTATTTCAATTTTACCCAGTATGACAATCTGGTGGAAGAAGAAGAGCGCTATCAGATCTTCTCCGAGTTTAACCGAACCTTCGAAAACGGCATGGATCTGCACCTGGAGGCCCTTTACGGCTACAGTGATGTTCCGAGCTGGAAGACCTCTCCGTCCTATCCGCCGCAGGAACTGGCCACGCAGGTCGTTCCGGCATCCAATCCGGGTTTCCAGCAATACATGATGGACAATCCGGGTGATTTCCCGGCGGGCACACTGGCGGCGCTTTATATCGGCCGTTCCTTTGGCTGGGGCGGCTTCCCGGGTACGGATTATGGTCCGCAGGAAGGCTATCGGAACTATAAGAGCTATCGTCTGGCAGGGGATGTCTCCGGTCAGTTCACGAACGGCATAAACTATGATGCCGCCCTCAGCTGGTCCACCACCGAGGGGGAGCGGAGTACGAATGATACATACATTGCCGGCTTCACGGCCGCGCTGAATGGCTATGGCGTCTGTGTAGACCCGATCACAGGGAATGATCCGGCAACGGGCACTCAGCCCTGGACGGCGGGTTATACCGGTACATTGGCAGCAGGCGCTGGCGGCTGTGAATGGTACAACCCATTCTCCAACGCCATTCCGGCTAATGGCATAACCGGCCAGGCCAATCCTACCTATGTGCCCGGTCTCGAAAATACGGCAACGCTGGCCAACTGGATGACCGATGGTGTGGGAACGGTTGTGACAACGGACCTTCTGGTGCTGGATGCATCCATCTCTGGTATGAGCGGTGTTCAGGCTTCAGGCGGAGAGATTGGCTGGGCCCTGGGTATGCAGGTTCGCCGTGAAGGTTATGAAGTTGACCCGAATGAGCTGTCTGACCTGACGGTCAATCCGGGTCCAGGCGGAACGGGTCCGTTCTCCTTCCTTGCGGGTACAACGCCTGCGGATGAAGACCAGACGATCTATGCGATCTTTGGTGAGCTCCAAGTGCCGCTCTATGACAATATCGATATGCAGGTTGCCATGCGGTATGAGGATTATGGCGGCGATGTTGGCTCTACCTTCGATCCAAAGGTCGCCGTGAAGTGGCAGGCCAATGACAATCTGGCCCTGCGCGGCTCTGCCCAGACATCGTTCCGTGGGCCGACCCTGAACCAGCTGTCAGGTCAGGTGACGACACTGCAATTTGTTGCGCCAGCGTCAGCTTTCAAAGCTATCGACCAGTTTGGCAATGCTGAGCTATCGCCGGAATCGGCGTTCAGCTTCAATCTGGGGGCTATCTACGACAACCAGAATGGCTTCACGGCCTCAGTCGATTACTATAATTTCGACTTCTCTGACCCGATTATTGTGGAAGACCAAGCTTCAATTGTGAATGCAGCTATTGCTGCGGTGACCGCTGGAGACGCAGAAGCAGGGATACTCTCTCGGATTACCTTCGAAGGTGGAGATCCCTTCGGTTTCACCACCAGACCAGGGGATAATATAGCCCGCGTACAAACTAATGTTGTCAATGGTCCGGATATACAGACTTCTGGTATCGACCTTCGGGCAGAACAGGCCTGGGACATGGGGCAGGCCGCGCTCACGGTCGGCGGCGACATGACCTATATCATCGAATATGATGTTGATGATTTTGATATCGAAGGGGTCGCCATCCCCGGCGGTGATCGTGTCGGTCAGTTCAACCGGTCCAACTTCTCCCGGTCATTGCCACAGTGGAAGGCAAACCTGTTTGCCAACTACGCCATCGGAAACCACAATTTCCGCGGTGTCATGCGCCACATCGACTCCTATGACGATGAGCGCGGCGACCTGACGGGCAATGGCACGAGCGAGATCGACAGCCAGACTACATTTGACCTGTTCTATACATGGCAGTCCGAATGGGATCTGGATATCGGCCTTTCGGTCGTGAACGTCACGGACGAAGACCCGCCCTTCGCGCAATTTGACCTGAACTATGATCCCTACACCCACAATCCGTTTGGGCGTACGTTCAAGATCAGCGTCACAAAACGTTTCGGCGGCGGACAATAACTGCCACCGGATGCAGCACTGGGGGCGGCCTTTCGGTCGCCCCCTTTTTTATGTTTTGGGGTCAGACGGCTCCGAGCGCGGTGCCAGCGACATGGCCGGCATCGCGGATGGCAATGCGCACGGCATCAGACAGGGCGGTCATGTTCATGAAGCCATGCACCATGCCGGGATGTTCCCGCACGCTGACCGGCACGCCAAAGCTCGCCATCTTGTCGGCATAGGCCAGGCCCTCATCCTTCAGCGGGTCCCAGCCGCACAGAACGAAATGTGCAGGGGGCAGGCCCTTGAAGGCGTCGGGGGAGGCAAAGAGGGGAGAGACGCGAGGGTCCATCCGCTCGGCTTCCTCGCCGATATAGGCATCGCGGAAATATTCGAACAGGTTCGCAGAGATGAAGAACCCACCCTCCTGGAAGCTCATCTTCTTGGTGCGGATGTCCACGAATTGTACCAGCGGGTAGAGCAGCAGCTGGAAGGCCGGGGAGAAACCATCGGTCCGGGTCATTTCCTGCGCAAGAAAGGCAGAAAGATTTCCGCCTGCACTGTCACCGCTGACCGCCAGCCGCTCCGGGTCCACCCCGCATCTGTCGCCATGTGTCGTGATCCAGTTCCATGCAGTCAGCGCATCATCATGCGCCGCCGGGAATTTGTGCTCCGGCGCGAGGCGATAGTCCACCGCAATCACGCGGCAGCGCGAGCCCTCGGCCAGACGACGGCAGATCATGTCATGGCTGTCGAGATCGCCCAGAACAAAGCCACCGCCATGGAAGAACACAATGCCCGGGCCCGGCGGAATGCCAGCGCCAAGAGGCGTATAGAGCCGCGCGCGCATCGTGCCGGAAGGGCTTGGGATGCTGAGATGGGAGATATCGGCCATTTCGGGCGCGTCACGCTCAATCGCACGGCTGGCCAGGTAGAATTGCAGACGCAGCTTGTCGACGGACCCCTTCCAGTCAACGGAAGAGAAGTCCGGCATTTGGAACTTGTCCATGAACTGGCGGAAGGACTGGTCGAGATTCATGCTGCCTTAGATGGACCCGAATTCCGGCCTTGTGAAGACGGCATTACGCCTCTCTTACGGCAGGCTGTGAAGGCATGTCAGAAATGGCAGAGAAAGCGCTGGCAAAGGCAAGCGTCGGGATCACGCCATAGGGACAAAACTTCAGGCTTCGGCGGAGACAGCGTCCACGACCATGCTGAGCGCAGTTTTCATGCGGTCTTCTTCCAGCGCCTCAGCCATCACACGGATCAGCGGTTCGGTGCCCGATTTGCGCACCACCATGCGCCCGCGCTGGCCGAGATAGGTCTCGGCCTCCTGAAGGGCGTCGCGCACGCGCTCGGTGTCCATGGGGTTTGTGCCGGTGAAGCGGATATTGACCAATTCCTGGGGGGCCGGATCAAATACATGGGTCAGTTTTGAGACGGGTTTGCCGCTCTGCGACACGGTCTTGAGAACCTGAAGCGCGGCCAGCAGGCCATCGCCGGTTGTGGAGACATCCGACAGAATGATGTGTCCGGATTGTTCACCGCCCAAATTGAAGCCGTGTTGGCGCATATGTTCGCCGACATAGCGGTCGCCCACTTTTGTGCGGGCAAGCTTTAGGCCCTGAGTCTTGAGGTATTCCCCGAGGCCCATATTGGACATCACCGTGGCGACCATGCCACCCCCTTTCAGGCGACCTTCGCGGTGAAGCTCCGTCGCAATCAGGGCCATGATCTGGTCGCCATCGACTTCTTCCCCGGTCTCATCGACAACGATCAGACGGTCGGCATCCCCGTCAAAGGCGATGCCGATATGAGCTTCTGTTTCCAGAACGGCGGTTTTTAGTGCGCCGGTTGATGTGGAGCCGAAACCGGAATTGATATTCAGGCCGTCCGGCGCGTTGCCAATGACGGTGAGGTCTGCGCCCAGCTTGCGGAAGGCTTCGGGGCCAACTTCGAAGGCAGCGCCATGTGCACAATCAAGCACAATTCTGAGGCCTGAAAAGTCGAGGCCCTCACCCAGCGTTTCCAGGCAGCGATTGGCGTAAAAGCTGGCGGCGCCCGTCATGCGGGAGGTTTCACCGATGGCCTCTGGCGCAGCATAGTCTCCGGTAAAGGCCTCGGCCATGGCGACTTCCAGTTCGGCCTCTACCTTGTCCGTGAATTTGATGCCTGCGGGGCTGAACAGTTTCAGGCCATTGTCTTGGAACTTATTGTGTGAGGCTGACACCATGATGCCGAGGGCGGCGCCCGTTTCGCGCGCCATCAGAGCGACGGCAGGGGTCGGCACGACACCCAGCAGAACAGGGCGCAGGCCCATACTGGTGAGGCCCGCGACGAGCGCGGCTTCGATCATCTCTCCCGAACGGCGCGTATCCCGACCGATGACCACGCCGCGTCCACCTTCGGGAGAAAAGGTCCGGGCAGCGGCTATGGCAAGACGCAAGGCGGTCTCGGTGGTCATCGGGCTTTTGTTCACCCGGCCACGAATGCCGTCAGTTCCGAAATATCTCTGTGTCATTCCACTCTCCAGAAAAGGATACCGGAAATCTATCGGTAAAGCGAAGCACGGATCAAACCGGGGTCACATCTCCGTACACAATGAAGTGCGGATTATCGTAGCCACGTTCTTTCTTGCCATAAAGTAAAGGCGTGTTGTCCTCGGTCAGAACGCGGCCACCTGCGGCTTCGACCACGGCGTGACCGGCGGCGGTATCCCATTCCATTGTGCGACCCATGCGAGGATAGAGATCGGCTTCACCTGCGGCGATGAGGCAGAATTTCAGGGAAGAGCCCGCGCCCTTTATGTCGGCCACATTATGTTTGCCCAGCCATTCATCGGTTTCAGCTGAACGGTGGGATTTCGAAGCAACGGCAGTGACGCCTTCGGCTGGGGCCGGGCGGATTTTCAGCGATGTGCGTTCGGTCGGGACCTCTGCGCCGGGTGCCGCGGAGGCTTGCCAGGCGCTATTATGGCTTTCGGCCACGAACAGGCGGTCTTTTGCAGGCGCATAAACGACGCCCATGACGGGTCGGCCATGTTCAATGATGGCTATATTCACCGTGAACTCGCCATTCTTGTTGACGAACTCCTTGGTGCCGTCCAGCGGATCGACCAGGGCAAAGCGGTGGCCATGTTCCGGCACCTTGCCGTCAGAGAAGGATTCCTCTGCCACAACCGGGAGGTCTGGCTCTGCTTCGGCCAATCCCTTGAGAATTAGGGTTTCTGCACGCTGGTCTGCTTCGGTGACGGGAGAGGCATCATCCTTCCGGTCGACGCTGAAGTCACTCTCATAGACATCCATGATGAGTCGGCCAGCATCTAGAGCGATGCGGGCGAGCTGGTCAGGTGAGATCGTCAAATTGGTCATATCCTTGATTGTATGCCGGTCTTTCCTGTCAGGCCGGGTGGCGCGAAGCAAGTCTGTAGCGCCGTCACGGAGTGAAACGCCTCTCTGCGAGGCGATTTACCTTCGTGAGATGAGTGGAGTGGGAACGTGAATTCACGCTGGTACATGGTGTCGCTTGGAGGTGCCGCCGCGCGGGCCGTGATCACCGCGACCGCCAACCAGCAACAGTCCTGCTTCCAGTCCTCCGTCCGCCTGCCCATCTTCTTCCGGGCAGACGTGGAATACAGCTGAGCGCGCTAGTTCTTCAGTACGTCCAGCAGTTCGACTTCGAACATCAGGTCGGCATTGGGCGGGATCGGGCCGCCGGGCGTACCCTTTTCGCCATAGGCAATGTCAGACGGGATATACAACAGCCAATGGTCGCCCGGCTTCATCATGGACAGGGCTTCGACCCAGCCACGGATGAGGCGATCTGACGGGAAAAGTTCTGGCTGGCCGCGCTCGAATGCGCTGTCGAACATTTCGCCCGTTTCGGCCAGGCGGCCTTCATAATAGACGGCGACCATTTCGCCATTCTTCGGGCTTTCGCCAGCCGGGTCGCCACTTTCCAACACGACATATTGCAAGCCGGAGTCGGTTTTCTTCACTTCCGGAAGATCCGGGTTCCAGGGCGTATACTTTTCCCAGGCTGCGGCATCGGCGGATTTCGGCTCCATGATGTCGACCAGTTCGACCTGGAAGACGAGATCGTCGCCTGCCTTGATGACCGGACCGCGATCCTGCTTGCCATAGGCCAGAGCGTTCGGAACGTAGAACAGGAAGACATCGCCTTCGTGCATCTGCTGCAGGCCCTGCGTCCAGCCGGGGATGACCTGGTTGAGGCGGAACATGGCGGGGGAACCGCGATCATAGGAGGAGTCGAATTTCTCTCCGTCGGCCGTGCGGCCTTCATAATTCACGCGCACCAGATCTGTCGGCGCGGGTGTGGTGTCCCCATCGCCCTTGTGCAGCACGATATATTGCAGGCCGCCATAGCCTTCCTGGACATCTGCATTGTCTGCGTCCCAGGGCAGGTATTTCTCGAAGGTTGCGTCTACATCTGCCGGGGCCTTGTCTCCGCTGCAGGCGGCGAGCATGGCGATGGCAGCAAAGGCTGCAGTGAAGATCCGGATCATTCTCGGCTCCGTCTTGTCTGAGGGTTCAGCGGGTCTAGGCGTTAATCACCATGAAGTCACGCTACAGGCCAGGCCTTAAAGGGACCGCGGCGGATAGCCGGCCTGTGCCAGGGCATCGATTACTTCCTGTGTGTGCTGACTGTCGCGTGTTTCGATCAGAATATCGAATTCCGCGCCTTTGGCCGGCACGTCGAGGGCAATACGGTTGTGCGCAACTTCCATGATGTTCGCGCCCGCGTCGCCGATGATTTTGGAGACCAGCGCCAGCAGGCCCGGCCGGTCGTCCCCGATGATGCGGATAGAGGCGAGGCGGTTTTCCCGCACCATGGCGCGTGTAAGAACAGAGGACAGCAGGCGTGTATCAATGTTGCCGCCGCACAGGACGAGGCCGACCTTGCGGCCATAGAAGCGCGACGGGTGCGCCAGCAGTGCGGCAAGCCCAGCAGCGCCAGCGCCCTCGGCAATGGTCTTTTCGACTTCGGCATAGAGCGTGATCGCGCGTTCGAGGTGTTCCTCCTCGACCAGCACGATGTCATCGACCAGCTTCTCGCAGAATTGACGTGTCAGCAGGCCGGCTTCCTTGACGGCGATGCCTTCCGCGATGGTGGCGCCGCCGGTCTTGGGGCTCTTGCCATTCAGCGCGGCATGCATGCACGGATACATCGCCGACTCGACGCCGATGATCTTGATGTCCGGCTTCAGTGCCTTGGCCGCAACAGCAATGCCGCTGATCAGGCCGCCGCCGCCGATCGGCACAACCAGCGTGTCGAGGTCGGGATTGGCCGCAAGCATCTCAAGCGCAACCGTGCCCTGTCCGGCGATGATGTCTTCATCATCAAAGGGGTGAATAAAGGTGAGGTTCTCGCGCTCTCCCAGATCGAGGGCAAATTGCTTGGCCTCGTCAAAGACCATGCCTTCCAGCAGAACACGGGCGCCATGATTGCGGGTGTGTTCCACCTTGCTGAAAGGGGTTGTCTTGGCCATCACAATGGTGGCCGGGATGCCAAGGCGGCGGGCATGATAAGCGACGCCCTGCGAATGGTTTCCAGCAGAGGCCGCGATCACACCGCGCTTCTTCTGCTCATCCGTCAGCTTTGACAGCTTGTTCAGCGCGCCACGCTCCTTGAAGGCGGCCGTAAACTGGTGGTTTTCGAACTTCACCCAGACTTCCGAGCCGGTAATCGCCGACAGCGTCCGAGACATGGTCATCGGGGTATGCACAATCTGCCCTTCGAGCACGCTCGCGGCGGCTTCGACATCGCTTAGGGTTACGGGCAGATCGGAATGCTGTGTATCTGGCATGGGTGAAACTTCCGGGGGGTCAAAATCGCGCGCACCCTATGCCCGGCGCCCTGTCAGGGCAAGGTTTGAACTACTGCGCCGGTTCCAGGCTGGCGATCCATTCATTCACAACGGCCAGGCCGCGTTCATCCACAACGCTGCGGCCGAGTTCCGGCATGGCGATACCGGCTTCATCAGAGGCCATGCGGAAGGTGAGGATGGAGGTTTCAGGATGGCCCGGGTCAATGACGATGCGGCGGCCTCCGGAGCCGCGTCCGGCGGCTGTTGGGTGCTTGCCGACGCCATAGGTGACAGGGGTCTTCTCGTTCCAGTCCAGGAACAGGCCGGAATTGGACGCAGACCCATCCGCCTTGTGGCAGTGTGCGCAATTGATATCGAGATAGGCGCGGGCGCGGCCTTCAACCGGCAGGCTGACATCCCAGGCATCCGGCACCGCAGGCGGATGGGCCGGAATGCCGTCCAGAATGCCGCGCGTCTGCCAGTCGATCAGTTGGTTCAATCCGGCCGGGCCGTCATGGTTCAGATTGCGCGCCTTTGGCCCGATGGGCAGAACGGCGTCGCCGCTCTGATGGCAGGTCTTGCACTGGTTTTTGTTGGGCACGGCATAGCGAATTGTCAGCGGGTCGCCGCCCGGATCCGTAAAGCTGATATCGACCATCTTGCCTGCGGGGGCATAGACAGCATCCGTGCCAGCTTCATTCCAGACATAGGGAAAGGCGGCCCAGCCATTTTCCTTATGGATCAGCAGGCGGGTCTCGACCTTGTAACGGTCTGTATCAGGCGCGCGTAGATCCGGTGCGAAAGAGAAGGTTTTCACCAGCACCGTACCGACCGGGAAGTCCAGCGCGTCGGTCTGGGAATATTTGGCCTTCTGACCTTCCGGCACGAACACATAGCGGGTCTTGAGCGCGTGATCCGAGAAGAGTGGGTTGATCAGGTCATACGGTACGACGCCCGCTGCAGGTTTTGCTGCGCCGAGGTCTGTGAAGAGGCCATAGTCTGAGAGTTTCGGTGCCGCGCTGCCATCCAGGATGACTTCAAGATCTGGGCCTTCCGAGCCGTCCGACCGCGCGCCACAGGCTGCCAGCAGCATGCAGGTTGCAAGGGCAAGGCGACGTAACATGGCGCGGGGCTATTTCTTGTCCTGCGGAAGCACCACAGGCGCAGGTTCATCCACAGGATCAGATTTCGGACGTGTGGTGGACGGAGCCACTTGCATCGGATCGACAGGATAGCGCCCGATACCAAGATCCAGATATCCGATGGACTCCTCCTCTGCGATCACCAGATTTGGCTTTTCGGAATGGGTTGTCCAGCTCGTGACGCCATCGGTAACAATCGGGGGAAGGGTGCCGCCCACCGCCATGGCGAGAGGTTGCAGTATGCCCTGGGGATTATGTCCGCCGCCCGAATAGCTGTTGTCACGCACGACAATATCGCGCGGTAGCGGATTGTAACGGTCATCCTTGATCTCTTCCGGATAAGCGACCAGCAGCACATGGGCGCTGCGATTGTCTGTAAATGTGTTTTCAAACACGTGGACATTGCTGTTGGCCATGACCATCAGGCCTGTGCCGGAGGGAACGCCAGCCACGATATTGCCTGCAGGGGCGAAGTTTCGCGTATTGTTGGTGACAATCTGATTGTCATAAATCCGCGTTGAGTGGCCGCCGACCTTTGGCAGGTCCGGCAAATCAAACACCAGGATGCCACCGGCATTGTGGCGTGCAACATTGCCATAGACATCTGCGGCGGTGGAGTTTTCGATCTCGATGCCGGCCACATTGTATTCGGCAACGGAATTTCGCACGATGATATTATTCGACTGGCCGACATAGATGCCGGCATCAGAGGCGCCGCGAACGGTGACATTCTCAATCAGCACATCATCAGACTCGACCGGATAGACGCCATAGGCGCCATTCTTTTCGTCGGGGCCATCGGTCCACTCCACTGTTAGGTAGCGATAGATGATCCTGTCGGCGCCTTTGGATTTGATCCCGTCGCCCTTGGTGTTGTGAATGGCGAAATCGGTCAGGATGACGTCATCCGCTGTGACGAGCAGGCCTTCGCCCGCGCCAGCCTGGTTTTTGAAGTCAAGAATCGTCTTGTCTTGCCCGGCCCCCACAAGAGAGACTTTGTCCACATCCAGGGATAATCCTGTTTCGAGGGAGAAGACGCCTTCCGGGATCCGGATTGTTGTGCCGGGCTGGGCCTCAATCAGGGCTGTCTGCAGGTTTGTCGCGAAATCTCCATCGGCAGAGATTTCAATGTCGCTATCTGCCTGCGCCGAATGCATCGTTTTGGGATCATCACTTTTGCCGCAGGCCGCAAGCGCAGCAAAGCCTATGCAGAAAGTGGAAAAAACAAAAAATCTCATGCCCGAACTCTCCCCCTGACGATAATCTCAGTTTTCATGCAAGGGGAGAGAAAGGCAAGAAGTTGTTTTCGGCAAATGTGCTAGTGCACGCTGAGAGGTTTGAGGTCGTGTGCACGGGCCGCTGCAAAAGCGGCTTCACGACCCTGAACCACTGCCAGCCTGACGCCATCAGCGGAGGCGACCACAAAAAGGTCTTCTGGCTCTTCGATCTTTTCGATCGCATTGGCGGGCATGAGGCCCTGAATTTCGCCGGCATCCATATGACGGATGTAGACGAAGGCTTCGCTTTCAAACGGATTCGTTTTCAGTTCAGTTGTCATCGGTCCAATCCTTTCCGTCGTGAGACAGATACGCCGAACTCGGGAACGCCAATGTCCCTTCTGTTCACTATAAAGGTGGGGCATTCCTGGGTCTGTTCAAGAAGCGGATTGGGGCCTTATCGGGGCAGCAGCATTCAGGTCAGGTTCACAGAACCGATCAGCGCCCAGCCAGAACAGGTGTATTTAAGGGGATGGGTGATCCTCCCGGGGAGTGGAGGAAAATGGTGGAGCCAGACGGAATCGAACCGACGACCTCTTGCATGCCATGCAAGCGCTCTCCCAACTGAGCTATGGCCCCGAACCGGGAAGCGAGGGATTACCTCCCTCGCTCGCACGTTTCAAGTCTAATCTTCATCTTCTTCATCAATTGCGAGATCATCATCGTCATCATCATCGTCATCGATGTCGAAATCATCGTCGTCGTCGGTGAGAATGACATCGTCGTCGTCGTCATCCACGCCGTCTTCAGTGAAGCCAGCCGGCACTTTGGCAGGCGTTTCGTCTTCCTCGTCATCATCCGCGCCGCCTTCGAGGATCACTTCCTCTTCGTCGCCGCCGAGTTCCTTGGCTTCTTCTTCGTCGTCTTCATCTTCGTCGTCATCGACATCATCATCGCCGCGTGTGGCGGTATCGACTTCGTCTTCATCATCATCGTCATCATCATCTTCGGATTTGACGGCGGCCTTTGCGGCCTTTGCCTTCACCTTGGTGATGGTGGTGCGGATAACTTCGTCTTCCGGATCAAACTCCTCGCCGCATTTGGGGCAGACGCATGGGCGTTTGTTCAGGTCGTAAAAGCGTGCCTCGCAGGACGGGCAGACTTGCTTGGTTCCAAGTTTGTCTTTGGACACGGGCGACAGCCTCCTTGGGGGTCTTCGCGGAAATTGTATGGGCGGGCGCTTGCCATGAACGCCGCACGCTGTCAAAGCCCCAATTCACGTGATCAATCAACTAGGAATTTTCCGGAAATGGTGTGGACCAGTCGTCCTGTCAAAACCCTGAAGGGAGCGATCCGTGCCCCCGGGGACAAATCATGCAGTCACAGAGCCCTTATCATGGGCGGATTGGCAGAGGGCACCAGCCAGTTCAGCGGCCTTCTGGAAGGCGAGGATGTGCTGCGCACGGGATGGGCCATGGAAGCCCTGGGCGCAGATGTGAAACAGCTGGGCGGCGGCAAATGGCAGGTGACCGGTGTGGGCCGGAAGGGCCTGTCTCAGCCGGACAAGGTGCTTGATTTCGGAAATTCCGGAACGGGCTCGCGCCTTATCATGGGCGTGGTGGCCGGCTATCCCATCGCAGTGGAAATGACGGGGGATGCAAGCCTCAGATCGCGCCCGATGAAGCGTATCCTGACGCCGCTGCGCCTGATGCGCGCGCTGGATACGTCCGGGCCGGACGGGCAGCTGCCATTTTCTATCGTCGGTACGGATGACCTGAAAGCCATTACCTATTCGCCGCCCCATGCCTCTGCGCAAATCAAGTCTGCTGTCATGCTGGCGGGATTGTCGGCAGATGGCACAACCATTGTGGAAGAGGCGAAACCCACGCGCGACCATACGGAGCGGATGCTGCGGGGGTTTGGCGCGACGGTGGATGTCACGCCTCAGCCAGGCGGCGGCATGCGGATTGCGGTTGAAGGAGGTCAGGCGCTGAGCGCCATCGAGGCCGCCATTCCGGGCGACCCGTCCTCAGCAGCCTTCCTGATTGCAGCGGGCATTCTGTCACCCGAAGGCGATGTCGTAGTCGAGGGTGTTATGTCTAATCCGACACGGTCCGGCTTTTTTGATGTGGCAAATCTGATGGGCGCACACCTTGGCGCCGAGGAAGCCGGCGATGCGGCGGGCGAGCGCCTGATCAATCTGCATGCCGGGGCCGCTGCGCTGAAGGGCAAGGCTGTGCCGGAACGCCTTGTGCCGTCCATGATTGATGAATTTCCGATACTTGCCGTCCTCGCCGCCTTTGCGGAAGGCGACACGATCGTGACCGGCGCGGAAGAATTACGCGTCAAGGAATCTGACCGCATCGGCGCGACGGTTGCCATGCTGCGCGCAAATGGTGTGGAGGCCGAAGAGCGCCCGGACGGCTTTGCCGTACAGGGCTGCGCCGGCAAGGTGCCGGGCGGCGGCCTCGTCGAGACCCATCACGACCACCGCATCGCCATGAGCGCCCTCATCATGGGCACCGCGGCACAGAACCCTGTGCGGGTCGACGACATCTCCATGATCGATACATCGTATCCGGACTTCCTGAGCCATATGGCGGAGTTGGGCGCGGATATTTCGGAGACATAGACGATCATTACTCAAATCAACGAAGAACTCGACAATATTTGGTCTGAGCTAGCACGCTCAGAACCGAACATCCTCGTTCCCAAATACTTCGAGCCGTTGAATAAAAAAACCATCACTTTCGTCGGCTTCAACCCCTCCTTTGTTGAGGGTAGAACAGCCAAATTCTTCCGAAGTAAAGGCGTCGATTTCAACTCAATTCGCGAACATTATTTATGGAAAAATCGAAACGCGTTCGCGCATGAAGTTGATGACGATTTTAGCTTTGAGTCCCGCAATGAATACGATTTTTTTGCTCAGCACAGAGAAATGGCAAGTTTTCTAAGCTATAAAAACTGGGACCACATCGATCTTTTCCAATTCAGAGAAACAAGCCAAAAACGGGGTTTGGATCTTTTAGCTAGGAATGACGGTTTTCGGTCTGTCCAATTGGACATGTTTGAACGCGTTCTCGAAATTGCTTCCCCAAAATTGATTGTCGTCGTCAACGCCAAGGCCAGTAAAATCTTGAAAGACCGTTGGCAGATGGGGGCGATTAACGCCGCTTCGGGGTGCCACTTCCACAAGGTTTCAAACCGCCCCGTCCCTGTTTTTTTCTCCGGAATGCTCACAGGTCGGAGGGCGCTAGACGTTCATTCTCGGGAACGGCTCTTTTGGCATGTACGCCTGGTTTCACAGTCAATACAATAACACAATGCCCCGTGTCGTTCTCTATCCCGGCAGCCTGCTCGACGTGGAGACGGACGTGATCGTCAATGCCGCCAATTCCAGCCTGATGGGCGGTGGCGGGGTGGATGGCGCGATCCATTATGCCGCCGGGCCTGCGCTGAAAGAGGCCTGCCGCCCGCTCGCCCCCTGCCCGCCGGGGGAAGTGCGCGTCACCGACGGCTTCGGCCTCGCCCCGCGCCTTATCTTCCATACGGTCGGGCCGGTCTGGCATGGCGGGCAGAATGGCGAGGCGGACATTCTGGCGAACTGCTACCGCAATTGCCTGACCGAACTCGGCCAGAGGAACTTGAACAGGATTGTTTTCCCCGCCATATCGACCGGCGCCTATGGCTACCCGCCCGCACAGGCCGCCCATATCGCCGTCACAGTCTGCGCTCGTCACCCGGCCGTGCGGGATGCCGAAATCGTCTTCGCAGTCATCGACCCGGACAACCGCACCGCACTCGGCGCAGCGCTGAATGTCGTCCGCTAGCCCCTCTGCCCCAACGGCAGAATTGACCTTCCCACTCCCAACCCCAAAGTACATCCATGACTGATCTTGATTCCCCCCTGACATTCGCCCATGGCCCGGCCATGAAGAACCGCTTCATGCTGGCGCCCCTGACCAATCAGCAGAGCCATGCCGATGGCACGCTCAGCGAGGATGAAATCCACTGGCTGGATATGCGCGGGCAGGGCGGCTTTGGCGTCGTGATGACGGCGGCTGCGCAGATTGACCCCCATGGCATCGGCTTTCCCGGCCAGTTGGGCGTCTATGATGACCGCCATTTGCCGAAGCTGACCGAACTGGCGACGAAGCTGAATGCCAGCGGCACGCATTCTGTGGTGCAGCTGCATCATGCCGGCATGCGCACCCCGCATGATCTGATCGATGGCAAACCGGTCTGCCCGTCAGACAATGAGGAGTTTGACGCGCGGGCCATGACACTGGCCGAAGTGGAAAAGGTGCGTGATGATTTCATTGCAGCGGCCCTCCGCTGTGAGAAGGCCGGATTTCATGGCGTCGAAGTGCACGGCGCGCATGGTTATCTGCTGTGCCAGTTCCTCAGCGCCGAGATAAACCAGCGTGACGACCAGTATGGCGGGTCTCTGGAAAACCGTTTCCGCCTGACCCAGGAAATCATTGATGGCATCCGCGCCGCGTGCGGGCCTGACTTTTCTGTCGGGCTGCGCCTGTCTCCGGAACGTTTCGGCATGGATTTGATGGAAGTGCGGGACGTGGCCCAGAAGGTGATGCGTGAGGGCAAGATCGATTATCTCGACATGTCACTATGGAATTGTTTCAAGCTGCCACAGGATGAAGCCTATCAGGATCGTGACCTGATTGGCTGGTTCGCGGATCTGGAGCGCGGGAATGTACGCCTTGGTGCAGCGGGCAAGCTGACGACGGGCGCAGCCTGCCGGAAAGCGATGGAAGCGGGGCTCGATTTTGTTGTGATTGGCCGCGGCGCCATCCTGCATCATGATTTCCCGGAGAAAGTTGCCGCCGATCCGGACTTTGAACCGATCTCCCTTCCGGTGCCGGCATCCCACCTGCGCAATGAGGGTCTTGGACAGGCATTCATTGATTATATGAGTGGCTGGAAAGGCTTTGTGGACGTTGGGGAAGAAGAGACGGCCTGAGCTGCTTGACTTGAATGGCCGGTTCGTTCACCTCCCGCCCCCATGATTATCGCCATTGATGGAACCACGGCGTCGGGCAAAGGCACGATCGCGAAGCGGCTGTCAGCCCATTACGGGTTGCCGCATATGGATACAGGCCGGCTTTATCGCGCGACAGCTGTTGCCGCGCTGAAAGCCGGCGTTCCACTGGATGATGCGCAGGCGTTGGCGGATCTGGCTCGCAGCCTGGATCTGGCAGACTATCAGGAGGCCGAATTGCGTACGGCAGAGGCCGGTAAGGCGGCCAGTGTCGTGGCCGTCATTCCTGAAGTCCGTCAGGCGCTGTTTGAACTGCAACGGGCCTTTGCGACACAGGATTTGGGTGCCTTGCTGGACGGCCGTGACATCGGCACCGTGATTGCGCCGGACGCCGATGTGAAGCTCTGGATCGATGCCAGCGTTGAAGAACGTGGCTATCGGCGCTGGAAGGAACTCTGCAGTCATGGCGAAGATGTCACGCTGGAGGCTGTGATCGAACAGCTCCGCGTGCGCGACAAGAGAGACCAGTCCCGCAAGGATGCCCCGGCAGAAATGGCGGTAGATGCTGTCTTGATTGATACGACTGAGCTCTCTATAGAAGCCGCAGTGGAAAAGGCGCTGGCAGCCATAGAGGCTGCTCTCGCTCGTGGAAACCGCACCTGAGGGGGCTTTTCAGCCTCAAATCCAAACAGGTTGCACCACTTCAAATTCAAGAGACCACGCTCTCGGGTCGTTCTGAGCGGGCTGCAATGGTGCATGTCCGCCCTGAGCCGTTCGATCCGCCGAAGGAACCCAAATGTCTGATAAAATGAACCCGTCGACCGATGATTTCGCAGCAATGTTTGAATCATCCACGGCCGCCAGCGCCATGCAGGAAGGCCAGGTCATCCCGGCAACTGTGATCCGTATCGATAATGATGCGGTGCTGGTAGATATCGGCCTCAAGACCGAAGGCCGTATCCCACTCAAAGAATTCTCGATGGAAGACAAGGAGCCGGCATCCGGCGACATCGTTGATGTCTACCTTGATCGCATCGAAAACGCCCTTGGCGACGCTGTCCTGTCCCGCGACAAGGCCCGCCGTGAAGAGCGCTGGATCAAACTGGAAAAGAGCTTCAACGCCGAAGAGCCCGTCAAAGGTGCTATCTCCGGCCGCGTCAAAGGCGGTTTCACCGTCGATCTTGGCGGCGTGAATGCCTTCCTTCCGGGCTCTCAGGTCGATATCCGCCCTGTGCGCGACGTAGGCCCGCTGATGGGCGAAGTTCAGCCCTTCCAGATCCTCAAGCTGGACCGCGCACGCGGCAACATCGTTGTGTCCCGCCGTGCGATCCTCGAAGAGAGCCGTGCCGAACAGCGCGCAGAGATCGTCTCCGATATGGCTGAAGGTGATGTCCGCAAGGGTATCGTCAAGAACATCACCGATTACGGTGCGTTCGTTGACCTTGGCGGCATCGACGGCCTGCTGCACGTTACCGACATGTCCTGGAAGCGCATCAACCACCCGTCTCAGGTGGTCGAAGTTGGTCAGGAAGTCGAAATCCAGATCATCAAGATCAATCCGGAAACCCAGCGTATCTCGCTCGGCATGAAGCAACTCGGCTCCGATCCGTGGGACGGCATCGACGCACGTTACCCGGTTGGCGCACGCCTCAAGGGCCAGGTTACCAACATCACCGATTACGGCGCCTTCGTGGAGCTGGAAGATGGTGTCGAAGGCCTGATCCACGTGTCCGAAATGAGCTGGACCAAGAAAAACGTCCATCCGGGCAAAATCCTGTCGACCTCTCAGGAAGTCGATGTGGAAGTCCTGGACGTTGATTCCGAGAAGCGCCGTATCTCTCTCGGCCTGAAGCAGACCATGGACAATCCGTGGACCGCTTTCCTGGCAGAGCATCCGGTCGGCACCGAAATCGAAGGCGAAGTTCGTGGTATCACGGAATTCGGTCTCTTCGTCGGCCTCGGCCCGGACCTCGACGGTATGGTTCACATCAACGATATCGCTTGGGACAAGTCTGGCGAGCAGGCCATCGAGTCCTTCAACAAGGGCGACATGGTCAAAGCCAAGGTCCTCGACGTTGACGTTGACAAAGAGCGTATCTCGCTCGGCATCAAGCAACTGTCTGGCGACCCGATTGAAGCCCCGGCTGATGGCGGCGCTGCCGTCAAGCGTGGCTCCACGGTCACCTGTACGGTTACGGAAGTCACGTCCGGCGGTATCGAGGTTGAGTTCGGTTCCCCGGCGATGAAATCCTTCATCCGCCGCTCCGACCTGTCCCGTGACCGCGCTGACCAGCGTCCTGAGCGTTTCGCTGTAGGCGACAAGGTCGACGCCAAGGTGATCTCCGTGGATCGCGGCTCCCGCCGTGTGTCCCTGTCGATCAAAGCCCTGGAAATCGCGGAAGAAGCAGAAGCCGTCGCACAATACGGTTCTGCGGATGCCGGCGCGTCTCTGGGTGACATCCTGGGTGCAGCCCTGGCGTCTTCCGGTACGTCCAAGGAAACGTCCGACAAGGTCAACCCGACGCCGCCGTCCACCGACGGTCAGGCCACGGCTGACGAGTCTGCTCTCGACGAGAAAGGCCGCCTTTCGGGCCCGCAGGGCGATGCTGATGATCTGAAGGAGATCAAAGGTGTTGGTCCGGCTTTCGAGAAGAAGCTGAATGAAGCTGGTATCTACCATTTCTGGCAGATCGCTGCGCTGACAGATGCCCAGATTGCCGTCCTCGAAGAGGAAGTCGGCACCTCTGGCAAAGGCGAAGAATGGAAAGCTCAGGCTGAAGAACTCAAGAGCGCCTGAGCCGGCTGATACGGTCTTCGGATCCGTATTCTAAAATTGATGAAATGTTTGCGGCGGGGGCCTAGCGCTCCCGCCGCAAATGCGTGTAATATCAAAGACATGCTGAAGTCAGAACTGATTGCAAAACTCGCCATGGAATATAGCCATCTGCGCCAGGAAGATCTGGAGCGGGTGGTGAATGTCATTCTGGACGAGATCGGTGCGGCGCTTGCCCGCGGGGACCGTGTCGAACTGCGCGGTTTCGGGGCCTTTTCCGTGCGCCAGCGTGATGCCCGCAAGGGGCGTAACCCCCGGACAGGCGAAGCCGTCAGTGTCCCGGCCAAGGCCGTGCCCTTCTTCAAGGCCGGCAAGGAATTGCGCGCCCGCGTAAACGGCGGCGAGGATCCCGAGGCGAGATAGGCTGACCGGGTTCGCGCGCGTGATGAACGCGCTTGACGATTTTGCCGAATGGGCAGCTAATCTCTGATCATTCCAACCGGCGGTATATTGAGAAAAGGGGCCTTTATGCTGAAGGAATTCAAAGAATTTGCGATGAAGGGGAATCTCATCGACATGGCCGTCGGCTTTGTCATGGGCGGCGCCTTCGCGACAGTCGTGACGGCCTTTATTCAGGGCGTCTTCCTGCCGCTTCTGGCACCCATAATGGGCGGCATTGATCTGTCAGAGATTGCCTACACGATTTCCCCTGCCGAGGTGAACGCAGCTGGCGAAGTGGTGAAAGAGGCCGCAGTGGTTGAACTCGGTAACTTTATTGCTGCCGTCATCTCATTCATAATCGTGGCCTTTGTCATGTTCCTGATCGTTAAAGGCATGAACAGAATGAAGAAAAAGGAAGAAGCCGCTCCATCTGCGCCCCCGCGCCAGGAAGTGCTTCTGGAAGAAATTCGCAATCTTCTTGCCAAACAAAGCTGAAATCTGCGAAGAGTCATTCATGAACGGTTAAGCAGTATTTGTTTACCTTCATGAATAGTAGAGTAAACGAGTAGAGTATTGAGGGGCGGCCTTATTGGCTGCCCTTCTTTTTTGCCCGCGATATTCTTGTCTGGGCTGTCCTTACCCATCCGGTCCAATGTAACGGAGAGCCAGCTATTCTCGTCAGAGGGGTGCGGCACGCCGCAACTGAACCTTAAGCCTGCTCTGACAGAATGGCGTGATGGAAACCTTGGCCGCCTTCACGTCATACTTGCAGAATGAGCGCCGCATGGCGGCCAAGACGGTTGAGGCCTATCAGAGCGATCTGGCCGGGTTTCTGAGGTTTCTGCAGACTTATCTGGAAGAAGAGCCGACGCCGAAACGCCTTGGGAAGTTGCGCGCACGCGAAGTGCGGGCCTTTCTGGCGCAGCGTCGGCGTGAGGGGCTGTCCGATGCCTCGATTGCGCGCCTCCTGTCGTCGGTTAAGGCACTGTACCGCTGGCTGGGCCGCGCGCATGACATCGAGAATGCCGAGATCGCCTATCTGCAGGGTCCGAAACGGCCGCAGCGCCTGCCACGACCGGTTTCGGTTGAAGCGGCAAAGGATCTGATCGACGAGGCCGCGTCAGACCCGGACACCGAAGCCTGGATCAATGCGCGGGACGCCGCCGTCCTGTCACTGCTGTATGGCGCAGGGCTGCGCATCTCTGAAGCGCTCAGTCTCACCGGGTCTCACATCCCCGCGCCAGAGCGTCTGAGGATCACCGGCAAAGGCAACAAGGTGCGCATAGTACCACTTATCCCAGCCGTGCGGCATGCGATGGAAGCATATGCTGAGGTGTGTCCGTATCGGCTGGGGCCGAATGATCCTTTGTTTCGCGGGGCCAAGGGCGGGGCATTGAATCCGCGTCTCATTCAGGGCCTGGTGCAAAAGCTGCGTGCGATCCTTGGCCTTCCGGATACGGCGACCCCCCACGCCTTGCGGCACGCCTTCGCGACACACCTTCTGGCTGGGGGCGCAGACCTTCGGGCGATCCAGACCCTGCTCGGACATGCTTCGCTTTCAACGACTCAGGTCTATACAGGCGTAGACAGCGAACGTCTGCGGGATGTGCACTCCGCAGCGCATCCGCGCGCCTGATTATCCTTACAAAACCCTTTCAAATTGCCCATTACCGCCTCAATTCGCGGTAATCCTGATGATGTAAGCTCTGGGGAGGGATGCAGAAAGGACTGGCGCTATGGGTGTCAAAAGAAACGCAATTCTGGGGATTCTCACCCTCGCCACCTTTATCGGCTGTGGGCTTCCTCTAGAGGCTCAGGAAGATCAAGTCGACTATGAGGGCTTTGCCGCGCTGACAGATGAGGTGTCTGCGTATCGCGAGACGCGGCTGGTTGATCGGGACGCGTTCAACAAGATGAAAGCCGAAGACGGGACACTGGTTCTGGAGACACGTCGTCAGGTGGCCTATGTGAAGGGGCATATCGATGGCGCTGTTCATCTGAACTTTCCGATTTCACGAATGCCAAATTGGCCGACACAATTCCCTCTATAGCCACGCACATCCTGATCTATTGCAACAACAATTTCATGGATGATGTCACGCTGGTTCCGCTCTAGCGCGCCGTCCTTCATCAATCTCTATGGCTATGGGTACCAGAACATCTATGAGTTGGACGGCAGCTATCAGATGGCAGATCCGGACATTCATTGGGTTTCTGGAAGCGCCCCGCTCTAGGCCTTTTGTTTGCCTTAATGGGCCATAAGCGCGCATTACGCAGTTTCCACTATTGCAAACCGTTCTCAATTTTGCCTTTAAAGGTCCGCAACGCCGTGCACTGGGACTCTTCAGTAAATCTGAAGTGTTCGCCGTGTGCATTGCATTTGTCCGGCTAAGGCGTCATGTGACGCCGCGTACCCGTAAGGAGCAAGAGCCAAGACATGACAGCAGAAGCATCCCCTGCCCCCGCTGCCGCCAAAAAGGTGAACCCGAACGCGCCAACCGAGGAAACCGTCCTTGAGGTGAAGCACTATACGGACCGGCTATTCCGGTTCCGCCTGACCCGCCCGTCGACCTTCCGCTTCCGGTCTGGTGAGTTTGTGATGATTGGCCTCTACAAGGATGATGGCCGTCCGCTGTTGCGTGCCTATTCCATTGCCAGCCCGAGCTGGGATGAGGAACTGGAATTCTACTCCATCAAGGTGGCCGATGGCCCGCTGACCTCGCGTCTGCAGAAGATCCAGCCGGGCGACAAGGTTCTGCTGGGCAAGAAGCCGACCGGAACGCTGGTGCATGATGCGCTGGTGCCGGGCAAGCGTCTCTATTGCTTCTCCACCGGCACGGGCTTTGCGCCCTTCGCAAGCGTTGTGCGCGATCCGGAGACCTATGAAAAATTCGACGAAGTGATCGTCACACATACCTGTCGGGAAGCGGCTGAACTGGAATATTCCAAGGAGATCGTTGAAGAGACGCTCAATCACGAATTTCTGGGTGAACTCGCCCAGGGCAAGCTGCGCCGCTATGGCAGCTGCACACGCGAAGACTATGAATACAAGGGCCGTATCACGACCCTGATCGAGACAGGCAAGCTGTTTGAGGATCTGAACGTTCCGCCACTTAATCCGGAAACGGATCGCGTGATGATCTGTGGCTCCATGGAGATGATCCAGGACGTGAAGGATCTAATGCTCAAGGCGGGTCTGACAGAGGGCTCGAACGCAGCGCCGGCAGAGTTCGTCATCGAGAAAGCCTTCGCGGGCTAAGACCTCCGAACCAAACGCTTTGCGGAATGAAAGCGCTATGGTTAACCTCCTGCCCGGGAGGACGACGCATATGCGCGCTTTGCAGTCACTTACATTTTCCCTTGCGGCGATTGCCTTGCCTTTGGTGGCGAGCGCTCAGGAGCGGACCTGCCGCGTGGACGACACGCCGAGCGGCGCGAAGGTCGTCGGCGGGGTCAGCGCACATCTTGAGAACTGGCCGGGCATTGCCTCCATCCAGCTGCGCATGCGCGAGAAAACGTACCATGTCTGCGGCGGTGCGGCGATCGCTCCCCAATGGATAGTGACGGCGGCACATTGTGTTGAAGGCTTTGCCGTGTCTGAGGATAGCGGCCGCGTCTTTGCCTATGAGTCCGCAGGTGCAGGCGCGCCTTTGCGCAAAGTGGCCGCCATCCGGATTCAGCTCGGTACGGAAGATCTGGGATACATGCCTGGCAATGCGCATGGGTCTTTTGTGACCCAAGTCATTACGCATCCGGACTATGCCGGGGCCGAAGATATCTACAAGGGCGCTGACATCGCCTTGCTGAAACTGGCGGACCCCTGGACGGGGCCGCTTGCCACGCTGTCTGTTGATGCGTCGACAGATCGTCTTTCCAAGGCAGGCGAAGAAGCCTGGGTTGCAGGTTTTGGGAACTTGGAAGAATTGGAGCTCGGCGAACGCACAAAATGGCAGAATGCACGAAACTTTGCGCTAGCAGCACCGAGTCTCGTATTGCAGGAAACTTCCGCGCCGACCGTGGAGGCATCCGTCTGTCAAAAGCGTCTGAGGAGAGCCTCGCTGCTGGAAGGGTATCCGGCAGCTTACCAATCCCTGATTGTCGACAATCATCTGATCTGCGCGGGGCTGGAACAGGGCGGCAAGGATGCCTGCCAGGGCGATAGCGGCGGCCCGCTTGTAAAGTATGACAAGAATGGTTGCCCCTACCAGATCGGCATCGTCAGCTGGGGTGTGGGTTGTGGACGCGAGGAGAGCCCCGGTGCCTATACCCGCATCTCTGCCTATGCGGATTGGGTGAAATCCCATGTGCCTGATGCGAACTTCATTCAGGCGGCGGATCTGCCCGCGCCGACGCGCGGTGTGCCGGATCTCGTTTCCAGCGTGCAGCAGGATTTTGAGCAGATCGTTGTGGATATGCCGGTGACGCTGGTGAACGCGGCGGGTGAACCCGTGTCTGTGATCGAGAATGGCGAAATGGTGGACCTGAAAGTCACGCTGCCTGTGCGGGGCAAGCTGGTGCTGTTCGATTACAATTCCAATGAAGTGCTGACGCAGCTCTACCCCAACCCGATGGAGGCCATAGACGCCTGGCCTGTACGGGAAGCGGGCGAGGATGTTTATCTGGCAAAAGATCTTTTCGGAGAGCCGGGCCTGCAGGCCGGTCCGCCGCTGGGGCCGCAATCCATGATCGCCATGGTTGTGCCTGAAGATGCGCGGCTTCCAGTGTCTCCGCAGCGTGGTTTCAGCGAGATTGCGGCGCCTGTCGATTATATCACGCGGTTGATGCGCACGGCGCTTCGCCAACAGGAAAGTGTGCGGGGCCTGTTCCGTATTGCGGCAGATGAAGAGGCAGGCGTGGATGACGCTGCAGCTCTTACGCCGCACCTGGCGATGGGTGTGCTGAACTATTGCATAGATTCCCGCATTTGCGGCGCCCAGGACGCGGCAGAAAACTAAAAGGCCATTTCCCTTCCATCGCCAGATAGATGAAATTCGCAACATCCTGTTCAGCGGGCAGTTACTACGCGCATGCTACGCGAAGGGATGCTTCGCCGTCTTATTGCCATCCTGCTGACAGTCTATGCGATCGCCTTTGCCTTTGGCGCGCTGACGGCTGTTCGCTGGCCTTCCATCATGATGGTGATGAGCTGGATCGTGCAGGATGACATTGCCTCAGGTCTTGAAAGCGTGGACTGGCGCCAGCTGGGCATCGCCCATGGCGGCCCGTACCTGATTGCATCCCTGTGCTTTTACAGCTCTGGCATCATGGTTGCGGCCCGGCGCCGCGGCGGGGTGCTGTGGTATCTCTATGGCCTTCTCGCCGGTATTCCCTGCCTCTATCTCGTGACGTTCGAGCCAGGCTGGTGGCGTGACCCCAGCGCGGAAGAAGGCGCGATTGCCGGGGTCTGTGTCGGTGCCATTCTATTGTTCTTCGCTGTCTGGGAGTTGCGTGTGCGTCCGCGTCGTGAGGTTCAGCCTGCCAAGGCAGAAGATGTCCCCATGCTGCTGACCACGCCGCTGGCCCCGCAAGTGCAGGCGCATAGCCCGGCCCAGGATGTTCCGGCTGTTGTCCGCAAGCCGAAGCCCACTTTCGTGCCAGCTGCGGTGGCGCGTCAGCGTGCCAGTTTTGCCTTGCATGGCCGCAAGATGCAGGCGCGCCGTCGTCGTGCTGGCTAGAGCGGCTCCCGGCAGGCATATCTGTTTCCATTTGCTGTAGGTGAGGCTTCGCCCTACCCTTTCCGGATAAAAGAAAAGGGGAGGATGCAATGTCTATCATTTGGCGCTTGCTGGCCGTGCTGATCACTTTGATCGCGGCCTGGTTGTTCTGGGGCGGTCTGCATGCCGTGAATATCGTGGTCAGCCGGGGCAGCAGTGTGTCTGATGCCCTGTTGCAGCCTCCGACCAGTCTGGTGCGTCTTGTCGCGACAGGTGTGATGGTGCTTGGCGGTTTGCTGCTGATCTTCCGGCAGTCTGTCGGAAAATGGATCCTTCTGGTGGGCATCTTGCTGTTCACGCTGCTCGCCGGACTGATGGCGGCGTCAGGTGCGGACCCGGTGCTGTGGATGGATGAGGCCATTACGACAGGTGTTCTGTGGCTACTTTTCGTGGGCCTTGCCGTAACGAAACGCAGCTAATCCAATTCTGCAGAGCCTGTCGCATTGATTTCAGAAGTAAAATGCCTAGTTTGGCGGCTCATTCCTTTGAGCCCCTAGACCAAGGCAGATTTCCCCATGGCTGAGACATACGACGTCGTCATTATCGGTGGCGGCCCCGGCGGCTACAATTGCGCAATTCGCGCAGGACAACTCGGGCTGAAGGTTGCCTGTATTGAATCCCGTGGCACGCTTGGCGGCACCTGCCTGAATGTGGGCTGCATCCCGTCAAAGGCTCTGCTTCACGCCTCTGAACTGTTCGCCACGGCGCAAAATGACTTTGCAGGCATGGGCATCAAGACCGGCAAGCTGGAACTCGATCTGGACCAGATGATGGCCCAGAAGACCGAAGCCGTGAACGGCCTGACCAAGGGCATCGAGTTCCTCTTCAAGAAGAACAAGGTCGACTATGTCAAAGGCCGCGGCAAGATCCTCGGCAAGGGCAAGGTCGAAGTGACCGGCGAAGACGGCAAGACGCAGACGCTGGACACAAAGAACATCGTGATCGCGACGGGTTCCGAGCCGGCAAACCTGCCGGGCATCGAGATTGACGAAGAGCGCGTTGTCACGAACACGGGCGCCCTTTCGATGACGTCTGTACCGAAACGCCTGATCCTGATTGGTGCAGGCGTGATCGGCCTGGAGATGGGCTCCGTCTGGGCGCGTCTCGGCTCCGAAGTGACGGTGGTTGAGTATCTCGACCGCATCATGCCGGGCGCAGACAATGAGATCGCCAAGGAAGCCCAGAAAGTTCTCAAGAAACAGGGCCTCAATTTCCGTCTTGGCATGAAGGTGACGGGTGTTGAGAAGCTGAAATCCAAGCTCAAACTGAGCATGGAGCCAGCTTCTGGCGGCGAAACCGAAGTTCTGGACGCAGATGCCGTGATCGTTGCAATTGGTCGCAAGCCCTATACCGAAGGCCTCGGCCTCGAATCCGTGGGCGTTACGACGGACAAGCGCGGCGTTGTGCAGGTGACCGATGGTCACTTCAAGGCGGCTGACGGTGTCTGGGCTGTTGGCGATTGCATTCATGGGCCGATGCTTGCCCACAAGGCGGAAGATGACGGCGTTGCCGTGGCCGAGTTGATTGCGGGCAAGGCAGGTCATGTGGATTACAATCTGGTGCCGAGCGTCGTCTACACGAAGCCGGAAATGGCCTGGGTCGGGAAGACCGAGGAGCAGCTGAAAGAAGAGGGCGTGGAATATGTGAAGGGCAAATTCCCCTTCATGGCCAACTCTCGCGCGCGCACCAATCACGAGACCGAAGGGTTCGTGAAAATTCTGGCGGACAAGAAGACGGATCGCATCCTTGGCGCACACATGATCGGTGTCGGCGTTGGCGAGATGATTGCTGAACTATGCGTCGCAATGGAATTCGGCGCTGCCTCTGAGGACATTGCCCGTACGTCTCACGCCCACCCGACCATGTCGGAAGCTGTGCGTCAGGCGGCAATGGCTGTCGAAGGCTGGACGATGCAAATGTAGGCAGGCATCCCCCCTAGGGGTGTTTCTGCGCTAGCCAAAACCGGGAATAGACTAAACCCTGATTGAATTCAGGGGGACGTTTCAATGATCCGGTGCATGAAATTGATTGGGGCAGCCTTATGTCTTGCCCTGCTGGGCGAGCCTGTTTTGGCGCAGGCCGCTGACCCGCGTGCGCCTGAGCCAGCGGCGCCCAATCCCAATGCGATCCTCGCGGAACTGTCAAACGTGGCTAAGATCACGGAAGCGGCGAAGACGTGCAACTGGACTGACCCGATCAACGTACTGGCATCGGAATCCATTCTCGCGATCAGAGCGGCGGACCTGAAAGCCATGGTGATACCCGAGGTTCGTGGACAAGTGGACGCCGCATTGGAGCAAGCTAAGGCCAGCGTGGCTGGAATGGCCTGCAAGCAGCCTGACGGCACAGACCTGCCGCAACAGCACCAGGCCAAGATGTTCGTGATGGATCAGTACTGGCGTATGATTGCGCATGTTGATGTGCTGGGCAGCCTCCGCTGGGGCGAAGTGTTCCGCTACACGCCGGAGGAACGCGCGGCGCTCGACAAGGAGATCGCGCATATCAAGGAATTCAAGGGCTACGGTTATTACGAGGCCGCCAATCCGCTGGAGACGCTGGCCGAGAAGACCCAGACGCTCGCCTGCCGAGAGCGCCCGTCCAATGGCAAACCCTGCCGCCCTGTGCCTGCGGAACTTGAAAACAATGCCGCGACCGTGAAAATCATGATCGAGACAACCGAGGCCTTCGGCAAAGCCGTGGCCGCCGAGAAGATCAAGGAGCAGCAGGACTTTCTGGCTGCCGTGGGCGACATCACCCAGTTCAGCGCATTCAAGGATGAGGCCTGCAAGGCAGACATGCTGGTGGTGAAGACCGGCGAGGCGCGCGTCAAATCGAAGGAGACCGAGGACACGCTCGGCAAGATGACACACCAGGTCATGTTCGTTGAAAAATTCCGCCTCGGAAAACCGCAGCCCATCGGCTGGGTGCTGTTGTTTCGCAGCATGATGTATGCGGGCGATAATGCGCCTTACGTTGTCATCGCGGAGGATGGTGGCGAGTGGGATGAGGAATCTGCACGTATGGGCGCCGGCGAAGTGAAAAATTTGTACGATGAGCAAAAGGCTCGCATTGCCAGCTTGCCGCCCGGCGAACGGCAGAAGGCCAGCGAAGCGGCGCAGGACGCGATTTCGAAAACCTATTTCGACAATTTCGTCTCGATGGGCCTGATGCAGAGCATCAAGACCGGCGGCGGCAATCTCAAGCTCGTACAGTGCGCGGCAGACTGACATAAGACACGAACCCGGCTGGACGCGCTGCCCGTCTCTGCCTAGCCTGCTTTGCATGTACAAACATGCAGGAGCCGGATGGAGCATCAGGCCGTTCACACGGAACGACCGGATCGCGTGCCTGCATATCTTTCGCGATAGCTTGCGCGCCTTCCCTTGGCGAGGCGATTGGCAAGCCTATCTGCCCGTACTGCAGAATGCCTTTGCGAGTGCCCGCGTGCTGGTGGCTCAGGAGCCTTCGTCGGGCGTCATAGGCTTCCTGACGTTCAAAATGGCGACAGGCTATGTCGATCATTTGTTCGTGCATAATGATTGGCGGCTATGCGGCGTGGGTCGCGGTTTGCTGGAAGTCGCCCGTCAGGAAACAGGTGTGCCGCTCAGCCTGGATGTCGACATGCAGAATGTGAGTGCACGCAAGGCGTATGAGGCACTCGGCTGGAAGGTCGGTGCTAAGACGGGGAAAGCAAAGGCCGACCAGATACGCCTGATCGGCCCTTGAGATTATGAACTATTCTGCAGCCTTCATAAGGGACTGCATCCGGTCGAGCCAGGCGAGCCACGCTTTGCGACCCGCTTCTGTCAGGTGGATTCGTGTTTGGGGCTTTCGGCCGACAAACAGCTTTTCGAGATCCACATAGCCAGCCTCTTCCAGTTTGCGCAGGTGGGTCGACAGATTACCATCCGTGGCGCCCACCTTGTCTCGTAATTCGCCAAAGATGGCGGGGCTGACCGTGGAGAGATAGGCCATGACCCCAAGGCGCAAACGGCCATGAATCACATCGTCGATGTCGGAGTGGTCAAAGGGATTGGTGTCCGTCATCGAGGACCTCAGACAGTTTCGCTGGGTTCATGACGCATCAGGATGATACCGGGCGCCAAGACGCAAACCGCCGCGACGGCAGACCCGAGCAGCCACATATAATTCGTACCGCTGAGCAGGATGGCGGGAACAACGCTCAACATGGCCAAAATACCAGCCAGCTTGAGGGGAGCGGTGTTAGAGATCACCCCTGATACATATTGCGACAGGCCGTAGAGACCGACGACCATCGGGACGGACCAGAGGAACGGTGAGAAGACGTCAAAAATCATCGCCGACAGGAAGGCACCAAGGAAGTAGGCGCCGAGAAAATAGCCAGAAGCCTGCCACACAAGAGCAGAGACCTTGTTGCCCGTTGAGGCGCGGCCAGGTTTGCTGTCGGGATAGCTCATCTTCAACAAGTACATGCCGCCGACACCCAGGATGGCATAGGCAATCCACATGATTGCGAAAGCTACAGGCTGAAGGCCGAACATGCCTTCGGCAATGGCGTAGTGGCCGATATAGGCGGCCGTGGTCAGGCCGCCCCACAAGACAAGAAACCTGCCACCTAGAAGCGGCGCATTTTTCCCAGCCTCAGCCAGGTCGCGGATGTAGGCAAGATCATCTGCCATGGTTTGAGGACTCATTTTGATCTCCATAGAGTACTTTGAAAAACAAAGTACATGAGTAATCGAAGGAGTCAATGCCTTGGCCAGGCAGTTTCAAACCGGGCAGGTGATCAGGATTTAAGAGCGCCTATTGCTCGGACAGGCGCGCCATTTCCTCGTCAGAGAGTTCGGAATTGTCATAGACGTTCGAAACGTCGTCCAGATCGTCCAGAACATCGAGCAGCTTCATCAGCGTGTCCGCCTGGTCGCCTTCAACAGGAACTGTGTTTTGCGGTTTCCAGATCAGCTTGGCGGACTTTGCCTCGACGGCTTCCCCGAAATGTTCTTCCAGTGCGTCGGCAACGGTCTGCAGGTCTTCGCGCGCTGTGTAGATCCAGTGGCCTTCCTCGTCGGATTCGACATCCTGGGCGCCAGCCATGATGGCGGCTTCCATCATCTCGTCTTCGCTGCCAGCATCTGCCGGATACTGGATTTCACCGACCTGGTCGAAGCCGAAGGAGACAGAGCCCGTCTCGCCAAGGTTTCCGCCATTCTTGGAGAAGGCCGTGCGGATGTCAGTGGCGGCGCGGTTCTTGTTGTCGGTTGAGGCTTCCACAATGATGCCGACGCCGCCGGGGCCAAAGCCCTCGTAACGGATGTCGAGATAGTCATCGCCGCCGCCGCCCTGGCCCTTGTCGATGGCGCGTTGGATGTTGTCCTTTGGCATGGATTGGCCGCGCGCGTTCTGGATCGCCAGACGCAAGCGTGGATTGCCGTCAGGGTCAGGCCCGCCCATCTTGGAAGCGATGGTGAGTTCCTTGGAAAGGCGTGCGAACAGCGCGGCGCGCTTCTTGTCCTGCGCGCCTTTGCGGTGCTGGATGTTTGCCCATTTACTGTGGCCGGCCATGTGAGTCCTCGTCGGATCGGTTCGGAAGATGGAAAGTGTGGCGTTTAGCGCAGGTTGGCGGGATGGCCAAGGTGGAGGATGCAAGCCATTTTCACCCCTGTGGGCGTGAATGACTGTAGAATTTGCAAAAATTTTCCGCGCCAAATTGACACTTACGTTAACGTCAACCTTGCGTCTTTTATTTGGGGACGATAGGCACAGTCCACGAAGTCTAAACCCCAACAGATATCTGGAGCGCTTGTATGAAGGTCATCGTGCCCGTCAAACGCGTGATCGATTATAATGTGAAGGTCCGGGTCAAACCTGACCAGACCGGCGTCGATCTCGCCAATGTGAAAATGTCCATGAATCCGTTCGACGAAATCTCCGTCGAAGAGGCTGTTCGCATGAAGGAAGCCGGCACGGCGACGGAAGTCGTCATCGTCTCCATCGGCCCGCAACAAGCCCAGGAAACCATCCGTACGGCGCTTGCCATGGGCGGTGACCGCGGCATCCTGATCAAGACGGATGAAACGGTTGAGCCGCTGGCTGTTGCGAAACTGCTCGCAAAGGTCGTGGAAGAAGAAAAACCGGATCTTGTTCTGCTGGGCAAGCAGGCGATTGATGATGATTCCAACCAGACTGGCCAGATGTTGGCCGCTCTGCTCGACTGGCCGCAAGCTACATTCGCCTACAAGCTGGAAAAGGACGGTGACGCCCTGACAGTGACACGCGAAGTGGATGGCGGTCTGCAGACCCTGAAGCTGGCCACACCGGCCATCGTAACGGTTGACCTGCGTCTCAACGAGCCGCGCTATGCGTCCCTGCCGAACATCATGAAGGCGAAGAAAAAGCCGATCGATGAGAAGGCGCCGGGCGATTACGGTGTCGACATTGCGCCGCGCCTGTCCGTGGTGAAAGTGACCGAGCCGCCGGTACGTGAAGCGGGCGAGAAAGTCGAAGACGTCGCCACGCTGGTTTCGAAACTCAAAGCTGCGGGAGCGATCTAATGGCTGTTCTTGTTATTGCCGAACACGACAATGCGTCCCTGAACGACGCGACCCATAAAGTGGTCACTGCTGCTGCCAAATTCGGCGGCGATGTGGATGTCCTCGTGGCGGGCGAAGGTGCTGGCGATGTCGCTGCGGCAGCTGGAAAGATTTCCGGCGTTCGCAAAGTGCTGCACGCTGATGGCGCATCTGTTGCCAAGCAGGTTGCCGAAGCCATGGAGGCCCTGATTGTGCCGCTGATGGATGGCTATGATGCCGTCTTCATCCCAGCCACCACGATGGGCAAGAATATCGGTCCGCGCATTGCAGCCAAACTTGATGTGATGCAGCTGTCCGATATCACCGATGTGATCGATACTGACACGTTCGAGCGTCCGATCTATGCTGGTAACGCCATCCTGACAGTGAAGTCTTCCGACGCCAAGAAAGTCATCACCGTTCGCGGTACGGCTTTTGATGCTGCAGGCGAAGATGGTTCCGCGTCCGTGGAAGCCGTTGATGCCCCGGCAGGTCCGTTCAAGTCGGAGTTTGTTTCCGAGCAGATGGTCAAGTCAGACCGCCCGGAACTGGCAGGCGCCAAGCGCGTCGTCTCCGGCGGCCGTGCCCTCGGTTCCAAGGAAGAGTTCGACCGTTTGATTGTGCCTCTGGCTGACAAGCTGGAAGCCGCCGTTGGCGCCTCTCGCGCCGCCGTCGATGCGGGCTATGCCCCGAACGATTATCAGGTTGGTCAAACCGGCAAGATCGTCGCGCCTGAGCTGTATGTGGCTGTCGGTATTTCCGGCGCCATTCAGCACCTGGCCGGCATGAAGGACTCCAAGATCATTGTTGCGATCAACAAGGACGAAGAGGCTCCGATCTTCCAGGTTGCTGATTATGGCCTGGTCGCTGACCTGTTCAATGCTGTTCCGGAGCTGACCGAAGCGCTCTGATCCAATTAAGCATCAATTCTCAAAAGCCCCCGGTGCATAATGCGCCGGGGGCTTTTTCGTGGCCTGAGCATCGGTGTGGCCATGACGACTGGGACGGCGGCGAGCCAAAAGGAGCCCGTATTCCGTTTTGTTAAGGTCGGTTCGCTATAGAGGGTGCAATGTCTGGGGCTCAGGGCAGTTAGTCTTATGCTTTTTCCTGACTCAAGAGCTGATTGAGGTGGATACATGGCCAAGTCATTTTTGCGATCTGTGCCCGCAGATGCCGGAACGGTCGACACTTTGGGTCTACAGGACCTGAAGATTGCCATTATCCTTCCATGCTACAATGAAGAGGCCTCCATCGCGCAGGTCGTGCAGGAATTCCGCGCGGCGCTGCCTCAGGCGGACATATTTGTCTGTGACAACAATTCTTCGGATCGGACAGCCGAAATTGCCCGCGCAGCTGGTGCTGTCGTTCTCCACGAATCTTACCAGGGAAAAGGCAATGCGGTCCGCCGCTTGTTCAGTGATGTCGAGGCAGACGTTTATGTCATGGCTGATGGTGATGCGACGTATGATGCCGAGGCGGCTCCGCGCATGATCACTCGGCTGGTAGAGGATCGTCTGGCCATGGTCAGCGGCGCGCGAATAAGCGACCATGAGGACGCCTATCGCTTTGGGCATAAGTTCGGAAACTGGATGCTGGCTGGGCTGGTCAGGATGAGCTTTGGCGATCGCTTCCGTGACATGCTGTCAGGTTACCGGGTGATGAGCCGACAATTCGTCAAAAGTTTTCCGGCGCTTTCGAATGGCTTTGAGATCGAAACGGAATTGTGCGTGCATTCCCTTCGGTTGCAATTGCCCGTCATCGAAATGGATACGGCTTATCGCGCGCGTCCCGAAGGATCTGCCAGCAAGCTGAGCACAGTGCGGGATGGCGTGCGTATACTCCGGATGATCAGTCGACTTGTCCGCGATGAGAAGCCGCTGGAATTCTTCTCCACTGTTGCGGCCCTGCTTTTTCTCATGGCCAGTATTCTCATCATTCCGATCCTGATGACTTATGTGGACACTGGTCTGGTGCCGCGCTTCCCGACACTTTTTGTCGCTATCGGCATCTTTGGCATTTCCATGCTGTCGCTGTCAGTGGGGCTGACACTGGACACGCTTTCCAGAGGACGCACTGAAGTCCGGCGTCTCGCCTATCTGGCCGCTTCGTCTTACCGCAAGGACCATTACTGATCGCGGCCAAAAGGCCTTTGGAATCAGGGATAATAGGCCGTGATGGATAAACAGTCGGGCTCCTCCCTGATCAGAAATACGGGGCTGAGATACTTTTTAGTGAGTCTCTGTGCGCTGGGTGTGGATTATGTTCTCACCCTGTCGCTGTTTCATACTACGCATCTGAGTCTCACCTCGGCTGCCGCAGTCTCCTTCATACTGGTCGGCTTCGTGTTCTATTTTGTGCATGAGTTCTGGACATTCAGAAGCGCTGAATCACGGGTCTCGCATCATCGATTGCTGGGCAATCTCGCCGTCCTGTTGCTGGCTGGTCTCGTGAGAGTGATCCTGATCTTCCTTCTGGAATCGTGGAAAGCACCTGTCGGTATTCTCGCAAGCATCTATTTCGCAATTGGGGTCGCAGGCTCCTTTACGACGAACTTTGTCCTGAACCGCTTTCTCGTGTTCCGCCGCTGAGCGCAGGGCTGTGCTTGCAAAGCAACATTATGGCGCACACGCACAGCCAGGCTGCGACATAGACTTGTGTTTGACGCACTGCACAAACACGATATGACATGTCTTTTTGAACAAGCTTGGGGCAAAAGCGAGATGACAGACCTGAAGACAATTGGCGTGATTGGCGCGGGTCAGATGGGCAACGGGATTGCTCATGTGAGCGCTCTCGCAGGATATGACGTTATCCTGAGCGATATCTCCGAAGATGCGCTGCAGCACGGCATGAAAGCGATTGAGCGCAATATGGTGCGCCAGGTTAGCCGTGACCTCATCAATCAGGATGAAATGCAGACTGCGCTGGCACGCATCAAGCCGACAACGGTCATTAAGGACCATGAAGCTGCAGGTTTTGTGATCGAGGCCGCGACAGAGAAACGCGAAGTGAAAGAGCAGATTTTCCGCTCTATTTGCGAGATCGTGCCTCCGGAAACCTATCTAGCGACCAACACATCCTCCATCTCGATTACACGCCTCGCTTCCGTGACCGATAGGCCAGAGAAATTCATCGGCCTGCACTTCATGAACCCGGTGCCGCTGATGAAGCTGGTGGAAGTTATTCGCGGGCTGGCCACAAGCCAGGAAACTTATGAGCTGGCTATCAACTTTGCCAACAGGCTGGAGAAAACCACGACCAATGCCGAGGATTATCCGGCATTTATCGTGAACCGCATTCTTGTCCCGATGATCAATGAGGCCGTCTATGCGCTGTATGAAGGCGTTGGCACGGTTGAAAGCATCGACACGGCAATGCGCCTTGGCGCAAACCACCCTATGGGGCCTCTGACCCTCGCAGACTTTATTGGATTGGATACCTGCCTTTCGATCATGCAGGTTCTGCATGATGGTCTGGCAGATACCAAATACCGCCCGTGCCCGCTGCTGGTGAAATATGTTGAGGCCGGCTGGGTGGGCAAGAAAGTCGGAAAGGGCTTTTACGACTATTCCGGCGAGCATCCTGTCCCGACACGCTAACCTGGATTGGGGTAGCGAGCTTACCGGGCCATCTGGTGCATAAGTAAAGCCTGGCACACCACGGCAGTAACCGTTTTCGTCTTGAAGGGCTTCGGGATGAGAAAGGCCGGCTCCGGTTTGTCTCCGGTCAGCAATTGCTCCGGATAGGCCGTAATAAAGACGACTTGCGCGTTACAGAATTCCTGAATTTCTTCGACTGCTTCCAGACCTGAGCTCTCATCAGCCAGACGCAGGTCTGCCAGGATAAGGGAAGGCTTGTGCATTTTGGCAAGGGCAACGGCCTGCGCATGCGTGTTCGCGGTTGCAGGAACAGTATGTCCCAGTCCCCGCAAAGTCGTAGCCAGGTCATAGGCGATAAAAGGTTCGTCCTCGATCACCATGGCCGTTGTGGCCAGAGAAGACAAAAGCTCCTCAGTTGCATTCCTGACGCGGTCCTGAACGCTATCTGTCTCGATATCCAGTGCCTCTGCCACTTCTTCATCCGAGAAATTCTCGACTGAGGTCAGCAGAAGTGCCCGGCGATCTGTCGTATTTGCAAGGCGCAGATACTCCGGCAAGATGTCGCTCGCCTCGATCTGTACGTCTACCAAATCCCCAAGCGCCTTGTAAAAGGCGGGACGCGAACTGGCGGTATGGCTTAGGTCCAGCTTATCTTCGAGAAGTTGATTCAGGAGGTCTTCAACCAGCTGATCTCCTTCACGTTGTTTGCCCGTGAGAGAGCGGGCATAGCGCCGCAACGATGGCAAAAGGGCCTGAAGGTGTTCGTGCAACGGCATAATAGGCCCCGCGATGGTTATGGCATCGTTCAAGTCTGAGGATCGGCATTCGCGGTTCGTTAACCTGAAACTGTGATCATGCTGAAAGATAGAACAAAAAAGTGAATGTGGAGAGTGTGTTTCTTCCAAAATAGCATGGCAAAAAGAGGGCAGTTTCTCTCTCATGCGTATAGCGTCGCAGGCTTGGAAGAAAATGCATATTTCCACCCAGGGCTTCAGTGGACACAGAGTGTCCCTGCAATATCTGGGGCAGAAATGCCTCTCAATAGGTGCCCGCTAAGGGCTAGGTGGTTTGGTTGAGGAAACAACCGGGGGACAAGATATCATGTGCAAGAGCGATGACTGTTCTGTAGAAAACTGGTCTTTTGTTGATGAGCTGGAAGCCATGCTTCCGCAAATGCGCGCCTTTGCGCGAAGTCTCTGTCATGATGTAACTCTGGCCGACGACATTGTTCAGTCCGCCTGCCTGAAAGCCTGGGGCGCAGCGGATACGTTCGACCGTACTGCCAGTATGCGCCCATGGATTCTGCGAATCGTTCGGAATGAGTATCTGCAGCATTGCCGGCGCTCGTGGCGCACTGTCGATGTCGAACATGGCTATCTTGAGGATACACTGGTCGACCATTGCGCTGCAGAGACGGTAAATGATGCGTCGCGCGCGATTCAGGAAATCTATGCCCTGCCGGTTAAGCAGCGGGACGCAATTATTCTCGTTCTGGGTGCCGGGCTGACATATGAAGAGGCCGGTGAGGTCATGGGCTGTTCCGCGGGTACGATCAAAAGCCGCGTAAGCCGGGCCCGTGCAATCCTGATGGATGGTTTGAACGGTGTGACCCAGCTATCATCGCGCCGTGACGCGCCTGATGTCAGCCATATGCCGCAAATGCACCGGCTGGTTCAGCATGCCGAAATACTTATGGCCAGAGCTGCCTGAGCTTATTCAGGCCATCAGGAAAAAGACACTGACAGAGTAAATCGTCGTGAGTGCAGCCATTTTTATGCCGGCAGAGACCAGGAATGGCCGCAAGTCATTCCATGTTGTGTCTCGCGCTACGGCGGCAACTGCGGTTGCGATTTCCAGATGCACGCCTTCATGGCTTTGCCCCGCCAGCATCAGGACAATTTTGGTCGAGCGGGATGTGGGTGTTGCGCGCGCTTCAGTCAGAACTTCCTGAAACACGCGAGCCGCTACAACTTCACTGAGCGCGCGGCGAGGGCGCCAGCCATATTTGGAGAGTTCTGCGGCTCCTAGCCAGACAAAAGGCCAACTGATCCACATATCCCGCAACAAGAACATTGCTAGGGTTATGCCTGTTAGCACGGCGAATAACTCGCGCTCGATCAGTTGTGTATGATAGATGCCCCACAGCACTGCGAGGATGGTGAGTTTACATCCTGTGGCGATGGCAAAGCGCCGAAAGCTCTTTCGTAGAAAGTCATGAGCATGCCGTTTAACGCGCCGGCGCGTTTCGATCGCGGCATCCTGGATAGCCTTGTCCTTCTGCGCGGTAACGCCGCGCTCCAGATACTTGCGCCCAAGTGCCAGTCCAGCACCGACCGCAGATGCAATAAGCAGGACAGATCTCATGCTTTATATATAGGAAACCCTGGCGGCTTTGTCGCCTCCCGAGGCGCCGCCAGGGCTAGAATTATAGTAACCCCAGCAAGAGCCTCTGGGCGTGCCTTGTCGCTGCTTTAGGGTCGCGTACCAACGTGTAGCCCAAGATCAATGCGCCTGCGGTAACAGATACGGGATATTTTTCGACCAGCTTTTTGAGAGTATCAAAAGGCAGGTCTGCCAGAGCATCTGCCGTGCTGTCTTCCAGATCATCAATCTCTTCCGAAGAGGGCCGATATGGCTTCAGGAAAAGATACATCATGATGACCGAAATCAGCATCAGGATGGAAGACACAAGAAAACACGCTGCAGTCATGCCTATGACGGCAGCCAGAGCCAGCACCCCTGCCGTCATCAAAGCGAGAATGCCGCAAAATCCACACAGGATTCCTACAGCTGCCGCTAGGAGCCGCCCCTTTGTGGCATCCATATTATTATTTGCCCCTCATCATCGCGATGATGAGGCCCGCGCCAAAGGCAATGCCCACTGCTGCAAGAGGATTGTCTCGAATCTGTGTTTCGACCTCAGAACGGGTTTCCTTGAACTGTGTTCCAGCTTTGTCGGCCAGATCCTTGCCTTTTTCCATCCCGTCCTGCGCCTTCACTTTGGCCAGCCCGCGAACATCTTCGATAATGCTTTTGAGATCACCGCGCAGCATGGCGATGTCATCTTTCAGCGCAGCATAATCGCTTTCGGCTTCGGCTTTGAGAATGGTTTCAGTCTTACCCGTCATGGGAGTCTCCTATTCAAGATTCCCTAGTGCAACGCAGAACCGGCATGGAAGTTCCCTGATGATGTGGAACGAAACCAGGGCCCAGACGTTTGCAGGCCATGCAGGTATTTCGAAACAGACTATCACAATATGTAACGCTGGATGATGTCATCTGGAGTGAATTTGAAAAGCTTCAGACTCAGAACAAAGCCTATGAGGCAGGGGATGACCTGATCCGCGTTGGTCAGCGTCCCAAACATGTTTTTCTTCTCACGGAAGGTTGGGCGATCCGGCATCGCACATTGGAAGATGGCCGCCGGCAGATTGTAAACTTCATGCTTCCTGGTGATGTATTTGACCTGCAGGTACTTGCTGGACTTGAGGCGGACCATGGTGTCACGGCCGTAAATCGCACCGCGACTATGCGCATTGAGGCCGATGAGTTCATTACTATGCTGAAGAAGAGCGGACCTTTGGCTTCTGCCTTCTGGTGGTCAGCCGTACAGGAAGAATCCATCCTGCGTGAGCAAATTGTCCGCGTGGGTCGCCGATCTGCCCGGGAGCGGATCGGGCACCTTCTTCTTGAGCTGCAGCGCCGCCTTCAGGCCGCTATCGGGTCAGACAATGATGTCATGCCCTTGCCATTGACGCGAACCGACCTGGCCGATGCACTTGGGCTGACCCCAGTACACGTCTCTAGAACCATGTCCGCACTTCGCCGGGCAGGCCTGATCGAAGAGTCGCGCGGCCGAGTAAAAATTCTCGACGCAGACAAGCTGGCCCGTCAGTCACATTTTGACATGGACTATTTGCACATGCGGCGCCTGGATCTCCTGAATGGGAGCGACGGCATGAATGGGCACGCCGCCGCACACAATGGAAATGGCAGCAGCCACCAGGGCCTGACCGCCTCAACATTACGCCCGCCACGTTCGCGAGATTACTGAGACATGAATCGTCAAGGAGACACAGAATGAATAAGACTGTACACGAACAGGACGTCACGCCCAAGGAGGCTCGACAGGGGCGTCGGGTGGGGCTCGTAAAAATACTTGGGATCGGCATAGCCGTTGCCGTTCTTGGCATTATCGTTGTGGCACTGGTCCAGAATATGGGCTGATTTTACAATCGCCAAACATGAAAAAGCCGCGCAGTCCTGATGGGCTGCGCGGCTTTTCTTTTGGGATTAGGTGCCCTGGCGGGCTGATCCTTACGCGTCGACCCGCGCACCTGTAGCCGGATGGAAGAACAGGGCCTGGCCAATGGCTGCCTTGACCGTGTTTTCCTGGAAAGGCTTGGGAATCAGATAGGTCGGTTCTGGTCTTTCACCTGTCAGCAGGCGCTCCGGGAAGGCCGTGATGAAGATGATCGGAACATCATGGTCGGCCAGGATGTCATGCGCGGCGTCAATGCCGGAAGATCCGTCAGCCAGCTGGATGTCACACAGAACCAGGCCGGGTGGGTTGGCGCCGAACAGACGCAGCGCCTCGCGATGTGTCGTGGCAATACCGGTAACGGTGTGGCCAAGATCTTCAACCAGGCTTTCGAGATCTGCCGCAATGATTGGCTCGTCCTCGATGATCAGAACCTTCGTGGCCAGTTCGCCCTCGATTTCACGTTGGGCTTCCTGTTCCAGAAGGCGATGCTCTTCTTCAGTGATACCAAGAATTTTTGCAGCTTCTGCAGCCGTGAATCCCTCAAGGGCGGTCAGCAGAAATGCCTGGCGTTGAATGGGGGCCAGGGCTTGCAGTCTTTTATCGGCAGGGTCTGCCTGGCCAGAACGCTCGCCTTCAAGCTGGGCGCCGGTCGTTCCCCAGATTACGTGGAAGAAACGGTACAGAGAAAGCCGAGAATCTTCTGTATCTTCAACGACTTCCGGGTTTTCGGCAAGGGCTTGGAGGGAGGCCCGGATATATGCGTCCCCACTCTCCTGACTGCCCGTGAGGGCGCGCGCATACCTGCGAAGGAATGGCAGGTGAGGGGCAAAGGATTTAACCAGACTCATTGGGAACCTCTCTTTTGGGTACGCATTACTAAATCGTGAATTCGGGAAAAGTTCCATGCGGTGAGAAATTTTCTCAACCTCTGTGGAACCTTTCTTGCCTGCATAAGTTTCTATACCAGACACTAGAATAGGTATCATGCAGTGAATCAGGTTAGATCAGGCGATATGGACAAGAGCGGGAAATCCAAATCCGTTTCGGCTGACCTCGGCACGAAACGGCGTACGCAGCGCATCGGTGAACAGCTGCGGAGAGTTTATGACGAGGTCGCCCAGGAAGATATTCCGGATGAGTTTCTTCGACTTCTCGAAGAAGCAGATCATGCCCGGACTTCCAAAACCTCAGATAAAACCTGAGGGGGGCACCATGACAGACAAGATTGAGAAGCTCAGCGATAATGATTTCAAGCGTGAGCTTGCGGGTCTGATCCCGCATTTGCGGGCGTTTGCGCGCAGCTTGTGTGGGGATGCCACGCTCGCCGACGATCTGGCGCAGGATGCCATGCTCAAGGCATGGAATGCGCGGGAAAGTTTCCAGGCAGGGACGAACATGAAGGCGTGGGCCTTCACCATTCTAAGAAACGTATTCTATTCCGAAAAGCGCCGGTCCTGGCGCCGCACTCCGCTTGACCCGGAAGTGGCCGAGGCGACCCTGATTGCTAATAACAACCCTGCAGATGGTCTGGACCTTTTGGCAATGCGTAATGCATTGGGGATGCTGCCGATTGATCAGAGGGAAGCCCTGATCCTCGTTGGTGCGGGCGGTATGGCATATGAAGAAGCTGCCGAAATCTGCGGTGTCGCTGTCGGAACCATCAAAAGCCGCGTGTCCCGTGCCCGCAAAGCTGTTGCAGAAATACTTGACACCAATTCTGCAGGCTACAGTGATGATAAAGGGATGACAGCTGGAGAGGCTTTCGAGGACATCATGCAGCAGGCGGACACAATAGCCGGTGTCGGATAAGAAGGATGACCGGCCCGATGTGCCGGATACCCCAAATGCGGCCCCGCTACGGAACAAGCTTGTCCTGACCCTTGCGGCTGCGTTGACGCCTGTTCTGCTGCTATCTGCTTTCAAGGCTTATATTGATGCGCGCGATGTGCGCGAGGACCAGCGAAAGACGCTGGTTCTCGCTGCTGACGCTGCGATTGATGGGGCTGGGCAGTCTCTCAAGGAAGCAGAACTGCTGATTTCCCTCTACGAGTCCCGTATCGCCGCAGGCCAGTGCAGTGGCACGTATAATGAACTGACAGAATATCTTCCGGCCTTGTCCAATGTGATCTTTTATGGGCCAGATAGCACTCTCGAATGTGCAGCCGTCGGCAAACCCACGCCTACCCGTGAAACCAAGATCATTCACGACCGTCTGAGAGCTGGCGGTGACGTTACGCTTAGAAGCGATGCCTTTTTCGGCAATGCCTCAAATGCCTGGTTGTTCACGATTAGCCGCCGCGTTGAGGGACCCGCCGGAGACTTCAAGGGCGTAAACACGTTCGCCATCAGGGCTGACAAGCTTGCGGAACTGATGCGCGCAGAATTCCTGCCCGATGGTGTGCAGGTCTCTCTCGCGGATCAGGATGGTCGCGTATTTGGCGAGCCCTTGATCGGGCCGATCCCTGAACAATGGATTGAAGCCGTAAAGATGACAGGTGATGCGCAGCTTTTCCGTATGGACCGGAAAGAGGGCTATAATCTTGATGTCGTCCTTAAGCCTGTTGGGACGACTAACATCTATGCCGTTATCTCGCGTCCATCCTATGGCATCTGGAATGATATTGTGGTGAGGCCGGCAACCTCCTTCGGCCTTCCCTTGCTTGCCTTTGCCGTGACGCTGCTGGCTGCCTGGATGGCAATCGACGGGCTGGTTCTGAGATGGATTTCGCGCCTTACGCGAACAGTGCGAATTTATGGCGCCGGTCGATATCAGTTCAAGGCAGGGAATTCCTTCACGGACGCGCCAGCGGAAATCTCCAGTCTAGCGCGTGCCATGGAAGTCATGGCGCAGGATATTGATCACCGTGACCAGGAACTGAAGGAAGCGATCGCTACCCGCGACGCCGCAGTGAAAGAGATTCACCACCGGGTGAAGAACAATCTCCAGATCGTGACGAGTTTTCTGAACCTGCAGGGCAGGCAGCTGAGAGATCCTCAGGCCAAGGAGGCAATTTCGGCGACACGGCACAGGATTGATGCGCTCGCAATTGTGCATCAGACACTCTACCAGAACGAGCGTCTCGAAAGCGTGGATATGCGGCCCTTCCTGACAGGCCTGTTGAATCACCTCGCAGACGCGCTGGGAATGACAGAAGCCGGGATCCGTCTGGTTCAGTCCTATGAGGATATTCAGCGGGATGCGGATGATGCCATCCCGATGGCCTTGTTCATTGTGGAAGCCGTTACCAATGCGATGAAATATGCCTTTGGTGATGATGGTGGTGAGATATCTGTAACGCTGGCCACAGAGCAGGATAAAGTGATCCTAGAGATCGCTGACAGTGGCCTGGGCTATGATGCCGAAGCCCACAGTTCTGGTCTTGGCTCCAAGCTAATGATGGCATTCGCGCGCCAGCTGTCTGCAGAATTCTCTACAGATGCGAAACCAGGTGAGGGGTGCAAGCACCGCCTCGTCATGAGCATGTAAAAAACGGAAAGGAAAAACCCCGGTCCTGTAAATAGACCGGGGTGTGTTTTGGTATATCGACCTAAACTCTAGTTAGGTGTGTCGGTGGTTTCAGTCATGGACTCGCCGGCTTCATTCATTGCGGCGCTGGCATCTTCTGCGGCATCTTCAATTTCATCGCTCGCCTCTTCAGCGCTCTCTTCAATGGCCTCACCAGCATCTTCAAGATTTTCCGAAATCGTATCAGGTTCTTCGATTGTAACCTCTACATCGGCAGGCTCTTCAGCCTGATTGCAGGCCGTGATGAGCCCGATGCTGAACAGTGACGCTACAATAAAATGAGGTTTCATGATTTGCTCCTATATGGGTCTAGTCTGCGAACGCACACAGTCCGAAATCGTTCCTGATGGAGTGGCGCAGCAAGTCCGGGAACCCATACGTAGAATGCGCGTTCTCACTTCATGCTAATCAAACCCATACATAAGAGCGTCAAATCCTCCCGCCGACAGGCGTCCCAGTCCCTGTCTTATGTCATAAGGCGTTTGAGTGGCCCTCATCGCATCCCAGTTATCATCTCAGTGCTGATCATAGGAATTGGTCAGATCTGGACGTGTCTGCTGAAGCATCGCGATTTGCTGCGGGGGAAGGCCCAGCCACGGGTCAAGCTCATAGGATATACACATTCATAGGCGACCCGTGTGAGTATTCCCAAAGGATCCCGTGTAGAATGGCATGTGGCGGGAACCTGGCACATGGGGAAGGTCATAGCTGTCTATACTCATGACATCAGGGAAGTGCGAGGTGGGAAGCGTATCCTGCGGATCGCAACAGATGCCTGCCCGGCATATCTCATCGAGATGGGTGACGGCTTTACACTGATCAAATCTCATTCAGAATTGACCAGATGTTAAAAAAGCGCGCCGGAGGGGCGCGCTTTTCGTGGTCTCAACGGACTAAGGGCTTAGTCCTTGATATCTTCTTCAACGTCGTTGGAGGTGTCCTGAATAACTTCACCGCCGGCTTCGACATCCTTGCCAACGCCTTCAACCGTATTGCAGGCGGTAAGGAAAATGGCGAGAGCGCCCAGGCTAGCAACTTTCAATGTGTTCTTCATGGCATAATCCTTCTTGCTGATTGCCGTTCACGAACGCTCGGCATGCATTTGGGTTCCGCAAAAAAATCGAAGGAACCTAACCACTTTTTGGAGAGTTAGTATGCGTGTCGGTTGAGACGACCGATTAACATGAATTTGAAGGAGATTTCGTCATGCTCGGTTGGGCAATTGCATTCTTTATCCTCGCCCTTGTGGCTGCGGTTCTTGGTTTCGGTGGTATCGCGGGTGCTTCCGCAGGTATTGCCAAGATTCTGTTCTTTGTCTTCCTGGTGCTTCTGGTGCTGTCGTTCGTTGCGCGTGCCGTGCGCGGACGAAATGTTATGTAACCAGGCCAGAGGTTATGAAAAAGGGGCGCCGTGCGAACGGTGCCCCTTTTTATTAATCAAGCGTGGGAACGGTGCCCCTTTTTATTAATCAAGCGTGGGAACGAACAGGGTTTCCAGACATTGCTTTGGAAATAATGGAGGAAACCATGTTAAGAATTGCTATCATATTTCTGGTTATCGCGCTTGTCGCCGCCGTACTGGGTTTTGGCGGTATTGCCGGCGCATCTGCAGGCATTGCGAAAATCCTTGCCCTGATCTTTGTTGTCCTGTTTCTGATCTCTCTCCTCGTGGGACGCGGCCGAAAGGCCTAAAGGAAGCGGGTGGACAACGCATCTGCATCCAATGCTGCGGTGATGGATAAGAAGGGGGTTGTCCGAAACTGGGCAATAACTGGAATATTCTGGATCCTGGCGATTGGCACCCTGAGCGTTGCTCAGGGTGTCTTTGTGCCTATTATCTCTGCCTTCATTTTGGCCCTTACGCTTAGCCCTCTACGCAGGGCGCTAGGCGGGTTAGGTGTGCCGCCGGGGCTGGCCGCTGCCATTTTGATGATTGGCTTGCTGATAATTTTATCTATCCTTTTCTATTTCCTGTCAGAAGGCGTTCAGAAGTATCTGAGCGATGCGCCAACCTTCGCAAGACAGGTTCGTCAAGAATTGAGTGGCCTGTTCGGTACGATCGAACCTGTGCTCGAGGCGGGAAACCAGATCGAGGCGATGACACAACAGGCGGGAACGCAATCCGTAACGATCAGTGAACCTGGTTTTGTGAAAGTCATGACACATGCAACGCCAGCGGTTGTGAGCCAGATTGTTGTGGCGCTTACCCTTAGCTTTTTCCTGCTCGCTTCCGGCGACATGTTCTACGAGAAGCTGGTGCAGGTGATGCCGACGCTGAAGGACAAACGGCGCGCGCTAGATGCGGCGCGGACCATTGAAAGTCAGCTGTCGGTTTATTTCTTCACAATCAGTACAATAAACGCCATCCTCGGCCTTGTTATTGGCCTGACCATGTGGGCGTTGGGGATGCCGAACCCTCTATTGTTCGGTCTGGGAGCTTTCCTGCTCAACTATATTCCGTATATCGGTTCTATAGCTGGTATCGCGGTTACCCTCGTATCGGGCCTTGTTGTATTTGATGGTGTCATTGCGGGCATTTTGCCTGCCTTCCTGTATTGGGTCATCAACACACTGGAAGGCCAGTTTCTTACTCCCATTCTTGTTGGTCGCAGGTTGAAGCTGAACGCTGTCGTCATCTTCATATCCTTTGCCCTCTGGGCCTGGGTGTGGTCCTTCATGGGCATGCTGCTCTCGACGCCTCTACTCATTGCGGCAAAAGTCGTGTCAGATAATGTGCAGGGACTGGAGAGCTTCGGGAAGTTCCTGGCAGACAGGGATGATTTGTCTGGATCAGATTCCCGTCTCTTGAAATTTGTCTTCCGTCAGAAACGTAAACCTCTGGCAGAGGACTGACACATCATCTCGTCACAGCGTCGAGATGCCTATGTGAGAGATAACGATCTGCCCTGAACCAGGATTCCAGAATTCAATTCCCTTGACGCTCGTCAAATCCGCGCCTGCGGATGCAAATTTCTTGAGCGGAATTGTAATCGTCAGTGTCAGATCTGTTTCTTCCTGTCGGTACATACAGAGCAAGTCTCCCATTCGTATCCGGCCGCTTCCCGAGATTACAGACATCTGGGTGCCATTAATATCGTCCGGCAAATTTGCGAGCACAAGTTTAAGATAAAAATCTGCATTGGCCTCCCGTGTCATGTCGAGCGGGGGATGAAGGAAGGTCAAAGTTGCTGTGTTTGTACGAGCCCAGCCAACGCGAATGGCATTCTCCTGTTGCCCGAGATCAGCTGGCTGCGCATGAATTTCAGCGGCTGGGGAGACCAGACTGCGTCCTTTCCAAGTCGCATGGCCCGACGGATCCGTGAGGAGAATTTCCCAGCTTCCTTGCGGTGCGCCATGGTCAAATATTGTCCCATGGTCTGGCTCTGTGGCAAGGCTGTTCTCGTGTAGCTGCCCTAGCGTACAGGTATCCTGCAAGGATAGGCGGAAGCCGTATGGGAATAGGGGCTGATAATCCGTATCCCCTTGGTTCAACAGGTACTGGTCTGCATGCTCGGGCCATGAGAAGGGCAGCATCCCCGTAAAATCCAGGTCTGCAGTAGCGTTTTCCTGTCGGAAAAGGAGATCTGCGATTGCGCCGGATTGTGAGCCGGGAAGAAAGGCGGCAATGAATGCGTCAGACTTGTTGAGCTCGGGGTTCACCCAAAGGGGGCGCCCTGAGAGGAAAATCGTGATGACAGGTATTCCGGCCTCTTTGAGCCGCCGGATGGCTTGCAGATCCGTTCTGTTGCCCGGTTTGAAATCCAGCGTTGTCAGGTCGCCGCGAAACTCCGCATAGGGCTTTTCGCCAAACACGTAGATCGCCACGTCTGGCGTGCTCTGATATATGCCGTCTGGCGCATATTCGACGTTCCCACCATCTGCCTCTGCCACCCGCTTGATGCCCTGCAACAGAGTTTCGGCGTGGGGGTAATCAGCCTTGCGAACGCCTTCTCCCTGCCAGGACAGCGTCCAGCCGCCGCACAATATGCCGAGATCATCTGCTGCTTTGCCTGCAACGAGGATGTTCTGACGGGGCGAAAGGGGAAGTGAGCGGTTGGCATTCTTCAGAAGTACTGCCGACTTGCGTGCGGCTTCGGCCGCGAGATCACGATGTCTCTGGCAGCCTATCAGATGATAGTCACCAGCATGTTGTCGCTCGCTGGGTTTCGGCTGAGTGAAAAGCCGTGCCCTGACTTTCAGGCGCAGCACACGCCTAACGGCATCATCCAGCCGGTCCTGACAGATTGTGCCCTCCTGCAGTTGACTGAGAAGGGAGGTGTAAAGCCCCTTCCAGCTATCAGGAGCCATGTACATATCAAGACCAGCATTCAGGGCGTCAGGGCAGTTTGTCGTAGATGTGCCAGGGATTTGCCCGTGCCCGTTCCAGTCCCCAACGACGAGGCCGTCAAATTCCCAATGCTCCTTCAGTAGATGAGTGAGAAAGCCTTTATGGCCATGCATCTTCTGGCCTTTCCAGCTTGAAAATGATGCCATGATGCTGAGGATGCCTTCCCCTATGGCCCTATAGTATCCAGCGGCATGAACATCCCGCAATTCTTCCTCAGTGGCGATTGTCTCGCCTTGGTCTCGTCCGTCTTGCGTGCCCCCATCGCCAATGAAGTGCTTGGCGGTGGCGATAACATGATCCGCATCTAGAAATGTGGGTGTGTTGGGGCGCCCCTGCAGGCCGCGCACCATGGCTGCGCCAAGGTCGGCGACCAGATCAGGAGATTCCGAATAGGATTCATAACTGCGGCCCCACCGGTCGTCACGGGTGACGGCAAGGGTGGGGGCGAAAGTCCAGTCCATTCCCGTCGCGCGCACTTCCAATGCTGTGGCCGAGCCGATGCGCTCCACAAGATTTGCGTCTCTCGTGGCGCCGAGATTTATGTTGTGCGGGAAAATAGTAGCACCGGTCAGATTATTATGACCGTGTACGGCATCAGTGCCCCACATGACGGGAATCTGAGGTCCGTCCGGCTGCATGGAGGCCTCCCAAAAGGCATCTGCCAGTGCGAGCCATTCGGATGGTGCGGCTCTCATTTTTCCGCCTGGGGAAGAGTTTCCGCCGTTGAGGACAGAGCCAATATGATACTTGTGGACCTCTTCCGGGGTGATGGACGCGATATCAGCCTGAAGGATCTGACCAACTTTTTGCTCAGCCGACATGCGCGAGAGGATTGCCTCTATACGCGCTTCCGTTTCCGGATCTTGGGCAAGCGGACTGCTTGCCTTGGGCCAGACGTCCAAATTGAGATGGGTGTTCGGTGATTTCGTCGCAGGGGATGCATCTGCCGAAGGGTACGTCCGCGAGGTCATGAGGTTGTTTCCTGCGGTGTGTAGCCCTCAGGATAGTCGCGCATATTGTCGTACCAGTAGATCTTCAGGAAGACGGATGTTGCGATGGCGATGATCAGGGCAATCAGGAATTTCGGCCAGTCGCGGATGACCAGGAAGATGGGAACGCAGATTAACGCGGTTTGCCAGATGATGCCGACAGTGACGTTGATCATGTCTCGTGCGAAATCCTTGTTTTCTTCCACAGGCGTACCTTTGGCGGCGAGGGAGTCCCTTACGGGCTTCCAAAAGCCCCATGGCCGTGTACGGATATAGAAGGTTTCCAATGTCTCCATCTCTGTCGGTTTGGTGAGTAGCGATCCGGCAATCACCGCGACCAGACAGGCAAGGAAGAAGAAGGGGAAAGCCTGCAGTGGGTTGATATCTACCTGCGGCATGCCGATCAGCAGGGCAAAGGCGATCCCCGTCAGCATGCCCCAGAAATAGCCATAACCATTCATGCGCCACCAATACCATTTGACGACATTCGCAGCGGTGTAGCCGCCATACAGGCCGGCTGTGATCCAGTTCACGAAATTGTCGATACTGGTCAGGAAGATGCCAAACAGTGTGCCGATCACTACGAAGATCGCAGACACCAGATAGCTGATACGCAAATAGGTTTTTTCGGACGCATCAGGCCGAATGTATTTGCGGTAAATGTCATTCACGACATAGGCGGGCGCTGCATTCAGAGGCGCGGCAAAGCTGGACATGAATGCCGCAAGCAAGCCGGCCAAGGTCAGGCCCAGCAGGCCGACAGGCACGAACTCCCTGAGTGCGAATGGCAAGATGGCTTCATAGTCTGCATCCGGGCCCAGACTTCGCAGTTCCGGGCTGAAATAGACCAAGGCAAGTACGGTCAGACCGGCAATCAGGAGATAGCGCGGCACGTTGAGTACCAGACTGACGACCGCGCTCATCTTTGCGGCCTCAATCGGGGTGCGCGCCGACAGAATGCGCTGCATGTCATAGTTAGGGGCCGGGCCGGCGAGAGACGTGAAAATACCTTTCAGCAGCACCAGCATGAAAAAGATGGTGAACAGCGAATAGCCTTCATGAGCGATCTTTTCATTGGCTGAGGGCAAGAGGTCGGACCAGTCGAGCCCCAGTTCCCACCCAAAGAACGGATTGGTCCATCCATCCGGGATCGCTGCCTGTAATGCCTCTGGCGACACATGCATGATCGCGATCACGGCAATGCCAATACTGGCAATGGTCATGACCATGAATTGCAGAACTTCCGTGAAGACAACGGAGTACATGCCGCCTTTGATCACATAGAGCGCCGTCAGGAAGACGATGAATGCGCCATAAGCTTTTTCATTGAGAGCGGCCATGGCGGCTTCGCGCTGGACCAGAAGATCACCGGTCAGGCTGGCAGACTGCAGTTGTTCTGGCAGGAAGACGTGAAGGCTCAGCAGTTCCGCCAGGCTGAAAGGCACGAACTGGGCGACCAGTTTGCCGATGCCGAGAAAGCCATAGGCCATATAGGCCAGCACCATGATCAGCGCGAACAGCACGATGATCAAATGGCTTAGTCGCGCGGCTGGGCCATCCCCAAAGCGGAATGTGATCCATTCTGCTCCGGTCATCGCGCCGGATCGGCGCATCCAGATCGACATGAAGACCATCAGGAAGATCTGGTTGAAGACAGGCCACAGCCACGGAATCCAGACGCTTTTCAGGCCATAAATGAACAGGATCGAGACGAGCCACATTGTGCCAGCGACATCAAACATGCCTGACGCGTTTGACAGGCCGAGCGCGTACCAAGGCAAGCGATTTCCGCCCAGAAAATAGCTCCGAAGGCCCTTGGAGGCTCGGCTGGAAATCCAGAAGCCTATCAGCAGGGTCACGCCGATATAGATAGCGATGATCGTCAGGTCGATAGGGTGAAGGGTCATGCTTCACGGCCTCTTGCAGAGGCTGCGGGGACCCGCAGTACGGCTTCGATCATACTTTCCTCCCTGCTGGACTTATGCCGTCCAGTGCGAAATATTTTACCCCATTAATCGGCTGCACAATCCAATGAAAACGGTTTCATGACAAGAGGAGATGTGTCCGTGAGTATAATATTCTGTTTCGGCGAGGGGTGTGTATGTTAAGAGATGCACGCTGCGTAAAGGAGAGCTGAATGGCTCAGATCAGGGATGTGTCGAAGCTGGCCGGCGTTTCACCGGCGACGGTTTCACGTGCCTTTTCAGACCCTGGAAAGCTGTCTGCGGGGACCCTGAAGAAGGTTCTCGCTGCAGCTGAGGAGTTGAACTACAAGCCGAGTTCTCTTGCGCAGCTCTTCCGTGTAAAGCGTACAAATACGGTTCTCGTCATGGTGCCGGACATTGCCAACGTCCTGTTTGCACGGGTTGTTTCGGGAATTGAGCGTATTGCTGCAGACAATGGCTACAACCTCCTCGTCATCGATACGAAAGACAATAAGGATGTTGAGTCTGCCGGTATCGAGATGGTGGAAACCTATCGCGCGGATGGTGTGATCCAGCTGGGAGAGCGGGCCCTGCGCTGGCTGCATCGCGATGCGGAGAAATGCACGATCCCATTTGTCCATGCCATCGGCACGGGGCTTGATGAGGCCTACCCCACGGTCACAATCAACAATCAGGCTGCCGCCGAATCCATGGCCAATTATTTGCTGTCTCTGGGGCATCGCAAGATTGGTGTCCTGGCGGGTATCAAGGGGCGGCTTGTCACCCAGCACCGCCTCGATGGGTTTCGCGCCGCCATGAACGCATTTGGCGTGACGCTGGACGAAGGCCTTGTTGAATACGGTGCTTACTCGTTGTCGGGCGGGGCACAGTCGGCGCAAAGACTGCTGTCGCGCCGACGCGATGCAACGGCTTTGCTGGCCATGAGTGACGAGATCGCCATCGGCGCCATCCGAACGGCCCAGGATCTTGGGCTGCGTCTGCCTGAAGACCTGTCGATTACGGGTTTCGACAATATCGAGTTCGGCAAGTATTGCGAACCGCCACTGACGACGGTGATGCAGCCTGCTGAGCGGATCGGCGAGGTAGCGATGACCCTGATGTGCGGCGTATTGCGGGATGAACTGCAGGGTGAGATCCATCCACTTCTGCCCACCGAGCTAGTTATTCGCAAAAGCGTTTGCCGAGTGGAAGAACCGGCATAGCCACAGCGATCATGTCGCAGCAGGATACGTAGTATCCCTGACGTACAGGCCGCACGTATTCGGCTATTCCGCCGATATGAGACAAGACTGGATATCCCTCGCGACGGCGCGGCTCCCGCGGTACACCTCCTATCCAACGGCGGCTGATTTCAGCGATATGCCGGATGGCCATGCGGTTCGCTCGGCAATGGATCGGATTACACCGGAAACGTCTCTGGGCGTGTATGTCCATGTGCCTTTCTGCGAGAAACTCTGCTGGTATTGCGGCTGTGCGACGACTGTCCCGAACGGGTATCGCCGCGTTTCCAGTTTCGTCGATGTTCTGATGAAGGAGATCGATGTTTGGCGGAATCATCTGCCTGCCCATGCCGATATGCGCCATTTACACTTTGGCGGCGGCTCTCCCAATAGCCTGAATTGCGGTGATTTTCGCGAGATTATAAATCACATCAAGCTGGCCTTTGGCGTCGACGAAGATATCGAGATTGATATCGAACTTGATCCGCGTACCACCACGGATGCCTTCATCGAGACATTGGCCAGTTGTGGCGTGACACGCGCGAGCCTGGGTGTGCAGACGCTGAGCGATCCTGTGCAGAAGGCCATCAACCGGATTCAGCCACGCCATATGGTAACGGCAAAGCTGGCGCACCTTCGCCAGAATGGCATACGCCGCATCAATATGGATCTGATGTATGGTCTGCCGCTGCAGACGCGTGAAGACGTTAAAGAGGCGGCACAATACGCGGCCGATGTTGGTGCGGACCGGATCTCTCTATTCGGCTATGCGCACGTTCCTTGGTTCGCAAAGCATCAGCGCGCGATCCGTGACGAAGACCTTCCCGGTTTGGAAGAGCGGTTTGAGCAGGCGCGCGTCGGCCATGAAGTGCTGACAGGTGAGGGCTATGTAGCGATTGGCCTGGACCATTATGCGCGGCCGGAAGATTCCCTTGCTCAGTCGCTGCGTGATGGCACCATCCGCCGGACATTTCAGGGATATACGGATAATCCATGTAAGACGCTGATTGGTCTGGGCCCTTCCGCCATTTCAGAAATGCCGGGTGGATTCTTCCAGACCAGCAAGGCTCAGCCGATTTGGCGTGCGCAGGTCGAAGGGGGTGTGCTGCCGATCTCCCGCGGCGTATTACAAAGTGCCGATGACAAGGTCCGCGCGCGTGCGATCGAGACCGTGATGTCTACGATGCGCGTTGATATCGCTGATGTGGCCAGAGAGATGCGCGCCCCGGTGCGTGCGCTTGAACCGGCCCTCGATGCTGCCCGCAAACTGGAGCCACTTGGCCTTTGCACCGTCAGCGGCACCATTGTGGAAGTTCCCGAAGAGGCCCGCATGATGTTGCGCACTGTCGCGAGCTGCTTTGACTGGCGCCTGGCCTCAAGCGAAGGGCGCCACGCGGTCGCCGTATAGGTTCAGTGCCATGTGATCGCGAAGGCAGGGGGGCTCCTGCAAGGAAATACGCCTGAAAAGGGCGTACTTCTCTATAGTGCTAGGCTGCGTTCAGTGTGGTTTGCAATTTGTTTTGCAGCAGACGGTTCATCGTGGGTTTTTCCAGAACGTCACAGAAGCCGAGCGATTTCGCGCGCTCTGCCAAGGAATTGGAATAGAAGCCCGTGATGAGGATGGCCGGCGTTGTCAGGCCTTGCTGACGCAAGCGTTTCAGCAGGGCGAGTCCGTCCATGTGAGGCATTTTGTAGTCAATAATAACCGCATCTGACGCGGGAATATGCCGGGTGCTCAGAAGCTCGATCCCGCTGCTATAGACTTCGACAGAATATCCCCACGAGCGCAGCAACATGGTCATCGAGCGGCGCACATCATCATCGTCCTCAACAAGGAGGACATGGGGGTCACGCGCAGGTGTGGTCTGGGTGGACATGATTGAACTTACTGTGACTGTTGGACCTGTGGAGGATGATATTCCAACAGCCAAATTCTGTCCCTACGTATCCACCCTTAAGCGGTAGGACTTTCCTCGTCGAGACCGGCCGCGAATGCGATCCGCAGCGCGGCAGACAGGCTGTCAGCCTCAAGTTTTTCCATTAGGTTCGCGCGGTGAATTTCGACCGTGCGATGGGAGATATCCAGCTCTTCCGCGATCATCTTGTTCGTCAGGCCGGCAACGAGGCGTTCGAGAACTTCTTTCTCGCGGGGGGTAAGCTGTGCGATCAGAGCGGCAGCTTCCTGTTGCCGTCGATCATGGGAATCGCGGTTTTTCACGGCCGCCAAGCCGTTTTCGATAGCGGTCAGCAGGGCGCTTTTTTCATAGGGCTTTTCCAGAAAATCGATTGCGCCGCCTTTCATGGCTTCGACAGCCACAGACACATCGCCATGGCCTGTCAGGACGACAACTGGCATGGCAATACCCTTGCTAGCCATGGCTTTTTGGACAGCCAGGCCATCCATGACCGGCATACGAACATCGAGCAGGACACAGCCTGAATCTTCCGGTGTGACTTCATCCAGAAATGTCACACCATCCTTGTAGGTTTTGACGGTATAGCCCGCATGGCGCAGCATAAAGCTGGCGGAATGGCGGATGGCCTCGTCATCATCGACCAGGTGCACTGTTTTTGAATTCGTCATGTGTCTGCGACCTCATCTGCCCGATGCAGGGTAAAGGAAAAACAGGCGCCTTTCCCCTGCGGCGAGTCAACGCTGATATCACCCCCATGTGCTTCGACAATCGTCTTGCAGATGGAAAGACCCAAACCCATGCCAGAGCTTTTCGAACTGTTAAATGCGTCAAAGGGTGTGTGGCCGCTTTCCATGGAAAGCCCCGGTCCGTTGTCGCAAATGGTTACCCTGATCAGCTCGGGCTCCTGATCATCAATCTGTGCTTTGACGGTAATGACTGGAGTATCGGTCTCGGCCAGGGCTTCCAGAGCATTGCGCACGAGATTGACGATGACCTGACGCAGTTGCAACTTGTCTGCTCGCACCAGCGGCAGATCTTCTGGAACATCCTGCAGAATGCGGGCGATCGGGCCTTCAATGCCAATCTTGGACAGGGAAACCGCTTCGGCCACAATTGCGGGCAGCGACATGGGCCGCATTTCAATCTCGCCGCGGGAAACATAATCCCTGAGACGCCGCACGATCTGGCCTGCCCGAATGGACTGTTTGGCCGCAGCATCCAGAGCCTCATGGGCCATGGCCAGAGAGGCCTCATCCGGTGTGTCCAGCATATCGCGGGCTGCTTCCAGATAGTTTGCCACAGCGGTCAGGGGCTGGTTAAGCTCGTGTGCCATGGCCGAGGCCATGCTGCCGACAGCGCTCAGGCGCGAGAAATTGGCGACCTCTGCCTGAAGCTGTGACAATTTGTGCTGCTGGGCCTGTTGGTCGGTCACATCCCGGATATAGCCGGTGAAGATCTTGCGGCCGGAAATATCAGCCTCGCCAATTTTCAATTCTACCGGGATCGTTGAACCATCCGCCAGCTTTGCCTCAACGATCCGGCCGATACCGATAATATGGGCCACACCGGTGTCGAGATAGTTTCGAATGTACCGGTTGTGATGGTCCTCATCCCGGTGCGTCATCAAGACGCTAACATTTTTTCCGGCAATATCAGCAGCCTTGTAGCCGAACATCTTTTCAGCCGCGGAGCTGAACGCCATGACGATGCCATGCTCGTCAATGACGATCATGGCATCTGGCACGCTCGCAAGCATGGACGACAAAAGGGACTGCAGCGATTGCTCGCCGGTCAGGCCAATGGGCGTTTTCGACTCGGAATTGGATGGCTCAGACATGAGCCACCCCTTGTAAGCGTCATTTGGCACGTATCAAGCGTGCACGGTAGCGCGGCAGAGCCCGGACAGACAGAATTGTCAGCCAGACGGCTCCAGCCAACGCAGCGTAGCACCCCCAGCAATGAGCACGCTCCCAGAAACTGGCACCCAGCGTAACCGTCTGGCTGCCACCGAAACAGGTCGGGATGTTAAGTGTTGTTACCGCTGTCATGTGCGACACGGCCTTTATCAGGCCTGCCACAAGCAAGGTGAGCGCAGTAAGCAGTTGCGCGAGAAATGGCATTGTTTGCCTCCTTGAAATATGATGCGACTTTAGATCGCGTGGGCCCTTATGGCCCATACGGGAAAACACCTATTCAGAGTCGTGGGCACCCGGCCTACGGACAGCTTATTCTACACACGCGTCCATCCCGGGCGCAAACGGGGAGCAATCTCATGGCGAATGTGATCGCAAGAGGGCGGGGTTATACGTCCACCATAATGATGGTGGGCGCGTTGCTTGGCGTCTTCATGATCCTGGCGCTGCTGATGGCAGCAGGGGCCAAGGATACAGGTATGGCCGTTCAGGCCTGGACTTTTATAGGACTGGCGGGGGCTTTCCTCGTCGGCATGTCCCTGTGGGCAGGCCAGTTGCTCGGACGAAATCCGTTCGACCAGTCTGAATATGAAAATGCCATTGTGAAATGGGGCGTTGCGGCGTCCATGTTCTGGGGCATTGCGGGACTGCTGGTCGGCGTTGTGATCGCGCTTCAGCTGACATTCCCTCACTTCATGTACTTCCCTGAATGGGGTTTCACCAATTTCGGGCGCTTGAGACCGCTGCACACGTCTGCGGTGATCTTTGCGTTCGGTGGCAACGTTCTGCTGGCGACCAGCTTTTACGTTGTTCAACGCACCTGCCGTGCGCGTCTGGCTGGTGGGATGTGGCCCTGGTTCGTTTTCTGGGGATATCAGATCTTCATCGTACTGGCGGCGACCGGCTATCTGCTCGGCATCACCCAATCCAAGGAATATGCTGAGCCGGAATGGTATGTCGACTGGTGGCTAACTCTTGTCTGGGTTGCCTATCTGCTGGTCTTCCTGGGCACGATCTGGAAGCGGAAAGAGCCTCATATCTACGTGGCCAACTGGTTCTACCTGTCCTTCATCGTGACCATCGCGATGCTGCACATCGTCAACAATCTGTCTGTTCCAGTTAGCTTCACGGGCTCCAAATCCGTGCAGGTCTTCTCCGGCGTGCAGGACGCCATGACGCAGTGGTGGTACGGTCACAATGCCGTGGGCTTCTTCCTGACCACGGGCTTCCTGGCCATTATGTACTACTTCATTCCGAAGCGCGTGAACCGGCCGATCTATTCCTACCGTCTGTCCATCGTGCACTTCTGGTCCCTGATCTTCATCTACATCTGGGCTGGTCCGCACCACCTGCACTACACGGCTCTGCCGCAATGGGCGCAAACACTGGGCATGACCTTCTCCATCATGCTGTGGATGCCCAGCTGGGGTGGCATGATCAACGGCGTCATGACGCTGTCTGGCGCTTGGGACAAGCTGCGCACCGATCCGGTTGTCCGGATGATGGTGGTCAGCCTTGCCTTCTACGGCATGTCCACCTTCGAGGGGCCGCTTATGTCTGTGCGGGCTGTTAACTCCCTGTCTCACTATACTGAGTGGGGCATTGGCCACGTGCACTCTGGTGCTCTGGGCTGGGTTGGGTACATCTCCTTCGGTGCGCTCTACTGCCTCGTTCCGTGGCTGTGGAAGAAGAAGGCCCTGTACTCCAAATCCCTTGTCGAATGGCACTTCTGGGTCTCAACCATCGGCATCCTGTTCTACATGATCTCCATGTGGTTCGCCGGGATCACTGAGGGCTTGATGTGGCGTGCCTATAATGAATTCGGCTTCCTCGAGTACAGTTTCGTGGAAACCGTTGAGGCCAAGCATATCAGCTACATGATCCGTGCTTTGGGTGGCTTCCTGTACTTCAGCGGCGCCTGCCTGATGGCCTACAACCTCGTGCGCACAGTGCTCGGCCATGGCGAAGCGGAAAGCTTCGACACGATCGACCCGAAATATGCGCGTCCTCACCAGCCTGCCCTGCAGCCGGCCGAATAGAAGGAGCTGACCCATGGGACTTATGAACAAGCACGTCGTTCTGGAGCGGCATTCCCTGCTCCTGACAGTCTGCATACTCATCGTCGTGTCCATCGGCGGGATCATTCAAATGGTGCCCTTGATGTACATGGACAACACGATCGAGCGTGTTGACGGTATGCGGCCCTATACGCCACTGGAGCTGGCAGGTCGTGACATCTACATCCGTGAGGGATGCTATGTCTGCCACAGCCAGATGGTTCGTCCACTGCGCGACGAGGTGGAGCGTTATGGCCACTACTCTCTGGCTGCAGAGAGCATGTACGACCACCCCTTCCAGTGGGGCTCCAAGCGGACAGGCCCTGACCTGGCCCGTGTGGGTGGCAAGTATTCTGCCGAATGGCAGGTCGACCACTTGACGGATCCTCGGTCTGTGGTTCCAGAATCCATCATGCCGCCTTATGCCTTCCTGGCTGACAAGACGCTGAAATATGATGGGATCGAGGATCGTCTGAAAACGGAGCGCCTGGTTGGTGTGCCCTACACAGATGATATGATCGAAAACGCCAAGGCGCACCTTGTGGCTCAGGCAGACCCGGATAATCTTGGCTATGATGATGTCGATGGCCTGATTGAAGCCTATACCGAGGCATCTGGCCGTGAGGGCACTGTCGAGACACGTGACTATGATGGCGATCCGAGCCGGATCACCGAAATGGACGCCTTGGTTGCCTACCTGCAGATGACCGGCACGTTGGTGGATTTCTCCACCTATCAAGCCGGCGATCTTAACAATAGTCGCTAAGGAGACTTGCCATGTATGAGATGCTTTCACGCTTCGCTCAAACAGGCGGCATGATCTACTTCCTGTTGCTGTTTGCCGGTGTTCTAGCCTACGCCCTGTGGCCGCGTAATCAGGAGAAATTTGACGCTGCGGCCCGGATGCCTCTTTCCGATAAGGAACCTAACGATGACTGATCAAAACAAAGACATCGACACCCATAGCGGCACCGAAACCACGGGCCATTCCTGGGATGGGATCAAGGAGCTGAACACGCCCTTGCCTCGCTGGTGGCTGATCGTCTGGTACGCTACGATTGTGTGGGCCATCATCTATATGATCCTGATGCCTGCGATTCCGGCTTTGCCGGGCATGGGCACCAATACGCGAGGCCTGCTCGGCGAGTCCGACCGTGACAATGTTGCGGTGGCAGTTCAGGAGCTTCGCCAGAAACGGGCTGATAGTTCTGCCATCCTGCTGGGTGCCAGCCTGGAGCAGATTGAAACCGACCGTGAACTGCAGCAGTTCGCCCTTGCCATGGGCGATAGCGTTTTCGGCGATAACTGTGCCACGTGCCATGGCTCTGGCGGCCGGGGTGCCAAAGGCTACCCAGCCCTCGCAGATGATGTCTGGCTGTGGGATGGAACGCTCGATGGTATTCAGTACACGATTACACATGGTATTCGTGACCCGGAGAATCTTGACACACGCTTCTCCATGATGCCGCGTTTCGGTCGTGACGGTCTGCTGGAAGCAGGCCAGATTGATGACCTGGTCGAGTATGTTGTGAATCTGTCTGGCCGTGAGGCCGACGGGGCCGCAGTCGAACGCGCTGCTCCGATCTTTGCCCAGCAATGTGCAACTTGCCATGGTGAAGATGGCAAGGGCATGCACAATCTCGGTGCTCCGAATCTGACCGATGCTGATTGGCTCTACGGTGGTAATCGCGAAGATATCTACAACACGATTTACAATGCCCGTAATTCTCACATGCCAGCCTGGGACGGTCGTCTTGACGATGCGTCCATCAAGGCCCTGGCAGTCTATGTCCACTCTCTGGGTGGCGGAGAATAGAGAAGTAAAATGGTTGAACTTATAGGTCCCCATAACAAGACCTCGAAAGAGGGGGCGCCGGCACCGGTGCCCCCTCAACACGAGGATCTTTATGCCAAGCGGCGTCAGATTTACCCAAAGCTGGCGCACGGCAAGTTCCGGACGATCAAGTGGATCGTCATGGCACTGACATTGGGGGCCTATTACATTGTTCCCTGGATTCGATGGGACAGAGGAGAAGGTATCCCTGACCAGGCGGTTCTTGCGGACTTTGCCGGAGAAAAATTCTATTTTTTCTGGATCCAGATCTGGCCTCAGGAGGCCTATTATATTGCTGGCTTGCTTATCCTTGCCGCTCTGCTTTTGTTTCTTGTAACATCCTTGTTCGGACGGGTTTGGTGTGGATACACTTGCCCGCAAACCGTCTGGACGGACCTTTACATCTGGGTCGAGCGCGCTTTTGAGGGTGATCGTGCCGCCCGTATGCGCCTCGACAAGGCTCCGTGGAGCTTTAACAAGGTCTGGCGCAAACTGGGCAAACATATTGTCTGGCTGATCATTGCCTTCTGGACGGGAGGTGCCTTCATTCTTTACTGGCATGACGCCCCGACCGTGGCGAAAGGCTGGTTCACAGGGGAAGCGCCGCTGTCAGCCTATTGGTTTGCCGGTATCCTGACCATGACCACCTACTTTCTGGCCGGCATGATGCGCGAGCAGGTTTGCACGTATATGTGCCCGTGGCCTCGCATTCAGGGTGCACTGACCGATGAAGACGCCCTGAACGTCACCTATCGTTATGACCGCGGTGAACCGCGCGGTCCCAAGCGCAAGGACCAGGACTGGGAAGGCCGCGGTGACTGTATCGACTGCAACCAGTGTGTGCAGGTCTGCCCGATGGGGATCGACATTCGCGACGGCTCTCAGCTGGAATGCATCCATTGTGCGCTCTGTATTGATGCTTGTGATGAAATGATGGTGCGTGTCGGTCGGCCCAAAGGCCTGATCGCCTATGATACCGATAATGCCGTGGCTGCAAGGGTAGAGGGCCGCAAACCGCCCAAGTGGCACCCATTCCGTATACGCACATTTCTGTACGCCGCGTTGATGGCTGCAATCGGTGGCATCATGCTGTTTGGTCTGATGACCAAGTCCACTTTCGAAGTGAATGTCCTGAAAGACCGGTCTCCACCCTTTGTACGCTTGTCTTCCGGTGACTATCGCAATGGCTATGCGCTTAAACTGGTCAACAAGGACACGACGGCGCGGACTCTGACGCTGAAAGTCTCAGGCATCGAAGGCGCGAAAGTCTCCGTGATTGGTATGGAAGAGGATACCGATGGTGAGTTTGAGCTTCCTGTGGATGCTTATGGTGTGGACCGCTACCGGCTTCTGGTCACGGCCCCCGCCGGAGATGCTCGCCGTACCCTCATCTTCGAAACAACAGACCCTAAAACTGGCGAAACTACGCGCGATAGCGTACCATTCCAGGGAGAGAAGTAATGAGTGTTCAGGACATGACTGCCAGCGAGCCATCTTCCGGAAAGCGTCTGAAAGGGCGCCACGTATTGATGTATTTCATGGGCTTTTTCGGGCTCATGTTCGTGGTGAACGGCATTTTCCTGGAAAAGGCGATCACGTCATTTCCAGGCGAGGACGTTGAAAAATCCTATCTTCAGGGACTCCATTACAACTCGACCCTGGCTGCGCGTCAGGCGCAGAGCGAACTGGGCTGGCAGGCGCAAGCAGGTCTTGAGGGTGGTATTGTCCGTTTCCATCTCGAAGATGCAAAAGGGAACAAGCTTAGCGCCATGCATGTAAGCGCTATTCTCAAGCACGCCGCCAATGCCACGTTAGATACACCGCTTGTGATGGCCGCCATTGGCGATGGAGATTATACGGCCACTCTTCCTGCCGGTCTTCCGGCGGGCAAATGGACGCTCCAGACAAGTGTGCAATCTGAGGCTGGGGAAGATGTCCTGTTCACTGCGAGCAAAACGCTGCTGATAAGATGAGCATGATGGCTGACACTGTGGAGAGGGGGTGTCCGTCGGGGCTTGCGCCACCGGCGGAAGACCGTGCGAGCGACTTTTCCGCCTTTGTCCGCGAGGCGGGCAAGGAAAAGGCCCTTTCCCTGTCTGTGCGCGGGGCGAAGTGTGGAGGGTGCCTCTCAAAGATCGAGGGTGCCCTTCAAGCATTGCCGGGTGTCACCACTGCGCGCATGAATTTGTCCACGGGCGCCACGGATGTTCGCTGGACCGGATCACTGGACCCTAACCGCGTCGCGCAGACCGTGCGGGATCTTGGCTATGGTGTGTCCGCGCGTGCGGAAGCAAATGATGCTGATCTTCACAAAGCGGAAGAACGCAAGCTGCTGATCGCGATGGGCGTAGCAGGCTTTGCCGCGGCGAACATCATGCTGCTGTCTGTTTCCGTCTGGGGTGGGCACGGCGAAATGGGCGAGGCGACCCGTCGCGGTCTTCACGCGCTTTCCGGCCTGATTGCCCTGCCGGCCGTTATCTTCTCAGGGCGGCACTTCTTTGGCTCTGCCTGGTCTGTTCTGCGAAAGGGCAAGGCCAACATGGATGTGCCGATTTCGCTGGCAGTCATATTGGCCTTTTCGGTCAGTATCTGGGCCACGATCAAAGGGGCTGAACACGCTTATTTTGATGCGTGTGTCATGCTGCTCTTCTTCCTGCTCATCGGGCGGTTCCTGGATGCTCGCTTGCGGCGCCGCGCCTATTCGGCAGCCCTGGATCTGGCCGCGCTTCAAAATCGCTCCGTCAATCGTGTGTCCAGCAATGGCGAGGTAAATGCCGTCCGGGCCGCGGATGTTGTTGCAGGCGACCGGCTGCTGCTTGCTGCAGGCGAGCGCGCCGTGGTGGACATGACGGTACTGGACGGTGTCAGCGAAGTTGATGAGAGCCTTGTCACCGGTGAAAGCCTGCCGCGCCTGGCGAGCGTGGGCAGCAAACTCTTTGCGGGGTCTGTTAATCTCGGCACACCCCTGACAGGTCAGGCGCTGGCTGGCACGGAAGATTCCCTCCTGTCAGACATTGCCCGCATGATGGAGGCGGGCGAGCAGCGTCGCAGCGGATATCGCAAGATCGCAGACAGAGCCGTCAGTCTCTATGTGCCTTTTGTGCATACAACAGCCGCGCTGGCCTTCCTCGGCTGGCTGATGCTGGGTGCTGGCTTTGAGCACGCGATCATGATTGCCGTGACGACACTGATCATTACTTGCCCATGCGCCTTGGCCCTTGCTGCGCCCGTGGCCCAAGTGGTTGCCTCGGGTCGCTTGTTCCGGAAGGGCATCTTCCTGAAGTCCGGGGACGCGCTGGAGCGTTTGTCGGAAATTGATCACATCGTTTTCGACAAGACGGGCACGCTGACACTGGGTGAGCCTGAATTGATGAATGCTGACAGCATTCCTGCAGAGGTGCTGGCCATGGCCGCGTCTTTGGCGCGAGCCAGTCGACACCCGCTTTCCCGCTCACTGGTCGCCGCGGCAGGGCCTGGGCAGATGGCCGCCAATGTGAAGGAACAACCGGGGCTCGGCCTTGAGGCAGAAATCGATGGCAACATCTGCCGTCTTGGCTCAGCGGATTGGACCGGGGCGACCAAGGGTGCTGCCAAGGGGCCTGTCCTGTGGTTTGCATGCGGAGATGACGCGCCGGTGCGTTTTGACTTTCATGATGTGGCGCAGGCCGGCACCCGCAAGACCGTCGAGACCCTTCAGGCAGAGGGCTACGAGCTGGAAGTCTTGTCGGGCGACCGGGAAGAAGCTGTTGCTACGGTCTCACATGATGTCGGCATCAGCCAATGGACTGCTTCAGCCTCACCGGCTGTGAAAGTGAAGCGCCTCGAGGCGCTGCGCGCAGAAGGGCACAATGTCCTGATGATCGGCGATGGTCTCAATGATGCGGGCGCATTGTCTCTGGCCCATGCGGCACTGGCGCCCGGTGCGGCGATGGATATCAGCCAGTCCGCCAGCGATGCTGTCTATAGCGGTGGCCCCGAAAAGGTTCCGTTTATTCTGGAGACAGCCAAGCGCGCGCAGAACATTACGCGGCAGAACTTCGCGTTGGCTGCGATCTATAATGTTATCGCTGTGCCGATTGCCGTTACCGGCCATGTAACGCCACTGGTCGCTGCCATTGCCATGTCGGCTTCATCCCTCATCGTGACGATGAATGCGCTGCGCATTGAGGCCGGGGGACGCAGCTGATGGAGATCATTATCTATCTGATCCCGGTCGCGCTCTTTCTAGGTGGCGCTGGCCTCGCGGCATTTATCTGGTCGGTAAATTCCGGCCAGTATGAAGACCTGGATGGGGCCTCCTACCGCATTCTCGAAGACGAAGACAAACCGCTCTGAGACAGAGTGTGAGGCCTAAGGATTAGCCAGAGCTTCGCGGACATCCTTGTTTTGAGATGCCAGTTTGACACTGACGATGTAGGCCTTGTCACTCTGCATGTTGGCCATGATCAGTCCGGCCTGATCGCTTGGGATGAGGCGCAGGAAGCCCGCAGCAAAGCCGGGATCCATCTGATTGAAGATGCCGGCGGCCTGGTCAGGTTTCATTGCCCCATACATCTGGGCCAAATGCTGGATGTCCTGATTGGCGGTTTCAGACATCTTCTGCCATTTTTGGTCCAGTTCAGCCTGAATGGCCTTGAGGTCTTCTGCCTGTTGATCCAGCTCCAGCTTTCGATTCTGAACCTGAATTTCTTCGTCCCGAAGATCCGCAATACGTTGCTCGATATTCTTCTGGTCCTGTTCCAAGGCTTCGGCCATGTCTCCGCTGAAGCAGATGTTCCGGACCCGGTCTGAGGAGTCCACATCATAGGCTGTAGGCAGAGCGGTCGGCGCCAGACTGGCCTTAGGCTTGTCATCTTCTGTGGTCGCAAAAGCCTGGGGCAACCAGCGCGTTCCGCCAGCTACCGTGAAGAGTATGCCGATTGTGAGCAAGACGTTGGTGCGTCCGTTACCGTTTTTGCCCATAGCGCTCATAAGCCTTTTGCTGGATACCCTGTTCCTCATCTTCGAAGAGGAATTCCGAGCTGTTGAAATTGGAAGCTGCGCGCCCGGCAACTGCTTCAAGGCGCTCGATGAGTTGCTTGATTTCCATGATCCGGCTGCCGGATTGGGTGACCGCATCGCGCATGGCTTTACGAAGGTCTGCCTCTGCGGCCTGATAGCGGCGTGATGTTTCGGCTTCTTTCACCTCAATCGCATCCTTGAGGTCTGAAAGGCTTTTCGTGGCTTCAGCCGATTCCTGTAGAAGGGCGGTCAGCCGCATGGCGATCTCATTGGCTTGGGCCTGCGTCTCGTTGCGGGCTGATGAGACCGCTGCGACCGATTCCGACATTGCGCGAATGGTTGCCCCGAGACCATTGCGCGTATTCTGCAGCGCCTTAAGCCGGCGACTGAGGATGGCGCAATATATACAGGCCGCGAATGAGACCAGAAAAAGCGCGATATCTGAGGGCTGGAAAGGCATCATCTTACCGCAACAGGAATTCGGTTATCAGCACGCCCTGAGAGGCGTCTGGACCCAGCACAATTTCGGATCTTCGGGAGAGCTGTTCCCTCATCTTGGGGTAGAAGTCTGCGGATTCAAATTCTGAGAGTTGAAGTGCTCTCAAATATCCGACGAATGCATCAACCAGCATGGGTTCAGCTTTCTTCACCGCGTTAAGGTGATCCTTGTCCGAGATCACGGACATCTTGATCTTGACGTAGCGTGTCGCTGGCTCATTCCCGATTGTGACGAGAATATCCTGCAACTCCACATAGACATGATCTTCCAACGCCAAAGGAGTATGACCCGCAACTTCAGTGGAGTCGGCCTCGCATGCAAGGGCAGCAGGACTGGCATTCGGCGACAGAAAGAAAACTGTAGCAAATCCACCTATCGCGCAGGTAACGGCCAGAAGGATGAGCTGTATCAGCCCACCCCCCGACGAGCCCTTGTCAGGGGTGGTCGTCTCCGAATCAGAAGCCACAATTAACCCTCGCCCAAAAGAATTTGCACTCAATTGTGAATATTAATTTCTGGGTAAAGGAAGCGTTAACAATTTCACGGAAAATCTTAACCAATAGGACAGGTGGAGTCCGGACCGGGGTTTTTCGTCGTATGAAGCTGTTGGAAACACTCAAGGCGCTTTCAATGGCGCAGAAGCTTGCGTTGGCTGGCGCAATGGCGGGTGTTGTCCTGGCGATGACTATGCTCGTTCAGGGTGCAGTGAAGCAGCCTATGGCGCTTCTGTATTCGGGGCTCGATCCGATGCACACTGGAGAGGTGATTGAAGAACTCGAAAAACGCGGCGTGGAATACGAACTTCGCGGTGAGGCGATTTTCATTCCCCAGTCCGAGCGTGACTCTGTGCGCTTCTCCCTCGCCAAGGACGGTCTGCCCCAGCAATCCGTGCGCGGATATGAGCTGCTGGACGATGTGAACGGATTTTCTGTTACATCGGAAATGTACAATGCGGCGTACTGGCGAGCCAAGGAGGGCGAACTCACCCGGACAATCCTGGCAATTCCCGGTGTTGCCTCAGCACGCGTTCACATCGGAACCAGTCTGCGGTCGGGATTTTCACGTTCCGGCCCGCCGCAGACAGCCTCTGTCACGCTGGTCTCCAGCGGGCAGTTGAGTGCTAACCAGGCTGAAGCCATCCAGTATCTGGTGGCCCTTGCTGTGTCCGGTCTTGATCCAAAGGATGTCGCGGTTATTGACCCAAAGCGTGGACTCCTGGCGGGGCCTAATGTCGACAAGATGGAAGAGCCTGGTCTCGTTGCTGAGGGCCAGTCCGGTCTTCTGGAGCAGAAGATCATGCGGCTTCTCGAGGCGCGCGTCGGCCCGGGCAATGCCAGAGTTTCAGTGACTGTTGATGTAAACCGTCAGCGCCAGCACGTTTCCGAGGTTGTGTATGACCCCAACTCCCGCGTCGTTCGTAACCGGACGAGCAATGATGTCAGTGAATCCAGCGGCGGTGGTGGTAGCGGCGTTACTGTGGCGAGCAATTTGCCTCAAGGCGCAGGGGGGCAAGGCGGCAGCTCTTCCAGCACCGTGCGCAACTCTACTGAAAGTGTCGTCTATGACATCAACGAGACGCGCAAAGAAACGGAAACCTTGCCGGGTGAAATTGAACGCATCTCGGTTGCTGTGCTGCTGAACGAGCAAGTGCTTGGTATTGAGGAAGGTTCGCCGGATGCGGCAGCCATGACACGCAGTCTCGTGTCTGATTTTGAACAATTGATCTTGTCGGGTGCAGGCCTGGACGCAGACCGTGGCGACTCCCTGACCGTTGAACTGATGCCGTTCCAGGAGGCAGAAGTCGTAGAGATGACGCCGGCTCCCAGCCTGGTGGAGCGCCTGACAGAAAGATATTTCTGGTCCGGACTGCAGGCCGTCCTTTTGGGTCTGGTTGTGATTGTTCTGGCTTTTGGTGTGTTGCGGCCTTTGCTGTCCCAACGGTCCAAGACAGCAGCTGGCTCAGACCTTGCGCTGACGGGGAGTTACGCAAGTGGCGAGTTGACCTCGGATACGCCCGATCCTTTGGATTATCTGAGGTCATATACAAAAGAGCGTCAGGACGAGACGGCCAGCCTGCTGCAGGAATGGCTCAATGAAGACAGGAAGGCCCTCTTGAATGAGTGAGTCTCTCTTTTCTACCTTGCCCAGATTTGATGAGGCGCACTACGGCACCACGGATCGTGATAGTGCTGCCTTTGCTGATGCCAGCAAGTCACCTGCTGCCCCAGCATTTGTGCCCGATGTGCCGGAGCAGGTTGCCGTTAAGCCGGAACTTGATCCGAATGTTGCCGTGTTGATAAAGCAACTCTCCGATGAGGTTGCCGCCGCCAATGACCGGGTCCTGCAGCAGACCAAGCAGTGGGTAATTGCCATTGCAGAAAAGCTTTTCCCGGAATTATCCAAATCGTGCCTGGCAGACGAGATTGCCCGGCAACTACCAGAACTCTTGCCTCAGGCTTCCAACAAGGTGGAAATCCGGGCAGGCGAGCAGCTGGCAGAGGATCTTCAGAATGTCCTTCAGCAATCCGATAAAATTTCCAGTGTGTGCACAATCGTGCCGGTGCAAGGCGCAGCAGGCCAGAAAGTCGAAGTCTCTTGGGTGACGGGAGGTCTCACAATGGACTTTGATGCCCTTCTGGCTGCATGCGTCAGCCGGGTTCAGGCTGTGCAGTTGAGCAAAAAGGGTTCCGAGTGATGGCGCTTCCAGAAATTACGCCTACAGACGAAAACATTATTGAGCAGGATGACGCTTCTTCCGGGGGCAAAGTATATCGCTCAATCTATAACGTCCCGGTGAATGTCGTTGTATCGATCGGGCAGAAGCGCCTGACTGTGTCGGAGATTCTCGACCTGCGGCCGGATTCGGTGATCGCATTGTCTGCGCGTATCGAGGACCCGGTATCACTTACGGTGGACAACCGCCTGATCGCCCGCGGCGAGCTTATCGAGACAGATGAAGGAGGCCTTGGAGTAAAGATTACGGAGATCTCGGAGGATCCCGATGCCAAGGGCGCTTAAGCTCCTGTCACGTCCATTTGCCAGCCTGGTCTTATTTAGCCTGCTGCTCATCTTTGTAAGTCCTGCTCATGCGCAGGAAGCGGACCCGAACCAGCTTTCCTCCATTGCGGATGGCTTTTTGACAAACAATGGAGAGGGCGGCCTGAGCGGCTCCGTCATTGTCCTGTTTGTGCTCGTTACCATACTCAGCCTTGTGCCGGGTATTGCCATGATGGTGACGTGCCTGCCATTCATGATCATTGTCTTCTCGTTTTTGAGACAAGCAATCGGAGTGCAGCAGGCTCCGCCGAACATGTTGATCATGGCGCTCGCAATGTTCCTGACCTTCTTCGTGATGGAGCCCACCTTCATGGAAGCCTGGAGGGAAGGAATCTCTCCCTACATGGACGGGACAATCAACGAAACACAGGCATGGACGGCGGCCACAACACCCTTCCGGGAATTCATGACCGCGCGCGTCGACCCTGAGACGATTCCGGTTCTGGCGGATGCGGTAAACCGTCCTGTTGGGGAGGGGGAGGAGCCAACATTCGCGCTTTTGTCCACGGCCTTCATGCTCTCCGAGATCAAGCATGCTTTTCAGATCGGCTTTGTGATTTTCCTGCCCTTCCTGGTCATAGACCTGGTTGTGTCATCCGTTCTGATGGCGGTGGGCATGATGATGGTGCCGCCTACCGTCGTTTCCCTGCCGTTTAAGGTAGGATTCATAGTTCTGGCCGATGGCTGGTTGAAGATTACTGAAGCGCTATTAAGAGGGTATGCGGGATGAGTACTGCTTTTGAGCAGAAGCAACCTGCGGCAAGGCCTGCTGCGACAACAGCCGTTCAGCCAGCAGGCGCTTCACGCGTGCTTCACCTTACGCGTGCGCAGAAAGCCGCGGTGGTTATTGCCATGCTGGGGGAAGCGGAAGCGCGGCCAATCGTCGAAAAGCTTGATGACTATACAATGTCTCAGGTCGCGGCGGCCCTGGAGACTATTTCTGTTCTCGACAAGCAGGAATTGGCCGAGATTGCGATAGATTTCCTGACCGAGATGCGTGCGGCCAGCGGTTCGTTTGCGGGCGGACAGAGCAAAGCGCGGGAAATCATCTCCAATCTCCTCGACCAAGGCCGGTATGAGCAGATCTATGGCTTGCCTGTTGAGGCAGATGAGTCTGCGGATGCGGGCGCTACCGATACGTGGTCTCGCCTGGAGCAGCACGATGCCAAACAGACGGCAGTCTATTTTCAAACACTGACACCGAACATCATTGCGGTGCTTTTGAGGAAGCTGGATGTGTCCGTGGCTTCTGAAATCATTAGCTTTCTGGATGATGAGCTTCTGGACCCTGTGGTCGGCCATCTGGTGGAGGATGAAACTCCAGATCCGGAAATCTATTCTGTGCTTGCGCACATGGTAGAGCTGGAATTGCTGAATAATACGGAAGCGGATGCGGAAGACGATACCAGTCACTTGGAGGCCGTGGGTGAAATCCTGAGCCTTATTCCGGGAGATAAGCGAGATCGCGTCATCGCATTCCTGAACAGTGCGCATGAGAGTAAAATGCGCAGCATTGAGCGCGTCATGTTCACTATCGACAGCCTCCCGGAAATCCTGCCCCGCAATGTCGTGCCAGTCGTCTTCCGCGAACTTGGGGAAGAGACCATGACGCAATTGCTGGCGAGTCTCAGGAATGGCGGCAGTGCTATTTCGGATTATCTGCTTGGCAATATTTCATCCCGTCTGGCAGACCAGTATCGCCTGCAGGTGGAAGACATCGCTCAAATGTCTGCTGATAAGGCGGAGAAGGTGCAGAGACAGTTCCTCATGTCTCTGATGACGCTCAAGCGCCAGGGTGGGATCAGTATCGGAAAAGTCGATGACGCGGAGGCCGTTTAAGGTCACTCCGCGCTCAAGGCTTAGTGCATAATTTCCACTATTTAGCCTAGCGGATTATCAGGTCCGCATGCAGGGCACCTGCCGCTTTCATTGTGCGGATAATATCAGCCGTTTCCTGAGGTGTCACACCCAGCGCGTTAAGGCCGGAGATGAGTTCTGAGAGCGTTACATTCGGTTCAAGCATGGCGATGTTGTTATCGCCGGTTTGGCCAATCGTGATGCTTGAGCGGGGAAGGGTAATGGATTCGCCTCGGGCAAAGGGGTTCGGCTGAGAAACAACAGGGCTTTCAACCACTTTGATAGAGATATTGCCTTGCGCAATAGCCACTTTCGAAATGGTAACGTCTTCGCCAAGAACGATCGTTCCTGACTTTTCGTCGATCACGATGCGTGCCGGCACAGAGACGCTGACCGGCAGGTTTTCGATGTCGGCAAGAATGCGCGAAGGCGATCCTTGAATTCCTCGCAGATCAAGGTCCACAGTTCCCGGATCACGCATGAAAGCAACTTGAGCTCCATAGGCGCCATTAATAACGTCTTCTATGCGGGCAGCTGTTGTGAAATCAGGATCGCGCAGGGCCAGGACCAGGCTTTCACGGCGGTTGAAGTCATACCCGATCTCTTGCTCGACACGGGCACCGTTTGGAATTGCGCCAGCTGTAGGTGTGCCGCGCGTTTCGCGGGCTGCCTGTGCCTGCACATCCAGGCCAGAGACAATGATGCTGCCTTGGGCGACCGCATATACCTCATTATCAGCGCCCTTGAGCGGAGTAAGGATCAGCGTGCCGCCTTCCAGGCTCTTGGCATCTCCGATAGATGAGACAGATACGTCTATCGTTGAGCCATTCCGAGCGAAAGAGGGCAGGGTGGCTGTAACCAGAACGGCCGCGGCGTTGTTCGGTTTGATGTCTTCGCCCTGAACATTCACGCCAAGACGTTCCAGCATGTAGGTGAGTGTATCTTCCGTATAGGGTGAGTTTCGAACTGTATCGCCAGTGCCATTGAGGCCAACGACAATACCATAGCCTATCAGATCGTTCTGACGTACGCCCTCCACATCCACAACGTCTCGAAGGCGGGTCTGGGCTTCCGTAGCTGGCGCCTGACTGAGTGCACAGAGACAAAACCCGGCGAGAATAATGAGTTTTCGCAGCATCATATTATCCCAGATAGTTTGTCAGTGACAGTTTTGAGAGGCGTGCCGTGATGAGGTATGAAGCCTCAAGCATCGTCTGAAGAGATTCAAGTTCCGTGGCGGCTTCATACTCATCGCGCGCCGTCATCTGGTTGAAAGCCTCCGTCAACAGCGTTTCCTCTGTCTCAAGATTCTTCAGATTTGTTGATATCTGTTCTTCAAAAACACCAAGATCGGCGCGAAGGTCGGTGATCCCGGTTTCGCTGGACGTAAGCTTCAGAGATGTTGTCTGAACAAAATCCTTGTATCCATCCAGTTTTGCCAGAGATCCATTGGGACCAGACGCAGCAAGAACCGCAAGATTTGTGATCAGTGATTTAATGGCGCCATGATCTGCAGAGATGCTTTCCGGGTCAGAGGCTGTGGGGCTGCCCTTGAAGACATTCTGGAACCAGCCTCCTGTCGGAGACTCAAAATAGGTATCAAGTTGAGTCTGGAAGTCCGCAGTATCCGTGGATGTCTGAGCCATCTGCTCAATGTCATTCATTAAGACAGACGGATCCGGGAAGGGTTGGGATGCCGTTGCATCGCCAGAGAACAGAAAACGTTCGCCATATCGGACGTTGAGGGATGAGAAAATGGTGTCCAGTGCAGCCTTTGCATCCCGGGCACTCGTTTTAACACCGACCTCGTGATCTGTACCGATAGCATCAAGCATACTTGCCGCGATACCTGTCGAACTGTCCTGAAGGTTTGTGAGGCTGGTTTGCAGCAGGTTCAGGCGGGAGGCGCGCAGGTTCAGAACGTCGCGCTCAGTGGTGAGATCTGTCAGGGCCTTCTGACCAAGCATTGCTTTCCCGATACGGCCTGACATATGCAGCGTCAGGTCCTGATACCGGCCAGTGGTTGCCTCTGTTGAGGTTGTCCCCATTTTTTGCCTGAGGTCAGAAATGCTCTTGCTGAGCGTGGCTGTCATCAGGCCGGAAGAGACGGCAAAGCGGTCCATGTCAGACCTCCATCAGTTTCTGGAGCATTTGGTTGGCGATTTCGATGACGCGCGCATTCGCGGCATAGGCCTGTTCGATCAATAGCAATTCCTGCATCTGCTCATCAACATCGACGCCCGTTTCAGAAAGTTCGGCCTGGGCCATCAGATCGTGTTGCGTGGACGCCGATGACAGGACCGCTTCATTGGAAATACGTGATTGTCCGGTTAGAGACGCAACGTGTGCGACAAGTTCAGAGACGGAGAAGCTGCCTTGGATGCCGTTGGCGTTTACGGAGTTTACCGATGTGATGGCATCATACATCGCGGAGAGTAGGGTGTTGTTACCCTGGGCGCCCTCACTGGCCGCGCCGACACCATCACGCAGACGCCAGATGTCTCCACCCTGATTTGGATCGATACTGGCATTCAGGGCAATCCGTCCGGCGAGTCCAGGCTCGCCTGGCGTTCCGGTGTCGACAAAGATACCGAACTCCCCGGGCAGCTTGGTCGGGTCGATCGAATCATTGGAAAGACGGGAAACCAGATCCTGTGCAATTGTGTCGAGCTGGGCGCCAAACGCGGGAAGGTCTGTATCCCTCAGTGTAAAGAGAGCGCCGAGCATGCCACTCGATATGGCAGCATAGCTGGATGCTCCAGGGGTTAACTCCAGATCACCAACCTTGAGCCCAGACAGGTTCCCACTTTCCACAGTATTTGACGCTGAGAAGGCATTGGAGGGCGTGAATTCCAATAGTTGGGCCGTGCCGGCGACAAGGAATACACCCTCGCTGGTCACGACATCGACTTTGCCATGTTCTCGGGGAATGACATCAATGGGGAGATATTCTGCAATTGTATCAAGTGTGCGCTGACGCTCATCCATTAGCGCAGCGGCCTGGGGCGTTGTCCGGTCCATACCTGAAAGGCGATTGTTGAGAGCTTCAACCTGTTTCAGGGCAGAATTGACGAACTCGACACCATCCGCGATTTCGCGGTCGGCTTCGGCACGTTGCTGGCTGACAAGGCCGGAGAGGTTGTTCAGCTCCTGCGTGATGGCTTTAGCTGAGTTTAGAAGTGCGGCAAGCTGAGTCCCTGACTCAGGGGAGGCGATGGATGCAGAGAGGGCAGATTCGAATTTGGAGAATTTGCTAAAAAGGCCTGTGCCATCCGCCGTGTCCCCAAAGCGGGAAGACAAAACCTGCCAGGTGCTGGAAAGGAGGCTGGCTTGTGCCACGTCACTGGAGAGGCTTCGTCTCTGCGCTGTCAGCGCAGCGTCCTCTGAACGGCTGATGCCCGTAGAGGCAACGCCATTTGGACGGGATCCAACCATGGTCTCGGCCAACAAAACGGAACGCCGGACATAGCCCGGCGTTGAAGCGTTTGCGACGTTCGTGGCGACAATGTCGGCCCTGAGGCCAGAAACCCTGAGGCCGGACTGTGCCGCGTTTATGGCGTGGGAAATACTCAAAGGACCACCCGCCTTTCAGTCTTGCAGATCAGCGCTTCAGATTTGTGGTTTCCTGAAGCATCTCATCAACGGTCTGAACGATCTTTGCGTTTGAGGAATAAGCGCGCTGCGTTTCGATCAGATCTGTAAGCTCTTCCGCGATGTCCGTGGTGGATTCCATCAGGGCGTAGCCCTCGATGGTGCCTACTGGGCCTGTACCAGCATCCCAGAGATACAAGTTGCCACTCTCGGAGGATACGGAATAGGCTTGGCCATCAAGCGCTTGCAGACCGTTCATGTTCGGCACATCGCCGACCGGGATTTGATACAGTGTACGGCGGAAGCCGGTATTGTAGACCGCCTGCAGATAGCCCTTCTCATCAATCTCAACAGATTGAAGATCGCCAATCGGGGCACCATCCTTGCTCACATTGGTTGGCGAGAAGGGGGCGGAAAGCTGCGTAATGCCAGAGGAGTCACTTGGGCGGCCAATGAAGACATCTACATTGCCGTGCGGCAGGGACATGGAGACCACGCCGTTTGCCGAGTCATAAGAGATCCCGCCAGATGCCGTGACCGTATCGATACGGCCGCCATTTGTCGGGCTGTCAGCAAAGGTGATGTCCAGGTCACCAATTGACGTCAGTGGGTCGCCCGCACTGTCAAATACTTCAACAGACCAGTTGTTGCTGGCACCGCTGGCGGGCACAGTCGGAGTGAACTTGAAGCTGAGCGTCTGGGCCCGGCCCAGATTGTCGAAGTACTCGATCGGCAGCATATAGCCTTCGCCGTTACCGTTCTCTGTCGTGGCATCGGCAGGCAGGTTGATGCCCAGATCGATGCTGGAGGTCGGGGAAGCGGTATATTGGGAAGCTGAAATGTTCACAGCTTCGAGGCTGGTGCCGCTATTACGGCTTACATTGCCAATTTCGCCGTCGGAATTGGCAGGCCAGCCGAGAAGGAACATTCCGCTTTGTGTGCGCAGGTTTCCGTTCTCGTCAGCGTAGAAGGATCCCGTGGGTAGCAACATAAGGCCACGTTCGGAGGAGAGAGCATTAATTCCAGAGCCATCCGTAACCGGAACAAGGCCGCGTCCGGAGACTGCAATGTCGGTCGCGTTCCCCGTGGAAACCAAAGAGCCGGTTGCCGAGATATCCTTGAAGGATGTTACGCGGACGCCGCCGGCCGCGTAAGCGGCTGATTGCTGCTTCAGCACCATACTGGAAAAATCGACCTTGCTACGCTTGTAGCCATAGGTCGATGAGTTGGCGATGTTATCGGAAATTGCGGAAAGGCGACTCGAATTCGAGTTTAGCCCCATAACCCCCGCATTGAGGGATGAAGAAATGCTCATAGTCGACTCCTACGACAGATATACTCTATCAGTGGAGTGCATTCCTTAATAAGCTGATAACCTTGAATTACTTGGTTCTTTGTCGCCCGTGAGGATGACAATTGAGATGCGGCGGTTCTGCGACGCAGACGGATCTTCGGGGGCCAGGGGGTCTGTATCGGCACGGCCAGATACCTCACGTAAACGAGATGGCATAAGGCCCTGTTCCAGAAGAAGTTTGCGAATCGTGTTCGCCCTGTCCGTAGAGAGGTTCCAGTTATCGTAGCTGGCATCAACGGCGTACTGAAGGCTATCCGTGTGCCCTACGATTTTTATATCGTTGCGAAATTCGGAAAGTGAGCCAGCGATGGAGTGAAGCAGTTCCTCCAGCAGAGGCGTAGGGCTGCTGTTGCCGACCGCAAAGAGAGGGGAGCTGTCTGAGTCGATGATCTCCAGAACCATGCCTTCCGGTGACATCTTTATAAGGAGGTGCTCAGAAAGGCGTTTGGAATCCTGGCCCAGCTCTTCTCTTAGGTTGTGAAGATTTTCGGCGACTTCGCCGCTGCTTGCATCATCCTTGCGCAGCGCTTCGCCATGGGGCGAGTCAACGGTTTGCTGCCGCGTACCGCCTGTTCCCATCTTGGCATATGTGTCTTCAGAGAACATGGAGGAACCATTGAGGCCATCTGACCCACCGCCTGAAATACGGCTGATAGGAATGGTAGGATTGAAATAGTCCGCAATGCCCTTGCGTTGTTCTTCCGTGGTAGCGTTCAGCAGCCACATCAACAGAAAGAACGCCATCATGGCGGTCACGAAGTCTGCATAGGCAACTTTCCAGGCGCCGCCATGGTGGCCGTCAGCCTTTACCACCTTCTTGCGCTTGATGATAATCGGTTGAGAGTTTGCCGCCGAATGATCAGCCATGGAGAGCCCGCCCAAATTCAAGAATGCCCTCTCTAGCAGCCCTGAATCAATTCTTGGATAATATGGCAAAGCGGTTTGCGCCCTACTTGGTAACTATTCAGCAACCAAATTACTGAATTCCTACCGAAGGGACTTTATTAAGAAGTGCGGGTTGGATTTGTCTTCTGTACTGCGGAAAAAGATAGGGGCTGGGGGAGGTGTTCCTCCATCCATTCGCGAGTGTGAGGCCCTTTGGCACACGCTTTCGATGGCGATCGCGCAGTGGGCTCAAGATGTCTATTCCCTATCCGTGACGCCGGACCTTATTAACCGTAAAGTGCTTACAGGAGCTGAAGGCGCTTCCTACTTTGGCAAAGCCTATGCCTTTGTTCCGCTTGGTATTCATGCATCTACGGTCATGGCTGTCGCGGTAGATCGCTGCGCAGCCACAAAGTATGCGGCCGGTCGTCTGCGGCAGGATGCAGGCAGCATGAAGAATGCGCCGGATCTGTTTCTGCGCCTCATGTCAGAGCATGCCGCGCGCAATCTGTGGATACGAACCAGTTCATTCATGGCGAAGGATTTTGTTGCGGAGAGTGCAGCGAAACTTACGGATCTTGCCGGGGGCGGGAATGCCCTGGAGGATGAGACGTCCTACCTGTTCGCCCATTACACTCTCGGCGGCGGTGACGAGGACAGCTGGTTGCTGGAAGGGGATGAGAGCCCGCCGGAGGTTTATCTAGCGTTCAGAGTGAGCGACATCCAGAAGGTGGTGCGTCAACTTCAGTCGGGAAGCGTAGTGCACGTACAAGCTGAACAAGACGGTCGTGATACGCTCCGCAAACGGGTGAGGGGTTCAACAGTGGTGCTGGATGCGGTCCTACACTCCGTATCCATGACAATTGGGGAATGTTCGAGACTGGAAGTAGGGCAGATTATCGCCCTGCCAGATGTCAAAATGAATAAACTTGATTTGTGTGCGGAGACCGTGAACGGGTCCCTGCCTATAAGTCAGGGGGAGCTTGGGGCATGGAAAGGGCAGCGGGCACTGAAGCTGCACGCGCCTGTCCCTGAAGATGTTATCAAAGAGATTGCGGAAATCTGAGATCAGCTCTCGCTTTTTGCGATGGGGTGAAAGGAGCTTGATAAGTGAACGCGGTAATTGGGTTGGCTGTAACAATCATCATGGTCTTTGGCGGGTATATTCTCGCTGGAGGACATCTTGAAATCATCACACACTCGCTGCCATTCGAGATGATGATGATTGGCGGTGCCGCCATCGGCGCGTTTCTGGCAGGTAATGATATGACCACGATCAAACATTCCTTCGGGGATGTGGTCGCCGCCTTCAAAGGGCCGAAATGGAAGAAGACTGATTATCAGGACCTTTTGTGCCTGATGCATGAGCTTCTCAACATTCTGAAGAAAAACCCGGTCGACATCGAAAGCCATATCGAGGCGCCGCAAGACTCCGAAATTTTTGCGCGCTACCCCAAGATCCTGAAGGACCCGAGCGCGATTGAAATGATCTGCGACACGATCCGTTCCATGATTATGAACTTTGACAATGTCCATCAGGTTGAAGAGTTGCTGGAGAAGCAACTGGATAGCCTTCTTGAGGAAAAGCTTCACGGTTCGCACGCCCTGCAAAACATGGCAGATGCCTTGCCGGCGCTAGGCATCGTGGCGGCTGTTCTGGGTGTTATCAAGACCATGGCCTCAATCGACAAGCCGCCTGAAATTCTCGGCGGAATGATTGGCGGCGCTCTTGTCGGTACATTCTTGGGAGTATTTCTTGCCTATGGAGTCGTCGGCCCGTTTGCAAATCGGGTGAAGTCTATCCGTATTGAAGAGCACAATTTCTATTCCATGATTGGCGAGGTTCTTGTCTCGAACCTGCACAAGAACCCGGTGAATATCTGTGTCGAAGTTGCACGCAGACATGCGCCAACACGGGTGCGGCCAACCTTCAATGAAGTTGAAGAAGCCATTCGGGGGTTGAAACAGGTCGCGTGAGACGCTTGCACCTCCCCTTGCTTCTGACGCTGGCTATAATGGCTGGCGCTTCGGCGTTTGGCGAACAACCGCCTGAAGCCAATGCTTCCCAGGTGGATGCGGACAGGCTGTCGGAGCATTTTCGGGATTTTGTGGACGAGGCCCTTGATGAGGGTCTCCTGATGCCAAAAGAGACAGACCAGCCAGCAAGCTCTACCCAACTTTTTAGGGGCCGCCTGCAGCAGGCTGAGGAGGCTCAGACCCCGTTGGAGCTGTCTGTCTGCGGGATGGATCGGGTCTCGGGCTTCCAGGAGTTTAAGGACTTCAGTACGTATGAGGACCTCATCCTCTGGCGGCAACAGCGCTTGGCTGAGGATGGCGAGCTTTCGTCTGTCGAGCTATCCAAGGCCTACATTGCGACAGGTCTATACGCTGAGGCTCGCCTTGAGCTGAGCCGCGTGGAGGGAGATGAGAGCAAATTCCTGTACGCAATTGCCCGTCTGCTCGAAGACTCTCAGGTTCCCGATATTGAAGTATTCGAAACCGCTGCCGAATGCGGCGACGAAAACCGTCTCTGGCTGGCAGCAGCTCAACTGGCCATTCTGAACCCGCAGGGCGCAGAAATGCTGGATGGGCAACTAATGGCATTTCGTAACTTGCCCCATCAGATAAAGGTTCAACTCGGGTCAAATCTGATTCCGGTCCTTGACCGGATGAAGCGCAAGCTTCTTGCTGAAAAGCTTCTGGCCGCCTTTGAGCCAGCTATTATCAAACGTACGCGTGGTCTTTCATTCAGCAAGGCTCTGCTGGATCGTGACCAAGCGGTTGTGCGGCAATATCTCGCCTATCCTGAAACGCGCTCGCAGGCTGCTGCTGCGCTGGTGCGTTTCGGTTTCAAGGTTGACCCTGCGCTTCAGAGTGAGCTCGTTGATAACGCCCTGCAGGATGTGCAGCGTTTGCCAGAGAATGCGAATGTACGTGCCAGTATTCAGACCATGCTGAATGATATGGACGACACATCCGACTATACCTTGCTGACGCAGTTGGCCAAACTGTCCACATTGCACGCGCCGGAAATGCGTGACTTGTTGAGTGAGCAATTCGAGTCGCGTCTTCGCAAGGACCTGATGAAGACGGGTGAGACAGCAAACCTCACAGCGATCGGCGCACTTGTGGAGAACGACGCCTTACTTCGGGAGCGTCCAGAGAGCGGTGATATTTTCATGGCTGCCTCTGCGGGTTCTGCAACCCTGGGGCTGAAAAGCCTTTCAGACTTTCTGGGCGCAGGCATGCAGACGTCGGATGATCAGATTTCTGCGCAGGCTGCGCTTGCTTTTCGCATGGCCGACTTTGATACGCTGCACCAGCTTTCCAGGACAGCACAGGACAATCCGGATGTCTCGCGGCTTGCTACCATGAGTGCCATCATGCTTCAGGATAAGGCATGGTTGCAGCAGGCTGGCGCGCATGTGCCGTTGGATACCGAAACATTGGTAGCCTTGATTGAGTGTGACGCTGCTGGCGGGAATTGGCTGCTGCCATCGACCATATATTCTGCTGTTGAGCGAGTTGATGAGCCTGAATACAGGGGGCGCATTGAGTTGATCCTCGCGATGCGCGCGCGCGCGAAGGGTGCAGGTAAACGCGAAATCCAGTTGAGTAGCGTACCTGATGACCTGGCCCAGATTGAGGCCTCATTGAATTCTAATGCTTGGGGGATGCCCTGATGTCTAATGCGATCTATTCAGCGCTGACGCGGCAGGATGGCCTGCTGAAGGAAATGCAGGTCGTTGCGAACAATATCGCGAATGCCAGTACAACCGGGTTCAAGTCGAACCATGCGGTATTCGCTGAGCACCTTGCTGCTGCGGGCAAAGATTCTGATAGCCTCTCCATGGGCAGCCTTGCCGGACATAATTTTGATCTTTCCCAAGGGGCGCTCAAATATACTGGTGGGCAGTTCGATCTGGCCATACAGGGAGAGGGGTTCTTTGTCCTGGACACGCCCGCTGGCGAACGGCTGACACGAGCAGGCGCCTTTCAGCTTTCTGCTGACGGTAATCTGGTCGATGCATTCGGGAACCGTGTCATGGGGGCAGGGGGCGGTGCCATTACTCTACCTGAAGAAGTTACCCAGATATCGATCGCGCCTGATGGAACGATTTCCGCAGGCGAAGAAATATTTGGTCAGATCGGTGTCGTGACGGTTGAAGGGGGATTGCAACAGGAGGCTGGAACCCTGTTCGAGGCCTCTCAGGGCTACAAGCAAGTTGAAGAGCCAAATTTGCTGCAAGGCGCTCTGGAGCAATCGAACGTGTCTTCAATTCTGGAAGTTTCGAGATTGATCGAAGTTCAGCGAGCCTATGAAGCCGGTCAGACACTCATTGAAAAAGAAGACGACCGGATCAACCAACTCATCAAAACTATTCGTCAGCTATAATATTCGCGCAAACCTTTAGGGGGTTGAAATGAAGTCATTGCAGATTGCAGCCACAGGAATGGCCGCCCAACAAATGCGCGTTGAGGTGATTTCCAACAATATCGCCAACATGAGTACCGCAGCGTACCGTCCGCGTACTGCTGAATTTTCTGATCTCATGTATCAGCAGTTTCTGACGCCAGGCACCATTACCTCGCAGGTGGGCACTGTTGTGCCGGCCGGCATTCAGCTGGGAACAGGGGTCAAGCCATCTTCAGTCTCCATGGAGATCACACAGGGCAGTCTGCGTCAGACAGGGTCTGAACTTGACCTGGCGATCGATGGAACGGGGTACTTGGAGATTACGCTGCCTTCCGGCGAGTCCGCCTTCACGCGTGATGGGAAGCTGAATCGCAGCGCAGAAGGCGAGATTGTCACCATGGAGGGCTTCCCTCTGGCAGATGGAATCGTCATCCCTGAAGATGCCCGCAGTATTTCCATCAGCCGCGATGGTGAAGTCGTTGCCTATTTTGATACGGAAACGGATGGCCAGCCGATTGGAACGCTTTCGCTCGTGCGCTTTGTGAATGAAAAGGGGCTTGAGGCGATGGGCGACAACCTGTTCAGGGAAACCGAAGCTTCAGGGCCTGCAAACAGGTTGGTTCCCGGCACAGAAGGGATGGGATTGATCCGTCAGGGTTATCTCGAAGATTCCAGCGTTGATGTGGTGCAGGAGATTTCCGAATTGATCGAAGCGCAGCGCGGCTATGAACTGAATTCCAAAGTCATTACTGCATCAGATGAGATGCTGGCTGCGACAACACGTGTGAGGTAACAGAATGGGACCCGGTATTGCAGTAGGCATAGGCTTGATGGCCCATTTCATTGGGACATCTTCGCTGGTCGCGACAGAAGTCATTCGAGCCGGAGATACGCTCAGCCCTGCTAATGTTTCAACGGAGTCCGGAGATGCTGCGGCTTCGGATGATCCGGTGATGGGCAGGGAAGTCCGCCGCACAGTTTATGTGGGGCAGGAAGTTACACTGGATGACACTCGGCCGGCTCGTTTGATACGGCGTAACCAGGTTGTGACGGTCAAATTTGTCAGCGGCTCACTTGAGATCACAACGACAGGCCGTGCGATGGGTGAGGGCACCCAGGATGAGTCCATATCCGTATTGAATTTGAGCTCGAAGAAGATCGTTAGCGGAATTGTTCAGGAAGGTGGCTGGGTGTTGGTGCAATGAAACAGTACATCTCTTTGTCTCTCGCGACTTTGGGGCTCGCGGCCTGTGCCAGCGCGCCTTCTGAACAAGCCATGATGCCCGCGCCGCCACCGGCCTATTATCCTGTCACTATGGATGTGAATGCCGAACCGGCCGGAGAGAATAATGCCTCTCTTTGGACAACCGCTCCAAATGCCTTACTCAGCATGAGGCGAGCGAAGGAGGTGGGCGATCTGCTGACGGTGGTCGTGGAAATGGATGATCGTGCCAGCATGCAAACCTCTCTGTCGCGCAATCGTGACACAAGCGGCCAGCTGGATGTTGATGCGCTTTTCGGCCTTCCAGAATGGGCGAATGGGGTTCTGCCTGGCGGCGCGAGCCTGTCTCCTGGTGTCAAATATGGCCGGAGCTCTGCCTTGGGTGGCAGTGGCGCCATGAACCGGGCGGAGAAAATTGCCTTCACCCTCGCGGCACGAGTTGTGGCGCTTGAGCCAAACGGGAACCTTGTCATTCAAGGATACCAGCAGACGCGCGTTAGCAATGAAGTCCGTGTCCTTACGGTCAGCGGCGTTATACGGGCACAGGATATCACGCGTACGAATATGGTAACTTACGACAAGATCGCCGATGCTCAGCTGTCTTACTTGAACAGCGGAGACGCAACATCGGCACCGCAACCCAAAATGGGTCAGAAAATTCTTGACCGGGTCGTGCCGTTTTAGGGGGATATGGTGAAACAGATCGTACCAGCAATTGTTGCCCTGCTGTGCATTCTGGCCGGCGGAGCCGGGGGCTATTTCATGAAGTCCAGCAGCGCGGCTTCAGCGCCAAGCGCAGCACATGAAGATACCGAAAAGGGGTATGGCGAGGCCAAGAAGGCAGACAAGGGCCACGACAAAGGTGGCAAGTCCCAGCATGGCGAAGCGGCAGGCGGAGAGGTAACCTTCTACAAGTTCACCCGTGAATTCGTTGTGCCCATGATCGAGGACGACAGGGTGAAGAGTTTGGTCATCCTTAACCTCAACCTCGAAATCGATACATCCATCTCTCAAGAGCTGTTCTCGAAGGAGCCGATCCTGAGAGACAACATCATGACGACACTGGTAAAGCTCAGCAGTGGCGGCAAGACGATGGATTCGATCACGGACGTGGATAATTACGAGACACTTCGGTCCATGATTCTCAGCAACCTGCAGAATGAGATTCCGGAAGGCATACATAATGTGCTGATACTGGATATGGCTCGGCAGGACCTTTAAGGCTTCTGAGTTCTATTCTTCAGAAGAGCCTGCCGGGGCCTTGAATTTCTGCACGCTGTAAAGATCCGCCGTCAGGTGGGAATCTGTTCCAAAGCGCAGCGCACCATTTTCCGTCCCGACATCCGTAATGGTTGTAATGACCTGAGGTGCGCTAAGGCCCAGATATTCCGCGCCACGATAATAATCGATGTTGAACTCGTACACAGTGTCTGGATCTGCGGGATCGCCGGAAGTGGTCTGTCCATTCCAGCTGTGTACATCCTCATCTAGATTCAGGGTCTCGGTCCAAACAAGTTCACCATCCGGGTCGCGAACAGTCAGATATGCCTTGTCGGCATCCGCCGGGGCGCCGTCCTGATACTCTATCTCTGACCCGGAATAGGGGATCCAAGAAGATTCGATGGTCACTTTTTCGCCAAGCCATTCTGACGCGAACATGGTGTGCAATTCCCCGATCAGAGAAGAAATGCCGCCCAAACTGTCATTGGTGCGTACCTGCTGTTCGAGAGAGGAGAAGGTCGCAAGCTGATCAACGAACTGGGTGGAGTCCATCGGCGCGAGAGGGTCCTGATTCTGCACCTGAGCGGTGAGCAGCTTGATGAAGCTTGTGAACTCCTCGCCAAATTTCTGCGTCGCCGGAGAAGCAGAAGCCGAATTGGTGCCAGCTTGCGCTACGGTAGCTGAGTCAACTGTACTCATAGATTTCTACTCCTAGAATCGGACATCCAGACCCGTTGAGGATACACGGGCAGGCACCTTTGAGGAAACATTGATGTCGGGCTTGGCAGTCGAGGCTTCGGTATCGGTCATCGTCTGCATGGAATGACCCGGTCGGGAACGAGAAGGGTTCTGTCCGGAGGATTGCTCACGGAAGGTCATATCCTGACTGGTCAGGCCGTTCTGCTCCAGAACTGAGACGAGATCCGGATGGAATGCGCGTATGCGCCGTATTGCATCGGCTGATTCTGCCGTCACAAGAACATGCTGCAGGCCTTGAGAATCAAATTTGAACTCAATGGACACACGGCCGAGTTCCGGCGGATCCAGTTGAATGTTGATCTTGTCGTGCTTGTTATCCGCAGACAGCTCTTGGGATACAATTGTGGGAATGTCTGCCGGAGCGGCGATGTAGGCTCCCGCAGATACTGGCTGCGCTGCCGGGATTGTGACAGTAGGCGCAGAGGTCTGAGCGGATGTCGTTGATGGCGTAACGGCGCCGACAAGTTGTATGGGTCTGTCAGACGTCTTCTTTTGGGAGCCCGCTTCTGACAAGTCCGGACCCGGTGCAGATACAGTTTCTTCGGCAAGCTCGCCTGTAGAGACGGAATCTCCGGGTGAGTGCTCTGTAGACTCATTGGCAGAGGACATTTGAGCACCTTCAGAGGCTAGGGTGCGCTGCGTAGTGTCTGCCTGCGCTGAGGCCTTGGTATTTGTTTCAGGTCCCGGGAACTTGCTTGCTGCAGTGACCTGACCTGCCGTGTCTTTCGAAGGAGGAGTATCCTTTGTGTCTGCTATTTTTACTGCAGCAGCCGGGTTGGCCATGGGTGGGACGGCCTCTGCCTGATCCAGTTCTTCTTCAGATGGATTTTCCGTTTTCTGGGCTTGCTGAGAGGTTTTCGTCTCAGGGGCTGCATCAGCCGCTAGAAGGCTTGTATCAGAATCCTCTGGTAAGGATGCGGACTCCGTCTCGGATGCAGGCGCGCCAGTCAATGACGGATAAACTGCATCGATTGTTTCATCGATGGTGTCTGTATCCGTTTCTTCCGGTGCTATAAGTGACTGTGAGGCATCCTCTGACGCTTGAAGATTATCTTGCGAGCCTTCTGGTGCTTCCATCAGGGACTTTGCGATCTGTGCCGTCTCGGACTGATCGCTTGGGGTGGCCGGTTCAGAACCGGCTGGAGCGGTCTCTGAATCTTCCTTGCCAAGAGTTGCAAGCTGGCGCTTGAAAGATTCTCCGCGCGTATCATCCGGCACTGCCGCGCGATCCTGCCGTCGGGCGCCCGCGCCCGTCGTGAAAAGTGAATCCGTGCTCAGGGAAAGCGGCATTTGTTAATCCGGATTAGGTATCTCTTAACTGTAATTGCCCCAACACTCGTAAAATAAGCCTTAAGTTTCTTCGCCCGGGGAGGGCTTTAAAGCTCAGGAATGGGGATCACAAGATGTCGGATATTTCAGCTATCAGCTCCGGACTCGGCATAAGTCCGAAGGCGGAGGGTACCAAACCCTCTGGTGATGTGAGCAAGGCTCAAGATGTGGGCCTGAAATTCGAAAAACTCCTTTGGGCCGAAATGTTGAGCCATGCTGGTCTTGAAAAGGCATTCACACAGTCGGGCGGGGAAGCTGCATCAGCATTCTCACGCATGATTGTGGAGTCGATTGCCGAGGATCTGGCAAGGACTCACCCGCTGGGGCTGTCGCCATTTGCAAATACGGCTCAGGCATCCGATGCGGTCGCGCCGGAAGGAGTTCAGAATGACTAACACAGATAACGCACAGCATGTTCTCGACCGGGTTGAGAGTGTTCTCATGGCGGAAAAGCAATTACTGTTGTCCGGGCAGGCTCATCGCCTGGCGGAAATGAGCCATGAAAAAGTAGCGGCAATGAACGCATTTGACGGTTTGTTGCAGGCGGGCGGGGACCATCTTCGTCGGGCATCCATCAAGCGTCAGGTAGAAGGAATTGTCGGCGTTGCCAAAGAGAATGCCATCCATTTCCTGGCTGTCCAGAATGGTCTTCAAAGCATTCTCAAACGCATCGGGAATGCGTCCCAGGACTCCTATGTCGGGGCCTATCAATCCAATGGCGGACAGACACCATTCACACATGCGACGGGCGGCTACTCAAAGAAGGCGTGATGGTTAACTGATTCTACACCCGTAGTCCTTATTGATCATACGCAACCAAGAGGGGGTTCGGGGTTTCCCGACGTCAGGACGACGTGTGATCGAACGAAGGCTCGGCCTAGCCGACAGCCTGACGAATATGGGGTACATTAGATGTCCAGCATTCTCACCAATAATAGTGCTATGGTTGCTCTGCAGACTCTGCGCAGCATCAATAGCAATCTCGAAACAGTTCAGTCCGAAATTTCTACCGGCAAGAAGGTCTCCAACGCCAAGGACAACGCGGCGATCTGGGCTATCTCGACCGTGATGTCGACGGATGTGGAAAGCTTCAAGCAGATTACAGACTCCCTGAACAAGGGCTCTTCCACGGTCGGCGTGGCACGCGCTGCTTCTGAGGAAGTCACTCAACTGCTTCAGGACATGAAGGAACTTATCGTTTCCGCTCAGGAAGATCTGAATGCTGACGACCGCGCCAAGATCCAGACGGATATTGATGCAAAACGTACGGCAATCAGCAACATTGTGAACGCCGCACAGTTTAACGGTCAAAACCTTCTGAAGGGAACTGAAAGCGTAAGCGTTCTTGCGTCTCTGGACCGTGGTTCTGATGGTTCTGTCTCGGCAACTCACATCACTGTCGCCCGTAATGACCTTCAGACAAATGCTGCTGTGGACGCTGCTGCCAAAGAAGCAACCGATGCCGGTTATGTTTCTACCGCTGACAGCGTAACGACGAACACTGTCGACAAGCAAAGCGGCGATGCAGGCTTTATGTCTACGTCGCAAAGCGGCAACTTTAGTGATGGTGATGATGCCGATATCACCATCAAGGGTGGCGCGATCTCTGCTGGTGACAAGTTCAACATCAATGTGGGCGGCAATGACTACACTTATACGGCGCAAGCAGATGACACCATCAATGATGTCGCAAACGGCCTGAAGACACTTGTCGATGCTGGTAGTGTTGCCAACCTTACCGTTACTGTGACGGCAGCCACTGATCCGGCGTCGGATGATGCGACGATCAATCTTGCCGCCAGTGGTGGCACTGTGAACTTTGATGAGGCTGAGCTTGCTGCAACGGCTGATGAGTCTGTGATCGGAGATGGCGATACCATTAATGTAACGATCGCAGGTGGCACGATTTCCACAGGCGATACATTTACGGTCAATGTGGGTGGATCAGACTTCACCTATACTGCACTGGCAGACGACACAGTTAATGATGTCGCCGCAGGCCTCAAATCTCTGATCGATGCAGCTAGCGTTGATGACCTGACGGTTACGGTGACAGATGCTGCTGATCCAAGCTCTGATGCAGCAACCATCTCACTGGCCGCTGACGGCGGTGACGTTGATGTAAGCCTTGCCGGACTGGCATCTCAGAATGCCGCTGTTAGTGCAGGTGGCCTGGGTGCCATCGCAGACCTCAGCGTCGCAACGTCTGCTGATGCCACGACAGCCCTGAACACGATCGAGTCCTTGCTCGATACGTCCATCAGCGCTGCAACGTCCTTCGGTTCGGCCCAGACCCAGATTGAGGGCCAGTCGAAATTCGTTCAGACCCTGATCGACTCAATGACATCCGGTATCGGCGCAATGGTTGATGCGGACATTGAGGCGGCATCCGCCAAGCTTCAGGCTCTGCAGGTTCAGCAACAACTCGGCGTTCAGGCGCTGACGATTGCTAACTCCAACCCGCAGACGCTGCTGGCTCTGTTCAGATAGTATCCTTAAGGCCCAGGCGCTGAGAGGCGCCTGGGCCCGATTATTAAGAGGCGTAGAGAAGGTGTATGCAACAACTGGCTTACAAGGCGTATGGTGAGGTCACAAACCGAACTGCAAGCGATGAGCAGATAGAATATGCCCTGTTCCAAGAGATCACGCAGGCGCTCAAAGCTGTCGATGAGGACGAAAGGCCGTCCCCGGTTGTTTGGGTAGATGCGATCGATCGTAACCTTCAGCTCTGGCAAATAATTTCCACCGATGTGATGAGCGAAGCCAATCAGTTGGATTCTGCGCTCAAAGCGAATTTGATCACGCTTGCAGAATCGGTGCGCATGATCAGTTACCATGTTCTCTCGCGGAAAGCCGAGATCTCCGAGCTCATAGAGATCAACGAGATCATCATGGAGGGGCTGGCCGGTCAGACCGTGGCAGTGGCTGATAGGGTGGTCGCATAATGGCGGGACTGGTTCTTAAGCTCGCGGCTGGTGAGCGCTTTGTAGTAAATGGTGCTCTGCTGGAGAATGGCGATAAGCCCTCCACGGTACGCATCGCTGATGATGATGCACGGGTGCTGCGCTGCAGGGATGCGCTTCAGCCTTCAGAAGTCGATACGCCGACAAAGCGTGTGTACTACGCCATCCAATTGATCATCACAGGCGACCTGAAGGAAGAAGACGTATTGTCTGCAATCCTCAACGAGTGCGGCCGTTTGGAAGATGTGTTCGAGACAATCGATACCAGCCTGATGAGTGTTTTGCGGTCAATGCTTGAGCGCGGGAATTATTACTCCGCCCTCTGTCATTTGCGCGGCATTATCGCGATTGAGGCAGAACTCCTGAAGGTTGCGGAACATAAATCCCGCCAAGTGCAAGCCAAGGTGGCCTGACATGGTCTACCAGCCCGTCATTCCCTTGTCCGGTTATGGTGGTTGGAAGTTTTTGGAATCCACTTTCGACAAGCAGCTGGAAGGGTTTTCAGACTCTGCGAGTGTCCGGAACGACCGGGAATACTTCCAGCAGAAAATGTCGTCTCCAGTGGAGATGGAAGATTTCCTCTCTGACAAGAGGCTGATGCGGATTGCCCTGACAGCTTTTGACCTGGGCGGTGAAGAGTGGAAAGTCGGCTATGTCCGTCATGTGATGGAAGAAGCGGCCGATCCTGACAGCACGTTCCTGAAACGGCTCAATAATCCGTCCTACACAAATTTCGCGAAAGTCTTTGCCGTGAAAGACGGTAAGATATCCCTGTCAGAGGATGTCAGGGCGCAGCTCGCAGACGACTTCGAAATGGCATCCTTCCGGTCGGCTGTCGGCGAAGTTGACAATAATATGCGCCTCAGCCTGAACTATAAGGACAAGATCGCTACTTTGGCGAACGAAGAGTCCAGCGAGTCGGCAATTCTCTATAAGTTGCTCGGAGATGTGCCCGTGCGGACAGTGCTCGAAACTGCTCTGAATCTGCCGAGCGAGATGCGCAAGCTCGATGTGGAGCAGCAGGCTGGAATCCTGAAGGAACGCCTTCTCAGCGTTTTTTCCATAAGCAGGGTTTCTGATCTGGCGAAAGAAGACGTGGTCGAGAAGGCGATTCAGCGCTTCCATGCCATGGACTCGATTTCCCAGGCCCAATCGTCCATGTCCCCGGGTTCGGTTGCGCTAACCCTGCTGAATGGTGCGTCAGGCTATGGCAGCATTGCGAGCCAAAACCTCTTCCTCAGCCGACTTTCAAGCTAGCTTGCTTCCTCCGCTAACGGCGCAATCGGTGCTGGATTTAGCAGGCCCTGAAGCGCTTCGAAGGCTTGTGGGATCGTTGCCGGGTTAGGGGCGGAGACAAACGCATCCAGATGTGGCCACAGCGCGATTGCCCGGTCGCCAGCCATGTCATGGCCGCGCTCATAGAGATTTGCACGCAGCATCGGGGCGATCTCTTCATATAGCGCAACAGTTCGACGGTAGTCCTTGATGAGATCATTCTCTGTCTCACTCGCCGCGTGCGGTAAAGCGCGTGAAACGCTCCTCAAAACGTCAATCGCAGGATAGCGCCCCCGCTCTGAGATCTCTCGAGACAGAATGATATGTCCATCGAGCAGACCGCGAACCATATCTGCGACGGGTTCTTCCATGTCAGAACCCGCGACAAGCACAGAGAAGATGGCGGTAATATCCCCCTGGCTGGAGGTGCCAGGCCCGGTACGCTCGGCTACTTCGGCAATCGCTCTTACCGTCGAAGGGGGAAATGCGTTCAGGGCAGGGGTTTCACCTGCTGCAAGGGAGACTTCTCTATGGGCCTCGGCAAATCGCGTGATCGAATCGAACAGGAAGAGCACCTGATGGCCTTCATCGCGGAAATGCTCGGCCGCCGTCACGGCGCAAAGGGCCGCGCGCTTTTTTGCGCCAGGCGGCTCGTTTGCTGTGGCGGCGACGATTACGGTTTTTGACAGAACCGATTTCGGCAAGGTCTTGTGAACAAACTCATTCACTTCACGGCTGCGCTCGCCCACCAGCGCAATGACGACCCGGTCTGCTTTTACGCCGCCGGCAAGCGAACCAAGAAAGGTGGATTTGCCAACACCGGACCCTGCGAACAGGCCCAGCCTCTGGCCCCGGCATATGGGCAGCATCGTATCCGTAATCATCCAGCCGGTCGGCAGTCTGTCTCCCAGGCTCTTGCGCGCCGTATTCGCTGGCGGTGTTGCCTTGAGCGGTCTCTGCAGCGCGTTGATAGCTGTGCGCGGGCTCTCTTCGCCGACCACGAGGCCGCGATAGTCGACAATCTTGCCCAGCCAGTGATCGCCCGGTTCCACAACGGCCTCTTGTTCCAAAGTTACCCGGTCGCCAATGTGGATGGCGTCAGAGTCTCCGTACAGCATGGCGGTGACGCCACCGCCTGTGACGGAAAGGACCTCGCCAAACACATCACCCTTGGCGGTCATAACGCGGATTTCGTTTCCCAGCCGGGAAAACTCGCCAATGCCGGCAATGTTTATCATGCCGGGGGACACGTCACGGACGGTGCCCCAAATGCTGTAGAGGCGATCAGGAAAGTTTGGGGCTGGCGTCAACACGTAAACAAATCCCGCTCATTCGTTAACTATTTCTTCAAATTAAACCGGCATTTTTTCCAAAGTGTTAACCGGGGGTGATTCTGTGACGATTCTCAATCTCGACGTTCTGAATGTTTATAGCGCGATGGCGCGGCATGCAGCAGAGACCCAGAAGGTTTCGGCGACCAATATCGCGCACGCAAATGATCCGGGCTACAAAGCGACTGAGATCGAAGGCTTCCAGGACTTTCTGGCCAGGGCAGCCAGCAGCGGTTCTGTTGATAGTGACAATTTGCAGTTCAAGACGTCCCAAAGCGATTCCTACGAAGCGCCGAATGGCAACTCCGTCAATCTGGAACTTGAAATGTTCAAGGCGGCCGACGCGCAGAGCCAGCATGATCTTGCCCTGTCCGTCTACACAAAATCTCTTGGTTTGTTGCGCACCGCAATTGGCAAGAAAGGCTAGGGGGTAGGACATGGATTCACTTAAAGCCACAATGATGCAGGCTTTGTCTGGCATGCAATTGCAGACCAAGCGGATAGATGTTTCCTCACAGAACATCTCCAATGCGGATACACCGGGTTATCGCCGCAAAATTTTGACGGTCGAAGAGCAGTCCTCCGGGGCAGCTTTCATGGCGACGCGAGTTCAGCTGGACCAAAGCGAAGGCGAACGCCAGTACGATCCAGAGAACCCGCTGGCGGATGGGGAAGGCTATATCACCGCATCGAATGTTTCCCTGGTTACAGAAATGGCCGATATGCGCGAAGCCAATCGCAGCTATGAAGCTAATCTGAACTCGTTCCGCCAGGCGCGGAGTATGTACCAATCACTTCTTGACGTTCTTAAACGTTAGCGGGGGCCAAAATGTCCAATGTCAGCTTCAGCGCCTATGCTGCGCTTGGTTCGGTAAAGCCTGGTGCGGGTACTGAAAACCTTGCCAAGGATACGGCTGCCAAGTCCGGGGCGGCAGACGGGTTTTCCACCTTCAAGGCTGCCTTGCAGGAGGCCGAGCAGGCTGCCATGCAGACAGCGGTTTCAGGAGCCGACCCGCATGCGATGGTTGAAGCGCTAGCACAGGCCGAGCTTGTGCTCGACGCGGCCGTAACCGTGCGGGACAAGGTGGTTGAAGCCTATCAGGAATTACTGCGTATGCCAGTCTGATCGGGTCAGGGGGAATGACCGAGCTTGCCATATTTGAGATCCTTCGCGGCGCCTTATGGGCTGCCGCAATGATGGCCTTGCCGATACTCGCGGTAACGTTGGTCCTCGGCTTCGTCATTGGTCTCTTGCAGGCTCTCACCTCAATTCAGGAGATGACGCTGACCTTCGTTCCAAAGATCCTGGCCGTTGTGGTCGTGTTCTTTCTCTCGCTTGGATACATGACGCGCGTTTGCCTCGACTTCTTCAATAACACTGTTCTTCCCATGATCTCGCAGTAGGCCTCCTATGCCGTCATCCCGCTTCTTCGACCTCTCAAAGCCGACTGCCGTCCTGGCCATTGGTCTGATGATGGTCATCCTGGTGATGATCCTGCCAGTGCCGGCGTGGATCATGGATGTCGGTCTGACGATTTCCTTTGCCTTTGCGATTTTGATCTTCACCACGACAATCTTTATTGAGAAGCCCTTGGATTTCTCATCCTTTCCCAGTGTCCTGCTGGCCTGTCTGATCCTGCGGCTGGCGCTGAACGTTTCATCCACCAAGCTGATTATCAGTGAAGGGCATACCGGCACTCATGCTGCCGGGGGTGTGATTGAAGGCTTCGCCATGTTCATCATGGGGGGGAACCTTTTTGTCGGGCTTGTTGTATTTGGTGTTCTGATCATCGTGAATTTCATGGTGATCACGAAGGGTGCCGGCAGGATGGCCGAGGTCGGCGCACGCTTCGCTCTCGATGCTATGCCGGGCAAGCAGATGGCGATCGATTCCGACCTTGCTGTTGGCGCGATCAGTCATGAAGAAGCGCGCACCCGCCGTCAGAAGGAACAGGAAGAAGCAGCTTTCCTGGGCTCGCTCGATGGTGCGTCCAAATTCGTGAAGGGGGATGCGGTTGCAGGTCTTCTGATTACTGCCCTGAACCTTGTCGCCGGGATTGGCTTTGGAATTATCGCGCATGGCCTCAGCTTTACCGAGGCGCTTAGCAATTACTCAATCCTGACGGTCGGGGATGGCCTCGTCTCTCAGATCCCGGCTGTTATCGTGTCTGTTTCGGCAGCATTGCTGCTGGCCAAGGGGCGCGATGATGGCGCGATAGATCTCGCGCTGGGCGCGCAACTGGGCGGCAATGCCACCTCTCTTATGATTGTAGCCGGAATTCTGGCGGTCTTTGCCCTGTTTCCCGGCCTGCCATTCATTCCTTTCATGCTTGCCGCAGCGGCCTTTGCGACGGCGTCTGTTTTTATCCGTAAGCGGGATCGGGAAAAAGAGGCAGAGGCTTCCCTCGCAGAGACAGAAGAGCCGCAGACCAGCCTGGTCATCGGGGATTCCATCCACTCCGATGAGATCCATCTTGAGGTCGCGCCAGATCTGGTCGGCATGGTCCTTCAGGGCGCGGGCGGATTTGAGAGCCGTATCGACAAGATACGCCGCTACATTGCTGAAGAGTATGGCTTCGTTCTTCCGTCTATTCGGATGACGGACAATCCAACACTGAACAAGAATGAATACCGCATCCGGATTCAGGGTGTGCGTGTGGATCATGGCCTGGTGCGTCCAGGATCCTTGCTGGCCCTCATGGAAGATGCCCAGCTGCCGCATCTGAAGGGCGAGAAGGTGAAAGAGCCTGTCTACAAGGCGGCTGCACGCTGGTTGCCTAATACGAAGAAACAGGAATTGTCTGCTGCCGGTGTTCCGGCCATCGAGCCTACGGAAGTGCTCGCCACGCACATGCTCGAAGTGATTCAAGCGAACTTCTCTCTCGTCTTTACGCGCATGGTGATGATCGACACGCTGGATGCACTGACCCAGATTAGTGACAAAGAGCGCGCAGCTGCGAACAGGCGATTCCTGGATGAATACATCCCCGGCAAGGTTACACCTGAACTACTCCTGTCTGTTCTGCGCCTGCTTCTTGAAGAACGTGTCTCCATCCGGAACCTGTTCCTGATCATCGAGACCGTGGCTGAAGTTAAGGCTCAGACCAACTCGCCGTCTCGCATTGTGGAACTGGTCCGTCAGCGGCTTGGATTTCAGATCGTGGATCGCTTGCAAGACAGCCAGGGCCGTCTGCCTTTGCTGCAACTATCGACAAACTGGGAGCAGCGCTTCAATGAGCATGAAGTCTCGCGTGAGGATGGCGGCTCTGATATCGCTCTGCCACCTGAACTTTTCGGTGAGCTGACGACATCTGTGCAGGCAAAGCTGAACGAGATGGCCCAGAAGGGTGTCGTTGCAGCCTTGGCCACATCTTCCCGACGCAGGCGCTTCCTGCAGACGGTGCTGGCCAGCAAGGGTATTCGCAACTCGGTTCTGGCCTATGAGGAAATTGGCTCCAAGAGCAAACCCTATATCGTCGGCGTGGTCTGATGCCGGATGGCCTGCCTTTGGGGGCGACGCTTACAGCCTGGATCACGCTGTACATGCTGGTTGTTGCCAGGCTGTCCTTCATCGTGTTTCTCATGCCGGGCATTGGGGAGCAGACAGTGCCGGTACGCGTCCGCCTTGCGCTTTTGCTGAGTCTTGCGACGGCCTTTGCGACGTCAGGATTGATCAGTGTGCCCCCCAGCATCTCCATGGGGACTTATGTCGGCTTGCTGGGAGCAGAGTCGATCATCGGCTTTGGTCTGGGCGTGCTGCTACGCCTGTCGATCTGGATACTCAGTACGGCCGGGGCTTTCATTGCGCAGGCAATCGGCCTCTCGCAAATGCTCGGCATCGCGCTTGAAACCGAAGCGCAGACCATCGTTTCCAATATGCTTGCCATGGCCGGCGCAGCTTTGCTGCTGTCTGCGGATTATCATGTGAATGTGTTTGTCAGGCTTGCTGAGATCTATTCGGAAATACCGGTCGGCGCCGTTCAGCTGTTCGACAGGTCTTTCGTAATTGAGGGCATATTTGACTCGATCAAGTTTGCCGTACTCATTGCCTGGCCGTTCGTGGCCATCAATTTGCTCTACAACATCTCACTGGGTTTCATAAACAAGGCGCTGCCGTCGCTGATGGTTGCATTCGTGGGGGCCCCCTTCATGATAGGGGCAGGATTCGTGCTTCTGGCCATTTCGATTTCGACTATGCTGGTTGTCTGGATGAACAGGGCATCGGAATTTGTAGGCTGGTGAACTAGGTATGGCTGAAGACCAATCAGGCGGTGGCGAGAAGGAGTTCGAGGCAACTGAGCAGCGGCGCCGTGAAGCCCGCCGTGAAGGCAACGTGCCCCAGTCCAAAGAGGCGAACACTTTCGCCCTGTTTGCCGGCATCATAATTTCCGCGATCGTGTTCAGCTCCGTGATAGCCGGAGCCCTGTTCAATTCCTTCTCCTCTGTAATGTACCATGCCGACAGTTATGCGGAGGATGTTTTCACCGAGGGAGGTCAGGCGACCAGGTCCTGGCTGATGCAGACTTTTCTCCAGGTTTTGCCCCTGATGGTCATCATGGCGGTTCTCGTTACGGGGACCCTGATTATTCAGCAGGCGATCACCTTCTCCACGAAGAAGATCAAGATGGAGTTCAACAAGATCTCGCCGGCAGAGAACCTGAAGAAGAAATATGGGGCCAAAGGTATTTTGGATTTTCTGAAAGACATGGCCAAGATGCTCTTCGCGGGGGGGCTCGCGGCAGTCTTTCTCTACAATTTCGCTCAGCACTACTATGCCAGTAGCGCACTGGAGCTGGCGCACTTCTTTGATTTCACCTTTGCCCAGGTCCTGGGTCTCTTCCTGATCTTCGGGGTCTTTCAGTTCGCCTTGGCAGCCATCGACTTTCCGTTGCAGCGCCAGCTTCATGCAAACAAGTTGAAAATGTCCCGCGAGGAAGTGAAGAAGGAACAGAAGCAGAGCGAGGGCGATCCGCAGCTCAAACAGAAGCGGCGCGAAAAGGCGTCCAGCATCAGCCGCAATCAGATGATGAAGAATGTCAAAGGCGCCACCGTCGTCATGGTGAACCCCGAGCATTATGCCGTGGCGCTTAAATGGGCCCCCGAAGAAGGCCGCGCGCCGGTCTGTGTGGCCAAGGGTGTGGACCATCTGGCCGCCAAGATCAGGGAGGTCGCCACGGAAAATGACATCCCCATCTATCGAGATCCACCCTCCACACGCTCAATCTATCGTCTTGTCGACATAGATGAAGAGATCCATGCGGAGCATTTCGCGGCTGTGGCAGCGGCCGTCAGCTTTGTCGACCGGGTTCGCAAGCAGACGAGAGGCCAGTGATGTCAAAGCAGAACCGCGTTCTCCTGAAACTCGTGGCTCTCAAGCGGCAGAGGGCAGAGCAGGAGCTCGCCATTGCGCAAACTCGTCTGCGTGAGGTGCAGGCGGGTCTTGCGGACTTGCAGGCTCAACTTGCCGCTGCCGATACGATGCAAATGGATTTTCAGACGCTCAGTCTCTCTGCGCGCAATGGCCATGTTCAGCGCTTGCTGGGTAAGCTCGCTGATCAGCAGGCTTTGATTGAGCAAACAGAGACCTCCGTGGCAGCTGCCAAGGAGGAGCTGAAGCGTATTCTGAATTCTGAAGATCAGTTGATCACAATGGGAGCTGACACTCGCGCCTGAAGGCGGGACTGACTAGCTCATCCTTCACGCGGCATTTGTTTCGCAGTCTTCCGCCTGAACACGGTTTCGTCCCTGTCTCTTTGCCAGATAGAGTCTCTGATCTGCCAGCTCCACCAGATTATCCGGGGTCATGCCCGGAACGAACTGCGCGATGCCGAAGGAGGCGCTGATATCGCCCAAGGGCTTTTTGGATCCCTTCAAAACCAGTTTCCTCTGGAACGTTTGCAGGCGGATACGATCTATCAGGATAGATGCCGCCTTGAGGTCCGTCGCGGGTAGAATGATGGCGAACTCTTCGCCGCCATAACGGGCGACCAGATCCTGGCCCTTGATATTCTCTGAGATGATGTTCGCGAAAACCTTGAGAACCTCATCGCCTATCCGGTGCCCGAAAGTGTCATTGACGCGTTTAAAATGATCAAGATCTGCAATGGCGAGGCACAGACCGCTATTGTTCTGGCGTGCCGCGTCGAGTTCTGCAGCAAGCTTGATGTCAAAGGCCCGCCGGTTGTGAACAGAGGTGAGGGGATCGCGCATACTTTCATTGCGCACATCTTCCAGCTCACGTCGTAGCAATTCTATTTGCTTGCGCGATTCCTTGAGGCCATCGCTCAACTTGCGGCTCTGGCCCGCCATTCTCTGGTTTTCTGACATGAGATTGCTAATGGCGGCAGACAGCTGGTCGATGGAGGTCGTCTGGCCGATCCCGTTGCCAATCTGCTGCAGCACAGTTTCAAACTGGTCAGAGTTTTCGACGCCCGTTCCGACAAGGTCGAGTACGCTCGAAATCTGCGCTTCCACTCTCTCGCCGATTTTTTCGCGCTTCGCCTGATCCTGCATCGGGCAGAGATGGTTGCTATAGACTTCATCTATCTCGTAGGCGGAGAGGTCTCCTCGCTCCAGCATATTGTCCACGATGCCAACAATGTCGTCATTCTCGGCGGAGGCGTAGGCATACATTAGTGCGTATGTGTTCGGAAATGGCGGAGTCTTGTGCTCCTCCATGAGGCGCGTCGCCATGTCGGCGTACTTGTAGACCCTGGAAAAGACCTTCTGCTCTTCCGGACAGCTAAACACAGGTGTCTTGGTATCGTTCATGACGGCATCAGTTTGATAAGTTCTCTGGTAGTCCCCACTAGCGAAACTACTGAAAGGGCCTTCAAATAAGGTTAATCCTTCTGTTTTGGGAGAACTTTTTCTGCAGAATATGGTGATCCTCGCGCATTCGAACGCGCGGTCTACAGGTCAGGAATCGGCAGTTCCAAAGGCATGCGTGGGTCGTGGCCGTTATTGCTCGTGGTTATGCGTCAGGAGTCACGCGAAATAGGTCCCTTTTGAACAATTCGACCCGCATGCGTTTTTCGCCAGATTTAAGCCCCTTATAGATAAGGTGCTGACTATGCGTAACTGCAGTATTCGCAGGCATATTGCAGTACACGGCGCCCATATGAGATGCAATTTTTGCATCTGCCTAAAGAGATCGCCCAGTGAGCAGATTGATCCAGTACGGAGTAAAGAGCTGGCGAAAATTAAGATTCCATAATCCGTCAAGAACACACCCTGTGCGCGTGTTTATTCAAGCGCCTTCTAGTGGCGTAAGTAAAAAAGAGCTGTGTTGATGGTTGCTCAAACGAAAATGGAATCAGTGTCCTTCAGACGGGATTGGCTTTCCCGGGCAAGTGCCCTGACGATTGCGTCTTGCCTGACGGGCATGTCGGCATGGGCCAATCCTGAGGGCGGTCAGGTTACGGATGGCGCTGCAGTGATCCTTGGCCAGGGCACGGCTGACGTAACAATTACGCAGTCCTCACAGCGCGCCGTCATCGATTGGGAGACCTTCTCGATCGATGAAAATGAGCAGGTTGTGTTCGAGCAACCGGGCGTCGATTCCATTACAGCCAACCGCGTGAACGGGGTTGATCCGTCCACGATTCTGGGTTCGCTCAAAGCGAATGGACAGGTCGTACTTGTCAATCGTAACGGCATTTTGTTCGGCAAAGGCGCGCGTGTTGATGCGGCTGGGCTGATCGCTACAACCAGCGATCTGGATACAGACCAATTCATGGCGGGCAGCCCTGTGCAGTTTGTCGGCGGTGGCCTCAAGAATGCCTCTGTGGTCAACCAGGGGCGTATCAGCATACGTGACGCCGGCATTGCGGCTTTCGTCGCGCCGCATGTCAGGAACTCCGGGGTCATAGAGGCGGATCTAGGCAGTGTCACTCTCGCGTCAGGCACGGCATTTACTCTGGACTTCTATGGCGACGGGCTGATTAAGTTTAGTCCCGGTGAGGAAATCAGCGAGACGCTGATGGACGGCGCCGGAGAGCCTGTGACGGCGCTCGTGGAAAATGACGGAACAATCCGCGCAAATGGCGGACGCGTGCTGCTCACTGCGTCTGCGGGCCGCGAAGTTGTCAACCAGTCCATCAACATTTCGGGAATCGTGCGCGCGGATTCCATCCGCGAATCCAAAGGCGTCATCACGCTGGCTGGGTCAGGCGATGTCCGGATTGAAGACGGCGGCGTACTCTCCGCTTCAGGTGCATCCGGCGGGGGTGACATCAATATTGACGGCGACTTCGTTTCGACCCAGGGCGAGATTCTCGCAGATGGGGCCGGTACAGGCACGTCGAGCCAAGGCAATGGCGGTGTGATCTCCATAAGCGGGGATGCTGTCAGTCTTGCCGGGAATATCAGTGCATCGGGTAAGACGGGCGGCCTGATTTCTGCGGATGCCGAGAATATCCTGGGTCTGTCAGATCATGTTTCGGCAACCGGCCATCTCGGGGCGGGTGGCATGGTCAGATATACTGCACCACGTATCACTGAAAATGCCACAAGTATCACGAATGCCCAAGGCTTGACGCATGGCGGCGATATCTATGTTGACGGCGGTGAGATGATGACATCGTCAGGTATGTACCTCGTCGATGGAGTTTATGGAAAAGGCGGCAACATTGATTTGACTGCAGAAGATACCCTTCTTCTGTCGACGCAGTTTTCTGCAACCGGTCGCATCATGGGCGGGCATGTGCGCATCGGGGGAGCCTTCCAAGGGGGCAAGGCTCCTGACCTCAGCAAATCCTATCATGATCTCTTCCTTGGAAGGTGGAGTGGTGTGTCTGACATTTCCAATGCACGAACTGCATTTGCGAATGACGGAGTCAGCATAAATGTATCCTCGGCTTCAGGACAGGGCGGCACGGCCGTCATCTGGTCAGATGAGCTGACAACCTTTTTGGGGGCCATCGATGCCCGCGGCGCGGATGGTGGCGGGGCTGTCGAAATCTCGTCCGCAGGTACGCTCCGCAAAGCCTCGCTCGACAGGCTCGCCCTTGGAGGCGGATCTCTCCTTCTGGACCCGAAAAATCTCACCATCGGCGATCGCGTCGACATAGGCGGATGGAAACAGATCGGGGTCATGCAGGCTGGATATCAAACTGTAGTTGTGTCCGCTGAGGATAATTTTGGCTGGTCTGTTGCGCTCAACGGTGCTGGCGACCAAATTGCCATAGGCGCCCCTAAGGATTACGGTTTCAACAACTCACGTAGCACTTCAGGTGCTGTCCGTCTGTTTACCTTCGATGACGACCACTTCTCGAATGCAACCTTCGTGGGCACTATTGGCTACAATTATACGGGTACGGGCGATGTAAACTTCGATACCCGCTCCGGTGACCAGCTTGGTTCATCGGTTGCAATGAACGCAGCCGGCGACAGGATGGCGGTCGGGGCCTTGGGGTATGATGGTAGATATGAGAATAAGCCTAACTCCGGCGCAGTATACCTGTACAAGTGGAACGCTCCCGGTTTCTCAAATTATTGGGAGCACAATAATTTCTTCTCTGAAGCGGGGGGAACAAATAATCTAGGCAATCTCGGCATGGAGACCGATGATGAGTTTGGCTATTCGGTTGCACTAAACGCAGCCGGTGACAGACTGGCTATTGGGGCAACAAAGGGCGACGGATTTAATAACAACACGAGCAAAAGCGGTGATGTTTATCTGATCAGCTTTGCGGACACGAATTTTGCAGATCCAAAACTCGAGGGCATGATTGGGATTGGCTATACGGGTGCAAAAGACTATGACGAAAGCACGCTGAATACCAATGACGCCAGTGGGCGGGGGCTTTCCTTCAATGCTGCCGGCGATCGGCTTGCTATTGGTGCGGACGGGGACGACTCATTCGGCAGAGGCAGACAGAACAACGGGGCTGTTCGACTTTATAGCTTTACGGATAATAATTTCTCAGGTGCGAATCTTGAGGCGGTAATAGGAGCCAGGTGGACAGGCGGTAAGAATATCGATCTCGAGACGACGCTCGACGACAACGATCTGTTTGGCCATAGCGTTTCTCTGAGTGCAGATGGAACCAGGCTTTATGTCGGTGCCGCAAAAGACCAGGGTGCCACAAACCAGGTAGACCAGGCTGGCGCTGCATACATCTTCGATTTTTCGGACAACCTGTTTTCTGGCGGTACGCACGTCGGAACCATAGGCAATGGATATACCGGCTCGGGCGATATCAATATCTCTGGCTTGGACGTGTCAGACTATTTCGGTAAGTCGATTTCACAAAATAGCGCAGGTAACTTGCTCGTAATCGGTGCATCGCACTCAGATGGCCCTGGCAACAACAGCTCTAACTCAGGTGCGGTTTACCTGTTTGATAATTCGCTCAATGCGGATCCTGGCGCAATCCAATTCTCCACGTATTCAAACGAAGACATGTCTGTTTCTGCTGCAGAAGTGGCCACACAACTGGCGGCTGGCACGGACCTGACGCTTCAGGCGTCCAATGATATTACAGTGGCAGAAGATGTCACCGTCACGGGAAGTCCTGCATCCCCTGGAGATCTGACGCTTCAGGCAGGCCGTTCGATTTTGCTCAATGCGAATATCACGACGCAGGGCGGTGACGTTAATCTTTATGCGAATGATACAACGGCGAATGGTGTTGTTGATTCAGAGCGCGATTCCGGTGCGGCTGTCATCACCATGGCTAACGGCACCAGCATAGATGCCGGTACGGGTGCGGTCGATATCCTCATGCGCGATGGCGCAGGCAAAACATATACGGCCAGTGGTGACATCACGCTCTCGACGATCACGGCGAACAGCATTCGGGCGCTGAATGGCGGGCCCACTAGTGGATCGGGCCTTGTGCTGAATACGGGCGCCGTGCTGACTGCCACCGGCACGGACGATGCGATCGTTCTGGCGGGTGACAAATTTATCAATAATGCAGGGGCAAGCGCCCTGTCGGCAAGCAATGGTGACTGGCTGGTCTGGTCGCATGACCCGGCCAACAATACCATTGGTGGCCTGACCTACGACTTCAAGCAATACAATGCCGTCTATGGTCAGACGGCCGTGGCCCAGGCTGACGGCGATGGCTTTCTGTATACTCTGGCGCCCACAGTCACGGCGGGGCTCAAAGGTGCGGTAACGCGCGACTATAATGGCACAGACGATGCTTTGTCGCTTCTGTCAGAAGACAATTACGAGATCACAGCAGGCGAACTTGGCGGCGATGAGGTAACGCTTGGTGATGCAACCGGCGCAACCTTCGACGACAAGAATGCTGCGGCTTTGAAGACGATCACAGCGACAGGCCTGACAATCGACAGCGCCAAGGATGGGGCAATCAATGTCTATGGCTATCAACTCGATTCAACCCAGGCATCAGGGGATATCGGTGAGATCACGCCGAAGGAACTGACGGTTGATGGTGTGACGGTTGATGCGCGGACCTATGACGGGACGGCGATCGCGGACCTGTTGGGCGGGACGCTGGGCGGCGGCATTGAGACCGGGGATACTGTGATACTGCAGCGTCCTTTGACCGGGTTGTTTGCGGACAAGAATGTTGGCGTTGACAAGCAGGTGGATGCGAGCGGCTACAGCCTTAGCGGGGCAGATGCGGGCAATTACCAGATTGCGGACCCGACCTATGTGACGGGAACGATCACGGCGAAGGCGTACAAGAATGTTGGCGTCGACAAGCAGGTGGATGCGAGCGGCTACAGCCTTAGCGGGGCAGATGCGGGCAATTACCAGATTGCGGACCCGACCTATGTGACGGGAACGATCACGGCGAAGGCGTTGACGATTACGGGCGTTCAGACGCCGACGGACCGTGTGTATGACGGTCGCAGACACCGACGGACCGCGTGTATGACGGTCTGATGACTGTTGATCTGACGGGCGGGACGCTGGTCGGGGTTATGGCTGGGGATGCGGGCACTGTAACGCTTAACGTGGACGACGCCGCGGGTGTGATGGCGGACAAGGATGCGGGCACCGGCAAGACGGTTACGGCAAGCGGGTATTTGCTTGAGGGGGCCGACAAGGACAATTATGTGCTGAGCCAGCCGACAGGCCTGACGGTTGATGTGGCGAAGGCGCAGCTGACGGTCGAGGGAGTCACGACTGAAGACCGTGTCTACAATAAATTGAGAGATCAGGACATCAGTGGCGGAACGCTGAGTGACGGCGTTGTGTCGGGTGACGTAGTGGTGCTTAGCGTCGACAACGCGCAGGGCAAGTTTGATGACAAAAATGCTGGAGTGAACAAGCCGGTCACAGTGAGTGGTTTTGCCATAACGGGCTCTGGGGCTAAAAATTACCAGCTTGTGCAACCGGACTATTTGACCGCCACGGTTTCGAAGCTTGATGTGACCATCGGGGGCGTCGGAATTACAGGCACTTCGCGCGAATATAACGGGCTGACGTCAATTGATGGTCTGTTTGGCGGAGAAGTAGTCGGTAAGCTGGATGGTGATAGTATCTCTCCAGACTGGCAAAACGCCAAGGGTGAATTTGACAGCAAGAATGTAGGTATAAGGACGGTAACGATAACCGGTTACGCCCTCCAAGGCTCTGCTGCTGTCAATTATAATCTTGTTCAGCAGCCCGGCCCATTGAGCTATGAGATCACGCCGAAGCGGCTGACGGTCACGGGGGCGGTCGTGGCCGACCGTGTCTATGACGGGACCCTGGATGCGAAACTGCTGTCGATTGAGACGCTGGATGGGGTCGTGGCGGATGATGTTGGCGATGTTGCGGTTGACGTGGAAGCTAGCAAGGCCGTGTTTACTCGTAAGGATGCCGGTAACGCCCTAGCGAGCATAACCTATGCCCTGACAGGCGACGAGGCGGAGAACTATTATTTCGCGTACCCGGACAGCGCGCGCGCGGTTATCGAGAAGAAGGAGCTAACGGTCACGGGGGCATCCGTGGCCAACCGTGTCTATG
>NZ_AWFF01000099.1 GCF_000682755.1 Hyphomonas beringensis
GATCTTTAATAGATTGAATAATTCTATCTCTAAATTTATTAAGAAAATTTAAATCAGTGTATTGTATAATAAAAGTTTTTCTAACAGCATGAATAAGATCACCCATTTTATTTGGATGTGTTCCAAAACAGTCATGAACAGCTAAAATATTATTAATATTATTTTTTCTTGTTTCTAGTATAATTTCGTATAAATGACTAGCATCTAAAGAATGAATAACATTAGGAATAATTGCTAATTCTTGTTTGAAAGTATTAAGTTCATCAGTTTTTTCTGTTAAGTTTAATTGTTTAGTTCTTCCAAATAATTTAATAGATATAGAAGATGTTTTAGTTTTATTATATTTTTGAGTTATATCTAAACCTGCAGGTGTAATTCAATTTAAAGGTATATTTAATTTATTTGTTAATTTAGCCATTGATTTTAAAAAAGAATAAACTTTTTCTAATCCTTTATATTCTTTAAAAATAGTCTCATTAAGAATTTTTGCTATTTTATAAATATCTTTAATATTTAAAATAATATCTTCTCCTTTAATTTTAGATGGTACTTTATAAATATATT
>NZ_AWFF01000100.1 GCF_000682755.1 Hyphomonas beringensis
TCCGACATTATTCGCCGTGTCACTGTCCCAATACCCACTGGCGACGACATAATTGCCATTCGTCAGCGCGGTCACACCATGTACGCCCACCTGGTCAGTTGCAGTCGAGCCCACGAGGCTGTTGGTATCATCCACTGCGCCAACAGTTCCGCCGTCACCATTGCCCCATGTCACTGCACCGGCTTTGCTCGCACCGATATTGTTCCACTTCGGGCTGCTGACGACATAATTGCCATTCGTCAGCGCCGTCACACCCTTCTCGCCCACCTGGTCATTTGCAGTCGAGCCCACGAGGCTGTTGGTATCATCCACTGCGCCAACAGTTCCGCCGTCACCATTGCCCCACGTCACCGCTCCGGCCGTCACGCCTGCCACCCCCTTCGTGCCATCGCCCCACGTCACCGCTCCGGCCCTGACCTCCGAGTCATTACCCCAGAGAGGGGTCCGGACAACATAGTTGCCATTCGTCAGCGCCGTCACACCGCCATAGCCCACCCGGTCATTTGCGTGCGAGCCCGTAAGTGTGCTTATCAGCGCGCCGG
>NZ_AWFF01000101.1 GCF_000682755.1 Hyphomonas beringensis
GTTCATGCTTGAACGTCCAGTCCACACCGCCCGAATAATACACCCCGAACTTTAGCCCCTCGGCCCGCACGGCATCGGCCAGTTCGCCCACCACATCGCGCTGTGTATGCCAGTTTTCCTTGTTCGGGTTCTTCACATCGCTCGGCCACAGTGCAAAGCCGTCATGATGCTTTGTCACCAGCACCACATAGCGCGCGCCGGACGCCTTGAAGAGCCGCGCCCAGGATACAGGGTCCCAGTCCTCCAGCGCATCATTGAAGGCCGTCCCGAAATGATCATACGAATAGTCCGCCCCATATGTCTCACGGTGATAAACCGCTGTCGGACTATCCTCAAACTGCATCGTGTTCTGGTACCACTCCGCATAGGGAGTCAGGGAAAAGGCCTTGGCCTCTCCCTCAGACGTATCCTGCAACTGATCCATTGAGGTCTTGTGCGGCGCAAACCCCGGAATGGAGTACGGCCCCCAGTGAATAAAGATGCCAAACTTCG
>NZ_AWFF01000102.1 GCF_000682755.1 Hyphomonas beringensis
GTTCATGCTTGAACGTCCAGTCCACACCGCCTGAATAATAGACGCCGAACTTCAGCCCCTCCGCCCGCACAGCATCGGCCAGTTCGCCCACCACATCGCGCTGTGTATGCCAGTTTTCCTTGTTCGGGTTCTTCACATCGCTCGGCCACAGTGCAAAGCCGTCATGATGCTTTGTCACCAGCACCACATAGCGCGCGCCGGACGCCTTGAAGAGCCGCGCCCAGGATACAGGGTCCCAGTCCTCCAGCGCATCATTGAAGGCCGTCCCGAAATGATCATACGAATAGTCCGCCCCATATGTCTCACGGTGATAAACCGCTGTCGGACTATCCTCAAACTGCATCGTGTTCTGGTACCAGGCGACATAAGGCGTATTGGCAAAGCCGTCCTTTTCATCTCCTGCATCGACAATGGTCTTGGCATGCGGCGCAAAGGCCGGAATGGAATATGGCCCCCAGTGAATAAAGATGCCAAACTTCG
>NZ_AWFF01000103.1 GCF_000682755.1 Hyphomonas beringensis
ACGTGGTCTTCATCCTGCTGATCTTCTTCATCGTGACGTCGACCTTTGCCCAGGAAGAAACGCTGGGTCTTGAGCCGCCGCCACCGCCGAGCCCGGCCGACACTGAGCAGCAGCAGGTTCCCGCCATTCTGATCTATATTGATGAGTCCAACCTCATCACGGTGAATGGCAGGCCAACGGATATTGGTTCTGTTCGCGCAAATATCGAGCGTGTTCGGGCCGAGAACCCGGAGAGCCAGGTTGTCATCCAGGCTCATCCGAAATCCAAAAACGGTGTGATCGTTCTGATCCGGGACGCCGCATACAGCGCTGGTTACTCGACAGGGGTTAACCTTGTCCTGTCCCAGGCAGAGTAGGAGGAGCACGATATGGCACGCAGAAAACGTCAAGCTGCTTCCGGTGGTGGTGCGGAGGATGATGTCAACCTCACACCAATGCTGGACGTGGTCTTCATCCTGCTGATCTTCTT
>NZ_AWFF01000104.1 GCF_000682755.1 Hyphomonas beringensis
AAGGGAAAGTTCTAAGCCCTTCACGCAAACGCGAAGCGGTCGATCATGTGGTGGAGACACTCGGCGCAACCGAGCGCCGGGCCTGCCGCGTGATCGGCCAGCATCGTTCCACCCAGCGCAAGCCGCGCGTGCCGCGTCAGGACGAGGATGTGCTGACAGCAGCCATCATCGCCCTGGCGGAACGGTTCGGCCGGTATGGTTACCGCCGGATCACGGCCCTGCTGAGACAGGATGGCTGGCATGTGAACGAGAAGCGGGTGTATCGCATCTGGCGGCGTGAAGGGCTGAAAGTGCCGATGAAACAACCGAAACGTGGCCGGTTATGGCTGAATGACGGCTCCTGCATCCGGCTGAGGCCGACGCACAAGGGCATGTGTGGTCGTATGACTTCGTCCAGGACCGCACGCATGACGGCAAGGTGTTCCGTATGCTGTGTGTCATAGATGAGTTCACTCGCGAATGTCTCG
>NZ_AWFF01000105.1 GCF_000682755.1 Hyphomonas beringensis
TTCTGGTTTATTTTGCAGACCGCGCCGCACTCAGTCTGTTCCTGGGTAATAAAACCGAAACCATCGACATCGCACAGCATATCAATGCGGTGGTCAGTTGGGGCTTCGTGATGTTTGGCGTCATGATGGTGATATTCGGTACGGTTCGCGCAACCGGCGCAGTCATCCCGCCTTTGATTATTGTGACGCTGTCTCTGGTCGGTGTCCGCGTCGGCATCACCGCCTTCCTCGAGCCGACCCTGGGAGAGGAAGCAATCTGGTGGTCCTACCCCATCAGTTCAGCGGTCTCCATGGTGCTGGCAATCGGCTATTACCGGTTCGGCAAATGGCGCGAGGCAACCATGCTGACGGGGTCTCAGCCAAACCGCCCCACCCAGCCCGAAACCGAGCACGCTGCCAGCCCATCAAAACCGAGCTGGATTGGTATTGAATGAAGCAAAGCACGC
>NZ_AWFF01000106.1 GCF_000682755.1 Hyphomonas beringensis
ATTAAAGACAATGAAATAATTGATGACTTTAATGATATCTATTAACATCTTTTTTTTCATGAAGCTAATGCTATAAAAATAAATTTTTATTAATTTTTTTTTTTATCCTTAACCTATTAAATTAGGTAAGGATTTTTTTTTTGTTTTTTATAAATATTTATAAAAAAAAAACATATAAACTTAAAGTCTATATGGTAAAAAAAAAATAAATACAATACTTTTATTTTTTTTTATAGGTAATTACACACGTTTTTTAACAAATGATATATTGTGATTTCTCAATTTGTTTTAAATCAAAATCTCCTAATACAGGTGCTTTTTCTATAGTAATATATATTTCTTTTGACGTATAACTATTTAATACTACAACTTCATCATTATTTATAATTTTAATATTAAAATTATGATCTTTAATAGATTGAATAATTCTATC
>NZ_AWFF01000107.1 GCF_000682755.1 Hyphomonas beringensis
GATTGTTTTCTAATTCATCTTTCTTGTGGAATGTTTAAAACGGCATTTTTTTTTAAAAGATTAAACATATCATCCTGAGATAAACTGTGATCTTTAATACCTCTTACTTTAAAATAAACATTATCATTAGAATCTATTGCTCAATAAGCTTTATTAGATACATAAATAACCTTATCTCAAATGTGTTCAAGTTTAAGTTTACCTAGTTCCTCTCCTACAAATGATTCATGTAAAGGTTTATTAATATCTATACTATCAGTATCTGAATAAAAAATCTTATAATTCTTTAACATTTTTAACTTAGACATATGAATTCGAGCTTCAGCTGTAACTGTTGCAGCAATAGCCACATTAACATTAGGTTCATAATAATAATTATTTTCCCTATCCTCGCAAATATCTTTATTTTTAATGAAA
>NZ_AWFF01000108.1 GCF_000682755.1 Hyphomonas beringensis
GAAAGTCCGCATCGGCAATATCCAGCGTCGACGCAACGAACGCGCCGGCATCAACTGTGCCCGACTCCGTAATCGCAATGCCATTCGGGTTGACCAGCAACACCCGGCCTGTCGCCGTAAGCGAGCCGGCAATGGTGGAGGATGTGTCTCCGCTGACGCGGTTCAGGGTCGCGGAATAGGTGCCGGGTTGATTGAAGTAAACCGAATGCCCTTCTGCAATGCTGAAACTGGTCCAGTCGACAATCGCCATATCTGTGGACTGATCGACCTGCAGAGACGTGCCTGAGGGGTGAGAAATGCTGGCGCTCCCCGCCGTTACGACGCCATCCGTCGGCAGAACGGCCTGAGCAGAAACCTGGGCAGCCGCGGAAGGCGCGATCAATGGCAACAGGGCCGCCCCCA
>NZ_AWFF01000109.1 GCF_000682755.1 Hyphomonas beringensis
GGATACCCGGATGGTTGCGGCCAGTCCGGATTTAGGTGCTGCCGGACAGGCAAGACCAAATTCGAAACCAGTTTCCAGATGGAGACACCGCATGACCCCCCTCTAACTCCCCCCTTTCAGGGGGGAGAATGCCCCTCAAGCAAGGCGGCTGCTGTCAGCGTCCCTCCCCCTGAAAGGGGGAGGACAGGTGGGGGTCATACCGGAATTGCCACCAAAGGCGGTGGGGGTGAGGGGCATGTTCCGGTATGACAGAGACGGCCGCGCACAAAAAAACTCCCCCTTCCAGGAAGGGGGAGTTCTGTCGGCTCTTCAACTCATGCCGTTTATTTGTTCGGCTGCGGAGTATAGCGCAGATAGGGCTTCACTTCCGTATGGCCTTTCGGGAACAGCTTCTTGATCTCTTCCGGATCGGTCAGGGACGGCACAATGATCACGTCCTCGCCATCCTGCCAGTTGACCGGCGTTGCCACCTTGTGCCCGTCTGTCAGTTGCAGACTGTCGATCAGGCGCAGGATCTCGTCAAAGTTCCGGCCGGCGCTCGGCGGATAGATGATCGAGGCGCGGATCTTCTTGTTCGGGTCGATCACATAGACGGCGCGAACCGTGACTTTCGGGTCGGCGTTCGGGTGGATCATATTGTACAGCGTCGCCACTTCGCGCTTCGGGTCTGCGATGATCGGAAACTGGACGCTGGTATTCTGCGTCTCTTCAATATCCCTGATCCAGCCCTTGTGGTCCTCAACACTGTCGACCGAGATGACCAGCGCTTTCGCGCCGCGCTTGGCAAACTCGTCCTTCAGCTTTGCTGTATAGCCGAGTTCGGTGGTGCAGACGGGCGTGAAGTCTGCCGGGTGGGAGAAGAAGACAACCCAGTCATCCCCCGCCCATTCGTGGAAGTGGATGGGGCCTTGTGTTGTCTCTGCTTCGAAGTCTGGGGCGACATCGCCAATAAGAAGGCTCATAATGGCTTACTCCTGTCTCTTGATTTCTGCCTTAGAAATGGTGCCTAAGAGGGAGTAGACCAATGTGCGACATCTCAAGGTGTCGATCAGATTTTCTAATACCCCCTCCCGGGAAGAAGGAAGCGGAATGAAACGCCTGATCCTGATGCGGCATGCCAAGACAGAGCCCTGGGGCGAAGGGGTGGATGATTTCGCCCGGGCCTTGACCGAGCGCGGCAAGGAAGATGCCAAGCGCATGGCGGAGGAACTGGTCGGCATGGGGTGGAGCCCGGAGCGCATCCTGGTCTCCACGGCCCGCCGGGCGCGGGAAACCTGTTCGGAAGTTGCCAAGGTGGTGGAAGGCGAAAAAGTGCGGCCCATGGAGTCGCTCTACCTCTCAGGCGTACGCGGCCTGGTAGACGCTGTGGCACAGAATGACGGCGCCGGCACCCTCATGGTGATCGGACACAATCCGGGCCTGCATGATTTTTCGATGGAAATCCTGCGTGAGGGCGGCAGTCTCGACCATCAGGACGCCCGGCGTGTGGTGGAGAAATTCCCAACCAGTTGCTGCGCTTTGTTCGAGGCTGATGAGAATGGCGCTTTTGTGCCCGTTCATTTCCGCCTGGCAGGCGTGTTGCGGGCAAAGGATTACCGCGAGGCCGACGCCAGCTCATAAAAGAAACCGCCCTGCTGGGGGGCAGGGCGGCTCAGAATCCTCATCCGGGACAGGTCTTCAGGAGAGGCAGGGGCCGGTCCCGGTGAGAGATTTGGAGGCCTATTTGCTCTCGCGGTAGGCTTCGGTGAAGTTCTCGTTATCGACGTATGCGACAACTTTCTTCATCATGTTTTGCTCGCAGAGCATCGAAGCGTAGCGCTTTTGGCCCAGATTGAAGACAGACTGTTTCGCAGCGCATTCTTCAGCAACTTGCTCGCTGACTTTGTCGAACTCTGCTTTTGCACCTTCAGTGGTTTCCAGTTGGGCGCGGTTCAGATCGATTTCCATGGTGAACTCGTCGGAAGCGGCATAGGCCGGAGCAGAGATAGCAGCAGCGGCGATGGCGATGGCGGTGATCGTGCGGATCATGACAGGTATCCTTCTTGTGAAATATTTGAGTGATTAGAAAAAAAGAGTGGGGTGAAAGTCCGGCGCTGCGGGGTGGCAGGGGAGACCAGAGGCTCGCAGCGCCGGTAAGGAGGCCGGTTAGTGGGCTTCGCGGCGGGCGAAGCGGCGGCGGCGACGAACCAGCAGGTTTTGGCGAACCTCCGCTGTGACATCATTTGCCGGCCGGCTCCGGAGGGTTGCCTCGCCGGTGAACATGGCCATGGCCATTACACCTGCTGGGGCGGCGGTTTCGATGTCACTCTGACGGGCGCGGGGGATCATGATTTTAATTCCTTCTAGCTGGTTGGTTGATGTCCTTGGCAAGTCATCTCTGCCGCCGACACAAACAATCTAGGTCAGGAATTATCGAAAATCAATAACTTTTTATCGAAAAATGATAAATACCAGTCTTTTCAAGGCGCTGGAGTTTGTTGAATATCGATATGGTGCCATATGGCAAGGGATCAAGACCAATTAAATCGACGTCATAACAAAAAAATGAGCCGGAAATTCCGGCTCATTCTGGCTGCAGACAGGTTCTGAGACCGATTCTAGAGATCCAGACTCATTTGAAGGGGGGCTGATTTTGGAGGGGGGCGGTGCAGGCGAGAGCTGGGCCGAGGAGATGGGGGAGGCCGGAAAGACCGCCCAGGAGGCTCTGCCTTCAGGATCGGATTGGCTGACTTTACCCGCGCCGCTTTAGGGGAAAACCGGCTGCGTGCTTCGCGGGCAGCGGCCATATGATCCACCATACGCATGGGATAGGTCTGGCCCAGAACGATACCCGCCTCTGCGAGTTCGGATTTGGGAGCATCCCAAGGGGCATGAATATGCCTGTCAGACAAAGCCGCAAGTTCTGGCAACCAGCGACGGATGAAAATACCCTCCGGGTCCAGGGTAAGAGACTGGCGGACAGGATTTGGAACATAGGCGCCCTTGTCGGGAGCGATTCCGGGAAGTTTGCGGGCCTGTGCATAAAAAGAGGCTGGATCAAAATCGACGCAGAGCCTGGCCAGCTGCCGTGCAGGCTCTTCCGGATGAAGCCAGAGATGTGCTGAGTTAAAGGAAAGCAGCAGACCCATAAGGCTTGGTTCCAGCCTGCCAGTCTCCCGCAGGCATCTCATGCTGGCGTCCAGAAGGGGGAAGCCTGTTCGGGCATGTAACACGGTTTCCAAATGGGCGTTTCCGGCCCCGGTCTTCTGGCGATCATGAGTATCGACGGGCAGAAAATGGCGCTGCCCGCTTACGCTTGTGCGTTCAAGGGCAGCCTGAACATCCAGGCTGCGCTGCTGAAGCGTATCCGCATAGGCTGACAGGGACATGGCAAAAACAGTGTCACCATCTTCCAGCAGGGCGTGGCGGCTTTTTGCTATACCCTGCCAGATCTCTCTGGCGGACAGTGTGCCAAAGGCGAGATGGGCGGATAGATCAGGATCAGAGAACATGCGCTGAGAGGCAGACAGGTTCGGTTTGCCATAGTCTCTGCCGCCACCTGACAGGAAACGTCTCAATTTGAGGACGGCCTGCATTCTGCCTCCAGCCGAGCGGTCAGGGCAGGCATCTGCAGCAAGGCCGAAATCTTCTGCATCTGGCCAGTCTTCCGATTTGACGCCATGAGCAGACAGCGTCTCCGGTGCTGCCACACGCTTATTCTGCATGCTGGCTTCCCAAAGCGCCTGCCAATTGTCTTTCCGGGTTGCACTGGCAGGCATGCCAGGTGGAGTTTGAATGCGTAGGGGAATGCCCGCCTTCAGCGCCCAGGCCTGAACCTGGCGATCCCGGGCAAGTTCTGCTTCACGCCCGGTTACGGCGTGTGCGTGAATGGCGGCGATGCCGTGATCACGATGAAGCTGTGAGAAGACCTCCGCAGCGGGGCCAGTGCGCAGGCACAGCGAGCTGCCGCGTTTGCGCAGGGCGCTGTCGAGATCAGCAAGGCTCTCAAGTAGAAAGTCAAACTGCCGTGCGGACGTCTCCTGCGGAGACCATATATTGGGTTCAAAGATGTAGAGCGGCAAGACGGGGCCGGATCCTGCGCTGGCCGCGGCCAGGGCGGGATGATCATGCAGGCGCAAATCGCGCTGAAGCCAGATGACCTGTAGATCGCTCATGGAACAAATATAGAACATCGTTCTGTGCTTGTCCAGTTTTATTGAGAAATACGCATTTCGTTACGGTTTCGAAACAAATTCAACTCCTGGTTTCTTGAGCCCTGTTCTTTTTCAGCTTTCTTGGAAGAATGGGTGCTGATGGATATGACATGCTGGAGCCGGAACGGCTTCGCATCAGAGAGGGGCTGGCTGAACCGCGACCTGACAGTGCGCGGGCGCATGAGGCTGCCAATGGGTTTCCGGACCGCTTTGCGGACATGTCGGCAAGGTCAGGCCTGACAGGCTGGCAACGCCAGACCGCGCGCCAGATTTTCTGCGTTCTCGGAATAGGGGGGCTGGTCGCGCCGGGGCTTGTCTGGAACGGTCTTGGCTTGGCAGGGCTTGTCCTGTTCTGCGCGATCCTGTTCTACCGTTTTGCACTTGTCCTTTATGGCCGCGGCCGGCAGCCCGAGGCGGAGTATGCCTCATCGGCGGAGTTCCTGCCGGTCTACACCCTTCTGATCGCATTGAAGGATGAAGCGGCGGTTGTTCCACAACTTGCCCGGCAAATTTGTGGGTTTAACTATCCGCAGGATCGGCTGGATGTGAAATTGCTGATCGAAACGGGCGATGAGTCTACACGTGATGCGATCAGAGCGCAGGTCTGGCCAGACGGCACAGAGCTGTTGGTGCTGCCGCCAGGCATGCCGCGCACGAAACCGCGCGCGCTCAACTATGGACTGTCGCGTGCCCGAGGCACTTTCGTTACCGTCTATGATGCGGAAGATCGGCCAAGCCCTGTGCAATTGATCGCAGCGGTTAGCCAATTCAGCCGCGAGCCATCGCTTGCCTGTGTGCAAGCGCCGCTTGTGGGCATGCCCAAGACGCAGGCCTGGTTGGCGCAGCACTGGGCGCTGGAATATGCGATCCAGTTCAACCGCATAATGCCAGCGCTGGCGCGCCTGGGCGCCCCGATTGCGTTGGGCGGCACCAGCAATCATTTCCGCCGGTCCGCACTGGAAGAGGTTGGCGGATGGGATGCGTGGAATGTGACGGAAGATGCAGACCTTGGCCTGAGATTTGCGCGTCAGGGCATGAGGGTCGGGGTCATCACGCCGCCGACGCTTGAGGCGCCGCCGGAGAGATTTCATATCTGGCAGGGCCAGCGGTCGCGGTGGCTGAAGGGCTTCCTGCAGACCTGGCTGGTGCTGATGCGCCGCCCGGTCTCAGCTGTTCGCGAGATGGGCCTTGCGGGCTTTATCTCGATGCAGCTGACATTGGGGGCCTCCATACTGTCTGCCTTCACGCATTTGCCATGGTTGATCTGGTGCCTGATCTGTGTTGCCAGCCCGGCGTTGAATCTGGGGCCGCTCAGTTGGTCCATTCTGGTGGCGACTTATGGCATGGGAGCAGTCTCTGCCTGGCTGGTTCCTCGCGGTGTTATGCGGGTGCGGTTTGTCGATGTGCTCACATTGCCGCTCTATTGGCCGCTGCAGTCCGTCGCCATGGCGCGCGCGGTCTACAGCCTGATCAAAACACCCCATTACTGGGTCAAGACACCCCATGAATAGCCCGTCGCGTATAAGGGTTTGGACTGTAAAACCGGGTCTTTATGTCGTAGGGTTAGCGCTTGGCGGGACTGGATCCTGGGCCTAAGGTCCAAGGGTGTTCCGACGCCTCTTCAGGAGACCGCTATGGCTTATGATGAATCTGTTGATCTGGAGCAATTCCGTGCCGAGACGCGTGAATGGCTTGAGAAAAACTGCCCCCCTTCAATGCGCACCCCCATGAAAGATGACGAAGTCGTCTGGGGCGGCAAGCGCGAGACCTTCAAGAACCCAGATTCCAAGGTCTGGCTTGAAAGAATGGCCGAGAAGGGCTGGACGGCCCCGCAATGGCCGAAGAAGTATGGCGGGGGTGGCCTCAGCCCGGCGCAAGCCCGCGTGCTGCAGCAGGAAATGAGCCGCATCAAGGCGCGCCAGCCGCTGTTCTCTTTCGGCCTCTGGATGTTTGGTCCTGCGCTGCTGGAGTTTGGCAATGAAGAGCAGAAGATGCGCTTCATTCCGGATATCGTCCATGGCCGCACGCGCTGGTGCCAGGGCTATTCCGAGCCGGGCGCGGGCTCTGACCTCGCTGACCTGCAGACGCGCTGTGAAGACAAGGGCGATCATTATCTGATCAATGGTCAGAAGGTTTGGACGTCTTACGCCGACAAGGCCGACTGGATCTTCTGCCTCGTGCGGACTGACACCAGCGTGAAGCATGAAGGCATCAGCTTCATCCTGTTCGACATGGAAAGCGAAGGCGTCGAAGCGCGCCCGATCAAACTGATATCCGGTGAAAGCCCGTTCTGCGAAACCTTCTTCAATGATGTGAAGGTGCCAAAAGACCAATTGGTCGGAGAAGTGAATGGCGGCTGGCAAATTGCCAAACGCCTGTTGCAGTTCGAGCGCTCGTCCATTTCGGCCGGCGGCTTTGGTGGCACGGGGGGCTCCGGCATTCTGGGGCCGGAAGACTATGCCAAGCAGCATATCGGCACCGATAGCGATGGCCGTCTGCTGGACGGGGATCTGCGCGGCCGCATTACAGACCACAAGATGTATGCCAAGGCATTCAGCCTGACCGTTCAGCGTCAGGCCGAACAGGCAAAGGCGGGCCAGGCGGTCAGCCACACGGCATCCATCCTGAAATATGGCGCTGCCAAGATGAATCAGGATCGCCACGAATTGCTGATTGAAGCGCTGGGTACGGAAGGTCTCGGCTGGCAGGGTGAAGGCTTTGACCCGGCTGCCAAGAAGGTCACGCGTCAGTGGCTACGCTCGAAGGGCAACTCGATTGAGGGTGGCACCAGCGAGATCAACCTCAATGTCATTTCAAAACGCGTTCTGGGTTTGAAAGACCACAAATAGCCATGTCGCCCGCGCACGCTTCTCTCATCTATCTGGGGCTGCCCTTTCTGGCAGGGTTTGCCGTTCCCTTCTTCCGGGGACGGCCCCTGTTTCAGTACAGCCTCTGGATTGCGGCCTCTGCTTTCACCATCAGCCTCACTTTCCTGTGGGTGAGTGGGGCAGGGGGCCGTGCAGACATGATTGATCCGCTGACTGTGACGGCTGCGATTGCCTTCTGGGCGATTGCCGGTCTGGTAGGGGTCCTCGTTGGCCGGGAAGCTGCTGCGGTGCGTCGTGACGCCAAGAACACAATAGAAAAACGTAAGGCTTCGGAGATATTCAGATGACATTCCTTCTGACAGAAGACCAGGAAATGCTGCGGGAAACCGCGATGACTTTCGCGCGTGACGAACTGCCGATCACGCATCTGCGCAAACTGCGCAATAGCGGCGCAAACGGGGTGGACCCGGAAACCCGCCAAAAGCTGGCAGAGCTCGGCTTCTTTGGCGTGATCATTCCGGATGAGCCAGGCGGTGAACATTTCGGGCTGGTCGGTCTGGGCCAGATTCTGGAAGCGCAAGGCCGCACGCTGGCCGCCACGCCGGTGATGCAGACCGCGCTGATCGCGGCGAGCGCCTTGCAGCTGGGTGGCAGCCCGGCGCAGCAGGCTGAATGGCTGCCCAAGATTGCAGGCGGCGAGACCACGTTCGCACTGGCCATGGACGAGAGCGCTCACTTCAACCCGCTAGGTGTTGCCACCGAAGCGGAGCGCAATGGCCAAGGCTACACGCTGAACGGCATGAAGCGCTATGTGCCGGATGCGCATCATGCAGACATGCTGATCGTCGTGGCACGCACCTTTGGTGAGGCAGGCGACCGTCACGGCCTCAGCCTGTTCCTGGTGCCGGCTGATGCGAAGGGTGTTTCCATTCAGGCGCTGAATACGGTCGACTCCCATGGCGCGGCACATGTGACACTGGAAGATGTGATGGTGCCGGAAGACGCATTGATTGGCGCCGCCGATCAGGGCGCTGATGTGTTGGAGCCGGTGCTGGACCGCGCCGCCATTGGCCAGGCCGCCGAAATGCTGGGCAGTGCCCAGGCTGCGTTCGAGATGACGCTGGAATATCTGCAGAACCGCAAACAGTTCGGGCAGTTGATCGGCTCGTTCCAGGGGCTGCAGCATCGTGCTGCGAAAATGTTCACCGAGCTTGAGATGACGCGGTCCTGTGTCGCCGCCGCACTGTCGGCTGTCGATGAAGGCAAGGACAATGTCGCCGAACTGGCCAGCATCGCAAAGGCCCGCGCCAGCGAGCTGGTGCACCTCGTCTCAAACGAGTGCGTACAGATGCATGGTGGTATCGGTATGACCGATGAGGCCGATCCGGGCCTGTACATGAAGCGGGCCCGCGTGCAGGAAGCCATGTACGGCTCTGCCAGCTGGCACCGAGACCGGTACGCTCGCCTGAGCGGGTATTGATCGGAAATTATTCCGGGTAAAGAAAAAGCCGGGAAGACATTGTCTTCCCGGCTTTCCTGTATCTGGTGGGCGCTTAGCCTTTCAGCACGGACCCTTTCTTCAGGGCCTTGGCGATAAGGTAGTACATGACCGGGCGGTGCTTAGCGCGCACGGACTTGCCATATTTTGCAACGGCATCCGCGATAGCGGCATCGGCTTTTGCCTCATCCGTAACGCCGAGCTTCTTCGCAATGAAGCCCTTCTTGACGCGGGCCAATTCTTCCTTGTCCGAGGCGGCAACAGTGGCCGTATCAGATTTGTAGATGGTTGGGCCGCAGGCTTTGACCGCTGCGTCGAGCAGGGCCATGTCGGAACGGGTTTCACCAACCTTCTCTTTCAGATCGGAGATATACTTCTCCATCAGGACTTCTTTGGGAGAAGGCGCCTTGGCTGGCTTTGCGAGTTTCGGTGCTGCGGACTTCTTCGGCGCAGCGGCTTTTTTGGCTTTGGTTGCTTTTGCCATGGGAGGGTCTCCTCAATGGGCCCGGCGGACGGGCGTGATTTTCATTTACGCAGCTAACTATACGAATCAATTTGAAACGCGCCCGCACATTGCCTTGTTTTTCCACAGGGCGCCAACCCTTTTTATTCGGATGGTCTGTATTGCAAAGTATCAGTATAAAGATGATATGCTTGATCTTTGCATTTGCATGTCTCTTGCAGGCCTTGTTTTCACCGTTGTCATTGATTGACCTCGGCTGCCAGGTGCCTCAAAGCATCTTGCGGCAAAACAATGAAGGACAAGGCTGATATGTTCCGGCATGTGCCCTGTACACTCATCAGTGTAATTGCAGTTATCTGCGTTTCCTTCTGGAGCGCGTGCATAAGACTAGTCCGTCTGGATATGCGGGCAGGATTTGCGTTCATGTTGGAGGCTGGTGTCATGGCGCGTGCGTATGCCTTCTTACCGAAGAGGCTGAAGGTAGCAGAATGAAAACTATGGCGGTTCTGTTGGCGCTGGCCTGCGCGGGCCTTGTGTTTGCGATAGCTGTGGTCGCGAAACAGCCGCGGCATGACCGTAACTGGCAGCCGCACCTTTCGCGGCTACCGCGCATTGTTCTGGCGGAGGGCGTTTTCCAGATCGATCCTTACCGGGACTGGTCCTATCCTGCCGGAGGTGAGCCTGTGCAGGCATGGGGTGAACTGCCGCCGCATCGTATCGAAGATGTCCGCAATGCCTGGTTCGTTGTTGAGCCGCACCCCGGCCAGCCCCTTATGGCGCACACTCTGGTGCTGTTTGAATTCGCAGATGGGGACCTGATTGGCCTGACGGTTGAGGCGCGCAAGCAGGCAGGGGAGACATATTCTATTGTTCGCGGTGCGCTGAACGGGTTCGAGCTGATCTATCAGTGGGCGACGCCAAGGGACTTGCTGGCGCGGCGTGCAGTATACCTCAACAAGGAATTGTACCTTTATCCGCTGGTCCTCAGCCAGGAAGAGGTGGAAGCCTATCTCTCTGCATTGCTTCAGCGTAGCCAAGGCATCGAGGCGCATCCGCGTTTCTACAATACGCTGACATCAAATTGCACAAATGAACTGGCCAAGACAGCGGGGCTCGACTGGAATCCTGCTTTCATCCTGACCGGTGGGGCGGCTGCTGCACTTTACAGGATGGGGCGGATCAAGGGGCAGGGGTCTTTCGAGGACGTGCGGCAGTCAGCGCGAATCGATCCGGAGGTTCGCGCATTGGCGGATCTGGCGGATGCCGAGTTTAATGCAAGGCTGCTTTCTGATCGCAAAGGTGGAACCTGATGCGCGCGCGCCTATTACTTGTCCTGTGACTATTAATCAGGCACGTCCGGTGTTTCTGCAGGTGGGCATCTCCGCTTGCTTGGGCTTGGCCGGACTGATGCGCTAGCTATCAGGGGACAGGATGGGCAATGACAGAAGATGATGAAAAACAAGGGTCACGGCTGATTGCCGTGTCCAATCGCACGGCAGCGGGCCAGGAAAGCCGGGCAGGCGGTCTGGCGGTGGCGCTGTGGGATACGCTGGCAGATATGAATGGCTTGTGGATCGGCTGGAGCGGCCGGATCATAGACTATCCCAGCAACCGGGCGAAATCGTCTCATGAGGACGGCGTTGAATTCGCGATAACTGATTATTCGCGCCACCAATATGATGGCTTCTATCTGGGCTATTCGAACAGCGTTCTCTGGCCGGTCATGCATAACCGGATTGATCTGGCCGTATTCGACTCGGAATATTTCCGCTTCTATGTCGAGATCAACGAAAAGTTCTCAGACATTGTGAGGCGCAGGGCGCAGCCGAATGACATGGTCTGGGTCCATGACTACCATTTCCTGCTGTTGGGCGACATGCTGCGGGAAGACGGCTGGAACGGCCGCTGCGGGTTTTTCCTGCACATTCCATTTCCGGCGCCGGAAGTTTTCCGCGCCATTCCGGAACATAGGCGGCTGGCCCTCGGCCTGTGCGCCTATAATGTGGTGGGCCTGCAGTCCGGCAAGGACCTCGCCAATCTGGCCCAGTACCTGGAAGAGGAATTTGGCGCCGAGGAATTGCCGGATGGCCGGTTCCGCGTTGAGGGTAGAACTGTGCGGCTGCTGCATTGCCCGATCGGGATTGATACCGAAGGCTTTGCCCGCGCAGCGCTGGAAGAGCCAGCCAAGAAAGCGGCCCACAGCCTGTCCAAATTCCTGGGCGACCGCGACCTGGTGATCGGCGTTGACCGTATGGACTATTCCAAAGGCCTGCCGCAGCGCTTTGAAGGCATGGCGGAGCTGTTCGACCGCTATCCTGAAGTGCATGGCAAGATATCCTTCACGCAGATCGCGCCGCCGTCGCGCTCTGTTGTGGAAGAGTATGCACATTTGCGCCAACAGCTGGATGCCTTGTCAGGGCGGATCAATGGCGACTATGGGGATCTGGACTGGATTCCCATTCGCTATCTGGCGCGGGGATATGATCGGGAACAGATTGCCGGCCTGTATCGTCTGGCCAAGGCGTGTCTTGTCACGCCGCTTCAGGATGGCATGAATCTGGTTGCGAAGGAATTTGTTGCCGCGCAGGACCCGGAAGATCCTGGCGTTCTAATCCTCTCTCAGTTTGCAGGCGCGGCAGAACAGATGAAGGAGGCCCTGATTATCAATCCGTATGACAGTGCATCCATCGCAGATGCCGTGAAGCGTGCCATAGACATGCCGGTGGAAGAACGCCAGCAACGCTGGCAGAGTTTGTACCGAAACCTTATTGAGCAGGACATCAATTGGTGGCGCGAGAGATTTATGGCTGAGTTTGAGGCGATCCCTGTATGAGCAAGACAGATATGGCGCCGCCTGCGCTGGGACCTGATGTGGCCTTGTTCCTCGATTTCGATGGAACCCTCACGCCGCTGCAGGATGATCCGGATGCGGTGTTTTTGCCGGATGGTATGGATCGCGTGATTCTGGGGCTGGCAGACAAGTTGGAAGGCGCGCTGGCTGTGCTGTCCGGACGTGATCTAACAGATCTGTCCCGCCGGGTTCCGGAGGGGCTCTGGCGGTTTGGCAATCACGGGCTGAGGTCAGCAGAGCCCGGCATGGCTCCGGATGAGAATATTCCTGAGGCGCCGGCCAGTCTGGTCTCGGCCATCCGGGACGCTATTTCTCCTCATGACGGCGTGCGACTTGAAATCAAGGGGCCTGTCCTGGCCATTCATTATCGCGCGGCCCCAGACAAGGGCGACATGCTGACGGATGAATTGACGGGCGTGCTTTCAGGCTTTCAGGATTATTCCCTGCAATCTGGGAAAATGGTTCTCGAAGCCAAACCGAATGGTGCCAATAAGGGCATCTGCCTGGAGCGCGTAATGTCACTTGATAACTTTAAGGGCAGGGTGCCGGTCATGATCGGAGATGACCGAACCGATGAAGACGCCTTTGCGATGGCAGGCAAGCAGGGCGGCTGGTCTGTTAAGGTGGGAGAAGGGGAGACCTGTGCAGACTACAGGCTGCCTGACCATCAGGATGTGATTGCGTATTTGAAGAGAGAATTGGGGTGACCATGAGTCTGGACCTTGGGGTTATCGGCAATGGCACGATTGCCGGCCTGATCAATTCACGTGGGGACTATCAATGGTTCTGCCTACCCAGATTTGACGGGCAGCCGGTGTTCAACCAATTGCTGGGCGGCAATGGCACCTTCAATGTCTGGATGGAAGGCCTGGCAAAGCGTAGCCAGACCTATGATCGCAACACGGCAATCCTGCGTACAAGGATGGAATCTGAAGATGGCGCGATTGTCGAGATTGTCGATTTCGCCCCGAGGTTCGAACACAAGGGGCGCATGTTCCGCCCGGCCAGCATCGTTCGCCGATTTGAAGTGATTGCAGGCTCTCCGCAGCTGCGCATTTCGATGCGGCCGGAAACCGATTGGGGTGGGCGTCAGCTTCGTCCTATTCGCGGTGTCAATCATGTCCGCTTTGTGGATGACGAGTTTGCTTTCCGAGTGACAACGGATGCGCCGGTTTCCTATATTCTCTCTGAAACGACTTTCATTCTTGATCGCGATACGACCTTCATTTTGGGGGCGGATGAATCCCTGACGGATTCCCCCGGTGTGATCGCGCGCGACTGGGAAGAGCGCACGCGGCAATATTGGGCAAAATGGGCACGCGGCCTGGCTGTCCCCTTCGAGTGGCAGGAAGAAGTCATCCGCGCCGCCATCACGTTGAAGCTCTGCGTGTTCGAAGAAACAGGCGGCATCGTGGCCGCACTCACAACCTCTATCCCGGAACATGAGGGATCCTCCCGGAATTGGGACTATCGCTATTGCTGGATCCGGGATGCCTATTTCACTGTGACGGCCCTGAACCGGCTGTCCGGCATGGGGACGCTGGAGCATTATATGCGCTGGGTGCGAAACATCGTGGCGCACTCAAAAGGCGGGCACATACAGCCCGTCTATGGCATCGGTCTGGAAGCAGATCTGTCTGAAGACATGGCACCGCACCTGCCGGGGTTCCGTGGTATGGGGCCTGTCCGGCGCGGCAATCAGGCGGCAGAGCATGTCCAGCATGACGTCTATGGTCAGGTCCTGCTAGGCGTTGCGCAATCCTTCTTTGACAGGCGCCTGCTCTCACAGCCTGGCATAGCCGAATTCGAGCAATTGGAGCCTGTGGGTGAACGCGCCTTTGCGGTTTACGACACGCCCGATGCGGGCATCTGGGAGTTCCGCACCATCGCGCATGTGCACACGTCTTCCGCCATCATGTGTTGGGCGGCGTGTGACAGGCTGGCCCGGATCGCGGAAAGCCTGGGTCTTGAGGCGCGTCAGAAGTATTGGAGCGAGCGCGCGAGCATTATTCATGCGACCATTCTGGAGAAGGCGTGGAACCCGGAGATCGGGGCCTTCACCGCGGCCTTCGGCGGCGAGGACCTGGATGCCTCAGTCCTCCTGATGGCGGAGATTGGTTTCCTGCCAGCTTCCGATGAGCGCTACATTGGCACGGTCAACGCCGTCGACCGCGACTTGCGTGAGGGCAACCATGTCTACCGCTACAAGGTGGAAGATGATTTCGGGAAGCCGAAGACCGCTTTCACAGCCTGCACATTCTGGTTCATTGATGCTCTATATCGTGTTGGTCGGGTGGATGAAGCGCGGGCGATGTTCGAGTCCGTGCTGTCGGCCCGCAACCATGTTGGCCTGTTGTCTGAAGACGTTGATCCGGAGACCGGCGAGCTGTGGGGAAATTATCCGCAAACCTATTGTATGGTCGGAATCATCAATTCTGCCGCTTTATTGAGCAAGCCTTGGGCAGCGGTGACATAAGTCTGCACATTAGTGTACAGCGCAGTTGGCTGAAACGCACCGCGGAATGCTTTGATTGAACCAATCTGACAGCTGTGCGTTGGTGAGTAGATGGCGAGTGATGAAAATTTTTTCGACGAGATGCGCGGGAGGGGGGACGGCGTACGGGCCCCTTATTCTGACTATTGTGCGTGGCTGGAGAACAGAACAGCCAATGCTCTTCTGAAGAAGTCGCGCGACGCGCAGACTTTCTTCCGACGGACCGGCATTACTTTCAATGTTTATGGTGAGACCGAAGCGGACGAACGCCTGATCCCGTTTGACCTTGTTCCGCGTATTATCGGGGCAGGGGAGTGGGCTCAGCTGACCCGCGGTATCGAACAGAGGGTGAAGGCGATCAATGCCTTTCTCTATGATATCTATCACCGTCAGGAAATTGTGCGTGCCGGGCGTATTCCCGAACATCTGATTAGCCAGAATGATGCCTTTCTTCCCCAGATGATTGGCTTCGATCCACCGGGCAGCATCTATACACATATTGTCGGTGTCGACCTTGTTCGCACCGGCCCGAATGAGTTCTTTGTGCTTGAAGACAATGCCCGCACACCCTCTGGTGTCTCCTACATGCTGGAGAACCGGGAAACGATGCTGAAGATGTTTCCCGAGCTTTTCTCCCAGGTGCAGGTAGAGAGAGTTTCCAGTTATCCTATGGCGCTGCGCAAGTCTCTGGAGCGGTCTGCGCCTGCAGCAACCCGCGACCGTCCGACCGTCGCGGTGCTGACCCCGGGCATTCATAATTCCGCCTATTTCGAACACGCTTTTCTGGCGGATGAGATGGGAGTGGAACTGGTTGAGGGGCATGACCTTCATATCGTCGACGGTCGGGTCGCCATGCGCACAACGCAGGGCTATGAGCCGATTGATGTCCTCTATCGCCGCATCGATGATGATTTCCTGGATCCGCTGAATTTTCGGTCTGATTCCATGTTGGGGGTCGCCGGAATTATGGATGCCTACAGAGCCGGCAACATCACGATTGCAAATGCTCCGGGTACGGGCATTGCTGACGACAAGGCGATCTATTCATACATGCCGGACATTGTAGAGTTCTATACGGGGCAGAAGCCCTTGTTGCAGAATGTTCCAACCTGGCGCTGCGCCGAGAAGGATGCGCTCGCTTATGTGCTGGAGCATCTGGAAGAGCTTGTTGTCAAAGAAGTGCACGGCTCTGGCGGATACGGCATGTTGGTTGGGCCGGCCGCCAGCAAGAAAGAGATTGCGGCCTTCCGGCAGAAGCTGAAGGCCAAACCAGCGAATTACATCGCGCAGCCAACACTGGCGCTTTCCACGGTGCCTGTACTGACGCGCGCTGGTTTGTCTCCGCGCCATGTAGACTTGCGGCCCTTTGTTCTGGTGTCGCCGGAGGGCGTTAATGTGACGCCCGGTGGGCTGACCCGAGTGGCCATGAAGAAAGGCTCTCTGGTGGTCAATTCCAGCCAGGGCGGCGGAACTAAAGACACTTGGGTGCTGAAGGGAGACTAGGCCATGCTAGGCAGAACTGCCGCGGGTCTTTTCTGGATGGCCCGATATATGGAAAGAGCGGAGAATACGGCGCGCCTAATTGAGGCAGGTTTCCGTATGGCTTTGACGCGTGCCGAGGCAGGCGAAGAGGAGTGGGGGTCCGTCATTACGGCGGCCGGTTGCCGCGACGCGTATCTGGAAAAGCATGAGACGATACGGGCGGACAAAGTGATTGACTTTGTCCTCAGGGATCGGAGCAATCCGGTTAGTGTCATGGCGACATTGCACACCGCCCGCGAGAATGCGCGGATGACCCGCACAGCCCTGACGCGGGAGATGTGGGAATCCATAAATGACTTCTGGATAACAACAAAGGAGGCGCTGCGCCGTGCGCCGTCGGAGGCCGACTTGCCGGAAGTGCTGAATCTGATCCGCCAGCAAGGGGCGCAGGTGCGGGGAACAACGGCGGGCACCATGCTGCGCAATGACATCTATAACTTCATTTTCCTGGGCGTGATGATTGAGCGGGCCGATAGCACTGCCCGTATTCTGGATGCGAAGTATTATGTCCTTCTGCCGTCCAGCGCATCAGTCGGGTCTTCTCTGGACAATGTGCAGTGGGAAATGATCTTGCGATCTGCTTCTGCAGAGAGGGCATTTCAATGGCTGCATGGCGGCAAGATCACCCCGATGGCGATTGCAGATTTTCTGATATTTGACGCACGTCTTCCACGGTCGCTTGCCTATTGTTATGATACGATCAGTCTTCAGTTAGAGGGGCTGTTCAGTCAGTATGGGCAAAGAATGCCATCACATGATCTGGCAGAGGCTCTGGAGGCGCGGCTGACCGCTACTTCCATCAAGGATGTCTTCCGTGACGGGCTGCATGAATTCCTGACGGACTTCATGGGTCGCAATGGCGCACTGTCTTACCAGATCGTGCAAGACTACAGGTTCATGGAGTGAAGCAATGCGCCTGACTGTAGATCATACAACCACATATACTTATGAGCGCGGTGCGAGTTACGCGCTGCTTCAGGTGCGCAAGCGGCCACAGAATCTGCCGTCGCAATCCATCCTGTCCTGGGATCTGGCTCTCGATGGGGCTCGTAAGGAAGTCAGCTACTCCGATCATCACGGCAATCTTGTTGATCTGGTCTCTCTTGATCCGGGCGCAGAGCGCGTGGCGATCACCTACAGAGGAGAGGTCGAAACGCATGATACTGCGGGGGTGTCTGGGGCGCACAACCAGCTGATCCCACTCTGGCTATATGAGCGGGCAACCAAACTGACCTCGGCGGGGAAAGAAATCCGCGCCTTGGCGGGCCGCTTCCCGGATGCATCTCCCAAGGATGTGAATGTTCTGCACGATCTCATGGCAGCAATCGGCGACGCGATAGCCTATGAGACAGACACGACTGACGCGGAGACCGATGCAGAGGAGGCGCTGAAACAGGGCCGAGGCGTCTGCCAGGACCATGCGCATGTCTTCATCGCAACGGCGCGGTTGCTCGGCTTCCCGACGCGCTATGTCAGTGGCTATCTGATGATGATGGACCGTATCGAGCAAGAGGCCGGCCATGCCTGGGCCGAGGCATGGGTCGACGGGCTCGGTTGGACGGGCTTTGATGTGTCTAACAAGATCTGCCCGGATGCGCGTTATATTCGCGTGGCCACGGGACTCGACTACAGAGACGCCGCGCCCGTGCGAGGCCTGTTATATGGGGCTGAACGGGAAAATCTCGTAGTATCCATTCAAGTACAACAGTAAGATGACAGCTGGTTTTCTGCGGAGGGATTCGGAGTGACGTATTGCGTTGCTTTACGGCTTGATCGTGGCCTTATCTTCATGTCTGACACACGCACGAATGCGGGCGTCGATAATGTCTCAAAGTTTCGCAAGATGTTCACCTGGGAAAAGCCGGGCGAGCGTGTGATCACGATTTTGACGGCAGGGAATTTGGCGACCACCCAAGCGGTGATCAGCCTTCTGGACGAGCGCCTCAAGGCACCCGAGGATCGTAATCCCAGCATCATGGCTGCAACCACCATGTTTCAGGTGGCCAATCTGGTGGGTGATACGCTGAAGGAAGTTATCCGCACGCAAGGGTCTGATGGCCCGGAATCGGAATCCCCCTTTGGGGCGACAATGATTGTTGGCGGACAAATTGCGGGTATCGGCCCGCGTCTTTTCCTGGTCTATCCGGAAGGCAACTTCATCGAAGCCAGCGAAGAGACGCCCTTCTTCCAGGCAGGGGAGACCAAATATGGACGCCCCATTCTGCTGCGCGCCTATAACCCGAAGATGACGTTCGAAGAGGCGATCAAGCTGCTCTACGTGTCCTTCGACTCGACGCTGAAGGCGAATTTGTCTGTTGGGATGCCTCTGGATCTGCAGACTATCGAAACGGATGCGTGCAAGGTTGCGGCCCAGCGCCGTGTGGAAGAGAACGACCCGTACTTTACAACCATCTCCTCACGCTGGGGAGATGCGTTGAAGCTCGCCTTCAATTCCCTGCCGGATTACGAATTCTAGCTCAGACCTAGACGACTTCCGGCACATTCTGGCGGTAAAGTTTGCGGGCAAGCTCAACGCGGGCCAAAGCGTCCATGCCTTCAATGTCTGCTTCCAGGGTTGCATTCAGCAGCGGGCGGATGCCGATCCTGTTCGCAATCTGGATGGCGAGGCCCGGACGGGCGTTCAGTTCCAGAAGCAGGGGACCTTTCCCCTTGTCCAGAACGATATCGGCGCCGAGATAGCCGAGCCCGGTCACATCATAGGCCTTGGCGGCCATTTCCAGCATCGTGTCCCAGTGCGGCACCGAGAAATTCTTCAGTGGGTTCGCCGTGTCCGGGTGAATGTCGGTCGTCTTGCCATTCTGCATCCCGCTCAGCGTCTTGCCTGTGACGAGGTCCAGGCCGACGCCGACGCCGCCCTTGTGGAGGTTGGCCTTGCCGTCTGACTCTGCGGTCGGCAGGCGTACCATCGCCACAGCAGGGATGCCGCGTACAACGATGATCCGGATATCCGGAACGCCGCCGAACGAGATCGGATTGAAGATCTCGTCAAACTTCACGCGGTATTCGAACATGGCCACATCCGGCTGGCCGCTGAGGCTGTACATGCCGGAGAGGATATTGTTCACGTGAAAGCGGATGTCTTCCAGCAGGGCGCGCTGACCATTTGACCGGCGCCACCCGCCGCGCATCGGCTCCATGAGGACCTGGATGCCATTCCCCTGTGAGCCATTGGCCGGCTTGATGACCACACCGTCCGGCTTGTCCAGATAGGATTCCAGATGGCGCATATGAAACGGGTTGGCGATCACGCCATACAGTTCCGGTGTGGGGATACCAGCGGCCATGGCAAGCCGCTTGGTTTCCCGCTTGTCGTCCACCAGACGGATCAGACGGCGCGGATTCAGTTCATTGACGAGGCGCAGATTCCGCTCGTTGATCCCGAGCAATCCGGCACGCCGCAATGCCCGATAGCGCCCAATCATGTGCGCGTATCCAGCTCGCGGAAGCGGATCAGCTCGCTAAGGCGCAGGCCCGTATATTTGCCCGTCAGCAGGCAGATCGCCATGATCACGAGGAGCAGTTCGGGGAAGTTGAACATGAAATATTCAACTGTTGGATTGGTCATCACCAAATAGGCGGCCGACGCAACCAGCAGGCTGCCCACCCCTTGCTTGATGGCATCCGTGGCTGAGTATTCCTCCCACACAATCGACATCCGTTCGATTGTCATCGTCAGGATGACCATCGGGAACAGGGAGATGGAAAGGCCTATGCGCTGCCCTGTATTCGACATCAGCTGCGCCACGACAGCCATACAGATGACAATGAAAACGACCACCGTTGCCAATCGGGGCACAAGCAGCAGTTTGAGTCTCTCAAGATAGAAGCGGACGGCCAAACCCAGAGCAATCAGGGCCGTAAACAGGATGATGCCGTTCAGCAGGGCGGTCTCGCGGAAGGCGATCCCGATCAGCACGGGCATAAAGGTGCCCAGTGTTTGCAGGCCGATGAACTGGCGCAGGAAGACCAGCATCAGAATACCGACGGGAATGGTGACGATCACCTGGTATACGAGCTGTGTCGTAATGGGCAGGCGGCTGAAGCCGAACCATTGCATGGCAGAGCCTTCATCGCGCGCGACGCGCTGCGCGACATCAGCGACGGCAGCATTCACAGGCTCGATGCTGACTTGCAGGTCCAGATCGGAAATGCCCTCCGCGCGGATGAAGTCATCCGTCCCGTGCCAGATCGTGAAGAACTCTTCCGGGTCCAGGCCGGGGAAATAGCGATGGTCAGCGCCATCAGCATAGTATTCCAGCCAATGGTGAATTTCGGCGCGGCGACGGGCCTGGTCCAGATAGACACCATTTGCTACGCGCGCCGGGATGCCCTGCGCCGTCAGCACATCGCGGGCGAGCGCCAACCGGCTGATGGAGGATGGAAGGGTGGGGGAGAGGAGAGCTTCGACCTCGTCTACATCTTCATCCACAAAGATTTCCTGCAGGACGAGATCGGCCAGGGATTCATCATCCGCCGAGCGTCGCCGCAGATCGGTCGACCAGACGAGGAAGGCTTGGCGCTCAAGGTCATTCTCGGTTTCCGGTGCAGCGCGTTGCAGCTTGCGATGCATGCCTTCGGGCAGCGGTGTGCTTTCGGTTTCCCCAACCAGCCTGGCCCGATAGCGCAGCACCTTGCGGTCATTCGGATACCGGTAGGTCCAGATCGCCGTACGGCCTTCAGCGGATTTGTTATCCAGGCGCAGACCGAACGCACCATTATAGAATTGTTCCTGGGAAACCCGTCTGCTCTCACTATTGGAAGGAATGAAGGTTTCCAGCCTGACGGGCTGATTGTTGGTGTCAAAATCCAGATAAATCTCAAAGTCCCACGTCGTGGTGCGCGCACCGGGCGACAGGGGATAGTCGTATCTCACCACTTTCGTGGCAAAGATGCTCAGCCCGATAATTGTCAGCAAAAGGGCGAGCAGACGGGTGTGGGTGAAACTATTCACGGGCGTCTTTTTCGCAGCTGCCTTCGGCAATGAAGGTGGACGCAGAGTCCACTAGAATACGGGAAGCCATGAATTCACGGCCGACGAGAAAGTCATATTCGAAATCCTCCCGGTCTGCGAGGTTGACTTCGGCGAGTCCCTTCACGCCGCCAATGCACAGCGGCAGGTGAATAACGGGACGGCGGATCGTGCCGCCCTTCTTCAACTTGATAAGGGCAAAACGGCGGACGTTCTGATCGTAGCGAACTGTGCGCCCATTCTTTCCGATCAGGCGAAAGCGCACCCAGTCATCCTTGCCGGATTTCTTGTAGATATGTACGTCGCGGGCGAAGACAGAGCTGGAATCTGCCCCCGTATCCAGCTTGCCCTTCATTTCCAGGTCCAATTTACCGACATAGACATTCTCGACATATCCCATGACGGCGGAATCGCTGGTGCGGTCATCGCTGTCGGCATTCGCGGCAGTGGCCGTCATGGATGCGAGGGCCGCTGCAGCCAAGAGATGTTTCAAGTTCTTCACGCAGGCGTTTCCTTGTTACCTTGGTGTTCCGTTGATGCGGCTTTTCCCGGTCACTAGCATGCCGGTTTGGGACACGATAGCTGAGTGGTTCACTAGGGGTTCCCAATCCGGGACGCAAGAGTGGTTACTCCCTCTCAGACCCGTATAGCCAAGCTTCGGAAATACTGATTTCATGGCAATTATAAGGTCAAGCCGAGGCGCCTCCGTGGTGCGCGTCTTGCATGTATTCCTGCAGGATGCGTTTGATGCGCCTTCCTGAAACAATGCATACGTAAAATAGATTTATGAAATAAATCTACTGCGGGTTGCTTTGTGGAATTTGGGGGATAAGCTTCTGATCAAAGCTGACTATTGGGCGGGCTTTGATCCCAGAGATGTCACGTATTTTGGTGAATTTCTGGAATGGGGGTTCCACGAGGGGTGATAGTTGCGTCTAGTCTAGATGGTTCGAAGAAATCGAATCTGGTGTGAGCGAGAAGGCTTATGGGGTACTCAGGCGAGCAGCTTCTCTCCCGTTTGCGGGAAGAAGTCTGTGTCGATGAAAATGCAAGCCCGGACGGGAAAGGGGAGAGGCGAATCTGCTTTCCTCCGATCTATCCTGAATGGCTGGGGGACCGGGCGTTTGCAGAGGCGCATGGTGCACGCTTCAATTATGTTGTCGGCGAAATGGCGCGAGGCATTGCCACGCCGCGCATGGTGATCGAGGCGGGCCGGTGCGGCTGTGTTGGTTTTTATGGCAGCGCTGGGCTACAGCCTGACACGATTGATGCGGGCCTGAGTGAGATCAAATCGGCGCTTGGGCCGGATCAGGTTTCCTGGGGTGCCAATCTTATCCACTCTCCGCAACAGCCCGGATATGAGGCCAAAGTTGTCGACCTTTTTCTGGAGCGAGGCGTGCGCCGGCTGTCGGCCTCTGCCTATATGCGCCTGTCTCCGGACGTGGTGCGATTTACGGCTCTGGGACTGAGCCGCACCAAAGATGGCAGCATCGTACGCGCCAACCATGTCTTCGCCAAAGTCTCCCGCGCTGAGGTGGCCGAGCAATTCATGGCACCAGCACCTGAAAACATTCTCAGGACCTTGGTTGCAGAGGGGCGCATCAGTGAGGCGCAGGCAGATCTGGCTGCGCAGGTTCCTGTTGCACTGGATATCACGGCGGAAGCCGATAGTGGCGGCCATACGGATAACCGGGCTGCGGCCCCGCTGTTTTCCTCCCTGTGTCTTGCGCGTGACCGTGTGATGGAGCGTTCAGGAATAGACGCCAACACGATCCGCATCGGCCTCGGCGGCGGCATTGCAACTCCGCACGGGGTTGCCGCAGCCTTCCAGATGGGCGCGGCCTATGTGCTGACGGGCTCGATTAATCAGGCGGCGATTGAGTCCGGACTGTCAGAGCGCGCGCGCCATTTGCTGGCCAAGGCGGGCCCGGCAGATGTGGCGATGGCGCCTGCAGCGGACATGTTCGAACAAGGGGTTGAAGTTCAGGTTCTGAAGCGCGGAACCCTTTTTGCGATGCGGGCTCGCAAGCTGCATGCGTTTTATCGGTCTGGCGCATCCTATGAGACGATGAGTGCGGAAGATCGCAAATGGCTGGATGGCGTTCTGGGAGAGCCTTTCCCTGCAGCCTGGCAGCAGACCCGCGCCTATATTCAGAAAGCCAATCCGAAAGAAGCCGCACGCGCCGAGACAGACGGCAACAAGCGTCTGGCGCTGGTGGCGCGGCGATACCTGTTCATGGGGGCGCAATGGGCGCGCGATGGCGCGGAAGACCGTGTTTCTGATTACCAGATCTGGTGTGGTCCGGCGCAGGGAGCATTCAATGAGTGGGTGGCGGGGACGTTTCTTGAGCCGATCGAGAACAGGACCGTACGCCAGATGGCTCTCAATCTGATGGAGGGGGCGGCGCATCTCTCCCGCGCGGGTCAGATGCGGGCCTGCGGAGTGTCTGTTCCGCCAACAGAGTTTTCTTTCAAGCCGCGACACTTCCTGTGACGCGCAAGGGTAATGAGGAACGCAATCACATGACATGCAGGTCTGCCATTCCTGTCGCCATTGTGGGCATGGGCGCGATCTTTCCGGGCAGGGGGGATGTAACCGGCTTCTGGCGCGATATCATGGAAGGGCGGGACCTGTTGTCAGATGTTCCTGCCAGCCACTGGCTGATCGAGGATTATTATGATCCTGACCCAAAGGCGCCCGACAAGACGTATGGACGTCGTGGCGGCTTCATAGACCCGCAGGCTTTTGACCCTGTGACTTTTGGCATTCCACCGAAAGCCATGCAGGGGACGGATTCCGCCCAGCTGCTTGCCCTGATAGCTGCGCAGATGACGCTTGAAGATATTGAACGCGACAGCAAAGGCCTCATAGACCGTAGTCGGACCAGTGTCGTCCTCGGCGTGGCTTCGGCAACGGAACTGACCGCGCACATGGCAGGCCGTCTTCAGCGCCCTGCCTGGGTCAATGCCATGCGAGACGCGGGCCTTGCGGAAGACGAGGTTCAGGACATCGCGGGCCGGATCGAAGCACATTATGCCGAGTGGCAGGAAGCCACATTCCCTGGCCTATTGGGGAATGTCGTAGCCGGGCGGATTGCAAACCGTCTGGATTTGGGCGGCAGCAATATGGTGACGGATGCAGCTTGCGCGTCCAGTCTCGCAGCGCTGCACATTGCCCTGAATGAGCTGCGCCTTGGCGATAGCGACATGGTCCTGACCGGCGGCGTTGACGCGCTGAACGACATCCTGATGTATATGTGCTTCTCCAAAACGCCGGCATTGTCGCCAACAGGAGACTGTCGGCCCTTCTCGAATGAGGCGGATGGCACGATGCTCGGCGAAGGCGTGGGCATGCTGGCCCTGAAGCGTCTTGAGGATGCCGAGCGGGATGGGAACACGATTCACGCTGTTATCCGCGGCATTGGTGCGTCTTCGGATGGCAAGGGTACGGCCATATATGCGCCCGTTCCCGAAGGACAGGCCAAGGCGCTGAAGAGGGCTTATGAGCAGGCGGGATATGGTCCCGATGCTGTCGATCTGGTTGAGGGGCATGGCACCGGCACGCGCGCCGGGGATAAAGCCGAACTGGATGGCCTGCATCTTGTCTTCGGAGAAGGGGCAGAAGCGCCATGGTGTGCGCTAGGCTCCATAAAATCCCAGATAGGCCACACAAAGGCAGCGGCGGGGTCCGCAAGTCTGGTGAAGATGGTCAATGCACTAAGCCGCAAGGTTTTGCCGCCGACGATCAAGATTGAAGAGCCTGCCGATGTTATCAAGGACAGCAAGGTATTCTATCTGAATACTGAGCCGCGGCCCTGGGTTAGCCCATCAAAGCGGCCCCGCAGGGGCTCCGTCAGCTCCTTCGGATTTGGCGGCAGCAATTTTCATGTGACGCTGGAAGAGTATGTTGGCGAACAGGCGGTGCGGCCATATCGTGTGTTGCCTGCGGAACTGTTCCTGTTCTCCGCAGAGACGCCTGATGCTCTGGCGGCGCAGATCAGGTCCGTATGCCGTGAGATGCCGGAAGCCGATCTGGCCATGCGTGCGTCGCATACGCATGATGACTTTGAGGCAAAGGCTGGGGCAAGGGCTGCGATCATCGCGGAAAGTCCGGCTGACCTGGTCAGCAAGGGCGCTGCCTTGGCGGGCCAGATCGAGGCCGGGGAAATTGGTACGCGGCCGCTGAAGCAGGATTGCGCAGCCTCTCTCGCTCCGGCGATTGAAGGCAAGATGGCTTTCATGTTTTCGGGGCAGGGCAGCCAGTATGTCGGAATGGGGAGCGATCTTGCGATGGCTTTCCCGGCGGCTCGTGAGATTTGGGATCGCGCCGCCGGTCACAAGCGAACGGGCGACCTACGCCTCGACCGCCTGGCCTTTCCGCCCACTGCGTTCGACCAGTTGGACTTTGGGACGCAGACCCAGCGGCTGACGGAAATGCAGCATGCCCAGCCCGCCATCGCGGCCGTGGCGCTGTCCCAGCTTGCTCTACTGGATGTGCTGGGCCTGAAGGCAGATATGGCGGCCGGCCACAGTTTCGGTGAAATCATGGCCCTGCATCAGGCAGGTGTCATGGATATTGATACGGCCCTGACTGTATCTGCAGAACGCGGCGCCCATATGGCCGAAGCCGCAAGTGCGTCTGAAGGTGCAATGCTGGCCGTACAAACCGATGCGGAGACAATAGCGGGGCTTGTAGACAAAACCGGGCTGTCCGTCGTGCTGGCAAATGACAATGCGCCAGATCAAATTGTGTTGTCCGGCGCAGTTGAGGCCATTGAAGCCGCGCAACAGGCTTGCGTAGCGGCTGGCTTCAAGGCGCGGCGCCTGCCTGTGGCCACAGCCTTTCATTCGGAAATCGTAGAGGGGGCTGTCTCGCCGTTCGCCAAAGTGTTGGCAAAGCAGAAACTGCGGAGCCCCAAACTGGATGTCTATGCGAATGCCACCGCGAGCAAATATGCCTGCAAGGTGGCTGAGCTGCCTGACTTTATCTCCGGCCAGCTGGTTCAGCCTGTGCGCTTTCGGGAGCAAGTCGAGGCGATGCATAGGGCGGGCGCACGGATCTTCGTTGAGATCGGTCCGGGGTCTGTCGTGTCAGGTCTTGTCGGGAATATCCTGCAGGACAAGGAGCATCTAACAGTATCGCTGGATCACAAGCGGCGTAATGGTGTGAACCAATTCCTGGCAGCCGCAGCCACGCTGGCCGTGTCGGGCATTTCCCTGGACTTCGGAAAGCTGTTTGAGGCGCTTCCGCCCCAGCCAGAAAAACCGGCGCCCTCAAAACATGCCGTTATGATCTCAGGGGCCAATTACAAGAAACCCTATCCTCCTGAAACAGGGGCGGCCGGAAAGGCTGCACCGAACCCCCGAAACTTAGCGCGCGAAACTGCGCCAGCCCCCAGACCAGCCCTTCCAGAACAGACAGGCTCTTCTCCCATGACCAAAGCTACTCCTCCTGCTCATTCTAACTCTGCCCCGGGAGAGCCGGCCACGAGCACGGTGCCCGCAACCGTTTCGGATCGGATCATTTCAGAAATGTCCGTGCGGCATTCTGAATATATGTCTGCCATGACGAGTGCGCATACGGCCTTCCTGAGTGTGGCAGGGCAGATTGCTGGCGTGGCAGGGCACCAGCCTTCTGCGCCGCCACCGCCCCCGGCTGCGCTTCCAGCCCCAGTTTCTGCACCTGCGCCGGCGCCCACCCCGAGTGGGCGTCCGAATGGAAGCTATATGGCTGAGCAGCCATCCATGCCTGTGCCAGCTTCGTTACCTGCTCAACCTGCTGCACAAACGACGCCTTCTGCCCCGCCCGCAGCGCCTACGCCTCAGCCAGCTGCAGCGCAGATGCCTGCACCTGCCATGAATGGAGACTCGTTGGGGCTGGTGAGGAGCATCATCGCGGAAAAAACTGGGTATCCGGAGGATATGCTGGAAGTCGACATGGATCTTGAGGGCGAGTTGGGTGTTGATTCCATCAAGCAGGTCGAAATCCTGTCGACAATTCGTGAGCGCATTCCGGCGCTTCCGGAAATCGACCCTGAGCAATTGGTCGAGTTGCGTACCATTGCTGCCATTGCCGATATGATCGATGGCGCGGATATTGGCGCCACGCCCCGCCCGAATGGAGCTGGTGATCCATCTACTACTATGCCGGCTGCTGAATCGTCCCCAGCCCCTGCGGGAGGTGTGAGCGCCGATATAGTGCGTGCCCTTATTGCGGAGAAGACTGGCTATCCGGAAGACATGCTCGAAGACGATATGGATCTTGAGGGGGAGCTTGGTGTCGACTCCATCAAACAGGTCGAGATTCTGTCTTCCCTGAGAGATCAGTATCCGGACTTACCTGAGGTGGATCCGGAAGAGTTGACGGAACTCCGAACGATCCGGGCGATTGCCGATTTTTTCAGATAAGGGGCGGCGGAACGCCGCCTGCGTTCTCCCGCCCCCTTGCTGATGCCCCACCTCAGCCAGAGTATCAGAGCCGTGTGAGAGTGGTCTCGCTTCAGCCTTGCGGCAGTATGGGGCAGGGAAGCCCCCTCCAGGATTTGGGGATGATCTCTGTCACCGATGGTGCACCTGACTTGGCGTCTGGCCTGCTTCAGGCCTTGCGGGAAGCTGGCGCTAAAGCTTGCCCGCAGAGCAGCTCCGAAGCTGCGAATGCGCCATGTGTCATCATTACCGAGGGGGTGAGTGAGGAGGCAATCTCCGACCGCCACTGGCAAGTTCTCGAAGCCTGCAGGGGCCTGCGGCAAGACGGCCGTAGATTGATCCTGCTAGAACGCGCGCAGGCAGATGAGATAATACGCCTCTCCGGATTGCAGGGGCTGTCCAGAACATTGTCCCAGGAATGGCCCGATACGGATGTCATAGCGTGGTCGCTTGAGGGGCGTGGAGAGGGCGACGTTTCCAGCGTCATTCAGGCGCTGTCGGAGGGCTTTGGAAATGTCGTCTTTGACGGGCAGCAGGCGTATGAGTTGGCGGTCATGGGCGCTCCTGTCCAGCCTCGGCGTGCGCAGAGTGAACGGAATGTCTGGTTCGTTTCTGGCGGCGGGCGTGGGGTTACAGCCTCCTGTGTCAGTCGCCTGGCGCAGATGCAGCCCGGCTCGGTGTTCCTCTTGGCGGGGCGCTCTCCGATTGTGGAGTGGCCGCAGCATCTGCCCCCGGCGACGGATATCAAGTCACTGCGAATGGCTCTGATACAGGATGCCAAGGCTCGCGGCATGAAGCCCGCCTTGCCGGAGATCGACAGACAGGCAAAAACCTTGCTCGCCAGTGCGGAAATCCGTGAGACTCTCGGCGCCATTGAGCGCGCAGGCGCTAGGGCCATTTATCTGACTACGGATGTGTCTGATGAGGATGGTCTGCGCAAGACGTTGCAGGATGTCACCGGGCAATATGGTCCGGTCACGGGGCTGGTTCATGGGGCCGGTGTTCTGGCGGACAGTCTTGCCGTCAGGAAGACGCCGGAAGAGTTACGGCGCGTCTTTCGCCCGAAAGTCGAAGGCCTACAGAACATTCTTGCTTGCCTGGATGTGTCCCGGCTTCGGCATGTTGGTCTGTTCTCGTCGGCTGCGGCTGTGTTCGGCAATGTTGGGCAGAGTGACTATGCGATGGCCAATGCCTGGCTGAATGCCGTAGCATGCCAACTGTCGCATCAACTGCCGGAAGCTGTCGTGAAGAGCTTCTGCTGGGGGCCGTGGGAAGGGGGCATGGTGGACGAGACACTGGCCACCCATTTTGCCCAGCGCGGTATCCAGTTGATTGGCCTGGAAGACGGGGCACAAATCTTTGCGGATCAGATCCTTTTCGGTGACCCCAGTGAAACAGAACTGGTTATTGGGGATGAGTGGACATCATGACAGGCATTTGCCGGTTTGAACCCATCGCGATCGTTGGCCAAGGCTGTGTATTGCCTGACGCATTGACGCCGGACGCCCTCTGGAAAATCGTGCGTGATCGGCAGATTGTCTATGGGCCAGTACCATCACGCCGCCTTGCGGGCGCGTCTTCGGGGCGACACAGGCCCTATGTTTCGGGGCTGGTCGAGGGCTTTGATACAGTCTTTGACCCGGAACGTATTCCGGAGGCTTATCGCGCAGCTGTTATGTCTGACCCCGTCTGTGCTTGGCCTGTCCATGCGGCGATGGAGGCGTGGCAGGATGCGCGGGCTGCCCGTTCACGCCGCGCCAAGACGGGTGTGTTCGTCGCTAATCTGTCTTATCCCAGTGCGGCGCATGCGGCATATGCCGCGTCTGTCTGGTCCGGTGAAACCCCGGGCACGCCTGAAAGTGCTTTCAATTCTGCCTTGCCAGCCCGGCTGATCTCCCAAGTGTTGGAGCTGGGCGGACCGGCATTCTCGCTGGACGCAGCTTGTGCCTCTTCCCTCTATGCGCTGGAGATAGCCTGTCGCCGCTTGCAATCACGCCAGCTCGATTATGCCGTCGTTGCGGCTGTGAATGCGGCAGATAATCTGATCCTGCATATCGGCTTCGATGCCCTGAAGGCTCTGAGCCCGTCGGGGACATCCAGGCCTTTCGTGAAGGGGGCAGATGGTCTCGTCCCGTCTGAGGGCGCTGTTTGCGTTGTGCTGAAGCGGCTGAGCGACGTTACACGCCGCGACAAGGTGTATGGCGTTATTCGCGGGATCGGCCTGTCGAATGATGGACGCAGGAAAGGCCTGCTTGCTCCGTCTGGGGAGGGGCAGCTTGAGGCGATGCGTCAGGCATATGCGATGTCCGGGATTTCTCCGGAAAGCCTTTCATATCTTGAATGTCACGCCACGGGCACACCGACTGGCGATAGTGTGGAGCTGCTTGCCTCAGCGCAAATGTTCCAGAGGGATGAAGACCTGCCGATCGGTTCCCTTAAAGCGAACACAGGTCATTTGATCACGGCGGCCGGCCTTGCCAGTGTCCTGAAGATGACATCTGCTTTCGAGCATGGAGTTCTGGCTGCCACTCCCATAGACGGAAACCTGATTGAGTCTGCCAAGGCATCAGGCCTGAGAGTCATTCAGCAGGAAGAAACCTGGCCTGAAGGACCTCGCCTCGCAGGCATCAGCAATTTCGGTTTTGGCGGAAACAATGCGCATTTGATTCTGGAGCAACATACCCCGACAAAAAACCAGATTCAGGTGAAGCTGCCGGAACCTTATGACGGCGACATTGCGCTTGTCGCAACAGGCCTGCTGGCCGGTCAGGATCGTGGGAATGAGGCAGTGCTACGCAGGCTGATGAATCACCCTTTGAAGCCGTCCGGACCCTGCCGAAAAATTGGTGCAGATGCCGCCAGTGCCCGAACGCCGCCCAGAGACCTAGAGGAGGCGGAGCCCCATCAATTGGCTATCCTGGATGTTGTGCAGGAGGCTTTGGCTTCTGCCGGTGACATTGATGAGGGGCGCACAGGCGTTTTTGCGGCAATGGGTTGTGCGGCAGATTCTGCGCGCTGGCTGCTGCGGGAAAGGCTTGCCAGTCTGGTTGGTGCTGCGGGGACCGCTAAAATCGCTGAGATACAGAACCGTATTGCGCCCGCTTTAAGCGCAGCCACAGTGCTGGGCGCCATGGCCAACATGACGGCAAACCGGCTGACCTATGCGAAAGACTATCACGGCATGGGCTTTTCCGTTTCGGCGGATGCGGCATCCGGTCTGGCGGCGCTGGATCTTGCGCTTGAGGCCCTGCGTAATGGGACAATTGATACAGCCATTGTTGCAGCTGCTGACTTTGCTGCCGAGCCTGTCAGGGCCGGGGCTTTGTCGGATATGCAACTGACAGACTGTCCGGCAGATCAGGCCGCCGCCATCATTCTGAGGCGTGCGGAGGATCTGCCATCTGCAGACCCCTCGCATTTGGGGAGTGTGAAGGGCGTATCCTGGAAGGCGACATTGGACAGTGCGCCAGCTGCTCTCAGATGTATTTATGGATACGCGCCTTGCGCAGACATCGTCTTCCGCTTGGCTGTGGAGGCTCAATGTGCTGCGCGTGGGCTGAAAATTACCGACGAAGGCGCGATACCGGATCTGGCGGGTGCGAGTAGGAGTCTGCACATCGGCGTACAAGAGACGGCGGTGAATGCTGCAGGCTATGTCGAGTTCCTGCCTGCGGCGCAGCGTGTCGTTGGAGACCCTCTCAGGCCCGCGCCATATATGTTCTGGACTGCAGCCAAAGACCGGGACGCCCTGGCCGTGAAGATCGCAGCAGGGAAAACCGGAGGACGCGGTGCCTGCCGCATCGCGCTGCTGGCGTCTTCCGCAGAGGAGTTGGAAGCCAAAAAGGCAGAGGCACAAGTATTTCTGTCCCGGGGGGGAGTGCCTTCCGCAAAGGGCATGTACTTTGGCGAAGGCAAGGCAGAAGGCGAATTGGCCTTCATGTTTACGGGCTCTGCCGCCGTCTATCCCAGGATGGGCCGAGGTCTACTGATGGCCTTCCCGGAACTACGCGAGAAATTATCCGGGTTGGACAAGGCGCAGGAGATTGCCCCTCTGCTGATGCGCTCCAGGCTCAGCGAATTTGAGCAATTATGTGCAGGTACACTGATCAGTCAGGCCCATGCGATTTTGCTGCTGGATATATTGGGCATTAAGCCGCATGCGGCCTTGGGGCTGTCGCTGGGCGAGAGCAATGCGCTGTTTGCTTTCGGCTTCTGGGATGATCCGGGGGCTTTGCTGGACGAGATCTCCGATGCTGCGATGTACGAACGTCATCTCGGGGGTGACTTTGAAACAGCGCGTGAGGCATGGGGGCCCAATGTCCCTTCCGATTGGAGCAATTGGCGCGTACAGGCCCCGCTGGAAAATGTGCGGAGAGAGGTTGCTCGCCAGGCCGGCGTGGAAATCACGATCATTTATTCTGATCACGACTGCATGATTGGCGGCCCTTCCGAGGCCTGCCGTAGGGTCTGCGAGGCTTTGGGGCGTGGATCCGGCGCAAAGATGCACCAGAATTTGATCGTGCATGCAAAGGCCATGAAACCCTTTGAGGAAACCTGGCGCAAATTGCACACGCGCAAAGTCCATGCTGGCCCGAAAGTGCGTCTCTATGCCAATGCTGTGAATGCGGCCTATGCACCTGACAGCGAGACGGTTGCGGACATGCTGACTCGTCAGGCTGTCGATACGGTCGACTTTCCCAAGACAGTCCTTCAGGCCTGGGAGGATGGTGTGCGGACATTTGTCGAGCTGGGGCCCCGCGATACACTGACCCAGTCATTACACCGCATCCTGAAAGGCAAACCCTTTACCGCTGTTGCGGCAGACAGGATCGAGACCTCTGATCTTGCGCAAATGGCTGAACTGGCCAGCGTATTGTTTGCTGAGGGGCGCCAGGTCCGCATGAAGCAAATTGACACTGCGCTGTCTGAGGCACGGGCCAATGCGTTGCCGCGACCGGAAAAATGGTCTGTCACGCGGGATGTGCCCTATGCGCAGCCAGCTGTCCCTGAGCTGGCCCGGTGCGTGGCTCTGCCATGCGCGCCGCAGCGTCCACCTTTTAGCTATCCGAAAGCTGAGCCTGTTACTCATTCAGATGGTTTTGTTGCTTTTCCCCCGCCACCAAAGGACAGGCCATTACCGCATCCGAGAAAAGTTGTGAGCGGGCGAGAGCCTTTGCTGAAGCGTTCGCCCTGTGGTCCGTCCTGGGACTATGAGGCAATTGACGCGTCTGCGCGCGGAAAGATGTCTGATCTTTTCGGGGAGGACTTCCGGCAACAGGATAGATATGCCCGACAGGTACGCCTGCCTGCACCACCCTTGTTACTGGTGGACCGCATTACCGGCATAGATGCAGAGCCGGGGATTGAAGCCAAGGGAGTGATTTGGACTGAAACAGATTTGAGTCCGGATCAGTGGTTCATCCATGATGGGCGGATCAGACCGGGGCCGCTGATAGAGTGCGGTCAGGCAGACCTCACGCTGATTGGCTGGATGGGCGCGGATTTCCGCAATCAGGATGAGCGTGTTTACCGTCTGTTGGGGTGCGAGATCACTTTCCATGAGGGTGGGCTGCCTGAGCCTGGCGATACACTTCGCTTTCAAATCGAGATCACCGGTCACGCCAAGTTGGCGGATGTCCGAATGTTCTTCTTCCAGTATGATTGCTATGTCGGAGACCGGCCTGTTTTCTCGGTCCGAAATGGCCAGGCGGGCTTTTTCAGCGATGCAGAACTGGCCGCAGGCAAGGGAGTTGTCTGGTCGCCTGAACAAGACGGTCCGCCTACGGCAGAGGCGAGGTCTTTCAAAGCGGAGCAGGCCAGTGCAAAGAGGGCATTCTCGCGGAAAGACCTCGATGCTTTCCGCCAAGGGGATGTTTATGCCTGTTTTGGGGATGGGTTCGAGCTTGCGGCCGCGCAGTCCCGGCCGGCTCATCTGCCAGACGGCAAGCTGGATTTATTCGATAATGTGGAGATATTTGATCCCAAGGGCGGCCCATGGGGCAGGGGGTATCTGAAGGCGCGTGCAGCTGTCGCGGCTGACATGTGGTTCTATGATGGCCACTTCCATGAAGACCCGTGCATGCCTGGAACCCTGATGGCTGAGGCGGCCGTACAGGCGATGGAGTTTTACGCGGCGGCCGCAGGGCTGGCGCTTGAGCGCGATGGGTATGTTTTTGAGCCTGTGCCCGGACATATGGCGCAGTTCATATGCCGCGGCCAGGTCATTCCTGATCAGGCCCATGACCTGACATATGAAGTCTTCATTGATGAGATCATTGATGGAGATACGCCGGAAATCTATGCGGCCCTACTGGCAAGTTCGGACGGCAAGAAAGTGTTCTACTGCCCCCGGTTCGGCTTGCGCCTCAGGCGCACCTGGCCTGTGCCAAGACAGGACAAGCAACCTCGCCGTATCGGCCCACAACAGGAAAGCCGGGGGGACTATGCTGCTTTGCTGGATTGCGCGAATGGCGCGCCATCGGCTGCCTTTGGAGACATGTATAGGCGGTTCGATCATGAGGGCATCGTGCCGAGATTGCCGCAGCCGCCTTATCATATGATGACGCGTGTCATGCAGGTCTCCACCCGGCCGGGCGTTCAGGAAATTGGTGCAGCGGTACGGTGTGAATATGATATTCCTCCGCAGGCGTGGTATTTCCAGGACAATGGCAATGGCGCCATGCCTTTTGCTGTGCTGTCTGAAATTGCCCTTCAGCCATGTGGCTGGCTGGCCAGTCATTGCGGCTTTGCCCTGTCTGGCGCCCTCAAATTTCGCAATCTTGAAGGCGAGGGGCATCTCTACAGGGAAGTTTTCCCGAAGGACGAGATGCTTGTGATTGAGAGCCGCTTGTCGAGTTTTTCGCGAGTCGGCCCAATGACGATCGTATCCTTTGATGTTGCCGTATCTTGCAAGTCGGATGAAAAAGTTTTGGATCTGAAGACGCAGTTTGGCTTCTTCCCGTCCGGCGCGCTGGCCCGTCAGGCAGGTCTTTCTGACAAGCCGCACTTCAGCTCAGCCTATGCTCTGCCGTCCAAGGCCGTCGTTGTGGAAGATGAGCAGGCCTTGCTGGCGCGTGGCCAGCTTTGCATGCTGGATGGTGTTGATCATTTTGATCCGAAGGGCGGCGAGGTGGGGCTTGGCCTGATCCGCGGACGACAAGCGGTCGATCCGCATGCCTGGTACTTCAAGGCTCATTTCTATCAGGATCCGGTCCAACCTGGCTCTCTTGGGCTCGACGCGCTGGCGCAATTGTTGGCGAGGGCCATGCTGCTCAAAGGCCTACACGCCAACATGGCCAAGCCGAGATTTGAGACGCTTGCGAGCGACCGCCCCGTGAAGTGGAGCTATCGTGGTCAGGTCACCCCGGACAAGAAAGAGGTGGTTACCGTGATGGAAATCATTGCGATTGACCATCAGGAAGGCCGTGTCGTTGCAACCGCGCGCGGCAGTCTCTGGCGGGATGATTTGCGCGTCTATGAGGTCGCGGAGATGAGCCTCGCCCTCGTCGACGTATCCTGATCCCCTAGGGCGTTTATGATCTGAAGATTAGGTTACTCACTGCTTCGCAAGAACGACAGGTAGGCAGGCTATTGTCACCTGCATATTATTATGGCACTTGTTGTGTCATAATTTGAGTGCGTGGAGTTTATGCCAATCGGAGGATCTGGATGAAGAGGCAGTCGTGTCACTGAGAGCGGCCATCATGTCGCGCATTGCGCGGTATCTGACCTCTTCTGAAAGATTGGCGGCGGCCCGCGCCAAAGCGGAGAGACGTCGAGTGGCAAAGGGAGAGGCGCATTTGGTGGAGTACTTTCATGATACAAGTGATCCGTATTCCTATCTTGTCTCTCAAATCCTCGTGGAATTTGCACGGCGCTATGATGTGGATCTAAAGATCCACCTGGTTGCGCCGCCTCCAGACTGGGCTGCTCCAGAACGGGAGCAATTGGCTGCCTGGTCGCGCCTGGACTCACACAGACTGGCGGAAAAGGCGGGGCTGAACTTTCAGGATCCGGGCATAACGCCTCCTGCCGAAGAGATAGAACAGGCCGAGGCTGAGCTTCTGGACGCGTTGAAGACAGGAGCTTTCGTGCAGCAAGCTGCACGGATTGGGGGGACGCTGTGGGGAAGGGGCTTGTCTGGAAATGACAAGCCCCTTCGAGAAGACGTCGCCGCCGGAAAGGTCGATGGCAGCGCACGGCGTGAGGCGCTGGGGCATTACCTTGGCGCGACGTTTCATTATGCGGGCGAGTGGTATTGGGGGCTGGACCGCTTGCACTATCTGGAGGCGCGGCTGCGTGCGCTTGGCGCAGTAAAGCCGGGCTGCCCGGAGACGCCTATTTTTGTGCCCCCGGTTTGCCCCGCGTCTGATGTTTCTAATCGTGTTCCGGAGGGTACAGAGCTTCAGTATTATCTCTCGTTTCGAAGTCCCTACACATACATTGTCGCTGAGCGCGTGAAGGCCTTGGCAGAGTCTTATGGAGCGCGCCTGAGATTAAGGTTTGTCTTGCCCATGGTGATGCGAGGTCTGCCCGTGCCGCGCATGAAGGGGATGTACATAACCAAGGACACTGCGCGGGAAGCCCGCCGCCTGGGTGTTCCGTTTGGCAAGATTGCTGACCCCGTGGGCGAGCCGGTTGAACGTGGATATTCGCTCTTGCCCTGGGCCATATCAGAGGGAAAGGGCTTTGAGTTCTGTCTCAGCTTCATGCGGAACGTCTGGTCTGAAGGCGTTGATGCGGGCAGCGCGAAGGGTATGGAAGTTATCGTCAAGGAAGCAGGCCTAAACTGGAAACAGGCCAGCAATATCATGGGCAATGATGACTGGCGAGCAGAGGCGGAGGCTAACCGCGCCGAGATGTCGGAGTTGGGGCTTTGGGGCGTCCCAAGTTTCAGGGTTGGTAATGTCTATACATGGGGGCAGGACCGTTTGTGGGTCATTGAAGACGAGCTCAAAAGGCTCGCAAGGGGGAATAAGTCATGAAGCTGTTTGTTCGTTTGCTGATATTTGTGGGGGCTCTAATCTGTCTTGGGATTGGCGGCTATCAGCTATTCAAACCGCAACTGGCAGAGATGGCCTTTCGGAAAGCTGTAAAAGCAGGGGTCGGTGTTGACCGGTCCGAGACTCTACCCGACGGGCTGCATGTCTTTGTCTGCGGCGCCGGCACGCCGCTGCCGGATCCGAAGCGTTCCGGCGCATGCTTGGGGGTTTTGGCTGGCAGCAAGGCTCTGGTGATTGATGCTGGTTCCGGTGGATCTCGTAATCTGACGCGCATGGGTTTCCCACTTTCGAAAGTCGACCATGTCTATCTGACGCATCTGCATTCAGATCACATGGACGGCCTGGGTGAGTTGCTGATGCAGGCTTGGGTAAATGGCCAGCGTGATGAGCCACTGCCGGTTTCCGGGCCGAGAGGCGTTGACGAAGTCATTGATGGCTTCAATCAGGCTTATCGAATCGATGGACAGTTTCGCACGGCTCATCATGGTGTTGATATTGCCAATCCGGCAGGCCGTGGCGGCGAAGGAGACGTTATCAGCCTTCCTGCAGGGCCGGGCAGTCAAGCCATAGTATATGAGGACGGCGACCTCACCATAACGGCCTACAGCGTGAGTCACGCGCCCGTGGAGCCTGCTTTCGGATACCGGATCGATTATAAAGACCGCTCCGTATCGATCAGCGGAGACACGATTTACGACCCGAATTTGGTCGCAAACTCAAGGGACGTCGATCTCTTGTTCCATGAGGCGCTGAACCCTGAAATGGTCGGCGTGATGCGCGACGCTGCAAAGGCTCGTGGGCAGGACCACATAGCGCAAATCATGGATGATATTCTGACGTACCATGCCACGCCCCTGGATGCGGCGCGCGCCGCAAAAGAGGCAAATGCCAGACAGCTGGTCTTCTACCATACGATCCCGCCCATGCCGTCTAAGGTATTGTACGGAGTGTTCACAAAGGGTACGCGGGACATATATGACGGTAAGATCACTGTGTCTGAAGATGGCATGATATTCAGCCTGCCATCAGGAACAGACAAAGTGGAGATGACAAAAGGGTTCTAGGTGACCAAGACTGGCCAGACACTTGCAGCCGGCGAAAAGGCCGATGGCCGCCGCCAGCGTAGCGAAAGAAGTCGGGCGCAAATCGTCGACGCCATGTTCGCCCTCATACAGGAAGGGGACATGTCCCCTAGCGCGGCCAGCGTTGCAGAGCGCGCCGGTGTTGGCCTCCGAACCGTATTCCGCCATTTTGAGGATATGGATAGCCTGTATGGCGAGATAGCTGAGATCATCACTGCGGAGGTCATGCCAAAAGCAAAGGCCCCGTTTACGGCCCCTGACTGGAGGGGCAACCTGTCCGCTCTGATCAGCCGGCGCGCCGAGATCTACGAAGAGATTTTCTCGATGCGTGTGTCTGCCAATCTCAGACGCTTTCAGTCTCCCTTCCTGATGGAAAAATACTACAGCACGCTGGAAATGGAGCGCGCGACGCTTCAGGCTATGCTGCCGGATACCATTGTGAAGGATAAGGTTCTGTTTGCCGCAGTCGAAGCGGCCGTTGCCTTCCAGACATGGCGTCGCCTGCGTCAGGATCAGAATCTGGATGTGCCGGAGGCAGAGAAAGTGGTGCGGCGCATGACGGACGCGCTTCTGACGGATTACTGATCTGCCGACACTGGATACCGATACCGGGCGATATCAGTTTGCCCACCAGACATATTCATCACCATCTACGGCAATCTCTGCACCGGTCTTGTCGATCGCGACAGGTGTCTCGATTGTGTAGGGATAGAGTACCGGAACGGCGCCCTCCTGATGCTTGCGTATCAGGGCTTCCAGCTCGGCAAGTTTTTCTGGTTCGCGCTGTGACAGGTCACTTTGTTCTGTAGGATCATCCGCGAGATTAAACAGCCAGGTCTTTTTCTGGCGGCCATCGACTTGCAGCTTCCAGTCGCCAGCGCGCACCACCTGATAGTAGCCACTTTGCCAGTAAAGGGCGCCATCGGCGCGGTCGAATTCACCTGATCCAGTGGCAAGAGGCAGAAGGTCCAGTCCGTCAATTTCGATCCCGTCAGGCGGTTCGGTGCCGGCGGCTGCGGCCAGTGTCGGCATGACGTCAATATGCGCCACAGGAGTCTCAACGACCGTGCCTGGGGCAATGCGCGCTGGCCATTTCATGAAGAGGGGAACGCGAATGCCACCCTCAAACAGAGTGATCTTCCACCCTCTATAAGGCTGGTTGATGTCGGGTAGGCCGATATAGCCCGCGCCGCCATTGTCGCTGGACAAGACGATGATCGTGTTGTCGGCGAGACCTTCATCTTCCAGCTTGTCCATGACCTCGCCTACGCTGCGGTCAATGGCTCTCACCATGGCGGCATAGACCCTTAAGCGGTGAGGCTGGATATCGCCCACTGCGTCGTAATCCTCTCGCGTAGCCTGCAAGGGTGTATGCACGCCCCAATGCGCTAGATAGAGGAAGAAAGGTCGGTTCCTGTTGGCTTCGATCACCTTCTTGGCCTCATCCGTCCAGTAGTCAGTCAGATATCCGCCGGGTTCGAACAAATCCCCTGAATTGTACGAGGTGGCATACTGCGCGCGCGCCCACAGGAATTTGTCGATTGGGTCAAAGTCCAACTCGGCATTCACCACGTCTGGGTCATCCTTGGGCAGATAGAACATGTTCTCCATATTCAGGCTTTCATAGAAGCCCTGAGATATGGCGCGGGACTCCTCATTCTGCCCCAGATGCCATTTGCCGATATGAACGGTATGATATCCTTGCGCCTGAAGAACCTCGGCCAGGGTGACCTCCGTTCCTGGTAGGCCCTGTTCTGCATAGGGAAGAGCTGTCTTTGCTGCCTCCTTGTTGTAATCAAGCGGGGGAAGTGTGCCGCGCGCCTCATCATTTGCAAACATTGATACAATACGTCCCATACCTGCCGGGGTCGGGGTAAACTCAAACCCTGTCCGTGTCGGATATCGGCCGGTCAGCAACATGGCTCGTGAAGGAGCGCACGTGCCGCTACCGGAATAGGCCTGAGAGAAGATCGCGCCTTCGCGCGCCAACCTGTCGATGTTCGGCGTCGGGACCAGTCCTCCGGCAACGCCCCCTCCGAAGGTGGAGATGTCATTGATTCCAAGGTCATCAATCAGGATGAAGACGATGTTTGGGGGACGGTCCTGAGCGGGCTCGGTGGCTGTTTCAGGCCCCGCCTGCCATGTTATCGTTTGGTTCGGCGCGACGTCCATCCTGTCCCGACTGGTAACAAGCTTCAAGATGATCGCCTTGCGATTGAGATAGGTGAGGCTAACCGCGCTTGTAAGAATGATTGCCAGAGCCGTGCACATTATCAATAATCTGTTGCTCATAGGGGCCCTCGCAAATATATTGACACATTAAATGTCAATAGTAGCGTGAGGCGTCAAGAAGGGGAGGAAAGAATATGATTTGGCTGGGACGTATATGTACGGGGCTTGTGTTCCTGTTTTCACTGATGATGGCGGGAATGGCCTTCGTGTCACCGGACCGCATGGCGGAAACCTTGGGGCTCGGCGCAGTAACAGGGCTGGGACAAAACACAGTGAGGGCAGATATGGGGGCCTTTTTCCTGGCGAGCGTTATTGGCGCTGGCGGGGCTCTGTTTAAAGGCAGGATAACCTGGCTTTGGCTGCCAATTATGCTTTACGGGCTCGCTGTCACGGGGCGATTTCTTGGGCTTGTGGTCTCCGGTGTGCCGGAAGGTGTGGCGCAGCCCATTATCATCGAACTTGTGATCGTGGCGCTTTCGGTGATTGGCCTACGGTTCTCCCGTCCGAATTGACCCGTCAACGCCACTAAGCGATCACCTCTTTACTGTCGGCAGATTAACCGATCCGCCATAGAGCGTCTGGCGGGCGATGGCTGGGGCGGCGATTTCGCTCCAGACGCCGGACTTGTTTGGATGCGGCGGGAAAGCGGGAAAGTTTGAGGACGAAATATCCAACCTCAACCGTGAGCCCGGGGATAGTGTCCAGTCAATCGGGACAAGGTCGAAGGCGAGAGCGGTGCCAGCGGCTGCTGAAGAGGGGCGGTAGGTCTGTATGTCGTCGCGAATGTTGAGCACGCGGCCATCCTCGAAGACTTCTGAGATTTTCACTGTGAAAGCGGTTTCGGGTGCATCGGTCTGAACGTCGAGTGAAACCTCGATGCCTCCGGCGATGTGAAGTCCGGTGTCAAAGGGCTTGCTCAGGAATGAGAGGATGTCATCTCGTTCGCATGCCGTCTGGCCCTGGTCAGCAATGGCTGGTGGGGCGATGTTCGGATTGAGCAGGAAGGCCCCGCCATTGGTCTCGACTGGGTTCGCCGGGTCGTAGGTGTATTGCGCCACGGCCTCAGACGATGACGGAGCGGTCTCATCGAGGCTTCCCCCGCACGTCGCGGATCGGTCGAGCTGAGACAGGTGGAGTTGAAGCGGCTGGCGTTCGGCGGGAGGCCAGGAGGATGCAGTCTCCCAGCGGTCGGCGCCGTTTTCATAGTAGATGACGGGGTGTCGCAACGTTTCGGGGAGGGGAACGCCTTTCAGGTGATGGTCGAGCCAGGCGAGGGTCGTCTCGAACCCCTGGAAGCGTTTGTCAGTATAGTTCAGCTCATTGGTTAGCCCGCCATGCTGTCCGGGCTGGATCAGAAGAAGGCTGTCGGCGCGGTTCGGCAGGTCGTCCACCCGGTTCAGGGTGCCTTCCAGGAAGAAGTCATGCCAGCGGGCAATCCAGAGCACGGGCACTTGGACGGAGAGATAGGACTGGTCAATCTGGCGGTAGAAGTCCTGCTGCCAGTAGGGATCGGTCCTGTCGGGGTGGGCGATATAGTCCGCATAGGACGGCCAGGCGCCCATGAAGAGGTCTTTTGGGGCATCCTTTGCCGGGCGCACAGGGACAACGGTTTCCAGCCACTGTTCGGTGGCGTCTTCCTTGTCTTGTAGGGGATGAAAGATTTCCGCAGACCAGAGCCCGGCAATGCCCTGCGTAAAATGGCTCCCGCGATAGACCATGTCATAGAACCCGCCATGCGAGGTTGTCGGGATGATTGTCTTCACCTCAGGGGGCAGACGGTCCGCAACGGCCCACTGGACCAGTCCGAGATAGGAACCGCCGACGAGGGCAATCTCGCCGTTCTGGAAGTCCTGCTCTGTCAGCCAGTCGAGTGTATCGGTGCCGTCATCGGCTTCATGTTTCAGCGGGTACCACTCGCCTTCGGATTCGCCTTGTCCGCGAACGTCCTGATGGACGCAGGCATATCCGTATCTGACGTAATAGTGGCAGGTCAGGTATTTCTGGAACTGGTAGGCGTCGCGCACAAGGAGCGTTGGCCAGGGGCCGTCGCCGTCAGGTGTGTAGATGCGGGTCGACAGTTTCGTGCCATCCCGCATGGTGACCCATTCTGTCTCGACAGAGAAATCCGTATTTCGAAAGGCAGGGCGCGGGCCGATCAACTCCTTTGTGAAATGGTCGATCGCCCTTCGGCCCAGCGTCTGCCGGAAGGCGAAGCCGGTCATGGTGAGAAGGACGACAAGCGCCATCGCGCCGACGAGAATTTTTTGCCAGAGTTTCATGTCTCGTCTTACTCGCTGTCAGTGGGAATTGGCGGCGTTTGCGCTGACGCCAGGAAGTCGAGCTGAACAGGGCCGAAGAGCCCCATTGGCGCGAGCTCCTCTTGTTGTGGCAGGACCTGCTCGAGGAGTGGCACGCCCGCGAGCGCCTTGCCGACGAGTTCATTGCGCCTCGGTGGTTTGATGGTGAGCACCAGCGTGTTGCGGCCGGGCTGCAGAGCGTCGCCGAGATCGATCGACATGGGGACAAGGCCTGCCGGCGGAAAATCCTTGCCGTTCACACGAACCTGAACCACGCCCTCGACACGGCCAAGAGAAAGCCTCGTCCGGCAGGGGCAGGGCGCGGCCGTCTCAAGCTCAAATGCCGTTGAATAGATGAGCGGCTGATCGGCATGCCTGAACCCTTCGACGGTTCGAAGGTCCCGCAGTGATGTCTGGTCGTCCAGCGTGAACCCGCCAGATTTGATCGTCCATGGGCCGCCAATCTTTATCGATTTGAGGATCGCGCCCGGCGCAGGGCCAGTGCCGGAGATCGCCTCATCAGAGAAGATCAGGAAACGAGACTGAAGGCCTGCTAGGTCGACCTCATACGTGCCTGTCTCTGTTGGGGCAGCATCCCATGCAATGCCCCTAGCGGCGTCGAACCAGTAGGCATGGGCATGTTTACTCGCAGGCACGGCGATGGCGGTCCGCCGGTCGCGCGACTGGTTGACGAGAAAATGAATTTCTGTCCCGGCGGTGAGATAGCGGGCGTAATGTCGGACTGCCTCGTTCTGGTCGAGGAGCAGCGCCGGGGCCAGCCAGTCGATAAGCTCTTTGGGCCTTGATGGCCGGCCACTTGAGGCGAGCGCTGCAGCGGTTTGGGCAATCCAGGCGTCGTTCTCTTCGAAGTTCAGGAAGCCGGGCTGGCGTCTTGGGGGGGCGCCCCAGATGGTCACCCGATCTGCCATGTCTGCTGTCTCAGTCAGGGTGGCGAGCGTCGTGCGTTCGATCCAGGGAGCGTCCGCAATCAGGATGCGCACACTTTCATCTGTAGCCGGATCAAGACGGGCGATGCCATCATCGTTGATCCAAGACCAAGTTACGCCGGCTTGGTTCAATTGCTCGATCAAAGGCCGGACCTGTTCCAGCCAGCGCAAGCGCGGGTCGATCAGGTCTTCCGGAGCGCGGTCCGGCAGCTTGCTGAAGGGAATGCTGATCGGCTCGTCCCGCTTCGCCTGCGATTCGCCGGGGAGGGCCCCCATGAACAGGAACTCTTCTGAAAAGACGTCGGAATCCTCGATCTGATGCGGGAAGCCAAGAAACGGATAGTAGATGAAAAGGTCGGAGCGTTGATGGCCCGCTTTCAGAAGCGACTGAGCGCGCGTGATGTAGGCATTCATTTCGGGCAGCACTTCCCAGATCGGAGAGGCAGGCCCGTAATTGCCCGAGAAATTGCTGTCATTCTCCGGCCCGGAGAAAGGGTACCAGCCCAGATCGCCAAACTCTTCTTTGTACGCGTCATCGTGCGGCACATAAGGGATGCCGTGATAAATGATCTGGTTCACGCCGCTCAGGAAAAGCTTGTCGGCTGCTGCCTTTATTTGCGCCGGAGAGACGGCATAGGCGAGCTTGTACCACACAAAGGCCTCGGCCGAGACAACCGGCCTGCCATAGATTTCCGCGCCTGAAGTCGCGAGCTTGAGGGCGTATTCCGAGCCACCCGCGAAGAGCTGCTCGGTCTCAGGCATCGTGTTCTGCCCCATGGCCGCCAGGACGTCGAAATCAGATCCATATGTCTGCGCCTTTGAGACAAGGCCCCGTGCTTCTGCCCAATCCGCACTGGCCTTGGCGAAGCGCTCAATGATCAGATCTGACACCGTTTTCTGATAGTCGTGGCGAATCCGCTCATCATTTTGGTCCAGATGGAAGTCGGGCGCAGGTTGTTGGCGCCCAACTTCTGTCAGGAAGAAATTGTCGCGGGCTGGGATGAAGATCGCCGGCAGATGGGGCGTGAGGTCATATCCACGGCGCTTGCGGAATTCTTCAAGGATGTCGACCGAGCCGAGCCGATCCAGCTTGAACTCGAGACTGTCATTGAAGAAACCCATGAAGGGGTCGCCATAGAACTCGTCCAGTCCTGTGCGTGCGCCATAAGCATAGCCATAATGGCCAGAGACGATGTCCGCATCGAGATGATCGATAACATAACCGCTCTGCTTCGACGCGATGAGCGTCGGCGCTTCGCCAGCCGGCTGGGCGTAAATTGCCATAATCGCCCAATCGCCATCCGGCGCGTCCCAGTTGATCCGGCCGTCATCGACAAAGCCCGTAAGCTGCACCACGGACTGGGGTACAAGACTAACGGTGTTGGTCACGTCCAGCGGATTGGATGCATGCTTGCCATCCCTCACTTTGGCGGCCAGCACAGCCAGTAATTGCCGCTCCTCAGGGACAAAATTCGACAGATCTGCGCCGAAGAAGATCTCTCCGACAGCCATCGCAACGTCGTTGTAGCGGGGCTCTGGTGCGGGCAGGTCAATGTCGATCAGGCGGCCGCCTTTAACGTGCTTTTCGGCGTAGCGGATTTCCTTCATACCTTCGGTTACCGGAACTTCTGGGCCGCCAGCGGGCCAACCGCTGAGATGGTTCAGGTAGACCTGCATGTCCAACTGCCTGGCGCAGGACATGACTCGGCTTAGCGTCGTGTAGTAATCTTCGCTGTCGAAGCTGTTGATGCTGGCCTGCCAGGTCTCGTCCTCAATGATGGCGAGGCCCGCATTGAAAGGCTGTATCTCGACCCCGCCAAAACCGGCATCATGCAGGTCTGCCAGCTGGGTGCAGGCCGTATCCGCGTCCACGTCGCCGCCAGGCCACCACCAGCGCGTCCACGGCCGGGTCTCGCTGTTGAGCAGAGCATCGTCGGCGAAGGAGGAAATTGACTGGGGATTGTAGAGTTGCGGTGGCGCCTGCGGCGCGAAATCCTCGTCCAGATATGCTGTCAGCGAGGATGGGGCAGGATCAGCCGCCGGCGGCGTCATTGCCGACTTGATGCGCTGCTGGGTCAGGAAATATCCGGCCACAGCGGCGCAGACTGCCAGTCCAAGGAGGACGGCAAGTCCGATACCGGTCCATTTCAGAATGCGCATGATCTATTCCTCCTCGCCGGTCTCCGGCATCAAAGCCTGACCGTTCCCGCCTCGATCTGTTCAATGTCTGCGGCTGTTATGGGTCTGTAGGTTTCGGCTGAAGGATCAATGATCCACACATCCTGATGTCCGGGCGATGGCAAATAGGCCTGGCGCACGAGATCGACCTTGCGAAATTTCATCGTGCCGGTGACTTGAAGGTCGGGAAGCACGCGCAGGAAGACCGGTCTGGCATAGGCTGGCAAGGCCTGCATGACGTGCCGGTAGAGACCATCCATGTCCGGGGCACCGGACACGGACATGGCGGCCATTCCTGCCCGGCCCTCGGCGTGCGGAACTTCCACACCGTACACGTTGGGCATCGTGACGAAGTCGCACTTTGCCAAGACTTCCTCAACCTCGCTGGTCGACACGTTTTCAGACTTCCAGCGAAATGTATCGCCTAGCCGGTCGACGAAATAGAAGTAGCCGTCTTCATCCTGCCTCAGCAGGTCGCCCGACCGGAACCAGGCATCCCCATGTTCGAAGACGTTCCTCAGGACCTTCTTCTCGGTCGCGGCTTTCTCGTTATAGCCATCAAAGCGCCAGCGGGAATCGGCCTCCTCGATCTTTCCAACGGCTTCGCCCGGTATCCCAGCGGGCACCTCACGACAAAGCCCCTCGACGGTGCGCCGAACCTCGGCGGTTGTCGGATCGACATCGATCAGACGGACGGGCATGCGGTCCTTGATAATGGGCGGAATCCTGCCAACTGCACCCGGGCGCGAATCGAGGTTGATCAGCGAGATGTTGCCCTCGGTAGAGCCATAGAATTCTATAATCTTCTTGAGGCCCGTGCGGGCGGTGAACTCCGTCCAGATATCGTGCCGCATGCCGTTGCCGAAGGCGCACCGCAATTGGTGATCGCGTTCCAGTGGGGAAGGCGGGTTCTTCATGAGATAACGGCCAAGTTCTCCCACATAGACGAACATTGTCGCCTTGTAGTCGTGCACATCCTGCCAGAACTGGCTCGCTGAGAATTTACGGCGCAGGACGACAGCCGCACCGCTCAGGAGGGCCGTCCCCACACCGCAAAGCCCGGTCGTGCCGTGATATAGAGGGAGCGTTTCATAGATGCGGTCGCCGGGGCCAGCGCCGGTCGCATCGATGAAGCCCGACATCATCGTGAGACAGCGGGCGTGGCTCATCCTTGCCGCCTTTGGCAGGCCGGTTGTGCCAGAGGTGTAGATAAGAAGCGCGATGTCCTTGCCCGTCAGCCCCTGCCGCGCGGACCACGCCGGACGATGTGCCGGCAGTGCTGCGAGGGCCTCCTCGGAAAGGTCGCCCCTGCCAAGGATGCTATGCGTCACCGTGCTGTCGAGTTCTGATTGGATGTCGCTGACGGCGCTGCTGAGCGCGGCATCACTGATGACGGCATTTGAGCCCGCTGTTCGCAGGCAATGAAGAAGTCCGTCCCCTTTCAGATTGTTGTTTATCAGGGCCGCGATGATGCCGAGCTTTGACAGGCCGAACCAGATAGCAATGATGTCCGGATGGTTCTCCAGAAACAGGGAGGCCGTATCGCCTTTCTTCAGGCCTGACGCCGTCGCCCAGGCCGCAAAGCGGTTCGCGCGTGCTTCAAGTTCGGCATAGGTGAGTGTCTGTCCCTCAAAGAAAAAGGCAGGGTTTCCCGCATGCCTGTCGAAACTGGCTTCCAGCAGGTCGGGAACGAGGATGTCGGCCTCCGGTCCGAAGGCCTTCGTTCGGTTGTCAATTTTTTGCAGGCCTGAAAGATAGATGAAGTCGCTTTTCAGCCTGTTCCATAAGCCAAGTTTGCCTGTCATCAGTGCGCCTTCCGGTTCAATAGCGACCAAGGTGCATTTTTCTGAGCCGCGGGATTGTCCAGAGGGCTGCGCCACCAATCGTGTCTATAAGTCTCAGAAAATAATAGCAATTTCTGTTTCCCTCGCAGTGGGTAATTTAATTCCATTTGGCATTTTTTTTAAGTGTCTAATGCGGGAAATGGGGGTTTGTCCAGCGCATTGGGCTTGATTTAAATTCCAATTGGAAACATTTTGCGCCGCAACCAAGCGGGCGCTGCACGTCGGCGCTGATACGAAACAGGGGAGGATTGAAATGGCGACATTGGGTGGCCTGCGATGAGCATGCTCGACCAGCATGGATATGCGGCCCGTTCTGCACCTCAGCTCGGTTTCGGCCGACGACTCGGCTTCGGGGTCGGTGATTTCGGGATCAATGTTTTTTGGAACATGACGAACTTGTTCGCCATGTTCTATTATACCGACGTCATCGGCATATCGAACACGACGGCCGGTCTGATCATCTTCGGCGCCATGCTCTGGGACACGATCACCGACCCGGTTATCGGTGTCGTCGCTGAGCGGACGAGGACCCCTGTCGGGCGTTTCCGTCCTTATCTCTTCATCGCTGCAATCCCGCTGGGGATATCCTTTGCGCTCATGTTCAGCGTTCCGATGGCTGCAACAGGGGCTGCGGCGACCTTCGCATTTGCCACTCAACTGATCTTCCGGACATTCTATACGCTGGTGGGCGTACCCTACAGCTCGCTCTCGGCACGGATGACCCAGGATTCGGATGAGCGGGGCGCGCTTGCCGTGCACCGGATGATGTTTGCGACAATCGCCGGCATCGTGATCGCTGCGTTCACACGCGATGGCGCCGCCGTGCTGGGCAATGGCGACCTGCATGACGGATTCCGTAGCGTCTCTGTGCTCTATTCCTTCATCGGCGTCGCAGCCATTCTCGTCTGTGCCATCTCCACCCGTGAGCCATCGCCGGGAGAACCGGGCGGCGAGATCAGACCAGAGCCGCGCATCCGGGATATACTGCGCATGCTGAGGCATAACTCGGCCTTCTGGACCGCTTTCGCCATCATCCTGGTTGGAATGAGCGGCGCGACGATCTCCAGCAAGGCGGTGCTCTACTATCTGAAATACAATCTCGGCGCCGAGGAGCTGACAGGCGTCACTTTGCTGGCGGTCGCGGTGACGATCATGCTGGCAGTGCCGTTCTGGGGCGCGCTTTCAAAGCGCATTGGCAAGCGCCAGGTCTGGGCTTGCGGCTGTGCGATAGCCGCCATTGCAACCTTGTCTCTCTGGTTCAATCCTTTCGAGTCGCCCGTTTCAGTGATCCTCATCCTGACATTTGGCGCTCTTGGATCGTCGGCGAACTATTTCAGCACCTGGTCCACTCTGCCTGACACGGTCGAGTTCGGGGAGTGGAAAACGGGTATCAGGTCTGAATCCACGATCTTCGGTGCCGTTGCCTTCGCGCAGAAGCTCGCGCTCGGCTTTGCGACTCTGATCGCTGGCCTTCTGCTCGATGGGTTCGGATATGTGGCCAATGCCGAGCAGACGCCGCTCGCTCTGACCGGCCTCAAGATCATGATCTCGATCATCCCCTTCTGCACCGCCATCATCTGTCTGGTCCTGGTGCTCACCTACCGCCTCGACCAGCAGTTCCATGCCCGGATTGTCCAGGAAATTGCGCGGCGTCGAGAAAACAACCCAGTTGAAAGTGAGCAAGATGCGTAACCAACATTCCGACTTTAACGAAACCCTGGATGACCAGCTTGAGAAGGAGCTGGACGACATCATAGATCAGCTGACGCTGGAGGAAAAAGTCTGGATGATGTCCGGACACGATTTCTTCAAATACTTCTTCGGCGAAGATAATCGCCAGTTCGGCCAGCGCACCTATCAGGCTGGAAGTGGCTGCGAGAGGCTCGGAATCGACCCCCTATTGTTCAGCGATGGCCCACGAGGTGTCAGAAGCAAGCGCCCGACTACGACGTTTCCGGTCAGCATGGCGCGCGGCGCGACGTGGGATACAGAGCTGGAACGCCGCATCGGAGATGCCATGGGGATCGAGGCGAGGGCGATCGGAGTGAGGTTGTCTGGCGCCATCTGCATCAACCTGCTTCGCCATCCGGGTTGGGGGCGCGCCCAGGAGACCTATGGTGAGGACCCGCATCTGCTCGGTGAAATGGGCGCCGCGCTCTGCGAAGGCATCCAGGCGCACAATGTGATCGCCACGGTAAAACACTATGCCCTCAACAGTATCGAGAACTCCCGCTTCAGAGTGAACGTCAAAGCCAGCGAGCGAGTGATGCGTGAGGTCTATCTACCGCACTTCAAGCGCGTCCTGGAAGCCGGGTGCGCTTCAGTCATGAGCGCCTATAATAAGGTGAATGGCGACTATTGCGGTCATAGTCGGCACTTGTTGAGGGACATCCTGAAAGAGCGGTGGGGCTTCAAGGGCTTCGTCCATTCCGACTGGGTCAAAGGGGCCTATGGTGCAGACGCCGCCGAGGCAGGACTGGATGTAGAAAATCCCGAGCCGATATTTTTTGGAAAGAACCTGATCACGGCCGTCAATGAAGGCGAGGTGTCGCACTGGGCGATCAACGATGCTGTGCGTCGTATCCTGCGGACCCAGTTCACATTCTGCCGTGCTGAAGACGATCGCGCTTATGGCGAGGAAGACATTGCCTGCGAAGCGCATCGGCAGTTGGCGCGGGAAGTCGCCGAAAAGAGCTTCGTCCTCCTCAAGAATGACAGTCTGCTTCCGCTCGAGGCCTCCAGACCCATGACAATCGCCTGTTTTGGCCCCCTTATGGACGTGGCGAACCTTGGCGACCATGGGTCCAGCAGGACGATCCCGCCTTATGTCTTCACACTCCTGGAAGGGCTGAAAATCCGGGCCGGCGATCACATCCGGATCGTTCATCATGACGGCACAGACCATGAGCGTTCGCGCGCGCTTGCCCGCGAGGCGGATGTCTGCATCGTCGCGGCCGGCTTTACCTGGGAAGATGAAGGCGAATTCATCCCCGGCAATGAGGCCATGGAAGGTCTCGATAGCGAAAAGAAGATGGACTCGCGCGGCGGCGACCGGGATCAGCTTCGCCTGCTCGATCGCGATGAATACCTGATTGACCGGATCTGTGCTGACAATCCTAACACGCTGGTTGCGATCATGGCGGGAAGCGCCGTGACGATGGAAACCTGGAAGCACAAGCCCGCGGCCATCATGATGGTCTGGTATCCCGGCATGGAAGGGGGCACGGCTTTCGCGCGTGTGGTATTTGGCGATGTGTCGCCGAGTGGCAAACTCCCGTTCACGATCCCGCAGGATGAGCGCGACCTGCCATTCTTTGATCCGAATGCCGACGAGATCGAATACGACCTCTATCATGGCTACACATTGCTGGCGGAATCGCAGAAAAAGGCCGCGTTCCCATTCGGGCATGGCCTCAGCTATTCGAGCTTCGACTATGGCGCGACGAGAAAAGTAACTGCCGGGGGCAAGATCCACTTTGAGGCCGAAGTCACAAATACTGGAACGTGCAAGGCCGATGAGGTTGTCCAGTTCTATGTCGGCTTCTCAAGCAGTCAGATTGACCGGCCTGCCTTCCTGCTGAAAGGCTTCAGGCGGGTGTCCCTTGCCCCCGGAGAGGTGGCCGTCGTACGTTTTCAGATGGACAGCTCTGACCTTGCCTATTTCGATGAGGCGTCCGGTAACTGGGCCATAGAGGCGATCGACTATACAGCCCATATCGGCCCTGACAGCGTGAGCGCGCTTAAGCAGGGTGTTGCTTTCCGGGCAGACGAGATTGTCTAGCGCAGCGGCTCGTTATACCTACCTTAGAAGTAAGCTACATCATTGATGAAGCCTTGAGCGACCATAATGAGTAAAAATAAGGACGAGATGGCGAACTCCAAGGCATCTTCCAAACCCAAGGCAAGAAAACCGGTTCAGGCACGGGCTGCTGAAACGCGCGCCCGGATTCTCGACGTGGCTTATGAGGTCTTTGCCGAGAAGGGCTATGACACGGCCAATACACGCGACATCGCGGCGGCGGCTGGCGTCACCCACACAACTATCCGCTATCACTTCGGTTCGAAGGATGAACTTTGGCGCGAGACGGTTCGGCAGATGTTTCAGCGCGCCGCAGAAGAACTCGCTTTCTCAACGGCTGAGCAGGACCTGTCGGCCAAGGATCGGCTGAAACTGTTCTTGCGCAAGTACATCTATTATTGCGCCCGCAATACCAACCACGCGCGGATCATGATTGCTGAATCTGTGCGGGGGGGTGAGCGGCTGGACTGGATGGCGGAGAATTTCATCCGCCCCAGCCACGAGACGATCAACAAGGTTTCCAGCGAACTTCCGGCCGAACGTCTATCCGGGGTTTCGTCGGTTTCCCTGCTCTACATCGTCGTCGCCATGTGCCAGCTTCCCTTTGTCCTCTCGAAGGAAGTCAAGTCGCTGTACGACATCGAGATGACATCGACGGACGCCATAGAAGCGCATATCGAAGCCGTCACATCGCTGCTTTTTGCCAAATAATTCGGCTTTCAAGCTATGCGTGCTCCGGCCTCGCCATGCTCCTTTATCCGTCGGAATTGATAGCCTTAAACGCCTCCTCCGCCTCCGCGATTCTTGCGTCAGTGATTCCACCGTCGGAATATGGCTGAAGCTGACGGAGGCTCAGGGCTTTAAACTGATCGAAGGCCGCATGGTCTGTCAGCGTCGGAAAGATGCGATCGAGTACCTCTTTGGCCTGCGGATCCGATACAATTGCCGCAATCGGAGAGTTGGCAGAAAAATGCTCTTGTGTTGCTTCCAACGCGCTTTTGTCAGTGTCTCCCGTGTCTCCCGTGTCGGCCATGGATGGCATGCTCGCAAAGACGAGAGCGCCGAGAATGAGACTAAGTCGTGAATACATGATGTTGCTCCTCTATATGTTGGAATGGTCTGATCAGCGCGGGTCAGCCTCGGCATAGAGGCCGAAAGTTGCGCCAACGAAGCCGCCAGCGACCCGGGTTGAGAGCATCTTGCCGTCGAGGCCTGTTGCGAGTTCTGTCCACGCAGTGCTGCCAGGCGCGCGGAAGGCAAAATCGTATTTGTCCTTTCGCGCTGTGATCTTCAGCTCAGCTGTTTTGCCTGAGAAGGGCGCGGCTGCGATGATGTCTCCTTTGGCGGGAGTATCGGCGCCCTCGCGTTTGCGCAGGACGATTTCGCACATTCCGTCTTCTGAGACCGTCAGGCCGAGCGCGTAGAAATAGTCGTCGCTCTGAAGGATGGCGAGGCCGGCCTCGTCACCTGGATTTTCGGGGCTGAATGTGACCTGCGTGGTGGCGACAGCATTCTGATGCTGCTGGCGGCGGCCGAGATAGGAGGGCTGGGTGCCGGAGCCAAGCTCGACAGGGCGCGCTTCAAGCTCAAGGGCGCCGTCTTCAAGCGTCCACCAGTCGGATGCCGGCACACGCAGCGTCATCCAGTGCAGTGGCAGCTCATCTTCGTCAAAGTCTTCGCGGAGCGTAAAATTGCCGGACATGGGAGCGTGCTCGCCGATGCTGCCGAGAGGCGCCGGGCGGGTGTCCATCCTGTAGTGCACCTCTTCCTCGCCTTCGAGAATGACCGGCCAGCCATCCTTCCATTCGACCGGCATCAGGAAGGTCTCGCGGCCAGTATTGTAGAAGTCGCCTTCATAGGGGCGCACGCCGAGGAAGGTCGCCCACCAGTCGCCATTGGCATCCTGGACAAGATCAGCATGGCCGACAGACGTGATCGGGTTTGGCCGGTCTTCCGGCAAGTGGCGCTGGGTTAGGATGGGATTGTTTTCGTAGGGCTCGTACGGCCCTGTCAGCTCCTTGGAGCGGAGGACGACCTGCGAATGGCCGACCGCGGTGCCGCCTTCGGCTGCGCTGAGATAATACCAGTCGCCGACATGATAGATGTGCGGGCCTTCGATCCAGAACGGCTTGTCTTCAGGACGCACGCCACCATTGATGAGAACGATTGGATCCGAGATGGACTGGAAGTTTTCCGGGTCGACCTGCCTGAGCCAGATGGCGCGATGGCCGTCATAAGTGGAGCCGCCGGGCGGTGCATCATTGTTCATGATCCAGACCGAACCGTCCTCCTCAAAAAAGAGCGATGGATCGATCCCGCCGACTTCAGGCAGCCAGATCGGGTCTGACCATGGGCCCGCAGGGTCGGTGGCGGTGACCACGAAATTGCCGCCGCAGAGGACACAAGTCGTGGCGACGTAGAATGTGCCGTCATGAAACTTGATCGTCGGCGCGAAGACACCGAGCGAAAGGCCAAGCCTGTCAAAGTCGAGCATGTCCTGCCGATCGATAACGTTGCCGATCTGCTCCCAGTGAATGAGGTCCTTGCTGTGAAAGACGGGGATTCCGGGGAAGTAGGCAAAGGTTGAATTGACGAGGTAGTAACCGTCCGGACCACGGGTGACGCTTGGGTCGGGATAGAAACCGGCGATTACTGGATTGAGATAGCCCTCGGCCGGCGGACCGCCGCTAAAGGCTGGATCATCGCCGGTATATTCGAACCAGTCGAATGACGCCGTGAGCGCTTTGGGCTTATCGGTCATTTTATCTTCGGACGAAGCAGACAGGCAGGCTGCAAGCGCAAGCGGAACGATAGCCGCGATGATGACTTTCGGGTCCATGCAACACTTCCCTCCCTGAGAAGAACGGCACTTTTATCTTGCCTCGACGAGCAAATAAATTCCGTTTGGAATTTTTTATTGTCTAGAACGCAGAATAGGGGCTTGTCCAGCCCTATGAGTCTCATCCTCAGCCCCCGTTTTCGGCGCCATTTTTATAGGGACGGCAATTTCACCTTGCCAAAAATAATTCCATATGGAATTTAATTCCAATCGGAATGTAAAAGCATGAGCGCATAGTTGTGCAGGTTCCGGTGGGAGAGAAGCCACGTCCGCCTCAGGGCGGCCAAGAGGGGATCAGCACGCATGGCAAGCAATTTGAAATGGATGGTTCTGGCAGGACTATTCCTGGGCGCAGCGGCATGTTCGTCAGGTCGCCCTGACTATGCAATTCCGGAGCTCTCCGACGAGACACGGCTGTCGATCGCTCAGGGCAGTCTCATCGGGACGAAGAATGAAGAGACGGGCGCGCGCGCCTGGTACGGTATTCCCTTTGCGGCCCCGCCAGTCGACGATCTCAGATGGAGAGCCCCCCGCGCGCCGTCCGCCTGGGACGGCATCCTTGAGGCCAATAACAAGTACTCAGCGTGTCTCCAGTATAATGAACGTCCGATCCTTCCTGGAAAAAAGGGTGACCTCGTCGGGAGTGAGGACTGCCTTTACCTGACGGTCTGGGCGCCCGGCAAGACGCCTGCCGAGCCGCTGCCTGTCATGGTCTGGGTCCATGGTGGCGCGAACACGACCGGCTATGCTGGCTTCGACGACTTTGGTCGTCTTGCAGAGCAGAACGATGTCATCGTGGTTGCGCTGAACTACCGGCTCGGGCCCATGGGCTGGTTTGCGAATGAGGCGATCCGCGAGTCCGCACTCGAGCCGCTCGATAAGTCCATGAACTTCGCGCTTCTGGACATCATCCGCGGGCTGGACTGGGTCGGCGAAAACGTGGAGGCCTTCGGGGGCGACCCCGATCTCATCACGCTGTTTGGTGAATCTGCCGGCGGCTTCAATACGGCCGCGCTGATGATGTCGCCTCTGGCAGAGGGGAAATTCCATCGCGCGATTGTGCAGAGTGCAGGCTTCAACGTCTTTTCGATGCAAGAGGCGGAAACCGGTCCGAAGGACCCCAGTCACAGGCGCGGCACGTCATCGGCAGAAGCGATCGAGCAACTTAAGACGACCGGTGCCCTGCCAGCCGATCTTTTGCCTTCCGACCCGGATTTTGCCAAACGCATTAGAGCTCTCCCCGCGCAAACGGTCTTCGAAGCCTATCGCACCATACACCAGGCCAACGCACTGGGTGGAGAAATTGGTCCGATAGACAATACAGCGGACGGTATTCTTATTCCTGAAGCCTTCGCCGAACCCGGCAATGAGGAGCGGATTCTCGCGACCGATGTGCCTCTCATTATTGGCACGAACCGGGATGAAGCGCTTGTCGCTGGCCTCGGGAGCGAGCTGTTTACAACCAAGTCCTTAGGTCTGATCCCGAAGCCAAGGGACAAGGATGCTTATGCCGCCCATGGCGGCTATCCGAGCCGGCTCTGGCAGGTGCTGGGGGTTCAGGAACCTGCAAAGGCCCGATCCAGCGCACTGGACTCGCCTGTCTTCACCTATCGCTTCGACTGGGACGAGGAAGGCAGCCACTACTTCACGGACATTTCCACTCTTGTTGGCGCGGTCCACGGACTGGAAGTCAGCTTTCTGAGCGGGGAATTCTCGGTTCCCGACGCCGATGACAAACTGTTCTTCAAGGACGCGACCAAGGCTTCACGAACCCGTCTCTCGAGCGAAATGATGTCCTACTGGGCTGAATTTGCGCGCGCCGGTCATCCTGGAAGCGGCACGCAAGAGGATCTGCCGGAGTGGCAGGCCTATGGAGACGAAACGTCTGCTGGCGAAAGCCTCATCTTCGATACGCCTGCTGATGGCGGGGTGAGACTGTTGCGCCTCGAAGACGATGTCGAAAGCCTTCTTGACGAGTTGCGCATAGATCCGCGCCTCTCAACCGACGAGCAGCGCTGCGCGACAGCCGACCTGATGATCGAGATCGCCAAGAGCCAGGGCGTCGCGCTCGATCCGTTTCAAAAAACAAAAAACACATTCTGCAAAAAACCATAGGGAGGAACCAAAATGGGAAAGAATGCACGGCTGCTTGGCCGGATCACATCGGTATCGGTATACGCGCTTTGTGCCGGAGCCATGGCCTTCGCACAGGATGCGGATCCGGGCGCAGAGACGGTTGAAGAGGCCGATGAAACGCGAACGCTTGAAACGGTTGAGGTAAAGGCCTTCACCGGTACGCTGATCAGGGGTGTCGCGCCCACAGGAACAAACACCCTCTCTATCGACGAAGACCTGATCGAGGCAATCGCGCCAGCCTCATCAAATGACTTGCTGGCAAATGTCCCGCAGGTCACGAACGCGTTCAATACGGCGCCAACCCCGGGCGCGACGATCGCCAACCCGTACAACAGGCCCAATCTCAGAAATCTCGGAGCGTCCGGCGGAGCGACGACGCTCGTTCTACTCAATGGACAGCGCATGGTCGGCACCGGTGTGCTGCAAACATCGCCTGATCCATCGACCATTGCACCCAGCGTCCTCGGCAATGTCGAGATCGTGCTTGATGGTGGCTCGTCCATCTACGGGTCCGACGCAATCGGGGGGGTCATCAACTTCATTCCTCGCAGCGAAGTGGATGGTATTGAACTCTCGGTGCGTGAAGGCTTTGGAGATGAGTTTGACTCCACCAATGCGTCTGTCCTGGCCGGCCAGAGCTGGGATGGCGGCAATGTCTATCTAGCCTACAATTACAACCAGCATGACGACATCTTCGGGCGTGACCGGGACTATGTTTTCCAGGATCACACGGCGCGCGGCGGGACCGACTACCGCAGTGTGAACTGTTCGCCCGGCACAGTCATCGCGAATGACATTCCCTTTGCCCTGCCGACCTTCACGGTCGGAGCAAACCTGTGCGATGAAACGGATGTCCTGACGATCTATCCAGAGCAGAGAGACCACCGCCTCTTTGGCAAATTCACCCAGGACCTCAGTGACACGCTGACATTCGAACTATCCGCCTACTCCTCCGACAGGGAAACAGTCCATCAGGGACAGGGGGCCGGCGTAGGTACGGGCGTTCGCGGACAAGGAATGATCACGGCGGCCAACCCATACTTCCAGAGCATCTTCGGCGAGCAATCGCAGACCGTCACATTCTCTTATGAGGATGTTTTCGGGCCAGCACTGGAGAGCAGCGTGGACCTGTCGGCCTGGATGGTGACCCCGCAGCTTACCTGGGATTTCAGTGAGACTTGGCAGTTGAAACTGTCTGCCAATTACGGGCGAAGCGACAATGTGGTTCGAACAAACCAGATCAACGCCCTTGCCGAAGCCGCGGCGCTCGCCGGAACGACGCCGGAAACGGCGCTCAACCCCTATAATGTCAGCGCCACGAACCCGGCTGTTCTGGCCGCCATCGGTGACTTCCAGGTCTATGGAGACAGCGAGCAGGAGTTGCTGCAACTGAAAAGCGTTGCGGACGGGACGCTGTTCAGCCTGCCGTCGGGCGACGTGAAACTGGCCGTCGGTGCAGAGTTCATCGAGGAAAAGATTGATGCGTCGCAAGGGCAGGGGCCTCGCCAGGCCCTCGAGCTTTTCTCCGCCGGTTCCTCGCGCGACATCTCATCGGTGTTCGGTGAGGTCCTGTTTCCGGTCTTCGACAGTGAGACTCTCGGCAGCCTTAATGCCTCTGTCTCGGCACGCTATGACAGCTATAGCGATGTGGGCGATACAACGAACCCGAAGATCGGCTTCACCTACAAGCCGACAGCCGACGTCGCCATTCGCGGTAGCTGGGGGACCTCGTTCCACGCCCCGTCGCTGGCCGACACCGGAAATTCGGTTGATACGCGGATACAGGTCTTTCCGATCAGTCCTTTCCTGGCGCCAGGCGCGGCACCCACCGACTACTTCCGCCCGACGGTTGCCATCGCTGGTGGTAATCCGGATCTAAGGCCCGAAGAGGCGGAGACCTATTCGCTTGGCATGGACTGGACTCCGATGAGTGGCGGGCTCGAGGGGCTTATGGTCTCGCTGACCTATTTCAATGTCGAGTTCACCGACCAGATCGCAGTCCTTCCGGTCCTCGAGCCAGGCTTCTTCTCGATCGCGGCCTATGAGCCTTTCTACACGATCAATCCGACACTGGCCGATGCGCTCGCTGTGGGAGAAGGGCTTCGTGTTGAAAACGCTCCGAGCCTTGAGGCCCTGTTCTTTGCGACATCGCCCTATCTGCTCGTCGATGTACGGCGCAGAAATCTGGGCTCAGTCAAGACCGACGGGCTCGATTTTGGTGTCAGCTACACGAAAGACACCAATATTGGCGAACTTCATGGCGGCGTCTGGGGCACATATACGCTAAGCCGCGACATACAGGCTGCGCCAGGAACCGCGAGCGTCGATGCGCTCGAATTCGGCGTCAGCAGACTGCAGCTGGTCGCAGACCTCGGCTGGTCAATGGGCGACTTCGAAGCCTCTCTTCGGGCGAACCACAGCGCAGGCTTTGACGCATCGGAAACCGGCGATGTCGGCAGCTTCACGACGGTCGATCTGACCGGACGTTGGACCTTGCCCGGCAATGACAGCTGGCGCGGCGATACCGTGCTCAGCCTCGGCGTCGACAATCTTCTTGATGAAGAGCCGCCATACTTCGACGACATCGACGGTTACGCGAATGGGTCGACCCTTGGAAGGGTTATCTATCTCGGTCTCAAGCAGACATTCTGATCAGGTGCGGGGCGCCCATGCGGGGGCCCCGCAGTCTTTTGCACAAGCGGAAGGAGGAAAGCAGCATGCCATTTGATCGTACGCATGAGGATGTTCTCGATGTGCTCATCCTTGGGGCTGGTCTGTCGGGGATCGGCTGCGCCGCCTATCTGAGCCGGGAGCTACCCGTCAAGACCTGGCGTATCCTGGAGATGCGAGATGACCTTGGAGGCACGTGGGATCTCTTCCGCTATCCCGGCATCCGGTCTGATTCAGACCTCCACACCTTTGCCTATGATTTCAAACCCTGGATGAGTGACAACTCCATAGCGGACGGTCCGGAGATCAAGGCCTACATCGCCGAAACAGCGGCGGACTATGGCATTCAGGACAAGATCCACTTCGACCGGAAAGTGGTCTCCTGCGATTGGTCTTCGGATGAGGGCTTATGGACCATCAAGACCGATGCGACCGACGGAAGCGGCCGGGAAACATGGCGCGCGCGCTGGATATTCTCCGCGACCGGCTATTATGATTATGCGCAAGGCTACAGGCCGGACTTTCCAGGCGAAGAACGTTTCCAGGGCCCAATTATCCATCCCCAGGACTGGCCCGAAACTCTCGATCATTCCGGCAAAACAATCGCGGTCATCGGATCGGGCGCGACCGCTGTGACGCTGCTGCCTTCGCTTGCCGCAGATGCCGCGCACGTTGTGCAGATCCAGCGCACGCCGACCTATGTCGTCCCGGTGCCGAAGCAGGATCCGCTCGCGAAATTCCTGCGGCCGTGGCTGCCGAAGAACTGGCGGCACGCCATTCTTCGCCGAAAGAATATCATCCGTCAGCACATCTTCTTCACGCTGTGCCAGCGATACCCGAAGATGATGCGCGGCTTCATCCGCAAGGCCAATTTGAAACGCCTGCCCGAAGACTATGCCGTCGACCGGCATTTCAATCCGCCCTATGACCCTTGGGACCAGCGGCTTTGCGCCGTTCCGGACGGGGATCTTTTCCGATGTCTGCGCGCTGGCCGCTGCTCCATTGTGACGGGCCAGATCCAGACTTTTGCCGAGACCGGCATAGAGATGGAAGATGGTACACGCGTCGAGGCCGACATCATCGTGACCGCAACCGGGCTGAACCTCAAACTTATGGGCGGGGTCGAATACCGCGTGGACGGAAGGCTTGTCGACTGGGCAGACCACCTCGTCTTCAAGGGCATGATGCTGGACGGCATCCCGAACTTCGTCATGGCGATGGGCTACACCAACTCGTCCTGGACGCTGAAAGTTGGCCTCATCTGCCAGTATTTTTGCCGACTGCTTTCAGAGATGGACCAGCGAGGGATGGGCATCTGCGTCCCTCTGCGCCCTGACAAAGACATGGAGCTGCGCCCGCTTCTCGATTTCAAGGCCGGATATGTCCAGCGCTCGGTCGATAAACTTCCGCGGCAAGGCGATGCCTTTCCGTGGCAGATGACCTTCGACTATGACGAGGACAAGAAGATGATGCGCAAGGGCCGCGTTGTAGAGCCGGAACTGCGCCTCTCACCTCTCCCTCAGCCTGAAGCGATGGAGGATAAATTATGAGCGGCATCTTCAAATCGCGGGTCGCTGTCGTCACAGGGGCAGGGAGTGGCATCGGCCGGGCACTGGCGATAGAACTGGCCCGCCGCGGCGCACGCCTCGCCCTGAGTGATATTAACGGCACCGGTGTCGCCGAGACCGCCGATATGGTCGCCAATGTCGGCGCCGAGGTCGATCATGCGGTCCTCGACGTTTCCGACCGCGCCGCTTTCGCCAGATATGCCGATGCGGTCCTTGAGCGTTTTGGCGGTGTGAACCAGCTCTTCAACAATGCCGGCGTTGCCCCGCCGAATACCACCTTCCAGAACACCCCCGCAGATGTGTTCGACCGGATCATGGCCATCAATCTGGACGGCGTGCTGACCGGCACGCGGCTCTTCCTGCCGCATATCATCGCCAGTGGCGACGGGCATGTGGTCAATATTTCCAGCCTCAACGGCTTTATGGCGCAGCCGCACATGTCGCCCTATGTGACCAGCAAGTTCGCCGTGCGGGGGTTTTCCGAATGCCTGCGGATGGAGATGCTGCACGAGAACCTGCCTGTAGAGGTCACCGTCGTCCTGCCAGGGGGCGTCGCCACCCAGATTGCCTCGAACAGGGCGGCCGAAATCGAAAAGCTTCCACCTGAAAAACGGGAGGCTGCGCGCGAGCGTTTCAAGGTCTATCAGGAAAAGCTTCTGACAATGCCTGCCGAAACTGCCGCCCGTGAAGTCCTCTCGGGCATGGAGCGTGGCAAGCGCCGCATCGTGCTGACCAGCAAAGCAAAGAACCTCGACCGTCTCGTGCGCCTCCTGCCCGAAGGCTACGTCAAAATCGTCGTACGCCAGATGAAAAAGATGTTTAGTTGAGAGCGTAGCCCTTCCTGGATTTGTACCCGGGAAAGATCGATCGATGCAGATAGAAGTCCTCTGCGAATGCAAGACGCGTGGTGCCGTGGTTTCCCTGGGTCCTGAAACTGGCATCTTCATTCGAAATTGCTGGAATTCCCCGTTGACGCCACCGGGATCAGCCTATACATCGGCGCCTTCCGATCCCGTGCCCAGATGGCGGAATTGGTAGACGCGCTACGTTCAGGTCGTAGTTCTCGCAAGGGAGTGGAGGTTCGAGTCCTCTTCTGGGCACCAGGGATTTCTCGCCAGTATGGTTTGAGAGCGCTTCTTCGAGCATTCAGGTTCTTATGCTTTCGCTTACTGAGCCGAGAGGTGAGCCCGTCATGTACACAGGTGAGGCAAATCCGCTAAAAGCGCCTGCGAAGCGCTCTGGCAATGGCGCAATTTTATGCTTGAGTCCTGAAATGCCCGGGGAAACATGAAACACGATCAGGTTTACAGGTTCTCCGTCGCGCCCATGATGGACTGGACCGACCGGCATTGCCGGTCGTTTCACAGGTGCCTGTCCAAACGCGCGCTGTTGTGGACGGAGATGGTCACCGCCGATGCGGTTATCCATGGAGACCGCGAACGTCTGATCGGGTTCTCAGAGGCAGAGCACCCTCTGGTGCTGCAGCTCGGCGGAAACGAGCCGGCCAAGATGGCCGAAGCAGCCAGCATCGCCGAAGCCTTTGGCTATGATGAGATAAACATCAATTGCGGTTGTCCGTCGGACCGCGTCCAGTCCGGAGCGTTTGGCGCGTGCCTGATGGCCCAGCCGGATACGGTGGCGGAATGTGTCAGTGCGATGCAGGCGAGCGTGGCCATTCCGGTGACGGTCAAGTGCCGCATCGCGATTGATGATCTGCCGGCAGAAGAAACCCTGTTCAGCTTTGTTGAAAAAGTCAGTGCAGCGGGCTGCGATGTGTTCACCGTGCATGCGCGTAAGGCTTGGCTGAAGGGGCTGAGCCCAAAGGAAAACCGGGAGGTGCCACCTCTGGATTATGGCCTCGTCTCAAAGTTGAAGAGCGCGCGTCCGGACCTGACCATCCTGCTGAATGGTGGCATTCCGACAATCGAAGCCTGCCAGCAGCATCTGGAGGAATTTGATGGTGTCATGCTCGGGCGCGCAGCCTATCAGACGCCGGCGATCCTGGGCGAGGTCGACGCCGCTCTTTATGCGGATGGCGCGCCCGTTTCGCCTTTTGATGCCATCGAAGCCTACAAGCCTTATATGGCGGCGCGTTTGCAGGAAGGCGTGGGATTGCATGCAATGACCCGGCACATGCTGGGCCTTTTCAATGGCCGGCCTGGCGCGCGGCTCTGGCGCCGCACCTTGTCTGAGCTGGCGCCAAGGGCTGGGGCGGGTCTGGATGTTCTGGACAAGGCGTTGGAAGCGGTATCCCTTCAGCGCGCATAAGTCCTGTTTCGATTTTCATTAATTTTTGTTCTTTATTTGTTCGAGTTTAATTGTTAACCTCTGGTTTAGACGAACTGGGGGTTGCGATGGTTTGCCGGGTTACGACATTTGCATTTGAGGGCGTGGACGCCCAGCCTGTCGATGTGCAGGTGCAGATGACCAGCGGCAATCCGGCCTTCCATGTTGTTGGCTTGCCAGACAAGGCGGTGGGGGAAAGCCGGGAAAGGGTGCGCGCGGCCTTCGCATCTCTCGGACTTGCCATGCCTCCCAAGCGTATCATCGTGAATCTCGCACCAGCTGACCTGCCCAAGGAGGGCAGCCATTACGACCTTGCCATTGCGTTGGCTATTCTGGCGATGATGGGCGTAGTGCCCGGGGACCAGCTTGAAGGATATGCGGCGATTGGTGAACTTTCGCTGGATGGGACATTGGGGGAAACGCTGGGCGTGTTGCCGGCGGCCATGGCGGCTGAGGCTATGGATCTGCAATTGATTTGTCCACAGATCTGCGGGGCAGAGGCCGCCTGGGCCGGAGGAGGGGTGATTGCGGCTCACGGCCTGATTGCTTTGATCAACCACTTTACAGGCCGGTCTGTGATTGCCCCGCCCAAGCCGGGGGAGCTTGCGGAGGAATCAAGCGGACCTGATTTGCGAGATGTGAAAGGGCAAGAGGGCGCAAAGAGGGCACTTGAGATCGCGGCAGCCGGTGGGCACAATCTGCTTTTCTGTGGTCCGCCCGGGTCTGGCAAATCCATGCTGGCGCAGCGTCTGCCGGGTTTGTTGCCGCCTCTCTCCGCGCGGGAGTTGCTGGAGGTTTCGCAGATACAATCCGTTGCCGGATTGCTTCAGCGCGGACGCCTGTCCCGGAAGCGGCCTTTCCGCGCGCCGCACCACTCTGCGTCCATGGCTGCTCTGGTGGGCGGCGGCATCAAGGCGAAACCGGGAGAGGTCTCGCTGGCACACCATGGCATTTTGTTTCTGGATGAGTTGCCGGAGTTTTCGGCAACGGTTCTCGACAGTCTTCGGCAACCGCTTGAGGCAGGGGAGGCTGTTGTGGCGCGGGCAAATCGCCATGTGCGCTATCCCGCCCGGTTCCAGCTGGTCGCTGCAATGAATCCCTGCCGATGCGGGGGAGGGCCGGGCGCGGCTGCATGTCGTCGCGGGCCGCGCTGTGCGCAGCAATATCAGGCGCGTTTGTCGGGTCCGTTTCTTGACCGGATCGACATTTATTATGACACGCCGCCGGTTACGGCTGTGGACCTGACCTTGCCGACACCGGCTGAAGGAACGGAAGAGGTGCGCAAAAGGGTCAGCCGGGCTCGTGAAATTCAGTCTGAACGGTTCAGTGAGGTGGTTAGCGATACGTGCCGGCCCGTAAATGCCGATGCGCCTTTGCCGGAACTGGAGAAGCATGCCGCTCCGGATGAGGCTGGCGCGGCCTTGCTGCGGCAGGCAGCCGAGCGTCTGAGCCTAACGGCCCGGGGGTATAGCCGGGTTCTGAAAGTCGCCAGAACGATTGCGGACCTGGAAGGGGCAACATCTGTGCGCAGGCTTCATGTGGCAGAGGCATTATCCTATCGGCACAGGCCGCCTGGCATGCCCGAAGCCTCCATGAGCGCCGTGTCTCAGACGGCGTCAGCCAGCCATTCCGGTTAAATGAATGCTAAAGGCTTTGGGATAGGCCCTTGTCGATATGACAGATGCGCCAGATTCCCCTCCATCCGCCTCCAAGCCGGAAGATACATTTCTGGCGACAGCCAGCCATGAGATCCGCACGCCCCTGAATGGCATCCTCGGGACGGTTTCCCTTCTTCTTGAGACAGATCTCGCACCAGCCCAGCGTGAATATGCCGAGGCCATTCGGTTGAGCGGAGCGCGTCTGCTGGAATTATTGAACAATGTGCTCGACTATGCGCGCCTTGATGCGTCTGCGGTCGAGATGGAGCCTGAGAGTTTTTGCCCGGCCCGCCTCGGCCGGGAAGTCATTGAGCTGTTGAGCCCCCGGGCGCATGCCGCCGGGCTGGACCTTGCGGCGCGTATCCTGCCGACGCCCATGCCGACCTATATTGGCGATACGGGGCGGATTCGTCAGATCCTGTTCAATCTTGTCGGCAATGCGCTGAAATTTACGCGGCAAGGCGGGGTGCTCCTGGACATCAAGGCGTTGGATGACGGGCTGGAGTTCCGCGTCATCGATACTGGGCCGGGGATTGCCGAGGCGGATCGCCAGCGTTTGTTTGATGCCTTCCACCAGTCGAGTGCGAAAGATGCCTATAAGGATGGCGGTGTCGGGCTCGGCCTGGCCATTGTGAAGCGGTTGACCGAATTGCTCGGTGGCCGGGTGGATGTCACGGGCCAACTGGGTTTGGGCACGGCTTTTTCCGTGTTCTTGCCGCTCGCGCGTGCTGACATGCCACCGACCCATGATTTGCCGGAATTGGGCGTGACGGTCGGGTTGATTGGATTGCCTCCGGCGACCACTTTGTCGGCTTCCGTCTCTCTGGCGGCTGCGTCTGCACGGGTCGTTCTGGTGGACCCTGCCTGCGGACGGGTGCCTGCGGATATAGATATTCTGCTGATCGGCGCAGATGTCCGCGAGGCCCTGGTTAAATCCTTCGCGCGGCAAAAGCCATCCCTGGTCGTATTACGCCCTGAGGACAGAGGCGCGATCGCTCGCTTCCGAAGCCTTGGCTGTTCGGGCTGGCTGGTTCGTCCCTTGCGCGCCTCTTCCGTTGCAGAGCGTATCTATGTTGTGAAATCGGGGGAACAGGCCATTGATGAACCGGAAGCGGAAACCGGCGCAGGTCTTGTGCTGATCGCAGATGATAATCCGGTCAACGCGCTGATCGCACGACGTGCCTTGGAATCGGCTGGTTTTGCCGTCACAGTCGCTTCGACCGGAAGCGAAGCCGTGGAGAGCGCCACCAGTATGAATCCCGTGTTGATCTTGATGGATTTAAGGATGCCCATCATGGATGGCTTTGAAGCCATGCGCCGCATTCGTGAGACAGGGTCAGACGTGCCTATGATTGCCGTTTCTGCCGAAATCAATCCCGATATTGAGCGTCAGGCCCTTGCATCGGGGGCAAACGCTGTGGCTGCCAAGCCGTTGGATGCCGAAGCGCTTCGTACACTGGCTCTGAACTGGACGCGCGCTCAGTCGCATGAAGGCGCTGCATGAGCGATACACCTGCGACGCAGCCGCCCATCAAACAGCCACCCCGTGCTGTGCGTGCCCTGAGGGCGATGAAGGATCGCCGCATGGTGGCGATGATCCTGCTGGCTTTTGCGGCCGGCCTGCCCATGGGCGCCACGCTCGGTCTGCTGAATGCATGGCTGACGGAGGTCGGCATCACGCCAGCCACGATTGGTGTGCTCTCTCTTGTTACGCTGGGCTATGCGTTCAAATATCTGTGGGCCCCCCTGTTTCAGGACCCGCGCCCGTTTCCATTTCTGGGGCGCCTTGGCGCGAGGCGGTCGTGGCTCTTGGTGTTGCAAATAGCCCTCGCGGCGTTGCTGGCGCTGTTTGCTTTCTCCGATCCTACAAAGAATATGGGGCTCGTCGCCTTCGGCGCATTCCTTATCACATTGCTGTCGCCCACGCATGATTTGCTGCTGGATGCCTGGCGCATCGAAGTGGCAAGATCTGATGTCGACAAGGACATGATGTCGGCGCTGTACCAGCTTGGCTACAAGTCTGCGGGCTTTGTTACCGGCTTCTTTGCTTTGCTGATTGCCGAACATTATGGCTGGGTCATTGTGTTCCTTATGGTCGCTGGCTTCATGCTGATGTCCGTTGTCGGCACATTGATCGCGCCAGAACCGGAATCCTCCCGCGTCCGCAGCGAAACACGCGAGACTTTTTACAAAAGCTTGCCACACAAGGTTACCCTGCCAGCCATCGTGATCGTCGCGCTCGGCTGGTTGATCGCGTTTGGAATGATTGTGGTGTTCGTGATTCAGGCCTTCGGTCCGGAAGGGGCGTCGGGCTCTGCCTTTGTGCGGAATGAGGGGCCCTGGATTGTTGCGTTTACGGTCGTCCTGCCTGCGCTGGTTTCGGCCTTTCTGATCTACCGTAACAGGGCTCATCCTCAGACTGTTGCCATACTGGTTGACGAGGAAACGAAGCTTCAGGCAGCCCAACGTATACTGTTCCGCTCAATCTTTGATCCGATGATGGATCTGATCTTCCGCTTGCGATGGGGCGCGCTGCTCGTGCTGCTGCTGGCACTGACCTATCGCTTCACAGATGCCGTCTGGGGTTCGTTTGCCTATCCGTTTTATCTGGGCGAGAATTTTGGCGCGCTCGGACATTCTCTGGCAGATGTCGCCATTGCCTCAAAGCTCTTCGGGGTCATTGCGACCATTCTGGGCTCCCTGATGGGCGCGGTCCTGATAGGTGTGATCGGCAGGATGCCAGTTTTCTTCCTTGGCGGCGTTGTCGCAGCCGTCACGAATCTGCTCTACGCAGACCTTGCCGCAGGCGCTGTGGCGGTCGATTCCTTTCTCGCCTTTACGCATCTCGATGCGCCTCTCATCGCTCTGGCGGATTGGGGCTCCACGCTGTCGGTCAGCACGGCAGAGGCTGATCATGGCCAGCGGATGGCGCGCCTTATGGTGACCATTTTTGCGGAGAATATCGCAGGCGGTCTCGCGCTTGTGGCCATCACCGCTTACCTGACATCTGTGGTCAATCCGCGCTTTGCTGCGGTCCAGTATGCCTTGCTTGCCTCCCTGACAATGCTGATCGGCACGCTTGGTCGCCCGTGGCTCGGAGAAATGATCGAGAAGAATGGCTTCTACGACGTCTTCATCATCACGTTCTGGCTGGGCGGCGTTGCCGTTGTGCTCAGCGCCATTGAATGGGTTCGCCAGGCCAGGTTGCCGAAACAGGATGAGGCAGCAACATCAATTGACGCCTGACAAATGCGGTTTCGGCTGGTGCCTTGATGGCGTCCTTGCTTAAACACGGACTGCTGAACAGGAGATCGCCATGCGTATTTTGATTGCCGCTGCGGCTTTGGCGCTTTTGCCCATAGCTTGCGTATCTCAGCCTCCCATGCCTGATGCGAGCCTTTCCGAGGCTCAGCAGGCCGAAGACATGGCTGCGATCACTGCACTGCTGGAGGCGCAGGATGAGGCTTGGAACCGCGGAGATATTCCGGGGTTCATGGCGGGGTACTGGAAGTCCCCCGATTTGCGTTTCGCCTCCGGCGGCAACATTGTACGGGGATGGCAGGCGACACTCGACCGCTATGTGGCGCGGTACGGATCAGCTGACACGATGGGCCATCTGACGACATATGACAATGAGATCGTTCTGCTCTCTTCTGACGCGGCCGTTGTGCATGGCCGCTGGAAGCTGGACATGAACGGGGCCGAGCCATCCGGGCTCTACACGCTCGTGCTGCGCAAAATCGCGGGGCAGTGGCGCATCACATCCGATACGACCACCTCTGCGGACTGAGGCCCGGCGCCGCCATTATCCTCCCGTCTCTGACTTGGCAGAGGCAACCGAAGCGGGCAAAACCGCAAGGCTTTGACTTTGGGACGCAGGGACGGGACGACCAATGGGACGCGCGACACTCGATACGGAAACGCATAATTCTGGCCTGGAACGGGCAATTGAAAGACCGTGGTTCCTGCGGACAATCATTTCTCTGATTATCCTGAATGCGGTCATTCTGGGTGTGCTTACTTATCACGCCAGCTTGTCGCCTGAACTCGTTCACCTGCTGGAGCTTCTCGACCACGGCATCACCTGGGTCTTCGCTGCCGAGATTCTGTTGAAGCTCGTAGTCTACAGGTTGCACTTCTTTAAGTCGGCCTGGAACTGGTTTGATTTCATTGTCGTCGGGGTGTCGCTTGTGCCGGGCGGCACTGCGTTCAGCGTGCTTCGGGCGTTGCGTGTGCTCCGGGTGCTGCGTCTTCTGCATGTCGTGCCGATGATGCGCCGGATTACAGAGGCGCTGATGAAGGCCCTGCCGGGCATGGGGGCCATCTTTGCGGTGTTGGCACTGGTTACCTATGTGGCTGCCGTCATGGCCACGAACATGTACGGCAATACGGACAATGAGGAAGTGGCACTTCTGTTCGGTGATCTGCCGAGCTCGGCCTATTCGTTGTTCCAGGTCATGACGATGGATGGTTGGCGATTTGAAGTTGTCCAGAAGGTGATCGATGACGGCCACCCCTATGCCTGGGTGTTCTTCCTGATTTTCATCTTCATCGCCAGTTTCGCCATCCTCAACTTGTTCATAGCGCTGGTCGTGGATTCGCTGGCGGCGGAGCAGCAGGCCATTCTGGAAGAGGGGCTTGAAGACATTGAGGATGATCTGGAGGAAGAGCTGGAGACTGCGGAACTCGGGCGCTCGGCCATCCTGACGGCCATTCAGGAGATGCGGGCGGAACTTGCAGACCTGAGGTCTGTGGTCGAAAGACAGTCCAGAGATTAGCCGTATTCTGCCAGTCCCTTCTACCGGGAATGTCTATACATTGAATTTCAAAAGAATTTCATGCATCCGCGTGTGAGCAAGGCTTCACGAAACTGTCAGCATGACGCGCTCCCATATTTCTGAAAATCGGGTATATGGAGAATAGACATGTCTCTCTGGGCAAGACTTCTTGAGGGCGGACGGCGCTTGTTCGACCCTGATGCCACCTCTGGCGAAGACGCCAGTGGGGAGTTTGCGTGTGCGCCAGACCCGAACGATGTCGGCTTTACCGCCGCTGTTGTCGGGCTCGGGGCGAAACTGGCTGCGGCTGATGGCAATGTCTCCGACAAGGAAATCATGGTGTTCTCGCGCGTTTTCCGCGCTGCACCGGAGGATGCTGACAGTGTTCGCCGCGTGTTCAACATCGCGCGGCAGACTGTGCGCGGCTATCAGGGCTATGCCCGCAAGATCGGCCGGAAGTATCATGACCGCCCATGCCTGCTGGAAGGCGTGTTGGACGGCCTGTTCCAGATCGCCGGGGCAGATGGCGTCGTGACCACTGAGGAAATGGAGTATCTGGAGACCGTGTCGCAAGCCTTTGGCTTTGACGAGGCGACTTTCCGGCGGATCCGCGCTAGCCATCTGGGGCCGGACAAGGAAGACCCGTACTTCATTCTTGGGGTGCAGCATGATGCGGCGTTCGACGATATCCGAGCCGCCTATCGCCGTTTGATGGCAGATAATCACCCGGACCGTGTGGTTCAGATGGGCGCTCCGAGAGAGTTTGAGGATGCGGCCCATGCCAAGGCAGCGGCGATTACGGCCGCGTATGCCCAGATTCGCACTGAACGCGGCCTTATTGTGCGGCCGGATTAGGCTTTTCACCGGGCATCCTGCCTTTCTTACAAGGATTTGAGGTGGCTTTACATTGACGTGAGGCCCTGATGACGCCATCTTTTGGGGGAACAAGAGGATCAGATGACCCGCACAGCTTCCCAAACGGCTCGCATGAACCTGTCAGATGCCCTGTCAGGTGTAATTGGCTTATTCGCTCAGCTTGGCATTGGCGTGCTCCTCGTTCTTTTTGCAGGCCTGCTGGCCGTCATGACGGCGATCGCGGGTGTGCTTCTGGCATCTGCCGCTCTGGTCATGCGCTTTGCCAATCGTCGCAGCGCATCTCCCATCACGCCGTCGGGCGAGTCTGACCCTATGACGCTTGAAGCCCGCCGCACCCCGCGCGGCTGGACGGTCGAATAGATCCCACCACTCCTGGCTTTCTTGAAATAAAAATTCGCCGGAAGAAATTGCGGCTGGTTTCACTTGACGTGAGTGCGCTACATATGTAGCGTATCGGTGACGATGATAGTGAGGTCGCCATGTCACAACCCAATCCATCCGAACTTGCCGTTCTGAAACACCTCTGGTCCAGCGGCGCGCAAAGTGCGCGTGAGGTGCATGATGCCATCGGCGCTCAGCAGGGCTGGAAGCCCTCGACGACCCGTACTGTCATAGCGCGCATGGAAGACAAGGGCTGGGTGACGCGCCAGGATATTCACGGCATGGCGGTTTTCACGGCCAAGCTGGACCGCACGGCTACGCTGGGCGGCCTTGTTCGGCATCTGGCCCGTCAGGTGCTGGATATAGATGGTCCCATTCCGGCAGCCTTGTTTGCTGAAAGTCCTCATCTGTCAGATGCAGAGCTGGACGAGTTGGACGCGATCATCAACGCGGCAGAGGACGAGGCATCGGACAAGAAAGGGGGCGTATGATGAGCCCGCTGAGTCTTGTACTTTTGGCGCTCGCCTGGAGCGGTGTGGTCTGCGCAGGTGCTTATCTGATCTGCCGTATGCGACCATCCCCGACCATTGCTCAGGCGATATGGCGTGGCGCAGCCTTTCTGTTGATCGCCCCTTTCGCGGCTTCGGTCTTTGTGCCGGCCTTGCCTGCTCTTATGGATGCGCCTCTGGCAGAGCTGCCCATGCTTGAGCCTCTCGCTGTCATGCCGGAAGGGACGGGAGAGGCAGTCGCTCAAGGGCCTGCATTTCGCATGCCTGATGCCGGTGCACTGACAATCATGATCCTGGCGCTCGGCTGGGGTGTCCGGGCTCTGCTCTGGGCTGTCAGCCAGGTCCGTCTCCAGCGCCTGAAATCCTGGGCCCGGCCCGTGAACCGCCCCATCTCGCATTGGGCCGAGGCTCTGGGACTTTCCCGCACGCCTGCGGTGCATGTCATACCGCGTGGCGCGCCCTTCCTGGCGGGGATCACTGAGCGCAGAGTGTATGTTCCTGCAGCCCTGATCCGCAGGGAAGGGGCCCAGCAGGTAATTGTTCACGAACTGGTCCATCTGAAGCGCGGAGACCTTCTGGCCCGCCCATTGGAGCGGTTCATCGCGGACCTTTTCTGGTTCTCTCCCTTTGCCTGGTTGATACGAGGTCAACTCGATTTCTGGCGAGAGGCTGTGGTTGACCAGAAAACGGTCGAGCTGACCGGAGACCGGATTGCTTATGCAAAAGCCCTGACATCTGCTGCGCGCATCTCGCGCGATGAGGCGGTGCTGCCTGTGGCAGCATTCATCTTGCAGAAGAAAGGAAACCTGAAGATGCGTCTCACCGAACTCCTTATTGAGAAACCCCGCCCGCGCCGTATGGGCCTCGTCGTGGCCGCGGCGCTGGCCTGCGCTGCCCCCCTCGCCATTGCCCAAGGTGTACTGATCAAGGGCACCGCGGCGACGCCGGGAGCAGACATCGCCTACAGCCATGCGGTGTTGGACAAGGCGCGCCTTACGAGCCCTTTCGGCAATCGAAAGCACCCAATCAGTGGCAAGATGAAACAGCATGATGGTGTAGATCTGGCAGAGGCTGAAGGCGTGCCGGTCTACGCACCGGCCAGTGGTGTTATCACCTTGGCAGCGGAGAAGGGGGCCTATGGCAATCTGGTCCTGCTGCAGGCGAGCGAGCAGACATCTCTGCGTTTTGGTCAGCTGCAAAGCATGGCGGTCAAAGCAGGTGATACTGTCAAAGCAGGAGATGTGATCGGAACGCTCGGTCAGTCTGGCCAAGCCACAGGGCCACATTTGCACTTTGAAGTCTGGCGCGGTGGTGTTGCTGTTGATCCGCAGACGGAGGAGGGCCTGACTTTGGCGAGCGACCTATTTGTTCCTGCAGGTCTTGAGAAGGAGGCAGGAGCTTCTGAATCAACAGACCCGTCCGCCATGACAGAGGCATGCAGTCAGGTCGACGATTTTCTTTCTGCGCCGGTGACGGATGTGGCCTGGGTGGCGCGCAAGGCGCAGGCGAGCTCGGCCAATGCGGCGGCCGGGCTGGCGATCGGGAAGGACTGGCAGCCTGAGACTGTGTCCCACCCTTCGCCGTCCTATCCGGTCCCCGCGGCGACGGAGATGCTGAGTGGCGCCTGCCTCGTCATGTTTGACCTTGGCACAGATGGCCTGCCGAAGAACATGCAGGCGGCCTGCTCCGACCCTGTTTTCGAAGCCTCGGCTGCGGAGATGAAAGGTGCGCGCTTTGAGCCCATCAAGGGCCCGGACGGCAAGCCTGTCGAAGTGAAGGGGCTGGCCTATCCAATTGAATACTGCATTGAGGGGTGAGGGGCGCTGTCCTCTGTCTGGCGGCGCTGCTGACAGGCTGCGCCGCCTCTCCCGTGGGGGCGGGGGATGTGGTGCGCTCGCAGGCCCTGCTGTTGCAGCCGGGGGGTGAAGCCACATTGCGGGTCGATTGCCCGCCGGGCCAGATGCCCGTGTCCGCCCGGACAGAGGCAGGCGATGCCTTCATCATTACAGAAAGCCGGCCGGCTGAACCCGGCGTCTGGTGGGTGACATATGCCAACCCGGCCGACAGCACCGCGGAAGCGGATGTGTCGATCATACTCACCTGCCGAAAAATCGGCGACGGCTAGCGTTCGAACAGTTTTGAGACGCTTTCTTCATTGGCGATGCGGCGGATGGCTTCGCCCAGAAGGGGGGAGATCGGCAGGATACGGATTGATTTGGACTTGATCGCATCCTGTGAGGGTTGGATCGAATCCGTCATTACCAACTCGTCGAGCACCGATTTCTCGATGCGCTGAACGGCATTGTTGGAAAGCACGCCATGCGTCACATAGGCGGAGACAGATTTTGCGCCTTGCTCTTTCAGGGCCGCAGCCGCGTTGGCCAGCGTGCCGCCGGAGTCACACATGTCATCCAGCATGATGCAGCGTTTGCCGTTCACATCGCCGATGATGTTCATGACTTCGGACTTGCCGGCTTCAGGGCGCCGCTTATCGACAATGGCAAGGTCTGCTTCCAGCCGCTTGGCGAGGGAGCGGGCCCGCACCACGCCGCCAACATCGGGAGAGACGACGATCAGGTCGGCCTTGCCATAACGTTCCTTGATGTCATCCACCATGACCGGGCTGCCGAACAGATTGTCTGTTGGAATATCAAAAAAGCCCTGGATCTGGCCTGCGTGCAGATCGACGGTCAGAACACGGTCAGCGCCGGCAGAGTGGATCAGGTTCGCCACCAGTTTTGCGGAGATCGGTGTGCGGCCATCCGTTTTGCGATCCTGCCGGGCATATCCGAAATAGGGGATCACGGCGGTGATGCGGCGTGCGGAGGCCCGTTTCAAAGCATCCATGCAGATCAGAAGCTGCATCAGATTGTCATTGGCGGGATAGGAAGTGGACTGGATCACGAAGACATCTTCGCCACGGACATTCTCGTCGATGCGGACGAAAATTTCCTGGTCGGAGAACGTCTTGACCTCTGAGCGCGTCAGGCGCGTGTCCAGATAGTCGGCAATGGCTTCCGCCAAGGGCCGATTTGCGTTGCAAGAAAGCAGTTTCATATTTGGAGTGCCCGTGCTGCCCGGATTGGTGTCGCTTTTGTAACAGCTGGGCGCGAGTCGCAACCGGACTCTGTCGTGTTTTTAAGAAAATTACACTTCGAGCAGGATCACAGAGGCATTTCGGCCGTAATCCGGCTCTCTGCGATGGTTGCGGCGCCGGTTAGAGAAGTAGCTGTCTTCCAGGGCGCAGGTGTCTAGGCCCGTATTGTGAATATCCTGCAGGCCAAGCTTTTTCAGCCGCTGATGACAATAGCCGGGCAGATCAAAATGGTAGCGGTCGCTACTCCCTTGCGTGAACAGGGCTGCGCTCTCGGGCGACTGGGCAAGGAAGGTCTCCCGGAATTCGGGGCCGACCTCATAGCTTGCCTGTTGGATGGTTGGCCCGATGGCGGCTGTGATGCGATCAGCCTTGGCGCCGAGATCCGTCATAGCTGAGACCGTGGCGTCCAGCACGCCGCCAATCGCGCCTTTCCAGCCTGCATGAGCCGCGCCGATGATCCCGGCTTCAATATCTGCGAACAGAACGGGCGTGCAGTCGGCCGTCAGAATGCACAGGCCCATGCCCTTTTCCGTCGTCACCATGGCATCGGCTTTCGGGCGTGCATCCCATGCCTCGGTGACATGAACCACATCAGCAGAATGGATCTGGTAGCAGGAGAGCAACGCGTCCGCCTGCATGGCTACACGCAAGCGCTCGCGATTTGCAGCAATATTCTCTGGCGCATCGTCTGAGCCGATACCGACATTCAAACTGGTATAGATGCCGGTGGACACGCCGCCTTGCCGTCCGAAAAAGCCATGGCGGATGCCGGGCAGGGGGGAGAGATTGGGGGCTTCCACATGGGGCGGCGGAGGGGTCATGCCGGGTCAGTTTCCTTGCGCAATGGGGCGGGCGGGTACAGGAAGCGTACAGATATCGACAAGTTTGGGCGGTTTCACGACAAAGGCGTCATAGATCCCGTAATTGCGTTTTTCGTCTTTCAGCGCTTCCCAGTCCGGGCTTGGAGTGGCCATCACTTCCCACTGCGGGCGAAGGGCCTCTGGCATATCGGCGGCAAGGCCGATGGAGATGATTTCATTTCCGCTCAGGCGCTGCGCCCGGTCGGCCATCTTTTGTGGCGCCGTTGCCGGGTCGACAAAAGATGGCGCATCCTCTTCGCTCACCGGGTCAACGCGCTTCAGGCGGTTGATATGTTCCATGCCAGAGATGACCCGCCCGAAGACCGTGTAATTCCGGTCCAGATAGCGCCGGGGGGCCAGCGGTATGAAAAACTCGGTTGAACCCGTGCCGGGATCATCATCCCGCGCCATGCCAAGCGTGCCTGGGCAATTGAGCAGCCATTCCTGATCGCCCTCGCGTCCAGTGGCAAAGCCTTCACGATGCCCCACCGGATCGGCAAACAGGTCTGCATTGCCGAACGCATCAAAGCCCCGGGCGTTGACTTCGCGTTCGGCTTCCAGAGGTAAGAGTGGCCAGTCTTTCAGACGATCTTCAAACTCAAGACCCGCCTGAGCGACATGGCCATCAATCACGCGGTAGAAATATTCACCATTATAGAGATTGGCCCTGATGGCTTCGCGAAACTGCTGGACATGTTCCGGCGCGGCGTCCTCGGCCAGTTCGATGATGACTTCGCCGGTTCTGGTTTTGAGGATGACGAGATTTTCCGGTGTCACGGGCCGCCAGGATGCTTGAGGCGTTGAAGCAGTCGGCGGGGCAGGTGCGGCAACGGGTGTCTGGCAGGCCGACAAGGTCAACAGACTGGCGGCGGTGACTATCAAGGCGGTGCGCATGATCTTTATCCTTCTTCCCAAGTCTGCGCGGGCCTGCTAATCGCCGCGGCATGTATCAGATAAGTGCAAGGGGCGCGCGGGCGCCAGTAGAAACTGCGTGGGATGCGCTCGCTTGGGCGGATCCATCCCCTGCGGGTGCCGTGGATGCCAAGGAGGACGGCCGCAGCGTCTGGCGTCTCGATGCTTTTGCGGAAACCCAGGAAGAGGCCGAGGCTTGCGTCGCCATCATTGAAGATGTCGCGCCCGAGCTGACGGCGCGGATCGAGGAAGTGATTGACCGTGACTGGGTGACGCTGTCGCTCGAAGGTCTGCCGCCGGTTGAGGCCGGGCCGTTCATCGTGGCGGGAAGTCATGCCCTGACGCGTCAGTCCCCCGGCCGGATCGCCGTTCTGATCGAGGCTGGCCCGGCTTTCGGGACTGGCCATCATGGCACGACGCTTGGCTGTCTCATTGCTTTGGATGAACTGCGCCGCAATCGCCCGATCGGCAAAGTGCTGGATCTGGGGACGGGGTCAGGTGTGCTGGCCATCGCCGCGATGAAGGCAGGCGCGACCTCAGCAATCGGGACAGATATCGATCTCGACAGTGTGCTGGTGGCGAATGAGAACGCGGAAAAGAATAATGTGACCGGGTTCACAGCAATGCATGTCACAGGGGCGAACACGCCGCGTATCCGGCGGTCGGCTCCCTATGACACGGTTTTTGCGAACATTCTGATGCGGCCCCTGATCGGTCTGGCCCCGGATATTGCCGCTCTAACGGCGCCGGGGGGCACGATTATTCTGTCAGGCCTGTTGCACCATCAGGCTCCGCCTGTGCGGAATGCCTTTGTGGCGCGAGGGCTCGATTTCCAGAAGCGTATTCGCGAAGACGGCTGGTCTACGCTGGTCCTCCGGAAACCGGCTGGCTGATCTGAGGATCAGTAAGTCGAACGGCGTGCCCAACGGGTGGTGCGGCGTTCCAGAATGTGCGGACGAGAAATCTCGGCCTTTTTCAGAAGATCGCTTGCGGCAGGCGCGGTCAGTTCGTTGACCATCGGCATGCGCAGGTCGCTGTGCATCACGGCATTGTCGGATGCAGCCATGTTGATGTGAGGTTTCATTATACTGTTTCCCTTTGGAAATTTTATTGTGCACTGCACAAATCTTTTACGAGCGCGCTATGTAAGGGAAATGTGTGAATAAAAAAGCATAGATATGCAGAAATATCGTCTCAAAAATGCATAGCTATGATGCGGCTTCCAATGGCCAAAACGCTTCATCCGCACTACATAAGGCGCATGAGACAGACATTTGATATCAAAGGGGGCCCGCAAGATGGGCGCGCCCACCTTCCGCCGGTTCGCGACCAACTCAAGGCTCAAGGCCTCGATGGCCTCTACGTGCCTCATGAAGATGAATATCAGAACGAATATTTGCCGGACGCCAATGAGCGCCTGGCCTGGGTCAGCGGCTTCACAGGGTCCTTTGGCTCCGCTTTCGTGTTCACGGATCGCGCTGTGATCTTTGCCGATGGCCGTTACACGATCCAGGTTGCCGATCAGACTGATCCGGACCTCTGGGAGATTCAGAATGTGCCTGAACCTGGCCCCTTTGGCTGGCTGAAGTCCCAGGACATGTCCGGCAAGAAGATCGGCTATGACCCGAAACTGATGAGTCCGAACGACGTTTCCGCCATGGAGAGCGCCGCGAAAATGGCAGGTGCTGAGCTGGTCGCCGTATCAGACAATCCGATAGATCTCGCCTGGGAAGACCGCCCGGAGCAGCCTTCCGCGCAAGTCGTCGTGCATGACGTCAAATATGCCGGCGTCGCCCATGATGAAAAGCGCCAGCAGATCGGCAAGGATTTGAAGGCCGAGAAGCTGGATGCGGCGATCATTACGTCGCCTGCGTCCATCGCCTGGGCGTTCAACATTCGCGGCGGTGATGTCAGCTGTACGCCGCTGCCGCTGGGCCGGGCGATCCTGTTCGCTGATGGCTCTGCTGAGCTTTACCTTGATGAAGTGAAAGTCTCTGATGCGCTGCGCCAGCATCTGGGCAACAGCGTGACACTTCGTCCGCTGTCGGATCTTGAAGAGGGACTGGCGGGGTTGAAGGGAAAGTCCGTCAGCGTTGATCCGGATGTTGCCTCTGCCTGGTTCTTTGACAAGCTTGAACAGGTTGGCGCTAGGGCGGTTCGCCAGCGTGACCCGGTGGCCTTGCCAAAAGCCTGCAAGAATGAAGCCGAGCTGGCTGGCACATCTGCCGCGCACATTCGCGATGGCATTGCCCTGACACGTTTCCTGCACTGGTTGGATACAGAGGCCCAAAACGGCGACGTGACGGAAATTGACGCCGCGATCAAGCTGGAAGAGTTCCGCGAAAGCCTGGGCGGGCTGGATGATTTGTCCTTCCCGACAATCTCCGGGGCCGGACCAAATGGCGCACTCCCGCACTATCGTGTGTCAACTGCCTCCAATCGCAAGCTGGAGCGTGGCAGCCTGTATCTTGTCGACAGTGGTGGCCAATATCTGGACGGCACGACGGATGTGACCCGCACGGTCCCGATTGGTGATCCGAGTGCGGACATGCGCCGGCACTACACGCTGGTCCTGAAAGGGCATATCGCGCTGGCCGCGGTTCGTTTCCCGCATGGCACGACCGGGACGCATCTGGACGTGCTGGCGCGTCATGCACTCTGGCAGGCTGGGCTGGACTATCAGCACGGCACCGGTCATGGCGTCGGCGTGTATCTCGGCGTTCATGAAGGGCCGCAGCGCATCGCCAAGGCGTGGAACGCCATTCCGCTGGTCGAGGGGATGATTGTTTCGAATGAGCCGGGCTATTATCGCGCTGGCCAATACGGCATACGCATCGAAAATCTGCAATATGTGACCCCTGCCAGCCAGATCGAGGGCGGCGAGCTGGACATGTATGGCTTCGAATGCCTGACCTTTGCGCCACTTGCGCGGGATCTGATCGATCTGACCTTGCTGACAGAAGAGGAACGCGCATGGGTCGATGCCTATCATGCGCAGGTCTACGAGCATCTGGCAGACGGGCTGGACGGGGACGTTAAGGACTGGCTGCGCGCCGCTTGTATGCCCCTCTAAATAGAGACGCGTGAAGAATCACGCTTGTTCTCTTTTTGTTCCGGTGATAAATCATGGCCAGTAACTCTTCGGGAGACTGGCCATGATCCTGTCATTGTCGATACGTGATTTCGTTCTGATTAACCGCCTGGATATTGAACCGGGCGCGGGCTTTACCGCGCTCACGGGTGAAACCGGGGCGGGGAAATCCATCATTCTGGATGCCTTGTCACAAGCGCTTGGGCAGCCTGCCGACCGGTCCATGATCCGGGCCGGGCAGGATCAGGCAAGCGTGGCGGTGGAGTTCTCTCCGCCCGTGCGTCACCCTCTTTGGAAGGCTTTGACGGAGGCGGGCATTGAGGCCACGCCGGATGAGACGGTTACCTTCAAACGCATCATCCGCAAGAATGGGCCCGCCCGCGCTTTCATCAATGACCAGCCAGTAAGTGCGGCGCTACTTTCCGATCTCGGGGAGTTGCTGGTGGAGATCCATGGACAGCATGCGGCATCTTCCCTGATGAGGCCGTCCACGCACCGGTATCTGCTGGATCTCTTTGCGCGCAATGAAAGTCTTTTGGAGGCATGCGCCAGGACGCATGCGCGTATGGAAGAGGCTGCGGAGAAGCGTGAAGCACTGGAAGCCGCTCATGCCGAAGCCATTGAGCAACGCGACTGGCTGATGGAGGCCGTCGAAGACCTCACCCGTCTTGCCCCGCAAGAAGGGGAGGCAACCGTCCTGACAGAACGGCGAACCCTTCTGATGCAGTCAGAGCGTGTGACCGAAGCGGTCAGTGAGGCGGAAAAAGTGCTGGATGGGACCGGCATTGAGGAGGCACTCGCCCGGGCGGCACGTGCCACAGGTCGGATTTGTCACCTTCCGGGGTTTGAAGGTTCGGACGAGGCGCTGCCTGTTGCGGCGCGCGCGGCGGCTGAAGCGGTCGAGCGTGCGCTGATCGAGATCAAGGAAGTCATGGGCTCTATCGCACAGCTGGAAAGCCTGGTGGATCATGACACCAGCGAACTGGAAGCGTCAGAGGCCCGCCTGTTTGCCCTGCGCGCGGCGGGCCGGAAGCATAATTGCGATCCGGACATGCTGCAGGATATGCGGGATAGTTTGCAAGAGCGCCTCGATCTTGTCGAAGCCGGGGAGGATGCGCTCATCACGGCTCGCAAGGCTGAGGCCGATGCGCGCGCTAAATGGCATCAGGCTGCTGGCAAGCTCAGCGATGCCCGCAAGGCGGCGGCTGGCCAGCTCGACAAGGCCATCGCGAAGGAACTCGGCCCCTTGAAACTCGGCCGCGCGGTGATCAAGGCGCGGGTCCATCCTTTGCCGGAAGGCGAGGGCGGAGCATCCGGAATCGACCGGATCGAATTCGAAGCCGAAACCAATCCCGGCGCAGGCTTTGGTCCGCTCCGCAAGATTGCCTCAGGCGGGGAATTGGCACGGGTGTCGCTTGCCCTCAAATGCGCGCTGGCTGAGGCCGGTTCTGCCATGACCCTGATCTTTGATGAGGCCGATCAGGGCGTCGGCGGCGCCGTGGCAGCCGCCATCGGTGAGCGGCTTGTTTCCCTTGGCCAGGACCGACAGGTCTTTGCCATTACACACAGCCCGCAGGTTGCGGCGTCTGCGGCGGCTCAATGGCTTGTGGAGAAGGGTGCCGGAAAGACTGGCGGGACTCAGATTCGCGGGCTAGATGACAGCAGCAGGCAGGAAGAAATTGCCCGAATGCTGTCTGGTGCCGAGGTGACTGCCGAGGCCCGCGCTGCAGCAGGGAGGCTGTTGGAGGATGCATGAGCGAGGCAACCGCGGTTGAGGATCTGACGCCTGAAGAGGCCGCGGTTGAGCTTGAACGCCTGGCGGTCCTGATGGCCGAGGCAGATGCGGCCTATTATCAGGAAGATGCGCCGGTTCTGACCGATGCGGATTATGACGCCGCGCGCCAGCGCAACCTTGCCATCGAAGCTCGCTTTCCGGATCTGAAACGCGATGACAGCCCGTCAGACCGTGTCGGTGCTGTTGCCCATGAGGGCTTCAGCAAGGCGGCCCATGCGGCGCCTATGCTGTCGCTCGACAATGCATTTTCGGATGAGGATGTGGCGGAGTTTGCCGCGCGCATCCGGCGCTTTCTGGGCCTCAGCGAAGAGGAGGAATTGATCCTCACGGCTGAGCCCAAGATTGATGGTCTCTCCCTCAGCCTGACCTATGAAAAGGGAAAGCTGGTCCGCGCCGCAACGCGCGGCAATGGCCAGGTGGGCGAGGATGTGACCGCCAATGCCCGCACGCTGGAGGACATTCCGGTCTCCCTTAAAGGCAAGGGCTGGCCGGACTTCATAGAGATCCGGGGCGAGGTCTATATGAGCCATGCCGACTTTGCTGCGCTGAATGCGCGTGAAGAGGCTGCTGGCCGCAAGATTTTTGCCAATCCGCGCAACGCCGCCGCCGGCAGTCTGCGTCAGCTCGACATCGAGATCACCAAATCACGCCCACTGAAATTCTTCGCCTATGCCTGGGCGGCGGAAAGCGCGCCCTTTGCAGAGACACAATCGGCAGCGGTCGAGGCCTTCAAGACCTGGGGGTTCGATACCAATTCCCTGATGAAATCCGCGTCAAATGTGGACGACCTGATTGCGGTTTATCGCGACATTGAAGAACAGCGTGCAACCCTCGGCTACGATATTGATGGCGTTGTCTACAAGGTGGACCGGCTGGACTGGCAGCAGAGGCTTGGCTTTGTCAGCCGCGCGCCGCGCTGGGCCATCGCGCACAAATTCCCCGCCGAGAAGGCAACAACTGTTCTGGAGGCGATCGACATTCAGGTGGGCCGAACAGGCTCTCTGACACCGGTCGCGCGCCTGACGCCCGTCACGGTGGGCGGCGTCGTGGTTTCCAACGCCACGCTTCATAATGAGGACGAGATTGCCCGTCTTGGCGTGAAGCCAGGCGACACGGTGGAGATCCAGCGGGCAGGGGATGTCATTCCGCAAGTGTTGCGCGTTGTCTCGCCCGGTGAGGGCGAACCCTGGCACATGCCGGAGACGTGCCCGGTCTGTGGCTCTGCCGCCGTGCGAGAGATTGATGACAAGGGCGAGGCCGATGTGCGCCGCCGCTGTACGGGCGGGCTCGTCTGCCCGGCGCAGGCGGTGGAGCGTCTGAAGCATTTCGTCTCGCGCAAGGCGCTGGACATTGACGGCCTTGGCGCGAAGCAGGTGCAGCTGTTTTACGAGAAAGGCGTCGTTGCCGCTCCTCAGGATATCTTCCGCTTGCCAGAGCAGATAGAGGCGGCCGGTCTGCCACCGCTTGAAGAGTGGGATGGTTTCGGCAAGGCGTCTGCGAAGAAACTGCTCGATGCGATTGATGCGCGCCGCAGCGTGCCCTTTGCGCGCTTCCTGAACGGGTTGGGCATTCGCCATGTCGGCCAGACCACCTCCCAGCTTTATGCCCGCCACTTCCTGACCTGGGATGCCTTCTGGAGCGCGGTGATTCGCGCCGAAGCAGAAGGGCTCGAAGGGGAGGCCTTTGCAGAACTGACCGGCATTGATGGGGTGGGCAAGGCCGCCGCGGGCGCGCTTGTGGATTTTGAATCCGAACCGCACAATCGCGAGATGCTTGGCGCCTTGCTCGAAGAGGTGAGCGTTCAGGAAGAAGAGGCGGCCGCCACAGACAGTCCTGTCGCTGGCAAGACCATCGTCTTCACTGGCACGCTGGAGCGCATGACGCGCGATGAGGCCAAGGCCCGTGCCAGCACGCTTGGTGCGAAGGTCTCCGGCTCTGTGTCGGCAAAAACGGATATTCTGGTGGCAGGGCCGGGCGCAGGCTCAAAACTCAAAAAGGCGGAAAGCCTCGGTGTCAGAACCCTGACCGAAGATGAGTGGTTTGAGCTGATAGAAGGGCAGGGCTGATCTGCAATCGGCCCTGAAAGTTCGTCTTACTTACCGCCGGGCAGAATGCGCTGCAGCCAGGTTCGGCGGGTTTTGTCATCTACGGCTTCGGGATCCACACCTTCTTCCGTCAGAAGGCGATAGCTCATCTTGTACCAATCGCTATTGGGATAGTTGTATCCAAGCGTTGAGCCGACGGCGAGCGCCTGATCGCGCAGGCCAACCGTCAGATAGGCTTCCACAAGACGATGCAGGGCTTCCGGCGTGTGGGACGTGGTGTCGTATTTCTTGACCACGGTGCTGAAGCGTTTGATGGCGGCCAGCGTCTGGTTGTTGCGCAGATACCAGCGGCCCACTTCCATGTCCTTGCCGGCCAGCTGGTCGCGAACCATGTCCAGCTTTACGCTGGCATCGCGGGCATACTGGCTGTCAGGATAGCGGCGGACCACATCCATCAGCGCGTCGCGCGCCTGTTCCGTGATGGCTTGGTCACGGCCCACATCGGTGATCTGGTCGAAATAGCTGACCGCGATCAGATAGTAGGCATAGTCCGCTTCAGAGCCGCCCGGGTGAAGCGACAGATAGCGGCGTGCGCCATCGATGGCTTCGTCATAATTGCGGGCTTCATAATGGGCGAAGGCCGTCATCACCATCGCGCGGCGGGCCCATTCGGAATAGGGGTGCTGGCGCTCGACTTCATTGAACAGAAGCACGGCTCTGTCATAGGAGCGCTTGTCCAGCTCAGCCGAAGCCTGATTGTACAATTGCTCAACAGGCCGTTCCACATAAGCCAGCTCCTGCTGGCGGTCGCGGCGTGATTGGCAGGCTGTCAGGGCAATTGCTGCGGTTGCAACCAGAACAATCGGATAGGCTTTGGTGAAACGCATGGCAGGGCGGACGCTTTCAGCTGTGAGTGTCAGACAGACTGCTTAGCGCGAACCCTGCCAGTTTTCCAAGAAGGTTTCTCAGGCATTCACCCTGTTGGATGGGTTAAATCCCGTTCAGATGGCGGCGCTTGTGCGTGACACGACAAGGCTCTCATCCATCTCGTCGCTTTCCCAGCACCACGCCGATGGGGTGTCGAGCAGTTTGCGGACAAGCAGATTGTTGATGGAGTGGCCCGGCTGGACAGCGTCATAGCGCCCGGCAATCGGTGCGCCCGCCAGCATCAGATCGCCCACGGCGTCCAGCATCTTGTGGCGCACAAACTCGTCTTCAGAGCGCAGGCCTTCCGGATTCATCACTTTGCCATCGTCGACGACAACAGCATTTTCCAGCGAGCCGCCACGGGCGAGGCCCATCGTGCGCAGCATGTCCACATCGCGGGCAAAGCCATAGGTGCGGGCAAAGGCCAGATCACGTGCAAACATGCCTGGGGCAAGACGCAGGGCCATTTGCTGCACGCCGATCAGCGTGTCGTCATACTCGATCCGCGCGCGCAGCGTCAGCAGATTGTCTTCAGAAGGGGAGAGGCTGGCGCGTTTGGGGCCATCCTCGATCTCGATCTTTTCAAGAATGCGGATGCGGCGACGCGGTGCTGACTGGCGGCGCAGGCCAGCCTGCATCAGCAATTCGCAATACACTGCAGAAGAGCCATCCATGATCGGCACTTCAGGGCCGTCGATCTCGATCAGCAGATTGTCGATGCCGACGCCTGCCAGCGCAGCCATCAAATGCTCCACAACCGCCACGGAAACGCCGGCTTCATTGGTCAGCGTAGTGCCAAGCTGGGTGTCGGAGACATATTCGGCAGAGGCAGGGATCAGCGTGTCCGGCCCGGAAATATCTGTGCGGCGGAAAGAGACGCCGGTACCAGCAGGCGCAGGTTTCAGCACCAGTCGGGCTTTCTCCCCGCTGTGCACACCAATGCCCGCGCATACGGCGGGGCGCTCAATCGTCTGCTGAAATTCTACGCTACGGGACAAACTACACGCCTCCAGTTTCGCATATCAGAATGGCTTCTATGGCCTGAAGATACAAAACACGGCTTGTTTCGGCGTGTTACAAAAAGGGCCGAAGCGTTACCTTCGGCCCTGTAACCATTGAGAATTATGTGTAACAAACCAGCGCTGAAATCTGATTTTCAACTGCAATTTCAGTGATTGGCAGACCGGCGCAGAAATGCCGGGATTTCAAGGTCGGCATCATCGAAAGGCGCAGGCTCCGGATGGTCTTCCGGAGACGAGACGATTTGTGTCGGCGTCTTGGCTGCCGGAGTGTCATCATTTTCGCCCTGGGAATTGCCACGGCGCCATCCGAACAGGTTGGAAAAGCCGGACGGGCTGCGCTGTTCTTCTTCTGCAGGCGTCTCTGTGCTTTTGGTGAACACAGTGTCGGCGCTGATCTGGTCCTCGCCTTCTGCGCCTTCATAATGTTCGGCGGGCAGGGACCGGCTTTCAAAATCCTCGCGCGGATCGCTTTCGTCAGAGCGCAGGGCCGTGGACGTATGCTTGATGACGCGCGGACGGTCTTCATCCACCTCTTCAGCGACGGTCTCCGTCTCGGCAGGGGCCTCGGCCTCAGCTGCAGGCTCTTCCTCAATCGGCTCCGCGATGGGCTGACGCACAGTTTCTGCAACAGGCTCGGCCGCAGGAACGCCCATCATCGCGCCATCGATTCCGGCTGCAACGACAGAGACGCGGATCTTGCCTTCCAGTTCGCTGTCAAAGGCGGACCCGAGAATGATGTTGGCATCCGGATCGACCTCGCGGCGCACCTCATTGGCGGCCTCGTCGAGTTCGAACAGGGTCATGTCATAGCCGCCGGTGATATTGATGAGGACGCCCTTGGCGCCTTTCATCGAGATGTCGTCCAGCAGCGGATTGTCGATGGCCTGGCGGGCAGCTTCCAGCGCGCGGTTTTCACCTTCGCCTTCGCCCATGCCCATCATGGCCGTGCCCATGCCGCGCATGATGGAGCTGACATCGGCAAAGTCGAGATTGATCAGGCCTGGCATGACCATCAGGTCCGTAATGCCGCGCACGCCGGAATAGAGCACATCGTCTGCCATGCGGAAGGCTTCGGCAAAGGTCGTGCGATCATTGGCGATGCGGAAGAGGTTCTGGTTCGGCACGACGATCATCGTGTCGACATGTTTCTGAATCTCGGCCAGACCGTCCTCGGCGAAGGACATGCGGCGGGTGCCTTCAAAGCTGAAAGGCTTGGTCACAACGGCGACCGTCAACATGCCCATTTCGCGGGCAACGCGCGCAATGACCGGGGCTGCGCCAGTACCGGTTCCGCCACCCATGCCGGCAGCAATGAAGACCATGTGAGCGTCTTGCAGTTTCTCGCGAATATCCTCGATGGATTCCTCGGCGGCTTTCGCGCCGATGTCGGGCCGCGCGCCTGCGCCAAGGCCGGAAGTCGTTTCCGGGCCCAGCTGGATGCGGTTTTCCGTCTTGGATCGGGAAAGGGCCTGCGCATCCGTATTGGCTACGATGAACTCAACGCCTTGCAGGTTGGCCTCGATCATATTGTCGACAGCGTTGCCTCCGGCACCGCCTACGCCAAAGACCAGGATCCTGGGCTTCAGTTCATGTGTCATACGTATCCCTCACTCTACCGGTCTCTGAGAAAGCTTCGCTCATCGTTTAAAATGACGCCTTGCCGCTAAGAAGCAGTTAAGTGAGGGCGATTGGCGTCAGAAATTTTCTTTCAGCCAATGGAACGCCTTGTTCACAGCACCGCCTCGGACTTCCGAACCGTACTCCTTCGACGCAATGCCAGCCCGCACAGCGTCAGCAAACCCCAACTCCTGATACAGTAGCAGACCTGAGGCTGTAGAAAAAGCTGGTGTTCCCAGTGTTTCGCCCAGGAATTCAGCAATTGTCGGGCGACCGAGCCGGACAGGGGCTTCCAGAATGCGTGTGGCGACATCTCGCACGCCTGGCAGCTGGCTCGCGCCGCCCGTCAGGACGACTCGCCGAGGCAGTACTTTGCGTACACCACTGGATTCCAGGGTTTTCTGGATCAGTTCGAAGGTTTCCTCGATGCGCGGCGCGATGATTTCGGCCAGCTTGCCGCGTTCCATGCGTGTGGCCTGCAGGCGGCCATCATCGCCAAGGCGCGGGGCCTCGATCCGTTCTGCCAGGCCCGGACCTTCCAGATTGGCTGTGCCATAGATGCTCTTCAGGCGCTCGGCTGCGGCAAAGGTCGTTCCGATCCCTTGCGCGATGTCTGAGGTGACATGCGTTCCGCCGGCAGGCACGAGGCCAACCCAGGCCGGAGACCCATTGAGATAGACTGACACCGCCGTGACGCCGGCGCCCATGTCGATACAGATCGCGCCATTCTCGATTTCGTCGTCAATCAGCGTGCCCGCCCCGCTGGCGATAGAGGAGGGGATCAGCGCATTGACGCTGAGATGCGCGCGGCCGACGCACTCCACCAGATTGCGTACCATCGCTTTGGGTGCGGTGACGACGGACAGGAACAGGCCCAGCGTGTCGCAATACATTCCGGCCGGCTCTCGCACGCCTTCCTGCTGGTCTACGCGATAGGCGACCGGCCAGGCGGCCAGCACTTCAACACCCTTGGTCGACACATCGGCCATGGCAGCTGCTTGCAGGCGGCGTACATCCTTGGCGTTGATCTCGCGTCCGCCAATCTCGATCGTGGCGGTGACCAGGCTGCACATCACGCGCGCGCCGGTAATGCCCAGCATTACCTGATTGATCTGTTCTCCAGCTTCGCGCTCGGCATCTTCAACAGCCAGGCGGATAGAGCGTTCCAGGCCTTCCATGTCGGTGATCGTGCCGCCGCTGAAGCCGCGCGATTGCTGGCGGCCAGAGCCGAGAATCTGGAAGTGGCGCGGGCCCGTCCCATCATTGCGGCCAATCAGGCAGGTGATTTTGGAACAGCCAATATCCAGCGCCGCGACCGGGCCGGTCGTGCGGTGGCCCCCAAGGGCCATGCGGCGGGACTGTAGGTTTGCCATTAGCTGCGGGGCGCCTCTTCACGGGCGGCAAAGTCAGGCGCATCGATTGGTGTCAGATAGACGCGGCCCTGATTGCGCAGATCGATGGTTTCCAGCGGGCGTTGCATCAGCGCGGTACGGACCTGCAGTGTCGAGAGACGGTCAAGCGCAGTCGTCAGGCCGTCATCTTCCGGCATGCGCACGGTGGCACCATTGATCAGGCGCATATCCCAGCGGCGGTCATTGATGCGCGTTGCGATGGCGATGCCCGGCGCGACGTCGGGTTCGGCTTTCAATGCGGCGGCCAGAGCCGGTGCAGCTTGCGGCGCGCCACGGCCCGCCAGACGCACGAGGCCTTTGTGGTCTTCAGGGCGGGCATCCGGAATGATGCGGCCAAGGCCATCCACAACTGTCCATTTCTTGCTGTCATGCCACAGCGCGACAGGCTCTGCGGCATCCGCCAGGATGACGACCTGATCCGGCCACAGGCGATGCACGCGCACATTCAGCACCTTGCGGGTGCCTTCAACGCGGCGTCGAATGAGATGCGGGTCCGCGCGGAACATGTTCTCGCCCGGCTCGATCATGGCGGCGGCGCGGATGTCCTGCGCCAGGGCAGGGTCCTGCTCCAGGCCGATCACTGAGACATCATTGACGGAAATGCCCATCACGCGGGCCGTGTCATCCATGAAGCCGGCAAAGCGGCTTTCGATCTGTGACATGGACCCGCCCATCCAGGCTGCCGTGGCGACCACGATGGCGACCAGCATAACGAACCCGAAAATTACGGAAGAGACGCGCACTTCCTCGCCCGTCACCTCATCCACGATGACGGCGGGCTTGCGCGACGACTTCTTGGGGACAGTCTGGTTGCGGCTTACCTTTGGCATGAAGCATCCTCGATCATCCAGGCGACCAGCTCTTCGAAGGACATGCCAACGAAAGCGGCCTGTTCGGGGACAAGCGAGGTGGGCGTCATGCCGGGTTGTGTATTTGTTTCCAGAATCACGAGCCGGTCTCTCTTGTCGTCATAGCGAAAATCGGATCGCGTTGCTCCCCGGCATCCTAGTGCCTGATGTGCCCTCAGCGCGTAATCCATCGCGGCGTGTGTCACATCAGCCGGCAATTCTGCCGGGATCACATGTTGCGATCCTCCAGCTTCATATTTTGCATCAAAATCGTAATAGTCTCTTAAGGTCGTTATCTCTGTGACAGCTAGCGCGCGGTCGCCCAGAACGGCGACGGTCAGTTCGCGTCCGGGAATGAACTCCTCGGCCATCAAATTGTCGCCATAGCGCCAATTGCTGCTGGTCAGTTCCAGGGCAGGGGCATTCGCTCCTTCACGAACGATCAGCACGCCGAAGCTAGAGCCTTCAGCGACCGGCTTGATGACATAGGGCGGGGCCAGCGGATGCGCAGCAGCCGCTTCTTCCCGGGTGACGCGTTTGTCCTGGGCCACCGGAATGCCGGCCTGCTGGTAGACGGCCTTGGACTTCAGCTTGTCCATCGCCAGGGCAGACGCGAGTACGCCGGAATGAGAGTAGGGCAGGTCCAGCACTTCCATCACGCCCTGCACGCAGCCATCTTCGCCCCAGGGCCCATGCAGACCATTCAGCACTGCGTCTGGCCTTGCTTTGGTCAGCTGCTCTGCCAGGTTCCGTCCGGCATCAATCTCGACCACATCATAGCCGCTTTTGCGCGCAGCCTCTGCCATCTGCTGGCCAGACGACAATGAGACCTCCCGTTCGGACGACCAGCCTCCATAGATCACGGCAACACGTTTCATCTTGTCTTCCTGCAAATTGGCCCAGCGGCATTACGTCTAGTCATCGCGTTTGCAGGGTTAAAACGGCCTTAGCATGGCAGCGTGAAAGCAATTCATGGCCTGAATTACGAAAAATACATGCTCCGTGTGCTTGTCATGGCATGACTACGTGTGTAGTCGGTCTCTATAGAATATGAAAATCAGATCCCGAGCGGCATCTGGTGACAGCCATAAAATTCAGGGAGGAACATCGGCGTGAACATCACGGCGCGAGTCTGCTTCAGCCTATTTTTGACTGCAACGAGCAGCCTGGCGGTCGCGCCATGGGCGTACTCAGCAGAGACCGAAGAGCCAATTTCTGAGGTCGCAGCCTTCACGCTGGAAGACTTCCTCCAATACAGCCCCAGAACCGCGTTGGATATGGTGGAGCGGATTCCGGGCTTTGCCATCCAGGGCGACAATAACAATCAGCGCGGCTTTGGTCAGGCACAGGGCAATGTTCTGATCAATGGCCAGCGAGTTTCAGGAAAGTCCAATGGCGCGGTCGAAGCGCTTGGCCGTATCGTGGCGCAGAATGTTGTACGCATCGAACTCGTGGATGGTAGCCAGTTTGATATTCCGGGTCTGTCCGGCCAGGTGGTGAATGTGGTCACCAATGGATTGGACAAGACATCCGGCACATGGAAATGGGCTTCCCGCTTCCGGGATAATCTGCCTCCCTACTATAATGAGTTCAATATTGCCCTGTCCGGCGGGAAGGGCGCGCTGGGATGGACGTTTGAGCTGGATAGCTCGCCAGAGCGCGGCGCAAACAATGGCCCGGAATACATCACGGATGGACAGGGAAACCTTCTTGAGAAACGTCTTGAAGACTTCACCCACGCTGCAGAATATGCCTCTGTGGCCGGATCGCTTGCGTGGAAGCCTGCAGGTGGCGCGGTTGGAAACATCAATGCGCGTGCCAGCATTTACGAACCGGACAACAAGGAAGTCTCAAAGACCTATCCGGTCGGTGGCCCGGAGGGACGGCGCCTGTTCAAGGGATCTGAGGATGAGTGGAATGCCGAACTAGGGGCAGACTATGAATTCGGTATCGGGCCGGGGCGTCTGAAGACGATTGGTCTGGTGCGGCGCGAATACAGTCCAATCACGGATGAATTCCTGCGTGCCAATATTGACGGAAGTGATCTGTCGAGATCACTCTTCCAGCAGACCATTGATGAAGGCGAATATATTCTGCGCAGTGAATATGCCTTTGGAAAATTTGCGGGCAGAGACTGGCAGATCGCTGCAGAAGGGGCATTCAACTATCTGGAGGCGACCTCCAGCTTGCGCGAGGCAGAGGGTATTGGCCCCTTGCAGGCGGTTGATCTGTCGAATGCCAATTCCCGCGTTGAAGAGCAGCGTGGCGAGATATCCGTCACGCATGGCCGCCAGATATTGCCCAGCCTCAGCGCGCAGCTTTCTGTCGGAATGGAAGTCTCCGAACTCTCTCAATCCGGAGATGTCTCCAATGTGCGCACATTCACGCGGCCTAAAGGGTATGCCAGCCTGTCCTGGCAAGCAGATGAGTCCCTGAAACTGATCACACGGCTGGAACGCGAAGTCGGGCAACTGGACTTTTTTGATTTCATTTCCTCTGTGAACCTGAATGCCGGGAATGGCCAGACGGGCAATTCGGAAATCGTTCCGGAGCAGATTTGGACGCTTAGTCTGCAGACGGAAAAGGATTTCGGAGCCTGGGGCGCTGCGACAGTGAAAGTGTTCGGTTCCAGCATTGAGGACATTGTTGACAGGGTTCCCATCGGTGATGGCGACGGCCCGGGTAATCTTGATACAGCCTGGCAGATCGGCGCAGAGGTGGATGCTACGTTCAAGCTCGATCCGCTAGGTGTGCCGGGCGCAGAGATCAGCTTCAATGGTGAATGGTATGACTCTGAAGTGACTGACCCGCTAACGGGTGAGACGCGTCCGATTAATGGGAATACGATCTATTATCTGTTCTCGGAATTGCGCCAGGATATCCCGAAGACTAATTGGGCCTGGGGCATCGGGTTTGAGAGGTCGAAGAGTAACCGCTTCTATCGCCTGTCAGAGGTCAGCCTGGAGGCTCATCCCCCCGGCTTCGGGTATGTCTACATTGAGGACAAGGATATTTTCGGGGCGACCGGCCGGATCACGATTGGCAATATTACCAACCAGAACGACAATTTCTGGCGGGAGATCTATGATGGCAGCCGGCTGGGCGATGTTTTGATCCGGGAAACACGTGAACGCGATTTTGGTCAGATTCTCACCCTGAGGCTCGAAGGCACGTTTTAGGCTGTGCGTCCGATGCGGCGTACTTCCCAGCGTAGCTGAACCCCCTGCGTTTCCAGAACGCGGGCCCGCACCAGTTCGCCCAGTGCTTCCAGATCTGCGGCTGTGGCATCGCCCGTATTGATCAGGAAGTTGCAATGCTTGGGAGAAACCTGCGCGCCGCCCACCTTAAGGCCCCGGCAACCCGCCGCATCAATCAGTTTCCATGCTGAGCGCTGATCCGGCGTGCCGGGCGGGTCCGGATTGGCGAAGGTTGAGCCGGAGGTTTTTTCCTTGATAGGCTGGGTCTCGGCCCGGCGTGATTGCAGGCCTTCAATCTCTTCCAAAATCTTGTCGGGCGCGCCTGTGCCTGTTCCTTCTAGGGTTAGCTTCGTCACGATCAGATCGTCCGGCAAGTCTGTGTGCCGATACGAAAAGCCAGCTTCTGGCGCTGAGCCTTCGCGGCCTGGCCCGCGATAGGAAACATGGGTGCCGTCGCGCAGATAGCCTTCCAGATTGACCAGCACATCGCGCAGCTCCCGGCCATAGCAACCGGCATTGGTGCGGGTTGCGCCGCCAAGGGAGCCCGGAATACCGGAGAGGAACTCCAGGCCCGTAATGCCTGCGCGCGCGGCAGCCTTGGCCACCGCCAGATCCAGTGCGCCAGGGCGGGCGGACAGGGTGAGGCCACCTTCAGGCTCTACCGCGCCCCAGTATTTTCCCATCAGGCGGATAACGACGCCTTCAATGCCGCCATCGCGCACGATGACATTGGAGCCTACCCCCAGCACGGTGACCGGAATGGCGGGGTCCAGGGTTTTCAGAAAACTGGAAAGGTCTTCTTCGTCCGCAGGCAGGAACAGCCAGTCAGCCGGACCGCCAACGCGAAACCAGGTATAGGGAGCAAGGCTGGCATCCTGCATCAGCTTGCCGCGAACGGGGGGAAGACTTGCAATCATGACGGCTAGCGGTTCACCCGCCGGGGAGCAGATGTCAAGCAATCAGAAGGGGTGTGCCTCAATTCGGGTCGTGGGCCTGTTCATCCAGTTCCCGGGACACTTCATCGGCGGCATCAGATACATCATCTGCCATTTCGGAGGCTTCTTCCGGAAGGTTTTCGATGGCGGTATCCATGCGTTCACCGGCACCTTCAAATGAGCCTTCCTGAAAATAGAACCAGCCGAGAACCAGCAGGAATGCAACGCAAATAAAGGCAATGATGAACGTCAAAGTCCGTCCCATGAAGAGTCTCCTTGTTGAGGCTTCGGCATGGTTAACGCGGCAAGAGGGAAACGGTTCCCGGGGGAATAGACAGGACTAGGTCAGACTGTTCAGAAAGCGCTCGATTTCATCCGTGCATGCCTCAATGGAGCGGCCAGCCGTGTCGAGCCGGAGATTGGCCTGCGGATTGTCTTGCCATCGCCTTTGCTGTCTGTCTTCCAGACTCACAGGATGCAGTCCCTCAATTCCCGTATCTCGAGTTTTCAGGCGAGTTTCTGCCTCTTCAAGAGATGAGCAGAAAATCTCGATCTCGATAGCTGGCACGCCTGACTGATGGGCAGCCTTGCGCCAGCCTTTCCGGGCGGCCTCAACGGCGTTTACCGCGTCTGCGATAACCTGATGACCGGATCTCAGGTGGCGGGCTGCGAGGTTGTATCCCGCCTTATAGCCTGCGGTACCAACATCAAAACGGCTGTCATGCCTATTTCGCAAATCCTGTTCAAGCACGTCAATCCTGACAAGGATTGCGCCGGTTCGCCTGGCCAATTCCTGGCCAAGGGTCGACTTTCCAGATCCCGGCAGGCCCGACAGCATGATCAGCCGGGCCATATCAGAATTACACTTTTTGTGTGGTCAGCGCGCCGTGGCAGTGCTTGAACTTCTTGCCGGAGCCGCACGGGCAGGCGGCGTTACGGGGCGTATTGGCCCAGCTTTCCTCTGCCTGGTGAAGTTCCGGTCCCGGAGGAGGCGTGTCGTCTTCCGGGTCCATCTCATTCATCCCGGTATCCGGGTCGAGGTGGGTTTCGTGGATAGGTGGCGTCTGCTTTGGTTGTGCTTGCTGCGGTTTAGGCTGTGGTGCCTGCGGCACAGGGCGGCGCGGCTGTTCCTGGGCGGGCGGCTGCACACGGATATGCATCAGCGAGCGGGTCACCGTGGCGCGCAGTTCGTTCAGCAGATTGTAGAACAGGTTGAAGGCTTCTTCCTTGAACTCGTTCAGCGGATCGCGTTGCCCGTAGGAGCGCAGGTGGATGACTGAGCGCAGCTGGTCGATCATCTGAAGGTGTTCGCGCCAACGCATGTCCAGCACCTGAAGCAGAACCTGCTTCTCAATGCGCTGCATCTGTTCCTGGCCAACCTGCTGGCTGATGGCTTCGTAGACTTTCTCGACGCCATCGCGGATGCGCTGGGCAACTTCATTGTTCGCGACGCCTTCTTCGGCGGCCCATTCCTTGACCGGCATGTCGATGGCGAAGTCATTGCGCAGGGCTTCGGACAGGCCGTCCATGTCCCATTGCTCTGCATACGCCTTTTCAGGCATCGTGCGGGCTACCAGCGCGTCAATCACGTCTTCGCGCATGTCGCGGATCGTGTCGGTCACGTTCTCGGCCCGCATGAACTCCATGCGTTGTTCGAACATGGCTTTGCGCTGATCATTGATCACGTCATCATATTTGAGGACGTTTTTACGGATATCGAAGTTCCGCTGCTCGATTTTCTTCTGCGATGTTTCCATCGCCTTGTTCATCCAGGGGTGGGTGATCCCCTCATCTTCCTTGATGCCAAGGCGGCGCATCACGGCGTCCATGCGCTCGGCGGCGAAGATACGCATCAAATCATCTTCGATGGAGATATAGAATTTCGATTTGCCCGGGTCGCCCTGACGGCCCGTCCGGCCGCGCAGCTGGTTATCGATCCGGCGGCTTTCGTGGCGTTCCGTGCCCAGAACGTACAGGCCACCAGCATCCAGTGCCTGCTTTTTCTTGACCTCGATATCCGCCTTGATCTGGCTGATCAGTACGGACAATTCGCCTTCGGTCAGCTCCCGGCCCAGCTTCTCTTCCTGCTCGGCCTTTTCCTGTTCGAGGCGCATGTCGAAATTGCCACCCAGCTGGATGTCCGTCCCGCGGCCAGCCATGTTGGTGGCGACCGTCACCGCGCCGGGCACACCGGCATTCGCGACGATATGGGCTTCCTGCTCGTGGTGGCGCGCATTCAGCACCTTGTGCGGAATCTTCGCAGTCGTCAGCAGATTGGACAGGATTTCGGATTTCTCGATGGAGGCGGTGCCCAGCAGGATCGGCTGACCCTTGGCATGACACTCGCGCACATCCTTGACGATCTCTGCGTACTTCGCCTTGGCGGTCCGGTAGACGATATCGTCTTCGTCGATCCGCTGGATCGGCTTGTTGGTCGGCAGGTCGGCAACGCCCAGCTTGTAGATGTCGGCAAATTCGTCGGCCTCTGTCAGCGCCGTACCGGTCATGCCGGCCAGCTTCTTGTAGAGGCGGAAATAGTTCTGGAAGGTGATTGAGGCCAGCGTCTGGTTCTCGGGCTTGATGTCCACCTTTTCCTTGGCCTCGATGGCCTGGTGAAGGCCTTCGGACAGCCGGCGGCCTTCCATCATGCGGCCGGTGAACTCGTCAATCAGCATCACCTGGCCGTCCTTGACGATATAATCCTTGTCGCGGGCGTACAGCTTGTGCGCGCGCAGGGCCTGGTTCGCGTGGTGGACGATGGAGATATTGGCCGGCTCCCACATGGAGCCTTCCAGCGTACCGGATTCTGTCAGCCAGTTTTCCAGCTTCTCCGTACCGATTTCTGTGTAGGTGACCGAGCGCTGTTTCTCGTCGAGCTCATAATCCTCATCCGTCAGGCGCGGCATCAGCGCGTCGAGCGCGATATAGAGGTCAGAGCGGTCATCGGTTGGGCCGGAGATGATCAGCGGCGTCCGCGCTTCGTCGATCAGGATGGAGTCCACCTCGTCGACGATCGCATAATGGTGTCCCCGCTGGGCCATCTGCTCCAGCGAGTATTTCATGTTGTCGCGTAGATAGTCGAAGCCGAACTCATTGTTCGTGCCATAGGTGATGTCACAGGCATAGGCGTGCTTGCGTTCTTCATCCGTGATGCCGTGAACGATGATGCCGGTCGACATGCCGAGGAAGCCATAGACTTGTGCCATCCATTCGGCGTCACGCTTGGCCAGGTAATCGTTCACCGTGATAACGTGAACGCCCTTGCCCTCAAGGGCATTCAGATAGACGGGCAGGGTGGCAACCAGCGTCTTGCCCTCACCGGTGCGCATCTCTGCGATATTCCCGGAGTGGAGGACCATACCGCCCATCAGCTGCACATCGAAGTGACGCATCCCGAGAGAGCGCTTGGCGCCTTCGCGAACAACAGCGAAGGCCTCTTCCAAGAGGCTGTCCAGGGAGGCGCCATCGGCGAGGCGCTTGCGGAACTCGGCAGTCTTGCCTTGAAGGGCCTCGTCCGAGAGGGCCTCCATCATGGGTTCCAGGGCGTTAATCCGGTTGACGCGGGCTCGTAGGGGTTTCAGCTTGCGGTCATTAACCGTACCGAAAATCTTGCGGGCAACAGAAAGCATATCAGGCAGCACCAATTGATCTGGGGCGACAAAACTCTGATCCTGACAGCAGGCCGGACAGGATCTTTGCGGGTTCTCCCACCGCGCATCCGTTGGCCGAAACCTCTCGACCAACGCGCGGGTCAGACTTAAGAACGCCGCATTGGGGTGTCAATGCAGCGCCCTCAGCCCAAAGGAGACTTTACCGTGCTGCCACAGAAGCCCTTTTTGAAATCCTTGCCGTCCCTCTTGGCGGCCTTGTCTCTTGTTGCCCTCAGTAGCTGTGGGTCTCCTGAGGAAGAAGAACCCTCTATCCAGGTCGAAGGTGTGACGGCTGTCAGGGTGAATAATGATCCGATTTATGTCAGCGATATCGAGCTGGAAGCAGTTGCCCGCGGCCTGATCACACCGGGGGAGGAGTTTGGCCCCGGCGATGAGAATTACGATTTGGTGCTCGATCAGCTGATCGATCAGAAGCTGATGGCGCAGGAGGCAATGGCGCGCGGCCTGGCCAAGACGCCTGCGGCCAGGCGCCGGCTGGAAATGGCGCGCGAACGCATTCTCGGCAATCTCCTCGTTGAAAACCTCGTCGCCTCCGACGTGACCGACGACAGTATCGAGGCGATGTACAAGGAACAGGTCCTGCTGCAGCAGGACAATGACGAGGTTTCCGTTGCGCACATCTTGCTTGATACCGAAGAGGATGCCCGCCGCGTCTATCAGGAGATACAGGACGGCAAAACCTTTGAGAGCCTCGTGGTCGCGAACTCGCTCGATACATCCACGCGGATGGAAAACGGTGATCTCGGCTATGTCGCGCCGAATGATTTGCCGGACCCGTTTCCGGTTGCAATTGCCAATACCAAGGTTGGCGGCGTTTCCGAGCCCTTCCAGTCCGCAGATGGCTGGCACATCATCAAGGTGAAGGACCGCCGCACAAGTCCGCCGAAAAGCCGCGAAGAGATGCGGCCGGAAATCGTCACCTTCCTGACGCTCAACCAGGTCAGCAAGATCCTGCGTCGCCTGCGCACGGAAGCGACTATTGAGAAGGGCGGCAAATCCGGCCATGTCGTGCCGGAATCCGGCTTCTCTATTACAGAAGAAGCCGAACGTTCCGAAGATACGCTTGGAACGGATACCGATGCAGAAGGACCCGAACTTTGAACCTGAAACCCTCTCCCTTTGCGCCCGCCAGCTTTCCCGGTCTGCCGGATGTGAAAGGCGTGCGGGCCGCAACGGGCTCGCGTGGCTTTTATGCGCGCCGCGGCATCACGCGTGATGATGTGTTCCTCTTCGCATTTGATGAAGGCACCAGCTGCGCCGGGGTCTACACTGTATCGCACACGGCATCGGCCGATGTGCTCTGGTGCCGTGAGGCGCTGGAAACGGGCGGCGGCACGGCGCGGGCGCTGATCGCCAATTCAGGCAATTCCAACGCGTTCACCGGCCCGAAGGGCGTGCTGAAGAATGAGGCGACCCTCAAGGCGCTGACGGAAACACTCGACGTGCCAAGGGAGGCCTGCTTCCTGGCCGCAACGGGCGTGATCGGTGAACCCCTCGCAGACCCGAACTATGTCGGTTCCTTCGTGCCGGACCTGGCCGCAAAGCTCGCCGCGCCCGATTGGGAAGCTGCCGCCAGGGCGTTCATGACCACCGATACCTTCCCGAAAGGTGCGGGCACGTCGCTGGAGATTGAGGGCAGCGGCGTGAACATCGCCGGTATCGCCAAGGGCTCCGGCATGATCGCGCCGAACATGGCGACCATGCTCTCCTATGTCTTCACCGATGCAGCCATCGCACCGGCCCTTCTGCAGGAACTGCTGGAAGACATTACCGACGAGACCTTCAACAGCATCACCGTGGATGGCGACACGTCGACGTCCGACACGCTGATGGTGTTCGCAACCGGTGCCAGCGGGATGGAGCCGATCATGTCGGCAGAAGACCCGCGCTTTGAGGCCTTTGCCACGGCGCTCCACACGGTCTGCCTCGACCTGGCCCAGCTCATCGTGAAGGATGGGGAAGGGGCCAGCAAGTTTGTCACGATCACGGTCGAGGGCGCGGTCTCCTGCCAGTCCGCCAAGATCATGGCGTGCGAGATTGCAAATTCCCCACTGATCAAGACGGCCATGGCGGCAGGCGACGCAAACTGGGGCCGGGTCGTGATGGCCGTCGGCAAGTCGCTGGAGCCGATCAAGATGGATGAGCTGTCGATCTGGTTCGATGATGTGCAGGTAGCCGAACATGGCAGCCGCGCAGAAAACTACTCCGAAGTGGAGGCTTCAGCCGTCTTCGCCAAGTCGGAATTCACGATCCGTGTCGATGCCGGGGTGGGGGATCAGTCCCACACGGTCTGGACGTGCGACCTGACGCATGGCTATGTCGACATCAATGGAGCCTATCGCACATGACGCGCCGAATGGTGCTCGTCGTTGCGGCAGCGCTGTATGATCAACAGGGCCGGGTGCTTTTGGCCCAGCGGCCCGAAGGGAAATCCATGGCCGGCCTCTGGGAATTTCCCGGCGGCAAGGTTGAGGCGGGGGAAACGCCGGAACAGGCCCTTGTGCGAGAGCTGGAAGAAGAGCTGGGCATCAGGGTCGATGAAAACTCATTGAAACCAATCACTTTTGCAAGTTTTGGTTATCCGGATTTTCACCTTTTAATGCCACTTTTCGGATGTGAGTGCTGGGAGGGCGACTTGCATCCAAGAGAGGGTCAAAGCTTCGCTTGGGTCAGTCCGCAGGACCTGCACACCTATCCGGCACCGGCGGCAGACATTCCCCTGTTTGACGTGCTTTCGGGTAAAACGTCAGACTCGGAGTGACCATGTCAAACCTGCAAGCCACCCTGCGCCAGTATTTTCGCCAGGAATCCGGTGCCACGGCCGTGGAGTATGGCCTGGTGATCGGTCTGATCGCCTTGGCGATTGTCGGTGGTATCACAGCCATCGCCACCTCCATCAATGGCACGTTCGCCGAAGTCGAAACGACGATGAGCTAAGACAGCCGGTTCAGGCTGTTCCATGCTTTCGTACCGCGTCCGCCAGGCTGGCTTTTGCGCTGCCGGGCCTCAACGGCTTGGGTTGAGAGTCTGCAGGCGCCCAGCCTGACAGGTGCACAATCTCGAAACTGGCGCGGACTTTTCCGTCAAGGTCGCGATAAGTCTCCAGATACAGCTCCAGCGTGCGCATCAGCACGCTACGCGGCAGAGGCCGCCCGGTGCCCGGCATGAAGGCTGCGCGCTCTCCCATGCCTTTCAGGTCCTCCAACAGCTTCAGCGGAGAGGCATAGCGTACAGTCACGGTCTCGCGGTCCACAACTGGCAGGGTAAAGCCTGCGCGCTGCATCAGCGCGGCGAGATCCTGCAGGCCGGGCAGGGGAGAGATGCGCGGGGCAATGCCGCCTTTCAGCTCGGTTTCCGCTTCCATCAGGCAGGCGCGCAGCTCCGCGAGGGTCCCCGCGCCAAACAGCGCGCCCAGAAACAAGCCGTCCGGCTTCAGCGCCTTGCGGATCTGGATCAGCGTTCCGGGCAGATCGTTTACCCAATGAAGCGACAGCGCAGAGACGATCAGGTCCAGGCTGGCGGGCTCTACCTCCAGCATCTCCTCATCCATCTGACGTGCCGTCAGGCCGTTCGCCTTCATCCGCTCCACCATTTTCGGGGAGACATCTGCCGCCTCGATCTGCGCGATCTTGCCGGTTTCCATCAGCATCCGGCTCAGCTGGCCATCATGTGCGCCCAGCTCCAGCGCGTGGGGGAACTCATGCGAAGTATCTTCCAGCCGCTCGGCGATGTCTCTCGACACGCGCGCCTTCAGGAACGCATAGTCTGGATAGTTTGCGGCGGCCCTGTCGCGATTGCGTGCCACACGGGCGCGATCAAACAGGCGGGGCGGGGCAGCAGGCGGGGATACCGGGGAGGTCATGGGCGGCGATATGGACCTGCAGGGACGTATGGCAAAGGAGTTTTTGCGGGGGCTGGCTGATTTTCTCTGGCCACCCCGCTCGCTGGTCAGCGGCCAGAGGGGCGCGGGCAAGGGGCCTTTGGCGCCCTCCGAATTTGCGGCCATTGGCTTCATTTCCGGTCCGGTCTGCGAAAGCTGCGGCAGCCCGATGGAGATGGATCTGGGGCCAGGGGCGCAATGTGCGCCCTGCATCGCCAGGCCTCCACGCTGGGCCCGTGCCCGCGCCGCCATGGTCTATGAACAGGCCAGTCGCCGCATCGTGCTGGACCTCAAGCGCTCCGGCCGACGCGACGGTATTCAGGTGATGAGCGGCTGGATGGCGCAGGCCGGCCAAGCCCTGTTGGCAGAGGCCGATCTGATCATTCCCGTGCCCTTGCACTATACGCGGCTTGTCTCGCGCGGCTTCAACCAGTCGGCCTGGCTTGCCATGGCCCTGTCGAAGAGAACCGGCGTGCCATGCCGGGTCAGCGCCCTGAAACGCAAGCGGCGCACGCCGACGCAGGGCGGGCTCTCTGCCAGGGCGCGCCGCCGCAATGTGGCAGGGGCGTTTGCAGTCTCGCCCCGCGCGCTCGGGCATGTGAAGGGTAAACGCGTCGTCCTGATCGATGACGTGCTGACGACGGGGGCCACCCTGTCTGCGTGCACGCGTGCCCTGCTGAAGGCAGGGGCGCAACAAGTGGACGTGTTGGTGCTTGCCCGCGTTGTGCGCGAAACAGATGTTACCATATAGAAGGGGTCATATTTCACTATTTGGAGCTTCAAACATGGCTGATGTCACGATCTATACGCGCCAGTTCTGCCCTTATTGCAGCCGCGCCGTCGCTCTCCTGAAAGAGAAGAATGTTGCCTTTGAGGAGATTGATGCCGGCATGGATGCCGAGAAGAAGGCCGAAATGGTCGAGCGCGCCAATGGCGGCCGCACCTTCCCGCAAATCTTCATCGGCGATCAGCACATTGGCGGCTGTGACGACATGATGGCCCTCGAAAAGTCCGGCAAGCTGGACGCCATGCTGGAGGCATAAGACAGGAAAGCCATGATCAGATACGCGCTCATCTGTGGCGATTGCGAGCATGAGTTCGAGGCATGGTTTGCCTCGTCCTCGGCCTTTGACGACCAGGCCGCCCGCAAGCTGGTCAGCTGCATCGATTGCGGCGGCGTCAATGTCTCCAAGCAGATCATGGCGCCATCGGTGCGCACATCCGAAACGAAAACGAAGACCGGATCGGATGAAGCGCAGATGATGCGCGAGTTTGCCCGCAAGGCGCGCGATCATGTGGCGGAGAATTTCGATTATGTCGGCGACAGTTTCGCCGATGAGGCACGCTCAATGTACTATGGCGAACAGGACAGCCGCCCGATCTGGGGCGAGACCACGCCAGAGGAATCAGAGGCTCTGAAGGAAGAGGGCGTGCCCGCCGCGCCGCTTCCATCCGCTTTCGCGCCGAAAAAACCGCGACAGAAAGAGCAATTGAACTGACCTGTAGCGCTTTGACGCGCTTGACCCCTGCGACGCCTCATATATTACCCGGAATGTTACGTATTTCACGGGGAGTGCCCACATGGCAGCCAGCGAATATCATCGCGGAGAAATGGACATCACCGATCAGACGGCGACCTGGGATGGTTTCATCAAGGGAAGCACTTGGGGCGGTCTGATCATCATCATGATGGTCGGCTATGCCACACTGGCCGTTGCAATTGGCCTCCATTGGATCATCGCGCTTGCCCTGATGGCGTTTGTCGGCGTTGGATCTGGCATCGTGCTGAACCTTGGCGGCCGCTGGATGGCCACCGTCGTCATGCTGATCGGTCTTGCCTTCATCGTGCAATTCTTCATCTGGCTGTTCGCAGTGATGATCTGACGCCTGCACGTCAGACCGGCTGGTCTGAAGGCTCTACACAATCCAAACAGGCCGACATGGCCGGGTCTGCCTCCAATTGGCGGATCGGGATGGGCGCGTTGCATTGCGTGCACCGTCCGTATTGGCCGGCCTCCATTCTGGCGAGGGCGGCCTCAATGCGTGCCAGCTGCAGCGCATAGCTGCGCAGCGACCTTTGTTCAGGCGAAATATCTGCGGGGTCGGCCGTGGGCTGGCTTCCCACAGGATAACCCGAAGGGCGAAAGGTGGGCCGAGTTCGCTTCATTTCGGGTATGCTGCGACTCCTTTAAGGGCTTGGCAAGGCGTTGCAGGCAAATGACTTTTATACCCTAAGTGAAAACCTGCGTGCATCATGTGATGTACGGGAAAGGCTGAACCCATATGCCCGTCTCCCCTTTGGTCCTGTCCTCGGTGACAAAACGCTTCGGCCATTTCACTGCCGTCGACAATTTGTCCATGGAAGTTCCGGAAGGGCAGATTATCGGTTTTCTTGGGCCGAATGGGGCGGGCAAGTCCACCAGCCTGCGCATGGCGCTGGGCGTGATGCCGCCGGATGAAGGCCATGTAGAGCTGTTTGGCAGTGCGCCGGGCATCGAAGCCCTGAAGCGCGTCGGCTTCCTTCCCGAAGAGCGCGGCCTGTACAAGAAGATGACCGCCCGGGACACGATTACCCATTTCGCGCGCCTGAAAGGCCTGTCGGCAGGCGATGCCCGCGCCCGCGCCGATGAGCTGCTGCAGGCAACCGGACTGGATGAATTCAGCCGCGCGCGCATTTCGAAACTCTCCAAGGGCATGGCGCAAAAGGTCCAGATCCTCTCCACGCTGGCCCACCGGCCGGATTTCCTGATTCTGGACGAACCTTTCTCCGGTCTCGATCCGGTCAACCAGCAGGCGCTGGAAGATCTGATTCGCGCCGAGCATGATCGCGGCGCGACGATCCTGTTTTCCACCCATGTGATGGAACATGCCGAGCGCTTGTGTGATCGCATCATCATGATGGCGCGGGGCCGCAAAGTGCTGGATGGCACACTGGCCGAGGCCTTCGCCACACTGGGGCAGGGCGCTCGCATCACGGTAGAGCCGGGCTTTGATATGGCGGCGGCGCTCGCCAATGCCGGTTTTGAGGCCAGCCGTGTTGCCGATGAGTCCCAGGGCGACACCTGGCGCATCGAACTGCCACGCGGGCGTGAGGCGCAGGATGCCCTGCGTGCGGCTCTGGAGGCAGGTGCCCCGATCCGGGGTTTTGCGCCGGATGAAGCCCGGCTGCGGGATGTCTTCGTCTCTCTGGTGGGCGAAGCCGATGCCGAGGCACTTGCCGCATCCGAAGCGGCAGAAGGGGAGGCCGCCTGATGCGCAACATATTGCTGATCTTTCGCCGCGACTATCTGGGCTATGTGAAAGCATGGGGCTTCTGGCTCAGCCTGGCCGCCGTGCCCTTTTTCATGATCATTGGCGGCAGCCTGGCAGGCTTTGCCGCGCAGTCCTCCCCGGTGCGCTACTACGCTGTGGTTGAGCCGGGTACGACACTCTATGCCGATGCCATCGAGGCCGAATTCCAGCGCCGGGAGCAAGCGGATCGCGATACGGCCAGCGAGTTGGCAGACCAGATGGACATGCCGGATGAGGCGAGCGCGCAGATTTCCACCTCGTCGGCAGACCGGAAATTCATTCGCGTGCCTGCGCCCGCCGATACGATTGATGGCCTGCGTCCCTATCTGCTGGGGGAGAAGACCGTTTCCGGGCCGGCAGGGGAGAAACCGCTCTTTGCGGCGCTCGTCCTGTCTCCCGAGAACAATGAGCTGGAATATTGGAGTGACGATGTGAACGTCACCCAGCTGCGCTATCTGACCGAAGATGCCATGCTGCGCCTCGCGCGCCGCGAAGCCCTGAAGGATGCAGGCCTTGGAGAGGATTTCCTCCAGACTGTCGACGATTCCGCTTTCAAGGTTCCGGCCAAGCGTATCCGTCCTGAGGCAGAGCAGACTGCAGAGGGCGCTGATGTGACGATGGCAGACCGCGCGCCGATGTTTGTCGCGGGCGGGCTCGCCTATTTCCTCTGGCTGATGGTGTTCTCGATCATCCAGTATCTGCTGATGGGCACGATCGAGGAACGCTCCAACAAGATCTTCGACACGCTGCTGACCTCTGTGAAACTGCCGCAATTGCTGGCGGGCAAGCTGCTGGCTGTGTTTGCGGTCACCTCCACCATGATGATCTCCTGGGGCCTGTTTGCCTTTGTCGGGGCCAGCGTGGTTGCATCCCAGGTGCCTGGCACGGGCGGCCTCATCGCGCCCTTCCTGTCAGCGTTACTAAACCCGACCATCATTGTGCCGGGCCTGATCAGCTTCCTGCTGGGCTATGTCATGTATGGCGTCATCTTCATGGCGCTCGGCTCCCTGTGCGATACGATCCAGGAAGCCCAGACGCTGCTCAGCCCGATGATGATCCTGCTGATGCTGCCGATGTTTGCCATCTTCATCGCCTTCCAGGATCCGGGCTCGCCCATCGTCAACATCGCGTCATGGATTCCGTTCTTCACGCCGTTCCTGCTGATCCTGCGCATGCCGCAGGACCCGCCCATGTGGGAAATCCTGGCGCAGATGGGCATCATGGCCGCCACGACCGCGCTGGTCCTGTGGGGTGCCACCAAGGTCTACCGCGCCGGCGCCGTGCATGGCGCGGGCATTGGAGACATGGGCAGCGCCCTGAAACGCATGATCGGCCTGAAAAGGAAGGCGGCCTGAGGGGCCGTCTCCCTGCGCCTGCTGGCAGCCGACTCAGCTAAATTCAAAGCCGCCATGGTTCAGCACGACCCGGCCATCGCCGCCAACCGTCTGGAAGATGGCGGTGCCGTCAGCGCCTTCGCCGGTCCAGATCCTGATGGTCAGCGCCTCGCCCGGCAGCACGGGCGATGAGAAGCGGCCCTGCATTGCCTTGAAGCGTGCCGGATCATTCCCGCACAGAGAGGCGAGCAGTGCCCGGCCCGTAAAGCCATAGGTGCACAGGCCGTGCAGGATGGGTTTCGGAAAGCCGCCCACATCCGAGAATTTCTTGTCCGAATGCAGCGGATTGCGATCTCCGCTGAGCCGGTAGAGCAGGGCCTGATCCTCGCGGGTCTGATAGGTGACGCTGATATCCGGCTCGCGCTCTGGCGCCTTGTTGGAGGCATCTGCCGGCCCGCGGTCCCCGCCAAAGCCGCCTTCGCCCACAATGAAGACGGAAGACGTCAGTTCGAACAGCGGCTTGCCATCCGCTTCCAGTGTGGCCTCGGCTTTTGTCGCGATCACCGCGCCTTTGCCCTTGTCATAAATGCCGGTGATTTCGTCCACCAGCGTGATCTCGCCCTCCACCGGGATCGGGCGGTGCAGGCGGATGCCCTGTTCGCCATGTACCAGCATGCGCGGATCATAGGTTCCGGCATTGGACATGGCACTCTTGCCGCCTGTCGCATTGAAGCCAGCGAGCACACCGAATGTCGGCAGCACTTTCTGGTCCACCCCCATCGTGTTCTCTGTCGTGAATTCCAGCTCGGACCCGACCGGGTCTGCCGCGCCCGCGCCAACCCCAAGCGCATAGAGCAGCGCATCCTTTGAGGTCCACGCCCAGCTGCGCGGCGTGCCCTTTGATCCTACGGCGTCAGTATTGATCGGCATGATTTGGCATCTCCTCACCAGTTTTGTTTTTTCCATTCAACACGTGGATCTGCTGATCGGCAATGCTGACGGAAGGGGAGGGCCAAAAGCAAAAAGCCCCGCCAGCGCGGGCTGGCAGGGCTTTTAAGAAAACCGGATAACCGGGAAGGGGCCTATACCAGGCCTTCGCGCTGAGCGCGCTTACGAGCAAGCTTGCGAGCGCGGCGAACAGCTTCTGCGCGCTGGCGGGCTTTCTTCTCGGAAGGTTTTTCGAAGTACTGACGGGCCTTCATTTCCCGGAACAGGCCTTCGCGCTGCATCTTTTTCTTAAGGGCGCGCAGGGCTTGCTCAACATTGTTATCGCGGACGACGATCTGTACGATTGTTCTTCTCCATTCGTTTGGGGCGTCGCCCCGATGCGGTTATGTGTCGGCCTGACAGACCGGGAAGCGGCGCCTATATCACGGGTGTAGGGCTTTGGCCAAGCCCCTTAAGCCATGAGGTTCAGTTATGTCTACAACGCCGTCCCAAACCCTTCGGTTCCGCTGGTTGGATTCCCTGCTTCCGGAAGTGCCCTTTGACGGCTGGACCGAGGCGGCAGCGACCAAAGCTGCCGATTCGGCTGGTTTGTCTCCTGGGCAGCAGGCTCTTGCGGCGCCAAATGGCGTCACAGACCTGATCGATGCCTTCTTTGACCAGGCTGCTGACACAGCGCGGGAAACGCTTGCCGCGCAGGATATCAGCCAGCTCAACGTGCCCGGCAAGGTGCGTGCGGGCATTCTGGCCTGGCTGCAGGCGCTGGAGCCTCATAGGGAGGCTGTCCGCCGCGCGGCCATCAAGGGCATGCTGCCCTGGAGCTCCGCGCCCGCCCTGCAGCGGACCTGGAAGGTCGCTGACATGGTGTGGGAAGCAGCCGGCGACACCGCGACAGACTATAATCGATACTCCAAGCGCGGCCTTCTGGCTGCTGCCCTGCCATCCATAGTCATGAAATGGCTGGACCATCCTTCTGATGAAGAACTTGGAACATTCATCGACAGACGACTGGCCCAGGCATCCGGCATCGGCCGGAATCTGGGTCGTGTTGCCAAACCCCTTCTTGACGCCTTGTCCGTCTCGCGTCCCAATAGGTCCGGAAACAAATAAGTATCGGATGGAAGGGATAAGGTGTCGGGCAGAAGCTGATCAAGCGCCCCAGGGGGCTGGGGGGGCTGATGGGTCCGGGGTGCCTGGTAAACACCTCCGCCCGACCATTCAAAGATGATTGCCCGGCGGGGCGCACGCAAGGCGGAAACATGGCAAATCTGCCCCAATTGCCCCGAATCCGCATTAAATCATCGTTAGGCGAGCTTAAACGTCATGTTTTCGCGTGACGGGAGAGTCGAGAAAGGGAGAAATGGCCGAAACACCGCACAAAATAACGCCCCCGGAACCGCGAATCGCTTTCCACAAAACAGAGATGCAGCCGATTCTCGATGTCTATGGCCGACTTGTCATGTCAGGCCAGGCAAGGGATTACGCGATTGGTATGCACAAGGACCATGCCATCTTTGCCATCTTCCGCCGCCATGCCGAAAACCCCACCTGGCGCATAGAAAAACAACCCCATCTCGCGAACATGCAAGGTCAGTACGTCGTCTACGGACAAGCCGGGCAGGTGCTGCGCCGGGGCCGTGATCTGTCGCAGGTATTACGGGTTTTCGACCGCAGCCGCTTCCGGATAGTCGAATAAATTTCACCGAATCCGTTAACCCACTGTTAACTAAAAACTTCTTGCGGAACGTTCTGGAACATTATAGGAACATACCTACCAGAACGGAGCATGAACATGGGTATCGAAGTCAGATTTCGGGGACAGTCCGGTAAAGCTTGGCAGTTCCAGCGTGTTGCAACAGAAGCGCCCTGGGCGCGCTCGGCCGGTGTGGCGATCTTCGCTGCCCCCGACACATATGGATGGCGTATCATCCGCGTTGTTGAACTGTCCGGACGGCCGAATGACGTTCAGCCGATCTGGGCCCTGGCAGATGCAGAGCGCTATGGCGCGAATGCCGTCTTCGTGGCGCTGGAATTTGATGCTGCCGCCCGCAAGACAATGGCCGCCGACATCGAAGAGGGCTTCAGCCCGGTCTGCTTTTCAGGCCACAACCGGGCTGACGCGGCGCCAATCGCCGCCTGAGCCTATTGTTCCTGGCCTGGTCTGTTCAGGGCGGCTTGTGCCTCAGCCGTCTCTGCCAGCCGGGTCAGCTCAATGAATTCTGCCCGATAGCCAAACTCATCGGGGCCCTTGGCGCCGGATGCCAGATTTCGGATCGCCTCCCACCCGAAACCGGCGCTGAGGGTCTCACCCCCTTTCAGCATTTCGCCAAAGCCCGCCACTGCTGTGGCAAAGCGCGCCCATTGCGGGGCGGCGTCCAGACTGTCCACACGGTCTGCGTCGGTGACAGGCCGCTCCAGCAGGATGGAGTCTGCCGCGCCGGGCGCCTTATAGCGCAGTTTCACAAAGGCATACTCGCCGGACAGATCCCCCTCAGGCCTGGTCTTGTCGCCATAGCGTAGCGGATCAATCTGCGCGGCGGATGAGCCGACCGGCGTGATGTCATAGATCGCCGTCACGCTGGTGCCGGCGCCAATATCGCCCGCATCCACCTTGTCATTGTTGAAATCCTCGCGGTCCAGCATGCGCGTCTCGTATCCGATCAGGCGATACTCAGAGACGCGGGCCGGGTTGAACTCGACCTGTATCTTCACATCATCCGCAATCGGAAACATGTTGCCGGACAGATCGTCGGCCAGCACCTTGCGGGCCTCGCTCAGCGTGTCGACATAGGCCGCCGTCCCGTTCCCGACCTGAGAGATCTTCTGCATCATCGCATCATTGTAATTGCCGCGGCCAAATCCGATCACGGAGAGGTAAATGCCCGTGTCCCGCTTGCGTGAAACGAAATCCTCCAATTGTTCGGGGTCTGAAATGCCGACATTGAAATCGCCATCGGTCAGCAGCATCACGCGGTTCACCGCATCTTCCTTCATGCCCATTTCGGCAAGGGAATAGGCCAGGCGCAGGCCTTCGCCGCCAGCAGTCGAACCGCCAGCCTGCAGACTTTCCAGCGCGGCAACAATCTTGCGCTTGTCGCTGACGGGTGTCGGCTCCAGCACTTCACCGGCGGCCCCGGCATAGACAACAATGGCAATCGTGTCCGTCGGCTCCATTTCTTCCAGCATCAGCTTGATGGCCTGTTTGGCCAGTGGCAGCTTGTCATCAGAGAACATGGACCCCGAGACGTCCATCAGCAGGGTCAGATTGACCGGCGGGCGGGCCTCGCGGTCAATGTCGCGGCCCTGAATGCCGATCTGCATCAATTCGCGTCCCTCCGCGAACGGAGAGGGCATGATGTTCACCTGGGTGGAGAAGGGGGCCTCCTCCGCGCCGGGCTGGGGATAGGTGTAATCAAAATAATTGATCATTTCCTCGATGCGCACGGCGTCCTTGGGCGGCAGCACGCCGCTTTCCAGGAACCGGCGGACATTGGCATAGGATGCCGTGTCCACATCAATGGAAAAGGTCGAGACCGGCTCTTCACTGACCAGTTTGACCGGGTTCGCCTCAACATCCTCATACTTGTCGCGGAATTCGGGCTGTGGCGCTGCCATGCCGGGCATGGGGGAGGCCATAGCTCTCGATTGGCTTGCCATGCCAGCCATTGCGGGCGGCGGCGGGGCAGGCGGTGGCGGTGTCGCCGAATAATCTTCCATGCGGCTTGCTGTGACTTCGACCGTTTCCGTGGCCGCCTTGTCCCCTGGCGCCATCTCGGTTTCGCAAGCGGCCAGTAAGGTGGCGGCGGCGACGCTGCCCAGAATAATCCGTTTGATGTGCATGTGTGTGTCCCTCCAATAGGCGTCCAGTGGATGACAGGATGGTAATCCAGTCATGGCGGTTTTGGGGCAGGGGCACGTTGGTTTGACGGCCAAAGAGGGTCTATTTGCTGGCGTTCAGCTTTTCGATGTACCAGCGCTCCACATCATCTTCCAGAATGGACAGGGGCCGCGGGCCGCCGCTCAGCACGATTTGGTGGAAGGCTTTCAGGTCGAAATCCGGTCCCAGAACGCGCTCTGCCCGTTCGCGCAAATCCAGAATCCGTTTCGCGCCGACCCAATAGGCGGCGGCCTGTCCCGGCCATACCGTATAGCGGTCCACTTCCTGGGCCATCGCCGCGCGCGGCAGGCCGGTCGTCTCTGTTAGATAGTCAATCGCATCCTGCCGGGTCCAGCGCATCTCATGCACGCCGGTATCCGCCACCAGGCGCGCGGCCCGGAACAGCATGGATTGTAGATAGCCGATCCGGCCCAGCGGGTCTTCGTCATACAGGCCCAGATCATCGGCCAGCACTTCGCTGTAGACGCCCCAGCCCTCGCCATAGGCGACGTTCCAGATCATTTGCCGGATCAGCGGCAGGTTCGCGCGTTCCGCCGTGATCGCGCTTTCCAGATGATGGCCGGGAATGGTCTCGTGATAGACCAGCGTGGCCAGGGTGAAGTCCGGCCAGGCGGTCATGTCGCCCAGATTGATCTCGAACTGGGCGGGCGCTGAGCCATTTGCCGGCGCGGCACTGTAGAAGGCTGACGGGGCAGAGCTTTGCAGGAAGTCCGGCACCGCGCGCACGATGACCGCCGTACGCGGCATGTAGGGCATCACATCACCGGTCGTCGCCTGCGCCTCTGCCAGATGCTGGCGCAGCCGGGCCAGCAGGGCTTCGCGGCCTTCCGGTGTGTCCTCGTAAAGCTGGCCTTCCTCCGCCGTCAGCGCGGCCAGCCGCTCGGCCAATGTTCCCTCTGTATAGCCTTGTGCCTCCAGCGCCTGCATCAGTTCGCCGCTCAGCCGCTCGACTTCGGCGATGCCCTGCGCGTGCAGGGCTTCCGCCGTCATGCCCTCATAGGTGTAAGCCTGCAGCGCGGCGTCATAATAGCTTTCGCCATCCGGCAGCTGCCACACGCCAGGCTCCTGCGGGGCATTTTCCTTCATCTTTTCCAGCGCGGTCCCGTAATCCGAATAGGCTGGCAGAACCTCATCGCGCACCAGCCCGGTGGCCATTTCCAACAGTCTGTCGCGCTCTTCTTCGGTCAGATCTTCCGGCCCGCCCATAAGGTTTTCCAACGTGGTGACCAGGACATGCTCCTCTGCCGGACCTGCGCCGGCCTCTTCAGCCAGGGTCTGCATGCGCTCCAGAATGAAGACCGGTGGGACGATGCCAGACCGCGCATCGGCCTCCAGCCGGCGGCGTTCATCCTGCAGCGTCGGCGCAATCTGGCTGAGCCGGGCCACATAATCGCGCGCTTCCTGCGCCGTATTGACCGGATGGGACCGGGTCATCAGGTCCGGAATATCGATATAGGCCCCGCGCATATGGTCTGCGACATAGGGATAGGCATGGCCGAGGCCGGTTTGCCCGTGACCGGCGACGAACAATGTCTCGGCGGTCTCATAAGCATGGATCACCGTATCCAGATGCCGCGCCTGATCGCCGCCAGCGGCCGGGCGCGGCGCGGCCAGCAGGGCCTCCAGCGTCTCCAGCCGGGTGACGCGCATCCGTTCATAGGCCGCCTGCGAGCGGTCAGTCAGATAGGCGTTGAACTCATAGCCCGCCGTGTCTTTTGACAGGCCGAGCCGCGTGGCCAGTTCCGGGTCTCCGGCCAGTTCGGTCTGCGCGATAGAGGTCAGCATCTGGTCTACCTGCCGGGCAATGCGCCGCGGCGTACCGGCATCATCGACCGGCGGCGCGCACATCACCAGCAGGGGCAGGGCAGTGAGTCCGGCAAGCAGGGGACGGAAGGTTTTGCCGGACTTACTGATCAAGGATGCAAACATGTCTGAAATATCGCCTTTTCCTCACTGCAGTTCTGGACCTATCGGCTGTTGTGGCCTCTGCCTAATTCCGGTATCGGTTTGCCAACAATTTCGGGAGTCTTAACCGTGAACACAACACCTGCAACTCCGCAGTCTGGCGGGACAGGCCCGCTTGCGGGTCAAGTCATGTTTTACAAGCAGCCGCAAGCACTGAATGCGGAAGCTCATGCCGGACTTGGCATTAAAAAGATTGATCAGCCTTTCGCTTTCCTTCGTGAAGCCCATGCTGTGCCGATAACCGTTACGGAATTCGGAATGGCTGCAGGGTCGTACCCGATCATCTTCGTAGGTGATGACCGCACGCCGGTGGCTGTCATGGGTGTGCGTCAGGGCCAGAACCTCTTCGTCACGGATGAAGGCATGGTCGCAGACGAGTATTACGTCCCGGCCTTCGTGCGCCGCTATCCGTTCGTGTTCGCGTCAGACGAAAAATCCGACCGCCTGGTGCTCTGCGTTGACCGCGAAGCCCCGATGGTCACCAACCAGCCGGAAATTCCGTTCTTCGAAAACGGCCAGCCGAGCAAGTTCACCAATGATGCCATCGAATTCTGCAAGGAATTCGAGCGCCAGCGTCAGGCAACGGGTGAGTTCGTGAAGCTGATCCGCAACGCAGATCTTTTCGAGCAGAAGACCATCTCCTTCCAGCCGCGCGACGCAGAGGGCAATCCTTCGGGCGACCCTCAGAAGATCGCTGACTATTGGGCCATCTCCGAAGAGAAGCTGAACGCCCTGCCGCAGGATAAGTACCTGGAACTGCGCAATAATGGCGCGATTGGCGCGATCTATGCGCACCTGCTGGGCCTGCTGAACTGGCAGACCGTGATCCAGCGTGCCCTGCGTGCGCAGCCGGCAGCGGCCCCTGCTGACGCCTGATCCGGCCTGAAATAAACAGATCTGAGATGAGGGCGGCCCGGTTGAGCCGCCCTTTTTTCATGCGGGTTGTACGCGCCCCCTGCGGCGATCACGAATAAGCGAGGCCCTTCAATATGCTGGCCAGAACGGGCATATGGTCGTCAAATCTGAAGAAACGCCGTTTCCACGCGAAGGACGCTCCATGCTCCGTGCCCTCCTGACCAGCCTGACGCTGGCCCTGCTGTCTGTTTTTCCTGCTGCCCGCGCCGAGCCGGTCGATGGCGGGCATGCGATGGTGGAACTGATTTCAGAGCGCCATGCCGTCCTGCCGGGCGAGACCTTCTATGTCGCCCTCAAAATGGATCTGGAGGATGGCTGGCACGTCTATTGGCGCAATGCGGGCGATGCCGGCCTGCCGCCGCGAATCGATCTTCTGGAAGGCAGCACGATCCCCGATGGTGCGCTCGGAGATTTCGTCTGGCCGATCCCGCACCTCCTGCCTGTCGTGGAAGGGGAGATCATGGATTATGGCTATGATGAACGCCTTGTCCTGCCATTCCCGGTCACCATACCGGCTGATGCCGAACGTACTGTGCGCATCAATCTGCTGGCCGATTATCTGATCTGCGAAGAGATTTGCGTGCCGGAAACGGCAGAAGTCAGCCTGTCACTGCCGGTCGGCGTCAGCGAGCCGGATACGAAAAACGGTACATTGATCGGCGAATGGGTCGCCCAGGCGCCGTTGGAATATGACGGCGCGGCGCGCATCGATACCTCTGCCGCGCCCTGGAAGCTCAGCCTGAAATCGACTTCCGGATTTGATCCGTCTTCCGATATTCGCTTCTATCCCTTCGGTCACGAGATCAGCCATCCGGCTGACCAGCCTCTCAGCTTCGGCAGTGACGGCGCGACGCTGGAACTGGTGCCGGATGCAGACGCGCTGGACGGCACGCTGGATGGCGTCATCGTTGTGGAAACCGAGAATGGCGAGCGGACCGGCTATGCGTTTTCGGCAGAGCAGGGGGAGGCCTTTGCCAACACATCCGGCACACCGGCCAAGCGCTCGCGCGCTGCTGGTGGCAGCGGAGCCGGTCTTGTCGGCCTCATCTTTGCGGCATTGCTTGGCGGCCTGATCTTGAATTTGATGCCCTGCGTGCTGCCTGTCCTCTCCATCAAGGCGATGGGCATGGTGCATGCGGTCGCGTCCGGCCATGAGGGCGAAGTGCGCAGCCATGGCCTCTGGTATACGGGCGGTGTACTTGTCTCTTTCGCCGCGCTGGCACTCGCGATCATCCTGATCCGTCAGGCCACCGGCACGGCCACGCTGGGCTTCCAGTTGCAGAACGGGCCGACCGTGGCCGTACTGGCCTTGGTCATGTTCGTGATCGGACTATGGCTGCTCGGCATGTTTGAACTTGGCGGCTCCATCCAGAATACCGGCAGCGGCCTTGCTTCGCGCAGCGGCGCGATGGGGGCCTTCTTTACCGGCGTGCTTGCCGCTGTGGTCGGCGCGCCTTGTGTCGGTCCGTTCCTCGGCGCGGCCCTTGGCGCTGTACTGGACAAGCCTGCCATTGCGGTGATGGCGGTGTTCCTTGCCATGGGCTTTGGCCTGGCATTGCCTTACCTGATCCTCAGCTTCGTGCCCGGCCTCTCGCGCCTGCTGCCAAAGCCCGGCCGCTGGATGGAGACGCTGAAGCAATTCTTTGCCTTCCCGATGTTCCTGACCGCCGCGCTGCTGCTCTGGACGCTGGGCGCGGTCTCTGGCCCTGGCGCTGTGGCTTGGGCGGTGGCGGGCGCAACTCTGATTGCGTTCGGCATCTGGCTGGGCAAGCGCAGCACGCGTCCGCTGCTGAAGGGCCTCGCGGCGGTGGCGCTGGTTGCAGGCCTCGTCTATCCGGCCGTGCATGCCGCCGATACGGCAGGGCAGGCTGCAGGCGGCTCAAGTCTCTATGCGGAGAAATATGAAACCGAAGTCTGGAGCCCGGAGCGCGTCGCTGAGCTGACCGCACAAGGCCGCCCCGTCTTTGTGGACTTCACGGCCACATGGTGCGCCACTTGCCAGCTCAACAAGATGACGACGCTGAAGACGTCGGCCGTACAGACTGCCTTCCAGGAACATGACGTGGCCTTTCTGGTTGCGGACTTTACCCGCAAGGACCCGGTCATCGCAGACGAGCTGAAGCGCCGCCAGCGCGCCGGTGTGCCGATGTATCTCTGGTATCCGGCGGGCAGCACCGAGCCGCAGATCCTGCCGGAGATTCTCTCCAAAAGTCTTGTCATTGGACTCGTCAGCCAGGATTAGGGCAGGATGCCCCTCATTGGCCGCGCCATTGTGACAGGAAGATCCGCTATGTTCATGAGCCGACGCAATGTCTCCATCGCTGCTGGCATGGCCGCAGCCGTCGCGCTGACGGCGGGCGCCCTGATCGCGTCCACTGTGCAGGCCTCTGCCGCGACAGAGCCGGGAGAGCTGGCGCCGGATTTCACCGGCATCACCGCATCGGGCGAGACCGTCTCGCTGGCCGATTTCGCCGGCAAGACCGTGATCCTGGAATGGACCAATGATGGCTGTCCCTTCGTGCAGAAGCATTACGCCATCCCGCCCGCCAGCATGCAGGGCCTGCAGACCGATGCCGCCGAGCGCGACATGGTCTGGCTGTCGGTCATCTCCTCGGCGCCGGGCAGGCAGGGCCACCGCACCGGCGCGGAAGTGCTGGACATGAACCTCGCGCGTGGCGCAACGCCCGCCCATGTCATCCTTGATGCCAGTGGAGAGATTGGCCGCGCCTATGGCGCCAAGACGACGCCGCACATGTTCATCATCACGCCCGAAGGCGCGATTGCCTATCAGGGCGCGATTGACGACAAACCCTCGGCCAGGGTGGCAGATCTTGAAACCGCGACCAATTATGTCCGCGCGGCGATGGACAGCCTGGCGGCTGGCGAGCCCGTCAATCCGGCAAATACGCAGCCCTATGGCTGCTCCATCAAGTATTGATGCATAGCAGCCCGCAGGAAAGTGTTGCTTGAACCGCAGGCCAATGCGCCCTAAACGCGCTCGCCATGCCCCAGATTGTCCCTGAAACGCCCCAGCTGCACGCCGAAGCGATCGAAGACCTGTTCGACCGCACCTTTGGTCCTGGCCACTTCGCCAAGACGGCAGAGCGCCTGCGCGAATATTCGCGCTCCCTGCCAGAGATCAACCGCGTGGCCGTGCTGGATGGCAAGGTGATTGCCGTTTGCCGTGTCTGGCCGCTGAAAGTGGGCAAGGCCGCTGACCGCGCGCTGTTCTACGGCCCGGTCGCCGTTGCGCCCAGCCATCGGGGCAGCCGCCTGGGCCAGGCCGTCACCGCCGCCGCGCTGGAGGCAGGCGAGGCCGCCGGCTGGCCCGCTGCCATCCTGATCGGCGCGCCCAGCTATTTCACCGAGATCGGCTTCACCGTCACCCCGAAGCACCAATTGACCTTTCCCGGCCCGCAGGACCAGGCGCGTGTCATGGTCAAAAGCCTCGCCGGGGATGCCAGCCAGCTCTCCGGCCTCGTCACCGCGCTTTAACGCGCCAGCGGGCCCCTAGAACACCTGCGCCACGGCCATGCCCACGCACAGGCCCGCCGTCAGCAACAGCACGACCGCGCTGAGCAGCGTGCCGACCATCCGCCCCATGCTGCTGCCGGAAGAGCCGCCAAGCCCCACCGCATGTAGCACGCGCCCCAGCAGGAACGCCGCGCCCAGCCCGTGCACCGCCCATACCGGCGCGGCCATCGCGCCCAGCGCCACCAGGCCGATCAGCACGATGGGCACATCTTCCACCGCATTGCCCTGCACGCGAATGGCGCGCAGCATGGCGTCATTGTCGCCATCGCCGAACATCACCTTTTCCTTCGCCCGCACGCGGGCGACATTGGCCTTCAGAACCAGCATCAACAGGGCGAACAGGCCCACATAGAGTGTTGCGGCTGCCATGGCTGTCATCGTGAATCCCTCCCTTGGATCGTCCCGTGATCGGCGGCCAGTCTAGCGCGCCGCGCGCAGAATGCAGCCGGAAATATGCCCCCTTGCCAAAACCGCTTTTGTGACGCTGGGGCAGGGGGCTATCGTGGCGCCGCAAGCGCACTGCGCGGATAACAAGACAATACAGCAGGGAAGGGCCCGCCCCATGGAATATGATGAAGTCATCAAGACACGGCGCAGCATTCGCGGCTATCTGGACAAGCCTGTCCCGAAAGAGCTGATCCGCGAGATTCTGGAGCTGGCCATGCGCGCGCCCACCTCCCTGAATTCCCAGCCCTGGAATTTCTACGTCGTCACGGGCGACGTGCTGGACAAGATCCGCGAAGGGAATGTGGAGCGGAACATGGCCGGCGTGCCTGACAGCCGCGAATTCCGCATGGGCCCGGCCTATGATGGCGTGCACCGCCAGCGCCAGATAGAGATTGCCATTCAGCTGTTCGAGGCGATGGGCATAGAACGTCACGACAAGGAGAAACGGATGGACTGGGTGCTGCGCGGCTTCCGCCAGTTTGACGCCCCGGTCTCCATCGTCATCACTTATGACAAGGCGCTGGCCGGCGGGGATATTCCGCCCTTTGATTGTGGCGGCGTTGTCAATTGCATTGTCAACACGGCCTGGTCACGCGGGCTCGGCTGTGTGATCAATTCGCAGGGCATCATGCAAAGCCCCGTCGTGCGCGAACATGCGGGCATCCCGGAGGATCAGGTGATCCAGACCTGCATCGCCATGGGCTGGCCCGACGATAGCTTCCCCGCCAATGCCGTCGTCTCAAAAAGAAAATCCGTAGACGAAGCAGCGGTTTTTAGGGGGTTTTGAAGCTTTAAAGTAATAATGAATTATCAATTTACCAAGTACAAAAAGCAATCTTTGGTAGATTGATTGTGAGTATTTTATGGAAGTTTGGATTGAGAGAAAAGAAGCCTGGACTAAGCAAGGCGAGGACGCGAGAGACGCCGGTGATATAGACTATGCAAGAATTATACATTCTGCTTCATTTCGGCGTCTGCAGGGCAAGACGCAAATTCTCAATCTAGGCGATAGCGACTTTTACAGGACGCGATTGACCCACTCTCTCGAAGTAGCCCAAATTGCTAGTGGTATCGTAAAACAAATATCCATTGATAATCAGCGTCTTTCTAAAAAACTCCCATTACCGGATCGTAGCCTCGTTCAAGCAATAGGGAGTACACACGACCTTGGCCATCCGCCCTTTGGCCATGGCGGGGAAGTGGCTCTGAATTACTGCATGCGCAAAAACGGTGGTTTCGAAGGTAACGGGCAGACGCTGAGGATTCTTTCAAAGCTAGAGAACTTCTCAAAGGACTGCGGCGCTAATTTGTGTCGGCGTACATTGCTTGGCATTCTGAAATACCCCGCTTCGTTTTCAATGACGTCAAATAGTACCCCTGTACTAAGGGAGACAACAAGCACAATCTCCGTACTCGATACTAAAAAGTCTAAGCCCCCAAAGTGTTATCTTGATACAGAAGAGGATGTTGTGCAGTGGGTGCTAAGGCCATTGTCTGCCATAGATAGAGAATTGTTTCAGAGTCTGAAAGTTAACGAGAAGGACCACCACAAAACGCAGTACAAATCTTTTGATTGCAGCATAATGGATCTTGCTGATGATATTTCGTATGGTGTCCACGATTTGGAAGACGCCATAGCGATGGGTCTGCTGCGCCGTGAAGAGTTTGCAAGCGGAGTACAGGAAGATCAGTGCACGTCTTTCCTCGATGCGTTGAAGGCTAAGTATCCTGAGGAGTGCGGCAATGATGTTTATGGTCATTTCGTAAATATGCTTTTCTCTGCTAGCAATATACGCAAGCGCTGTATCAGCAGAATGATAAACCACTTCCTGACAGCTGTAGAAGTTGTTGAACTAGAGCAATTCGAAGAGCCGCTGCTGCGTTATAAAGCAACCCTTCCTGTTGAGCAGAAGAAGTTCTTGGACGCGTTGAAAAGAATTGTTCGCAACGAAGTGATACTAGAACCAAGAGTTCAGCAATTGGAATTTAAAGGCCAAGGGATGGTAGTTGCAGTATTTGAAGCCATCGCTTCAGATCCTACCCGGTTGCTACCCAAGTACCTCAGTGATCGGTATCAAAAGTCAGATGACAAAACGAGGGTGCTTTGTGACTACGTCGCGGGTATGACAGATGCGTATCTAATGAAGTTTTATGAGCGTCTGTTTAGTCCTCGGGCTGGTTCTGTATTTGATATGATTTAATCGGATACGAGGCTGGACTGAACCCCAATCCGTCTGAAAACCCGCGCTCATAGACTCTGCGGCATGAGTGAGATGAGCGGGTTTATCGAGCAGGGGTTGGAGGCGGCGCGCAAGGCGCTGTTTTCCGTGCGCGGGGACGCGAACCTGCACCTGGAACCCAAGACCGTGACGAAAAGCCTGCGTGCCAGGGTGCGCGGGCGGCTGAAGGCGATTGAGGTGATCGTTCGCCGTCTGATCCTGCTGATGGCGCTGGGGCTGGATGTGCCTGCCTGTGCCATGGGGCAGAAACGGGATAGTTTTGGGGCTGTTTCGGGTCAGTCTGCCCTGCCAGATGGGGCAGAAGATGTAACGCAGAGTTTTCGCGCCCTCGCGCCGCCGGAATACCGCCTGCGCCTGATCGGTGCGCGCACGCCCTATGTCGAAGACTGGAAAGACGCGTTTGCCGGGCAGGGGGCCGCGCATCTTGTACCTAGCGGGCCGGTGCCCGCCGCGCCCTTGTTGGCGCACATCATCGCGCTGCACCGTGTGCTGAAAAAGCCGGAGGCCGCCGCAAAGCGCGTCGCGCGCCAGCTGCAGAAACTGAAACAGGGTGGGGAGCCAAGGCCGATCTGCCCGCCCGCGCAAAGCGCCTTTCGCCTCGGGCCGGAACTGGGCCTTGTCGCCACATCCCTGCCGGGCTTTGTCAGCCGCGCCCTGTCTGACTGGCCAGAGCCGGCCAACACATCCTGAGGCCTGCCTGAAATTTCAGCGCCCTTTGCCGGCCCGCCCATGCGGGGTCCGGCCGCGCGTGCCGCGCTATTTCCCCTCGCGCCGCCAGGCCAACAGCAACAGCGCCACCAGGCCGATCGCCGCCAGAATTCCCGGCAGCAAAGGCTGGCTGGAGGAAGACCGCACCGCATAAGCGCCGCGCTCCCTCAGGCCCAGCCAGGTGCCGCCAGAGGCAGTGCCGCGATTTCCCACGCGGCGAATGTCCGGCAGATTCGTGCCGGCCTCATTCAGGCGGAAGACATTGCCGCCGGTCTCGCGCGCCAGCGGCGCCAGCACCTCGGTCGTGGACTGAAGATCGGCATATTCCTTCGGATTGGCCGGTCCGTTCAGCGCCACAGCTTCCAGGCCGCCCGCCTCGGCGCGGTAAAGGCCCAGCTGGTCAATCGGCGCTTCGGCCACGAACTGGCCCGGCGCCTGCTCGCGCCAGTCCGGCTCCATCAGGCTGCCTTCCGGCGTCTCGATGGTCAGCGGCGGCGCGGTATCCAGCAGGGTGCGCAGCTCCACGCGCGCCGTGTCGCCCTCGGCCACAAGGCTCAGCTTGCGTTCCTCCAGCTCGGGCTCTTTCATCATCCAGTGAACCACCCGGCGGATCAGCTCCGCAAATGGCCCTCCGCCATCATGTCCGCGCGCCCACAGCCAGATCTGGTCTGACATCAACATGCCAACCCGGCCTTTGCCAACGCGGTCAACAATCAGCAGCGGCTTGCCGTCCGGCCCGCTCATCAGCACATCACCGGCCACGGCATTCGCATCGATATAGCGCATCCAGCCGCCCCATTTGCGCCCCTCCAGCGGCATCGTCACCGTATGGCGCTTGCCCGCCTCGGTCAGCTCGGGCGTAAAGTCGCCGGTATAGATATTCCCCGTCGGCGCGGCCGGAAGAACAGACGCCAGCGGAGAGCGCGCCAGACTGCCCGGCCCGGCAAACGGCTCGCCCGCCGCAATCAGCAGCGCGCCGCCATCAGCCACATAACGCGCCATATTCGCCAGGTAGGACTGCGTGATCACACCGCGCCGCTCATACTGGTCGAAGATGATGAGATCGAATTCCTTCAGCTTGTCCTCGAACAATTCCTCAGTCGGGAAAGCGATCAGCGCCAGCTCTTCCGTCGGCGTGTAATCGGTCTTGTAAGGCGGGCGCAGAATGGTGAAGTGGACCAGATCGACCGACGGGTCGGACTTCAGAAGATCCCGCCACACGCGGCCTGCCTGGTTGGGTTTGCCTGTCACCAGCAGCACGCGCAAGCGGTCTCGCACGCCGGAAAGCGTCGTCGCCGTGCGATTGTTCGCCAGCGTCAGTTCCTGCCGTCCGGGCGGGGTCTCGACGACGATCACATTCTCGCCGCGCCGCTCGATCTCGATAGGCAGGCTGGTATCCTCGCCCGGTGTGACGCGCAGTTTCTCCGTCATCTCGCCATTGACGGAAACGGTGACATCCACATCGTCGCCTTCAGGATCATCCACGCGGATCACCAGATTTGCGGTCTCTCCGACAATGCCGAAATCCGGCGCGTCCACAATTGTCACCCGCCGGTCACCACGATCTGGATCGCCCACAATCAGGCCATGAAGCGGGCCAATATGACGGTCATCATCTTCCGGTTTGGGCAGGTCATGGATCTGGCCATCGGTAATGAAGACCGCGCCGGCAATCCGGTCACGCGGAACATCCGCCATCAGACCTTCCAGCGCGCCATAGAGGTGCGTGCCGTCATCCCCGGGATCGCTCTCCAGCACGCGCACTTCAAGGGACGGGTCTGCGTCCAGCTGCGCCTTGAGATTTGCAAAGGCGGCGGAAGCGGCGCTTTCGCGGTCTCCAAATTCCATGCTTTCGGAACGGTCCAGGATAACCGCGGCAACGGAGGGAAGGGGCTCTCGCTCTTCCTGCACCAGGGATGGGTTCGACAGTGCCGCTGCCAGCAAAGTCAGCGCCAGACCCCGTGTTGCCCAGGCTTTTCCGCGCAGGAACAGATAGCCGAGCCAGGCCAGAGCGGCGAGCGCTACGACGATCCACAGGACAGGCCAGCCGAGGAAGGGGTCAAAGCCGAGACGGGTCGCATCAATCATTGCGGTCCCCCATCAATGATGTTCGTCGGAGAGCCGGGCGCATTTTCGTCTTCGCCTTCCCCAAGACGTTCCAGCAAGGCTGGCAGGTGAACCTGATCATCCTTGTAGTTTCCGGTCAGCACATACATGACGAGGTTGACGCCAAACCGGCGCGACATTTCCCGTTGCTGTTCACCGCCGTCCACGGAGTAAAGGTCTCGCCCGCGATCATCCACGGCCCAGGCGGACGCCCAGTCGGCATCCCCGATGAACAGGCGCGAGACGCCATCTCCGCGCGGCGCGGAGGCATCGCCAGCCTGTTCGATCCAGAGACGGCGATGAGCATAACGGCCGGGGAAATCGTCGAGGAGGTAGAAGCTGCGCGTCAGCACATGATTTTCCCCAACCGGCTGTAGCGGCGGCGCGTCGAGCCCTTCGAGCAGGGTTTCCAGCCGCGAGACATCCGTCTCTGTGCCAATCGTTCCGCCAGCGCGCGTATCGATCACCAGTGCGCCGCCAGAGCGTAGATAGGTGTTCAAATTGGTGATGGCCGCCTCTGAGAGGGGCGGCATGGAGTCTGGTATGTTGAAATAGATCAGGGGGTAGAGTTCCAGCGAATCCGTCTCAAGATTGATGCCATCCGGTTCTGCAGGTTCAACCGAAGTCCGCAGGCGGAGAACATTGGACAGGCCGAACAGGCCAGCGCGCGTACGTTCATTCAGAGCGCGGTCTGGCGTTTCAACATAGGCGAGGCGCATGTCCAGCGCGGCATTGACTTCCTTCTGGGATGTGCCCGGCGTGTTGGGCAGGCGGATGGTGCGCCCTTCGGTCGTGACACGGCGATAGCTGCCATCCGGCATCAATTCATATTGAAAGGCCTGCGCGTCTGCCTGTTGCGGCGCAGAGAGCACGAGAAACCCTGCGGCCAGCAGAATGCCTGCGCTGGCGGCCTTGCGGCCAAAGCGGGGAAGCCGTCCCGACACGGAAAGTGCGATGAACAGGTCCAGTGCCAGCAACAGCGCGGCAAAGCCCAGCAGCGGCCCGGCAAGGCGCAGAGAGCGCGCCTCGGCATCGCCGAGCAGGCGGGCCGACACTGGCCAGTTCACGATCAGGACAGGGCGCTCTCCCGCGCCAGCATTCAGCGCGCGGGTTCCGGCAGGCCCCTGATAGAGCCCCGGCGGGTGGGCTTCGGACGGCTTGACCGTGCCGAAATCTGTGGCCTTCAACGGCGCGGCATTAGGCCCGGCAGGAGACAGGCGGCCATAGCCATCCAGCGTCAGCAGGGGTGAGTAGGAGCCTTCGGCATCATTGACGGCTTCGCCCCGGCCCGCGGCAATCGAGCGGCGCAGCATCTGTGAGAACGTGCCTGAATAGGCGAGGTCTGCCCAGTCCGGCCCGGCGGTTGTGTGGAACAGGATGAGCGTGCCTTTGCCGCGCTGGTCTGCCGTGACGAGGGGAGAGCCATCGGCAAGCCGCGCCCAGGTTTTGGAGGCAAGCTCCGGCCCCGGACGGGCGAGCACCTGCTGGCGGATGCGGACTTCCGGCGGCACGTTCAGTCCGGCAAAGGGAGAGGCCTCCGGGAAGGGGGCCATGGCCTGCGGTTCGTCCCAGGCGAGCGCGCCCCCAAGTGCGCGGGATGAACGGCGCAGCGCAACAGGCAAAAGGTCATCGCCCTGCGCGGCGAGGCGCGGGCCGGCAAAGCGGATCAGCGCGCCGCCGTCTTCCACCCATTTGTGAAGCAGTTCTGCATCATGCGGCAGGATCTGGCCAATATCGCTCATGATGATGGCATCGGGCGAGGCGGCGACGAGGTTTTCGATCGAGCCTTCAGAGATGGTCGCAAAAGGCTCCAGCGCCTTGCGGATATAGTGCATGTCAGACAGCAGCGGCTGAGACGCGCTGCCTGCATCGACCAGGCCAACCCGGCGGGAGCGATCCGAGGAATCCCACAGCCAGACGGTGCCCGCGCCCTGCTGGCCGGTCACATTGAAGCGGGCAATGCGGGCAAGGGCGGCGGCGGGAATCCTGAAGTCTGCGACGGCCTCTGTCTCGCCATCCGCGAAAGTGAGCGGCGCGGTTGCGAGCGCTGAGCCATCAAGTGTCAGCGCGGAGACAAAGCCGGTTGCCTCTCCGCGGGGAGAGGCGCGCCGCGCTGTGACGGAGACAGAATCTGTTTGTGCCTGGATGCCTGAAATCACGGCGGCACCGGGCGGCGGCCCGGCAAAGACGGTCAGCGGCGCCATATTGGCCAGTTCTGTCGCAAAGGCCTGCCCGCCATCGCTTTCCAGACCATCACTGGCCCAGAAGATACGGTCTGGATTGAAGCCGGAGTCTTTCAGGCGCTTCAGCGCGTCCTGACGATCCGGCGCCCAGGCCTGTGGGCGTAGGGATGAGAGGCGCTTGTCCATATCAGCGCGGGAGACGCGCTCGGCCGGGTCCGGATTGAATTGCTGAGGCGCGGTCAACAGCAGGTGGACCGGCGCATCGCGGTTTCCGGTGTCCAGCGTGGCACTTGCGGCATTGATCAATTCCGGCCAGCGCGGGGCAGAGGCCCAGCCATTGTCGACGACGATCAGCAGACTGCCGGTACCTTCTGCCGTTTCCATGCGCGCGCCGGGCGCATAGACCGGCTGTGCCAGGCCGATGATCGCGGCGGCAACCGCCAGTGTGCGGATCAGCCAGACCCACCAGGGCGTACGCGCCGGGGTTTCCTCGCGCGGCTCAACCCCGTCCAGCAGGGCCAGGGAGGGGAGTTCGATATCTTTTGGGGCAGGCGGGGTTGCGCGCAGCACCCACCAGATGACTGGCAAGGCGACAAGAGCTGCCAGCGCCCAGGGCGCGCCAAGCAGGAAGGGGCCAAGTGCGGTCATAGCCTGGCTCCGAAGCTTTCGATCTGGGCCTTCAGTCGCGCGGCGGCCTCAAGGCTAGGCTGGCCAACCGTATGCGTGACGAGCCGCCAGCCCATCTGGTTCGCAAGTTTCTTAAGGCCGTCGCGCTGTTCAGCAAAGCGGCGCAGATATTCATCGCGCAGGGTTTCGGCGCGGCCGAGAATACGGTCAATGCCTGTGCCGGGGCGGCTCAGCTTCACGCGGCCTTCGAAGGGAAAGCTTTCCTCGATGGGCGCAGAGACAGCGAGCAGGATGCCTTCCGGGCATTTCGCGGCAATCGGCGCAAGACGGGCCTGCCAGTCCGGCAACGGATCATAGAAGTCTGACGCGATCAGCAGGGTGGCGGCTGCGCGGGGCGGCGGCGGAAAATTGCCGCCCGTGCCGCGGTCCAGATCTTCAGACAGGCGCTCAATGGCTTTCTTGCCGAAGCTGGCAGAGCGGCCCGCGCCCAACATGCCGACGCGTTCGCCATCCTTGGACATCATGATGCCCATGGTCAGCATCAGAAGGCGGGCCTCTTCGGCCTTGGTGCGCAGATCGCGTTCGCCCTTCCAGCGGAAGCCGGCGGAGTCATCGCACCAGAACAGCACCGTGCGGGCGGTTTCCAGTTCTGTTTCGCGTACGAACAATTCATTGCCCTTGGCAGAGCGGCGCCAGTCGACCCGCTCAGCGGCGTCTTCCTGGGCATAGCGGCGATACTGCCAGAAATGCTCGCCTGTGCCTGCGCGGCGGCGGCCGGCGGACCCGATATGCGCAGCTTCGCTGGCCTCGGCCTTGAAGTTCAGGCCGGGCAGTTGACGGGCAAGGCTCTCGGCCTCAGCGCGAAGATCGGCAGAGGGAGTCATTCAGCTGTCGCTACGCCGCTTTCCGGGCGAGGTCATTGATCAGATCTGCCAGGCTTGGCGCCTCTCCGGTCGGGTCGTAACGCATCGCCATGCGGTGTCCGAGGCAGGGTTCGGCCAGCGCTTCGACATCCTCAATGCTGGGAGCGAGTCGTCCGCGCAGCAAGGCGCGGGAGCGGGCGGCCAGCATCAGGGCCTGACCGGCACGCGGCGACGGGCCCCAATCGACCAGACGGCGCACGCGCTCATCCCTGGTTTGCTCTGGCCGGGCATCCCGCACGAGTGACAGGATGGCGGCGACGATCTTTTCGCCCACCGGCATGCGGCGGACCAGGCTTTGCAGGCCGGCAAGGCGGCTGGCATCGAGGGCCGGGCGGACGATTGTGTCTGCGCCGCTAGTCGTCTCGATCAGGATGCGGCGCTCGGTGTCGAGGTCCGGATAGTTCACATCCACTTTCAGCAGGAAGCGGTCGAGCTGGGCTTCGGGCAGGGGATAGG
>NZ_AWFF01000110.1 GCF_000682755.1 Hyphomonas beringensis
TCCGTGGCCAACCGTGTCTATGACGGGACCGTGAATATGCGTCAGCAGCTGACGCTTGGGACGCTGGACGGGGTCGAGGCTGTTGATGCCAGCCTGGTCTCGATTGACGCGACAAGCATCACGGCCGAGTTGAATAGCAAGGATGTCGGTACGGGCAAGCTGGTAACCGTATTGGGCTATGATCTGACAGGCGCCGAGGCGAGCAATTACACGGTCACAGATCCGACAGGCCTGACGGCGGATATTGCGAAGCGTGTTCTGACGCTCACGAACATCTCTGTGGTGGACACGCTGGTCGGCGTTGTGGCTGCGGATGAGTCGGTCGGCAGCGTGACGCTGGATGCGAACGGCGCCACGGGTGTGATGGTGGACAAGAAGGCC
>NZ_AWFF01000111.1 GCF_000682755.1 Hyphomonas beringensis
GGCACGGTGGGGGTGACCGGCGTGGTGTCTGCCACCAATAGCCTCGTGGGCTCGACTGCAAATGATCAGGTGGGCAATAAAGGTGTGGCGGCGCTGAGCAATGGCAGTTATGTTGTCGCCAGTTCGTACTGGGACAATGGCGGTAAGACCGATGTCGGTGCGGCGACTTGGGGCGATGGCGCGAGCGGTGTAACAGGAGAGGTGTCTGTCACCAACAGCCTCGTGGGTCCAGCTGGGCGCAGCCGGCTCGCGCAACTAGATGGTGTAGAGGGGTCAGGCACGTTCATTGCCGTCACAATTCCCGACTACGGCAGTGGGGAAAGCGGACACGTCCTGGTCGGCCTGACCGATCCAAGCCAGTTGA
>NZ_AWFF01000112.1 GCF_000682755.1 Hyphomonas beringensis
GGTTGGTGCGAGTTTTCGGCGCGGTTGTTCAAGTACCGGCCGGTTTCCCGGCGGTGTGCGTTTCCAATTTCACGCATCGCAGCACCATACGAGCGAAGCCTGTCGGTTACCACAACCTGAGGATTGCCATATCGCTTCATGGCTTTTCGCATAAATTTCAATGCAGAAGCCTTGTCGCGCGTCTTGGTCACAAAAGACTCCAAAACTTCGCCCTCATGGTCGACCGCACGCCAAAGATAGTGAGTCTTCCCACGGATCTTCACGAAGACCTCATCCAGGTGCCACTGCCATTGTGGCGATTGCCGCATTCGATCTGATCGGCGTTTGCGGATCTTGTGCGCGAAGT
>NZ_AWFF01000113.1 GCF_000682755.1 Hyphomonas beringensis
CCGTCTCAAACCCGGAAATACGATACGTGAACGTCGGATTGTCCTCGCCATAGGCACGGCTGGCGTCATCTGCCGTAATCGTCAGTATCGGTGCATAGCGGAACGCCACGAAATTGGCGCCCGGATCGAGGGCATCATAGGCTGCGTTATCGGTGACATTGTAGCGACGCAGATAAGATCCCAGCACGCTACTGTCCACATCGGCAGGCGTATCTGCATAGAAACCGCGATAGCCACCGCCCGACAGAACCAGCCCGCTATCGCCGGCGAGATTGATCACCTTCCCGTTCAGCGCGGCAAGATCCATCGCACGACCAGTGCCTGATGCGGTAAGCACGCCGCTGC
>NZ_AWFF01000114.1 GCF_000682755.1 Hyphomonas beringensis
TCCGGCTGCGGTAGCCAGACCACGAATGATCACATTGTTCGACCCGATACCCGTCTCAACCAGCGCGACACCAGGCACCGTCGTCAGATAATCCCTGTATTCATTCGCACCGACCCTCTCAAGATCTTCGCCGGTTACTGCCGAAATCGAATAGGGTGCATCCAGAATATCTTCTTCACGTTTACTGGCCGTAACCGTAACGCTGTTCAGAACATATCTTTGATCCGCATCGGATGATTTCGCAGATGCAGATGACTCCTGTGCCGCAGCGACACAGAATGATGTCGCAAAAAAAGCAGCCGGAACGATTGCTACTGTTGCTAGTA
>NZ_AWFF01000115.1 GCF_000682755.1 Hyphomonas beringensis
CCGAGCTTCAGGCTCTCTCTCGCACCGATCTGTTCGGTCGTTACGAGCAACTACTCGATGCACCGCCTCCCAAGGGCCTGAGCAGGCCCCTGCTCTGTCGGATCGTCGCGTTTGAAACCCAGGCCGCAGAACGCGGCGGCCTGGGCCTTCGTCTCAGGATGCAGCTTCGGTCGATCGCCGATGAAAACGGAACAATTAGTCCTACCGTCCATCTTAAATCCGATGCCAGACTCGTCCGCGAATGGAACGGCGTATCACATGTTGTCGATCGCGTGGGGAATGGCTTCTCCTATCGCGGCAAGACCTACAGATCGCTCTCTGCCAT
>NZ_AWFF01000116.1 GCF_000682755.1 Hyphomonas beringensis
GCCGTCCCATGCTGGTCGACGTGTTGAAGGACTGGGTGACAGAAACGAAAGAGCAGTCCGCCGCATCGAAGCGGTCAACCAGCCTGGCAAAGTCGGACAGCGAGCGGGTTAGCCGGTCGATCTTGTAGACGACGATAAGATCGACCTTGCCGGCAGCGATGTCTTCCAGAAGCCGCTGAAGTGCAGGGCGTTCCAGATTGCCACCTGACAATCCGCCATCATCATAATGGGCTGGAACCAGCTTCCAGCCTTCATGCCGCTGACTGGCGATATAACTCTCACAGGCCTCCCGCTGCGCATCGAGCGAGTTGAAGGCCTGATC
>NZ_AWFF01000117.1 GCF_000682755.1 Hyphomonas beringensis
GCCGTCCCATGCTGGTCGACGTGTTGAAGGATTGGGTAACAGAGACGAACGAGCAGTCTGCGGCATCAAACTGTTCTACCAGTCTGGCAAAGTCCGCCAGTGACCGGGTGAGCCGGTCGATCTTGTAAACAACGACCAGATACACCTTGCCATCCGCGATGTCCTCCAGAAGTCGCTGAAGCGCCGGACGCTCCAGGTTTCCACCCGACAAGCCGCCATCATCATAGTCTGCCGGGATCAACTTCCACCCCTCATGCCGCTGACTGGAGATATAACTCTCACAGGCCTCTTGCTGCGCATCGAGCGAGTTGAAGGCCTGATC
>NZ_AWFF01000118.1 GCF_000682755.1 Hyphomonas beringensis
GCTTCTGACGACATAATTGCCATTGCTCAGCTCGGTCACACCGCCGTAGCCCACCCGGTCATTTGCCGTGGTGCCCACGAGGCTGTTGTCCTTGGACACCTCGCCGCTCACACCCTCCGTGCCACTGCCCCATGTCACTGCACCGGCTTCGCTCGCACCGATATTGTCCCAATTCGGGCTAAGGACGAAATAATTGCCATTGCTCAGCTCGGTCACACCATAAGCGCCCAACCGGTCGTTTGTATGGGAGCCCACAAGGCTGTTGGTGGCAGACACCTCTCCTGTCACACCACTTGCGCCATCGCCCCACGTCAC
>NZ_AWFF01000119.1 GCF_000682755.1 Hyphomonas beringensis
CTGTCGGCAGGGTCAGGATATAATTGTCCTGATCCGCGCCCGTCAGCTCATATTGCGCCGTCAACAATTTATTCGCGCGGGCATTCTTGTCCGACATCACACCGTATTCGGTACTTGAATCCAGGGCCACGGTACCACCAGCCAGATCGGACGCGACGGCATTGTCCAACTGAGCGCCCGTCAGCTCGACACGTGTCGTCCCGTCATAGGGGCGGTCCACCACAGAGATGTTCGTGAGCGTCAGAACACGGTACTCGGTATTTGGATCCAGAGCCACGGTACCACCAGCCAGATCGGACGCGA